>JACVJC010000015.1 GCA_015711795.1 Candidatus Geothermocultor quzhuomuensis
AAGATAAGTATAAATGATGTCATCCAATTAAGGCCTGATATTGTAATAAGTTATAATTATAGGTTTTTAATTCCAAAAGAAATTATAGAATATATGAATGGTAACATTATAAATTTACATATTTCTTTATTACCTTGGAATAGAGGCGCTCATCCTAATGTTTGGAGTTTTTTAGAAGATACACCAAAGGGTGTTACTATACATTATATTGATGAAGGAATAGATACCGGCGATATTATAGTTCAGAAAGAGGTTTTTATTGACGAAGGTAAAGAAACCCTAAAAAGTTCCTACGAAATACTACACAAAGAAATTCAAGAACTTTTTAAAGAAAACTGGGAAGAGATAAAAAACCAGAAGCATAAGGGTAAAAAACAGACAGGGGGGGGAGTATACACTTTAAGAGAGAATTTAAATCAATCGAGCCATTCATTAGAGAAAAAGGATGGGATACTTCAATTAAAGAACTTAAGGAAAAATTTAAAAATTCAAGATGTAATTCTAAAGAACTTTATATATATGACAACAGAAGAGAAGAAAATGATATTAAACTGGAGAAATAATGAAAATATAAGAAAATGGTGTCATTCATCACATCTCATATCTCAAGAAGAACACGATAAGTTTATAAAAGAACTTAAAAATGATTGCAAGAATTTTTATTGGCTTTTAGAAAAAGAAAAAAATTATCTGGGAGTAATTTCATTAAATATGGTAGATTTTAATAACAAACATGCTTATCTTGGGATTTATTCAAATCCAAAACTTAAAGGTGTGGGTAGCGTACTTATGAATTGTCTAAAAGAAGTTGCTTTTAAAATTGCAAGACTTCATACACTTAAACTTGAGGTCTTTGAGGCAAACAAACATGCAATAAAATTTTATAAAAAACATGGATTTAAAGAAGAAGGTCGCCTTAAAGAATTTGTTTATCGGAATGGCAAATGGCTTGATGTGATAATCATGGGATTGGTAGCAAAAAATGACTCTTAAGAAAGGTGAATTTTCATATAAAAATTTTAAAAAAAACAAAAATGATATAAAATTACTAAAATGCAATTAGAGATAAGTGAGAAAGTCGTTGGAAATAACAATCCCACTTTCATTGTAGCCGAGCTTTCTTGCAATCATTTGCAAAAATTTGACTTAGCGGTTAAGACAATTAAAGCAGCTAAAGAAGCGGAAGCTGATGCTATAAAATTTCAAACCTACACACCAGATACATTAACTATAAACTGTGATAATCAATACTTTCAAATTCAGCAAGGGACTTTGTGGGATGGGAAAACTCTTTACCAACTTTACCAAGAAGCCTATACCCCTTGGGAATGGCAACCTGAGCTTAAACAGCTTGCTGAAAATTTAGGGCTTATCTGCTTTTCCACACCATATGACAAAACCGCTGTTGATTTTCTTGAAGAGTTAAAAGTTCCTGCCTATAAAGTTGCCTCTTTTGAAATCACTGATATACCCTTAATTGAATATATTGCTTCAAAAGGAAAACCAGTAATTATTTCCACAGGAGTTGCTACACTCAATGATATAGAGGAAGCCGTGAGTGCTTGTAAGAGAACAGGGAATGACCAAATAGCTCTCTTAAAATGCACCTCGGAGTACCCAACACCGCTAGAAGATGTCAACTTGAGAACCCTTCCTGACTTACAAGAAAAATTTAAAACGGTAGTTGGCTTATCTGACCATACCTTGGGTATATCTGTTCCCATTGCTGCTGTAGCGTTGGGTGCGAGCATAATTGAAAAACATTTCATCATCGATAGGTCTTTGGGAGGACCTGATGCTCCCTTTTCTCTAGAACCTGAAGAGTTTAAAGCAATGGTTAAAGCAGTAAGAGAAGCAGAAAAAGCGCTTGGGAAGGTTAGCTATGAACTTACAGACAAAATGAAAAGGAGTCGAGAGTTTTCCCGTTCTCTTTTTGTGGTCGAAGATGTTAAAGCTGGTGAAATTTTCACTGAAAAAAATGTTAGATCGATTAGACCAGGCTTTGGTCTTTCTCCTAAGTTTATAAAAGATATTCTTGGCAAAAAAGCAAAGAAAGATATTGAAAGAGGAACTCCTTTAAACGAGGAGCTAATAGAATAACATAAAGATGGAGTTAAAAAGTTAAGGTTCACCTTTCATTCCTCTAGTTTTTTCGTTAAAATAAACCTCAATTTCCAATCTCTTATTTCCTTTTTCTCTTCTGGTATAATAGGACAGTGCCAAAAAAATTCATTACCCAAAAGGAAAGAAAAATACCGGTTGTTGCCTCAGCTGATGTCATTGTGATTGGAGGAGGACCAGCGGGAACATCTGCTGCGGTCTCAGCTGCCAGAGAGGGAACTCAAACAATCTTGATTGAAAGATATGGTTTTCTCGGAGGATTAGCAACTGGTGGCTTAGTCATTATGCTTTGTGGTGGAACATCCAAAGGTAATCCAATAGTTGGCGGATTATATCAAGAAATTTTAAAGGAACTTCAAAAAAGGAAACTAGCTAACGACGAAGAATTACCAACTATTTCTCCTGAAGGCTTTAAATTAATCCTCGATGAATATATGGCAAAGGAAGGAATTAATCTCTTCCTTCACTCTTTTGCCGTAGATGCTATTTTAAGCGAGAAAAAAGACGCTGTTAGATACATAATCATAGAAAGCAAGGAAGGACGCTTTGCCCTTCAGGGGAAAGCCTTTATTGATGCTTCTGGTGATGCCGATATGGCAAAGTGGTGCCAAATCCCCTTTGAAATCAGCCCCAACTTAAGACCAATAACTACTGTTTATCGAATGGGAAATATTGATATGAAAAAAGCAATGAATTTTAAAGATTCTCCTCAATACACCAAAAAAATGAGCGAATGGTCAGAAATCGAGTTTCGTCCAGCTTGGGAACCTACTTTAAACTACGGGGAAGCCTGGATGGATGATATTTTTATGTTTTACTTCAATCCTTTGAAGATAAAAGACCTGACAGAAGCAGAGATTCTTGGGAGGAGAAAAGTTTTTGAGATGTTTGAGCATTACAAAATGAATTTTCCAGGTTTCGAAAATGCTTCACTCATTGATACAGCTCCTATTTTGGGAGTTAGAGAAACTAGAAGAATTAAAGGGCAATATATTTTAACCCAAGCTGATGTCTTAAATCAAACAAAATTTGACGACTCAATAGCCCTAGGAGTTGGACCAAATGGCGTTTTTGCAATTCCTTATCGCTCTTTAATACCGAAAAAAATAAATAATCTCCTCTTTGCTGGAAGATGTATCTCAGTCGAACCTAATGCTCTTGACTATGTTAGAGTTATCTCTACCTGTATAGCTATTGGTGAAGCAGCTGGGATTGCTGCCTCACTCATTGTAAAAAATAATTGCTCTTCAACAGAGGTAAATATTAAAAAACTTCAATCTCTTCTCCAGAAAAAAGGGTCCTTTTTCTAACCTCAAGCTTCACGCTACCATCTTTAGTTATTCTTTTCGCTTGACCATCTTTTCAACTAAATCGACAAATCTCTCGGTTGCTTTGCCATCACATAAATAATTAAAACGATAAAGTGTTTTTTTTCGACGCTCTCTCAACTCTTTTTTGGTTTTTTCATCCCAAAGGCATTTCTCAATTGCTAAAGAAAGTTCTTGAGAATTAAAAACATAAATGACAGCATCCTGAGGGTCGAACAGTCTGTTGATATCTTTTAAAGTGGGTAGAAAAAACTCAATCACTGGCTTATCTAAAAACATCGCTTCGATTCCGGCATTTGAGCCATGAGAAATAACAACATCACTAAGGGAAAGGAAATATTCTAAGTATTGTTGGGTAACAATCACATTCACCCCTTCCTTTTTTGCTATATTAATATAAACTTGGGGTGAGGTTCCATCACCAGGGTGCATTTTTACAACTAATTGAACTTCTTTCTTTTCCAACTTTTTTACCGCTTTTAAAGTTTCCAAGTAGTGTTTAAAAGTGTAATGAGGTTCACAGTATGCAGAAACATCTGTTGTCTGGGGCCAAGTTGTAAAGTATAAAATTATAGGCTTATGAGTGTCCAAGCCAATTTCCCAACAAATTTTTTCTTTCTCAGATTGAGATAGAAAGAAATTAAAATATTTGTCCCATTTCGGGGCTCCAGTTATAACAATTTTTTCTATCGGATTGTTGTATTTCAAATAAAAATCTTTTGCAGCTGAGCCATAAACAGCAATTTTGTCTGCATAAATTACATCATGCATACTCGTTGCCACTGGGCTTGAATGAGACAAACAAAGGGTGGGGATTTTCCTTTCCTTTGCCTTCAAAATAACTGGTTTAGTTTGCCAGGTAACATCGTTTCCCAAAACAATTAACCTTAGATTTCTTTGCCCAATAATCTTTTGAAAAGCTTCAATATAAAGTGTCTCTTCTTCAATTAACCTCAAAAACTTTCCAGTAAACTCTTCCATAATCAAAGGAAAAAAATTAACCCCTTTGTAACTAAATTGTCTTTGAAAATCAGGGTCTTTAAAGGCTTCATCGAGCTGAACTTTAATCTTTTCAACTGCCTTTTTTGACTTTTCAAAAACTTTCTCGTCAAGGAAATAAGCGAAAGATTCAAATGGTAAACCATATTGATACATCATTTGCTCAATTGACTGGTCATAAATGATAAGATTATATTTTCCTTTTTCAGAAAGCCTTTGGAAGATGCCAAAATTGTCGGGACCAAATTGAAGAAAAAAGAGGATAGAAGGCTTCACTTTATTTTTCCTGCTTCAATATCAGCTAAAACTTTAGTGAGAACAGGCATTAAACCATATTCAGCCGGAATGCCCAGATTAACACCTTCATAAGTTAAAATCTTTTTAACTTTTTTATGGTTATACCAGCTTTTAATGATTTCAACTGCTTTTTTATTAGCTTTCTTTGCTTGGGAATAAGTTAACTTAGCTCCCAATTTATCATAAACTTCACTAATCTCATAAGAAGTAAATGTGTAGTTCTCCCCACAATGAGGGCAAGTTGTTTTACCCATAACAAACCCAGGAACATTAAGACCAAAAATGTTCTTGCATTTTTTATTTGAACATTTTATAACAAGATGGAAAGTAGTGTCATAGAGTATTGAAATGACACTTGAAATAAATTTTTTGTTAGTAATGGTCTTTTTGCTCATTTGTCCTATTATCCATCATTTGGATTACTAATTGCTAAGCTCTAACCTTTAATGGAGTGTAGATACAGTAAGGTTCTTCTCCAAGGTAATCACCAGAGATAGCATGGGCTCGAGCACGACAACCACCACAAATTTTTTTATATTCACAAATGCCGCACTTCCCTTTAAGTTTACTGTAATCCCTCAAGTTTTGAAAAAGCTCTGAATCTTCCCAAACTTTTTTAATGCCTTCTTCCCTCACTTTACCTGCTAAAAGCTCTAAGTAACCACAAGGATAAACATCACCAAGGTAGGAAACGAAACAAAAAGTAATTCCGCCCAAACAACCTCGAGTCATTGCCTCCAGCGCTTGATGAGCCTGCCTGCCAGTGCCAGGCTTTGGTAGGCTCGAAAGCTCAACTTTTCTTTCTTCTTCTTTCATCCTTTGCCTGAAAATACGGTAGTAATGAGGAGCACAGGTTGGTTTAACAAAAATATGTTCATCCCTTTGAACCTCATATAGCCAGTTTAGAGCTTTCTCATAATTTTCAGGTGAAATTTCCTCATCTTTCATATCCTTAGCCCGACCAGTTGGAACGAGAAGAAAAATGTGCCAAGCTGCTGCTTTTAATTTTTTAACCACCTTTAAAATATTAGGTAAATCCTCTAAATTATGTTTAGTTACAGTTGTGTTAATTTGAAAACTTACTCCAGCTTTCTTTAAATAATTAATTCCTCTAATTGCACCTTCATAAGCTCCCTTAACCTGACGAAAAGTGTCATGAATTTGAGGAGAGGAACCATCAAGGCTAATTGAAACATGGGTGATACCAACCTCTGGGAGCTTCCTAGCCACCTTTTCATCGACAAGAGTGCCATTAGGAGCCATAACCATTTTTATCCCAAGAGAGGTTCCATAAGCAGCAATATCAAAAATGTCTTTTCTTAAAAGGGGTTCACCACCAGTTAAGATAATTACTGGGCGAGAAAAGGAAGCAACTTCATCTAGAAATCGCATAGCTTCTTCGGTGGTAAACTCACCTGGCAAGGGCTCATCCACTGCCGCTGCGCGGCAGTGGATGCAGTCAAGATTACAAGCTCTGGTTACCTCCCAAGCAATCATCCTCAAGCCTGGAACAATCAGCTTCCTTGAGGTTTTAGATTCCTTTCTATTCTTTACTAAGGTGTTCATTCCTTTCCGTCACCCACTAACTGGAGAGTTAAATAGCTTGTCAGCAGTTAGCTTGTCAGCCATTTAGCCATATCCTTTGCGTGATAAGTTAGAATCATATCAGCACCAGCTCGTTTGATTGCTGTTAAAATTTCAGTAATAATTCTTTTCTCGTCAATCCAACCCTTAAGGGAAGCTGCCTTAACCATTGCATACTCACCTGAAACATTATAAGCTGCTGTTGGATAGCCAAATTCCTCTTTAACTCTTCGAATAATATCAAGATAAGCTAGAGCTGGTTTAACCATCACGATATCCGCTCCTTCCTCAATATCAAGGGCCACCTCTCTCAATGCTTCTAAGGCATTAGGAGTATCCATTTGATAAGAACGCCTGTCCCCAAACTGAGGAGCTGATTCAGCAGCTTCTCGGAAAGGTCCATAAAAAGCAGAGGCATATTTAGCAGCATAAGAAAGGATTGGCGTATTTTTAAAACCATTTTCATCAAGGTTACTTCTAATAGCAGCTACTCTTCCATCCATCATATCTGAGGGAGCAACTATGTCAGCACCAGCTTCGGCATGAGAAACAGCGGTTTTAGCAAGAAGTTCAAGAGTCATATCATTATCAATCTCTCCATTTTCTTTGACTACCCCACAATGTCCATGACTCATATATTCGCAGAGGCAAACATCAGTAATGAGAATTAACCCAGGAACATCTTTTTTTAAAGCTCTTAAAGCCTTTTGAATTATTCCCTCTTCATCATAGGCTTCTGAAGCAGCCGCATCTTTTTTTTCTGGAATACCAAATAAAATCACAGCAGGAATTCCTAAGTTTTCAACTTCCTTTGCTTCCTCAACTAATTTATCAACGGAAAATCTAAAAACCCCTGGCATTGATGAAACTTCTTCCTTAATGCCACTACCTGGGAGAACAAAGAGTGGATAAATAAAGTCATCAACTGAAAGTTTTGTTTCCCTTACCATTCTTCTTAAATCCTCATTTTGTCGAAGCCGCCTCAAGCGCAAAGTTGGAAAATACATTTTCTCCTCCTTTAAAAAATTTCAATCTCAAATATCATTAAGATTGATAGTAAAAAATTTTACCAAAACCAAAAGGATAAAACCAATCTTTTGGATAAGAGGTTTGTGCCCCAATATCAAGTAGAAATTTGACCTGCCGCCTTCTGTGATTTGAGATTGGTCTAGCTCGTGCAGTCTTTGCTGTTTTCTATTTGCCGGAGTTATAGACTTGATTAAGGCTTTTATCTACCGTAAAGAAGAAGCAATAACAAAGTCAAAGGGGTCAGACAAAGGGGGAACAAAGGGGAACAAAGGGGTCAGGTCTTGAATCTTGACAGACAAAGCAGCAGACAAAGGGGTCAGCAGACAAAGGGGTCAGGTCTTGAATCTTGACAAGCACAAACAAGACAAAGGGGTCAGATCTTGAACCAAACAGCAAATATCAAAGACAAAGGGGTCAGATCTTGAACCAAACAGCAAATAGGGTCAAGTCTTACAATCAAGCATATAATCTGATATACACTTTTGCCTGATATACCCTTTCCATGGCAAGACCGCTAAGACTAGAATTTGAAGGGGAAGTTTACCACATTACCACTAGAGGAATTGTTAGAAAAGCAATCTTTCTTTTAGAAGACTACACTGATTTCCTTGAAGTCCTCTCGTTTCTCATAAAGAAGTTTAACTGGCTTCTTCATGCTTACTGCCTGATGCCCAATCACTATCATCTCTTCTTTAAAACACCCAATGGCAATCTCTATAGAGGGATGAAGCAATTAAACTGACTGGTTAAGCTGCACTTATCCCTTTTTGCTATTTACCCTCTTCTTTTTGCTTAAGGTAACAAATAAAAATCTCAACTACCTCGGGGTCAAATTCAACACCACTCTTCTTTCTAATGTAATCCATCGCTTCCTTCTTTGACCAGGCTTTACGATAAGGACGGTCACTAGTTAAAGCGTCCCAAACATTAACCACAGCAAATATTTTGGCTGGAAGCGGTATTTCAGGCCCTTTCAATCCCTCTGGATACCCACTACCATCCCATTTTTCATGGTGATAACGAGGAATATCAATAGCTCCTCTTAAATAATTGATTCTATTAAGCATCTTGTAACCAAAAACGGTATGCATCTTCATTATTGCCCACTCTTCTTCGTTTAAAGGACCGCGCTTCAGTAAAATGGCATCGGGAATCCCAATTTTCCCGATGTCATGAAGCAAGGCCCCATAACGAACAAAAACCAGTTCTTCACCTTTAATACCCATTTCTTTTGCCAGCTCAACTGTGAGCGTAGTCACTCGCCGGCTATGTTCTTCTGTTTCCTCCTCCTTTAATGCAAGAGCCTTTGCCCAACCTTCAAGAGTTTCCTCGTAAGCTTTAAGTAACTCCGTTTGCTTTTCCTCCAGGCTCTGAATGAGATTTAAGCTATCAAGAGCAATTGCTATTTGCCTAGCAATCATTTCCAAATCCTTAATCCACCGCGGACCTCTTGTTTCTGTATCGCTCAGAAAAACACCAAGCACACCGAGAACATTCCCTTTGGAAATCAAAGGAGTGGTGTATAAATCAGAATATTGAGGCAAGTTCGGTGTTTTCGGTAACTCCTTGCTTCACTCAAGCCATTCAGCAAGTCTTAAAGCTTTCTTTTCTTTAGCTGATTTAGTAACCAAATTTAAGACAAACTAAGTTTGAAGAATGCTTAACGGTTCGCCAGGCGAAGTGATGCTGTAAACAAGCTCGAGTTCCCGAGTAAGCGGGTCTTGAATCCAGACAGCAACCGCTTCTACCCCTAACTGTCGCTTTGTTTCTTCAAGAGCCACCTTTAAGGTTAACTGGAGGTCAAGGCTCCCCAGTATTGTGAGGTCAATAGCGCGTAAAGACTCAATGAGAGAAAGATGTTTGCTGGCTTCTAAAAAGAAGCGGGCTTTCTCTAAAACTCCTGCGGCTTGATAAGCAAAGCCTTGAAAAAACTCGATTTGATGAGGATTAAAAAAACCGCGAACATCTGAGTAGAGAACTAAAGTTCCAAAAGTTTTTCCCAAACTGACTAAAGGAAAGGCAGTCACCGTAACAAAGCCCGCCTTTAAAGCTCTTTCTCGAAAAGCAGCAAACCCTTCATAAGTTAGAACATCTTCAACAATTTGAAGTTTTCCACTGCGAATAGCCTTGCCAACAGGGCCTTGTCCTTCGGGAGTTTCGTCCCACCTCACCTTTATTTGTCGGGGGTAGTCAATGTCTTCCGGATGCTGAGCTACTAGACTAACACTCCCATCTTCCTCAGCTTTACCAACCCAGGCTAACTTCACTCCAAAATCTTTAACGCAAGTAGCTACAACTTCCTTTGCTATTTCTTCCATGTTTAGCGTTCCAGCCACAACTCGAGAAAATCTGCGAAGGGCTTCAAGTTCATTTTCGCGTTCCATTAAGTTAGTAATGTCAATCATTATGCCTACTGCCCAGCGAACCGCATCGCCTTTATCTTCCATCAACCTTAACTCATTTTATACCCACCGAAACTTCCCGTCTTTACAAACAAAACGATAGGTAGCTTCCCACTTTCCTTCATTTAAGAGCTTTTCAATATCCACTCTTGCCCGTTCGCGGTCGCGTATGTCAATATGCTCTTCTCGCTTTTCCGGGCTTAATACCGACTCAGAATCGCACTCAAGGATTTCCTCTACATTTTTAGAAATATAAACTGGTATGATTTTTTTATCTCTGATTTCCATTACATAAACAACCCCCCGGGCTCACTGAGAGATAATCTTCCAGAAAACGTTTTGACTTCAACTCAGCTTCCTGAGCCCGCTTTAACCGATAAAACTGTGCCCTGAACGCTGTAAAAGAAGAAGAGCAGTAACTGCAACAAAAGCCCAACCCTTAATAGTTTGAAGAAAGACATATAGCTGATGACTGGTTATCAATCGCTCAAGAAGCCAATCGGAAAAGCGTATCCAGAAGCCTGCCACTATTGTATAAGTTAGAGCTATCTTCAAAGCTGACCCTAACTCAGAACGCTTTATTTCTTCCAACCCCGCACCCCAAACTTGCCCTTAGATTTTATATTGATTATATCGCCTTTTATTAAAAAAATTGAAGGGAGTATGATAGAAAAACCAGGACAAACTCAATCCCCTCGCTTGAACTATTTGAAAGTATTTAAAAGCTTTGTTTTAATTTCCAACATTAAGCCTTATTTTTTAAAAGTTAGAGAAGATCTTAAAAAGAATAAGAATTTGTTTCAGCAGTTCAAATTATGTTAAGGTGCCTAAAAAGGCTTGAAATTTTTAGCAGATGGTTTCTTTAGTATATTGCTCTGGCGTTAATAAAATTTACTCTTTTTTATTACTTTTTTTGTCACTTTTAAAAATTTGTATTTCTGGCAGTTGGGACAGCGACCAAATATCCATTTCTTTCTGGTAGCTAAAGCACTCAATCCTCCAATTTCCTAGTACGACCTGGAAAATCCGCACTTCCCACATTCAATAAATCATTTCTTTGATTCTTCTTTAACTCTTTGATAAACACCATCAGAAAGTATAAACTTTAAAATTTTTTGAAGCCAGTTCATTAAATCAAAATATATCATATTTTTTTGAGCTCGAATCCAATAGTGTTGTATTGCTAAAATTTTGAAGTTTGATTTAACTCGCCAGATTATTTTATTAAAACCTTTCTCTTAATTTTTAGCTTATCAAGAAAACTTAGAAAGCAGAAGAATACAACTAAAAAGATACTCACAAGAAGTAATGTCTTTGAAAATTGGAATTTTAAGTTTTGGGTAGCACAAGGCGGAAGGTTTCGCCATATTCAACACCGTCTTCCGGGAAACTTTCCTTAAAGCCATACATTTCAACCCGCCTTCGACCAAGAAAAGAAAAGATAACTCGCAAAAATCTTAAAGCACTAGCTCGTCGCCAAGCGCCATAGTTAGTTAAAGTTTGGAGAGCTTTTTTCTTTTTCTCTTTGACTTTTTCATAGTTGAAAATGACGTTGGGCTGGCTGGTGTGAAAAAGGTAAAGGGGAACTTTTAATTCTTTGCCTGCTTTCATTGCCACTTCTCCGGCTGCCAGATGGTCGGAGTGGCGGTAAATATAATGAGGTTTTTCGAAGTCAAAGGTAAAAATAGCCGCCGGGGGCTCGTAAACGGCTAGTCTTTTTAGATATTTAAACAAATTTTCTTTGTGTTTTTGAAGCTCTCGGTCGGGAAAGCGTAAAAACTCAATTTGCTGATAACCAATAATTTTGCCCGCTTCCAACTGCAGTTTTTCTCTCTCGGCTCCTAAATTATCGTCATTTGAACCTTTTTCACCTGAAGTGCACATAACTAAAATGACCCGATTTTTCAAGGCTAAAGAAGTGAGAGTTCCGCCCGCATACCATTCAGCATCATCAGGATGAGCTACCACTACCCAAAATTTTTTTTCCGCTGATTTAGCCAGATCAAAACCATGATTGAGAGCTTTTTGAGGATTTGAAGGTCGGGCAATAAAAGAAAGATAGCGAAAAAGAAGAGCTACTAAAGAGATAAGAAAGATAAAAAAAGCAAAAATCACAAGAAAAACCAATACTATCTTCTTAAAAAACATAATGGTTATTTTAGCACGGCTAATGCTTACTTAAAAAATCTTCCAATTTAGCTTTAATGGCATCACGGATGGCTCGGAAGGCATCCAAAATCTCCTCTTCTGAACCCTCTGTCTGTTCCGGGTTAAGAAATGGCCAGTGAAGCCGCTTCCCTTCTCCCGGTAGGATAGGGCATGCATCTTCTGCTTCTGAGCATAAGGAAATAATATAATCAAATTTCTCGTCTTTAAATTCATCAAGCGATTTGGAGCGCTGCTTGGAAATATCAATCCCAATTTCTTTCATTACTTTGATAGCGTAAGGACTCACCTTAGTCGCTTCAAGCCCAGCGCTAAAAGCTTTGAGCTTCCTTTTGCCTAGCTCTCTTGCTAGCCCCTCGGCCATCTGACTCCTAGCTGAATTATGAATGCAAAGAAACAAAACCTTTTTCAAAACAAACCTATTTTACATCTTTTCGCTTACCTGTTACTAATAAAATGTTACTAATAAAATAAATTAATCCCCTACCAGTTAAAGCAAAAATGGCTTTATAAGCCATTTTGTGAGATTTCATTTTTTGTTATTACTGATTTACAATTCACTATTGACAATTCACCAAACAAAAAGCTCTGACAAGCTTTTTGTTTTTGGTGGAGCATAGGGGACTTGAACCCCTGACCTCCTCCACGCCAAGGAGGCGCTCTCCCAACTGAGCTAATGCCCCAAAAGGAGTTAATGATTAGTAGTTAGTTAATCTTAATAAACCTTTTAAATAAAAAAATTATAAAAAGCTAAAGGTAAAAAGTCAATTATTTAGCTAAAGCTTTCTTTCATTTGCTACTTCCCCTTTAGGTTTTTGCTCATTCCAGGAAATTTTCTTAACATCTTTCCACAATCTTTCGAGTTGATAATAATCCCTAATGTTCTTTTCAAAAATATGAACAACAACATCGCCATAATCTAACAAAACCCAAAGTGCATTATCTTCTCCCTCTTTTCCTAAAAGAGAAATATTTTTCTGGCTTAGACTTTCCTGGATAGCACGGGAAATTGCCTTGACCTGTTTAGTAGTTTTCCCGCTGCAAATTACAAAATAATCAGTTATAACAAGAACTGGTTCAACATGGAGAACGAGAATATCAAGCGCTTTTTTTACATGAGAAGTTCGAGCAACTAGTTTTGCAATTTCAAGGCTTTTCAGTCCGGCAACACCTCCTTAAAGTTCCAATTCTCTGGAAGAATAATCTTTCCCAATAATAACTGTAATGTCAACTAATTCCTGGGGCATGCCTCTTATGCTTATTTCTCCCATTCCCAGTATCCTTTTAACCTTTTGAGCTTCACTTTTCTTGTTTTTATAAAGAATAATTTGAGTTTTCTCATAATCAAAGTTATTAGCATTTTTAATATCTAAAATCCGAAAACCGTTTTCAATCAGCTTTTGGGCAACCTCCCCTCCAATCCCAGGCAATCCACAACCATTAAGGACAACCACTTTTGTCTCTTGTTTCTTTCTAATCCCCCTTTTGCCCCAAATTAAAGAAACAAGTCGTTCGACTTCTTCTCTTTGAGGCTCTAAGTAACTTTGTCCTTCAATTTTAATACTGGTTACAGGAAGCATCATAATTTTTATTTTGTCCTCATTTAACCTCGCAATTTTATCTGATAACTTCAAGCGAACACTCTTAGTAAGATCACTCTGAATAGAATTTAAAAAAGCTCTCTCAAATTTAGAATCACCAACAATTCTTTCGAAATCCCGAGCCGAAATTTTGAGATAATGGTCGATATAAATACCGAAAAAGTTTCGAATAGTGAGAATAGCCGTTGGAATACCAGCTGCCAGTGATTTACCAACTTTTTCAAAGCCCTGACCAGGAATCTCAAGAAAAGTTTCTTTAGGAATAAGGATAGAATTAATCTCATTACTAATAGGGTCATAAAGGGTAACTAAAAGACCTGATGTTTCCTCACTTTTTTCTCCTTTCTTTAGTTTTTCTGAACCAATTATAAGAAAGGTGATAGGTTGAAGTTGTTTTTCTTCTTTGACTATTGGTTTTCGGCTTTTTTTAAATGTTTGAGCACCTTTGAGAGCTATAGAAAAAACAACAAAGGAAAAAAGAGCTACTATTAAACCAATAGCCACCCCTAAAGCAATTTGCCTTTTTTTCTTTCGCCTTTCCTTTCGAGGAACAAGAAATCTTTTGATTCCTCTCCTCTTGCTATAAGGGACTTTAATCATTTTTCCTCCACCTCAAAGTGAAGCCTTTTTGTAAAGCCCATATTTAAAGATATAACTAGCAACTCCGTCAGGGAGTAAATATTTAATTGGTCTCCCCTCTCTTATTCTTTTTCTAATATCAGTGGAAGAAATAGCTAAAGCAGGAACCTCCATAAAAAAAACAGAAGGTTTTTTCTTCCGTGAATCGTTTTCAGGTAAGAGATGAAGCTTACGAAATCGCTCAAGCGAATAACCAGGTCGAGTAGCTGCAATGAAATGGCAAAGCTCATAAAGCTTTTCTGAGTCTTTCCAAGTCAAAATCTCTAAAATAGCATCTGCACCAGTAATGAAGTACAAAGTGACATCTTCCTTATAAATCCTTCTCAGTTCTCTAACTGTATCAATTGCATAAGAAGGACCCTTTCTTTCTATCTCTAACCGTGAAACAGTAAAATGAGGGTTTGAAGCAGTAGCTATTACTGTCATTAAATAACGGTTTTCAGCCGAAATAATCTCTTTGTCTTTCTTGTGAGGAGGTTGACCGGCCGGCATAAAGATTACTTTATCTAAATTAAACTGATAAAATGCCTCTTCAGCTGTGACTAAATGCCCGTAGTGGATTGGATTAAATGTTCCCCCCATAATTCCTAAGGTCAGGGGTTTCTTCATCTCATCACCAAACTAATTTTACTATAACTAATAGCTTACTTTCATCTTAAAAGATTTTTAATTTTAAAAGAAAAAAGAGGCACCGCCGGAGGGGCTTGGAGGAGCGCCTTTTTAGCGGTGCCTCAGAATAATATAAAACAATTTTTTCCTCAGTGCAATAATTCCTATCTGTAACTTTAAATTTTTTATCTATTTTTGAAAAAAACATTTTCTAAAAATTGTAGGTTGCTCTCTCGGAAAAGAGAAAAATTGTCCCAAAAAACACAAGTTCCAATAGAAAAGAGCACTCCCCGTCCAACATTAACTTGAGCCGCCAAAACAAGATTGGAAGCGCCTAATAAATTACTTCGATGGTAATCTTCCCCAAAAATGACTGGATTCACTCCTTCACTAATAGTTAAGGAACAGGAACAGGGAAGATAGACTTGTTTAACTTTATTGTTGTAAGGGGGTAAAACCTTTGAAGTTTTAATAAGGGGCAAACCATTTTCATCAGTGATAATATCTGAATTAAATTTAATGCCAAAATGAGAAGAGAGAGAAGAGCAAGCATCAGCAACATTATCTTCATTTTGATAATACCCAGCCAAAAAAACTCTGCCACCCCAATTTAAATACTTGGTGATTTTCCGCACTGATTTAGTTGAAAAGGGTCTCTCAGGATAATTAAAGACAATCCAATCAAACTTTTTTAAAAAATCAATATTTAGTGGTTCTCTGCCTTCAATTATTTCCACTTTTTTCTCTAGTAAATCTTTTAAATGAGAAAAATAGTAAAAGTCTCTATAGGTAAATTCCAAGTGGGTAATGTCCCATAAAATCCTTGGCTTCACAAACTGCTCTCCGCTATCTGTTACCCCACCTGTTTTGCTTTGTTACCTGCTATCTGTTTCCTGTTGTTAGGTCCTTATTTGGCCAGTTCCGTAAACGATAAATTTCGTTGTTGTCAACTCAGGTAATGCCATGGGACCCCGAGCGTGAAGTTTTTGAGTAGAAATCCCAATTTCTGCCCCCATTCCAAACTGACCCCCATCAGTAAAACGAGTAGAAGCATTAACAAAAAGAGCAGCCGCATCAACTTCTTCAGTAAATTTCTTAGCGGCAAAGTAATCTTCAGTGATAATCGCCTCAGAATGCTTAGTTCCATAGGTATTGATATGGTCTATTGCTTCTTCCAAGCTTTCAACAACTTTAACTGCCAGCTTTAAGTCAAGGTATTCAGTCCGCCAATCTTCTTCAGTAGCTTCCTTAGCCTCAGGGATCAAAGAAAGAGTTTTAGAACAGCCAAAAAGGGTAACCCCTTTATCGATTAATTCTTTTCCGACTACAGGCAAAAAATCCTTGACTACTTCCTGGTGAACTAATAAGGTCTCAGCTGCATTGCAAACACCAGGCCGCTGACATTTAGCGTTAATCACTATCCTCTTAGCCATTTCCAAATCAGCTTTTTTATCCACATAAACATGGCAATTCCCCACCCCTGTTTCAATTACGGGAACAGTTGAATTTTCAATAACTGATTTAATTAAGGACTCACCACCCCTGGGAATTAAGGCATCGACGTACTCGTTGAGCCTCATTAATTCTTGAGCTGCCTCCCTTGAAGTTGACCTGACTGACTGAATTGCTCCTTCGGGAATGCCGTGAAAAGTAGCCGCTTCTGAAATTGTTTTGGTTAAGGCAAGATTGGAATTAATTGCAATTGAACTACCTCGCAAAATAACAGCATTGCCTGATTTTAAACAAAGCCCAGCTGCATCAACTGTAACATTAGGGCGAGCCTCATAAATAATAGCAATTACTCCAATAGGAACTCTCACTTTGGTAATGAGCAAACCATTAGGGCGTTTCCATCCAGCTATAATTTCTCCAACTGGGTCAGGTAAAGCAGCTATCTCTTTTAATCCTTCCGAAATTTCCTTTATTCTATTCTCATTAAGAAGAAGTCTGTCCATTAAGGCAGCTGAAATGTTCTGCTTTTCCCCTTCTGCTAAATCTTTCTGGTTTTCTTCTATGATATAATCCTTTTTCTCAATAAGAGCTTGAGCCATTGCAAGAAGCGCTTTGTTCTTAACTTCAGTTGATAAAGTAGCTAGTTTAAGTGCAGCTTCTTTTGCCTTTTTACCTAACTCCTTAACTTCACTTTGAACTGTATTTACTTTCTCTTCTACCATCCTAATCCTCCTCTTTAAATTAAAATAACAAGGCTATCTCGGTGAATAATCTCATCACTAATAGCATCAGGAAAAATTTTGCTCACTTCTTTGCTTTTTAAGCCCTTAATTTTTTTAACCTCATCACAAGAAAAATTGGTTAAGCCTTTAGCAAAAACTTTTCCTTCTTTATTAGCAATCTCAACAGCCTCACCGACCTTAAAATCTCCTTCCACACCAATTATTCCGGCGGGGAGAAGGCTCTTTTTTCTTATGATTAAAGCTTCCCTTGCTCCATCATCAATGAAAATTTTACCTTTAGAAGGCAAAGAAAAAGCAATCCAGTGCTTACGACTGGTTAATCTTTTCTCTTTAGGGTGAAAAAAAGTGCCTAATTTCTCTCCTTGAAAAATTCTTAATAAAACATCAGGCTGCCTCCCATTAGCAATTATCATTCCAATTCCTGAAGTGGTAACAATTTTTGCTGCTTGTAATTTGGTAACCATCCCCCCTGAGCCAAAAGGTGTACCTGCTCCTCTCGCACATTCACTGATTTCACTAGTTATTTGATTGACCTCTAGCAATAGCTTTTCTTTCCCTGATCTATCCTTAGCGAAAAGCCCTTCTGTATCAGTTAAGATAATCATCAGTTGAGCTGGAATGGCGCAAGTAACCAGAGCAGCTAAAGTATCGTTATCACCAAAACGTATCTCTTCAACCGCTGTTGTATCATTTTCATTAATAATAGGAATTACTCCAAGCTCTAGAAGTTTGTTGAGAGTATTTTTGGCATTAACATACTGTTCCCGCTGAATAAAATCATATTGAGTTAAAAGTACCTGACCAACGGCGATGCCATAACCGCTAAAAAATCTAGCATACTCCCCAATTAAAAGTCCTTGACCAACTGAGGCAGCCGCTTGAAGAGCAGGAATTAAATTAGGTCGTGAAGGGAAATTTAATCTCTCGACTCCAGCTGCAATTGCACCCGAAGTAACTAATATTATTTGTTTCCCCTCATTTCTTAAAAAGGAAATTTGCCTGACCAAATTCTTAATTTGCTCACGGTCAAGACTACCCGAAAAATTAGTAATAACACTAGTGCCCACTTTGAGGACTATTGATTTAGCTTTCTGGAAGATACTCATTCCTTTCCATCTTGAACCTCCACTTAAATATTATAACCTAAAGATAAATCTAAAGATAATTGCTTAGGCTAAAATCCTAAATTCCAAATCCTAAAAAATCCCTAATCCAAATGTTCAAATTCTCAAACACCAGTGAGGAGTTAGCAGTAAGCAGTTAAATTCAGACTAAAGTCTGAAGATATTAAATTGAAGTAAAATTTTTGATGTTTTGACTTCAGTCGTCGGTCTTCAGTCCTTCCTGTTTTTTTGCTTCCCCTCACTATTCTAGCTTTACCTGATGTTATCTTTTTTATTTTAGTCACCTGCCTGTCGGCAGACAGGTTTGATTATTGCCTGCTCCGTAGGAAATCTTTGATTTCCCTTTGGGGTTTGATGCTTAAGATTTTGAATGATAAAAGCTTAACTCATCATTACCAATTTTGATGATATCGCCTTCTTTTGCCCCTTTTTTTCTCAACTCATCTTCGACCCCAAGCCTTCTTAGTCTTTCTTGCAAATAAGCAAGTGCTTCTTGATTTTCTAAATCAGTCATAGAGACAATCCTTTCTATTTCTTTCCCCTTTACAACAAATTTTCCCCCTTCCTTAAATATCTCAAAGCCATTTTTATTTAAAGAATAGACTTTCACAAACCCCCTCTTTGACTTGAGACTTTTTCTTTCCCTAATCATTTTCCCCAAAGCAAAAAGAAGTTGAGAAACACCTTCTCCAGTTACAGCCGAGATAGGAAAAAAAAGAAGACCTTTTTCTTTAAAATATGGTTGAACGATTTTCAGGTTTTGTTTAGCTTGGGGGAGATCTATTTTATTCCCAGCAACAATTTGCTTTTTCTTAAGGAGCTCGGGATTATAAAGTCTTAACTCTCCAATAACAGTTTCATAATCAATAATAGGGTCTCGTCCTTCAACTGAAGCCAAATCCAAGAGATGAAGTA
The DNA here is from genome assembly GCA_015711795.1 of Candidatus Geothermocultor quzhuomuensis. Lineage (GTDB taxonomy): Bacteria > Actinomycetota > Aquicultoria > Geothermocultorales > Geothermocultoraceae > Geothermocultor > Geothermocultor quzhuomuensis. Next base: position 19,010 of record JACVJC010000015.1, read on the forward strand.
AGATAGCTGAGCGGTCAATATGTTTTAAAAAAGTGGTACCCAAACCTTTCCCTTGATGAGAACCTTCAATTAGCCCAGGAATATCCGCGACAACGAAACTTTCACCACTTGAAAGAGCAACAACCCCTAAATTGGGAACAGTGGTCGTGAAAGGATAATCAGCAATCTTGGGCTTACAAGAAGAAATTCGGCTAATTAAAGTGGACTTCCCGACATTGGGAAACCCAACCAAGCTAACATCAGCTAAAAGTTTAAGTTCCAAAAAAATCCAGCGACTTTCTCCCGGTGCCCCTTTCTCAGCAAACCTTGGAGCTTGTCTGGTTGATGTAACAAAATAAGCATTGCCCTTCCCCCCTCTTCCACCTTGAGCAACGATAATTTTTTCCTCAGGCTCAATTAAATCAGTAATAATATTGCCATTTTCATCTTTAACAACTGTCCCTGGGGGAACCTTCAAGAATAAATCAGCACCTGTTTTACCCGTTTTTTTAGACCCCTGGCCTGGTAAGCCATTTTCTGCTTTGAAATGGTGCTTATAGTGATAATCAAGTAATGTCCTGAGCTTTTCATCAACAACTAAATAAACACTCCCACCATTGCCACCCCTACCACCATCAGGGCCACCATGGGGAACATACTTTTCCCGCCGGAAGCTAACACATCCATCGCCACCTTTGCCACCCTCTACATGAATTTTAGCCTCATCAATAAACATAAAAATCACCAAGAAAAGTATAAAAGGGTTTAGTGGCCAGTAACTAGTAGTTAGTAAAAAGAGAGAAAAATATGGATTTCACTTCAGCATTTCAATTTGCTTGCCGTTTGTCCGCCTCTGGCAAGCTCTCTGTTCACTGCTACCTGTTATCTGTAAACCTTTATTATCTAGGGAAAACGCTCACTTTTCCACTTGAAAAGACAACTTGCCCATCGATTAAGGAAAAAAGAGTAAAGTCTCGACCTAGCCCGACATTTTTTCCTGGTTTTATCCTTGTTCCTCGCTGGCGAACTAAAATGCTACCAGCCGAGACAAATTGTCCAGCAAAAGCTTTAACGCCAAGCCTTTTTGACTTACTATCTCGCCCGTTTCTTGTGCTTCCGCCACCTTTTTTATGCGCCATCCTAACTCACCTTAAATTTATTATACCTAGTTCTACCCCTAAACTCAATTAGCTGATTTTTTTTGGGTTCCTCTTTGCTTTAGCTCCGGTTTTACCCGTTGTTTTCTTGCTCAACTTAGGCGTTGCTACCTTTTCCTTCTCTTCCTTTTTCCCAGCAACTTCTTTCTTTGCTATTAATTTTTCTTCCTTTCCCTTCTTCTCCCTTGGTTTCTTAGTCGCTTTTTCAGCTTTTTTCTCCACTCCTTTTTCCTTTTTAGGTTCCTCTTTGCCTAAAGTAATCTTTTCAATCAGCAACTTAGTTAACAGCTGACGGTGTCCCTTCTTCTTTCGATACCTTTTTTTGGGGCGATATTTAAAAACAATAATTTTATCTCCCTTTAAATGAGCAATAACCTTGCCTTTTACTTTAACATCTCTTAATTTTTGAGAATCTGTAATGATTTCCCCATCTTTATTGAGAAAAAGGACATCATCAAGGTTAACTACTTTCCCTTCTTCAACTTCAATTTTCTCGACAAGGATTTCGTCACCCTCTTTAACTTTATATTGCTTACCGCCTGATTTTATTACTGCGTACACATTACCACCTCAAAAAACAGCGAATAATTATAACACAAAGCCATCCTTTGTCAACAAGCACGCACAACAGGCACAACTAGGCTAAAGCACTAAAGTTAAAAATCTTCTTAATTTTTTAAATCTTTTGAAACTCAGATCTTCAATCTTTAGCTCTTTACATTGGTAAAAAAAGGGGAACTCTCAATCCTAAATATAGTAAAATAAGAGAAAACTCAAATAAAAGATATTAATTTCAACTAGGAGGCAATCATAATAAAAGATAGCCAAGCTCCTCAAAAGTTAGGTGAAATTCTTCTCCAGCTTAAGCTAATTAACCAAAAACAGTTAGAGGCAGCTCTTGAAGAACAAGCAAAAGGTTCAGCTCCTCTAGGAAAAGTCCTTTTAAAATTTGGTTTTATCACTGAAGAAGATTTGGCTAAAGCACTAGCCAGCCAAAAAAAATTGCCCTTTGTTGAACTCTCTAAATATCCTCTTAATCCAAATGCAGCACGCCTCATCAAGGCTAACATAGCCCGCCGGCACACCCTTATTCCCATCGATTTTTCAGGCGAAAAACTAATTGTAGCAATGGCTAATCCTTTAGATATAGTCGGCCTTGATAACATACACTACCTGACAGGTTTTGAAACTACACCAGTTGTTTCAACCTATTCTGAAGTCGAAGAGGCTATCGAAAAACTTCTCTTAGATGACGATGTTACTTTACTTGTCATGCCTAAAGAAGAAATTGTACCTTCAGAGGAGGAAATTAAAAAGGCACTTGACGAGTCATCTCCTATTTCAATTATCGTCGATAAGCTAATATATGAGGGAATTTTCAAAAGAGCTAGCGACATTCATATCGAGCCAACTACAACTAATGTTATAGTACGAAATCGGATTGACGGTGTTCTCCAAGAAAGCTGGCGTTTGCCTAAAAAAGATCAGCATGCCATCACTTCTCGAATCAAAGTCATGAGCAACTTAGACATAGCCGAACACAGGATACCGCAAGATGGCAGTTTTCAAGCAAAAGTAAAAGGACGTCAAATCAACATCAGAGTATCTGTCCTGCCAACAATCTTTGGTGAAACTGTCACCTTGCGGTTGCTAAGAAAAGACGAAAAAATACCAGAATTAATTGAACTTGGCTTATCAGTAGAGATAGTAAAAAAACTTCTTTCCATACTTTCAAAGCAAACAGGCACAATTTTGTCAACAGGTCCTACGGGCTCAGGAAAAACTACCACCCTTTATGCCCTCCTTTCAGTAATTGCTACACCTGAGAAAAAAGCTATAACTATCGAAGACCCTGTTGAGTATCTTATTCCTGGAGTCACCCAAATCTCAATTAACCGCAAGGCAGGCTTGACTTTTGCCAATGGCTTGCGCTCAATTGTCCGAAGTGACCCTGACATTATCATGGTAGGAGAAATCAGAGACCTAGAAACGGCTGAAATTGCTATTCAAGCTGCTCTTACTGGTCATATGGTTCTTTCAACTCTCCACACCAACGACGCTCCTACAGCTTTGACGCGACTTATTGAAATGGGCATAGAGCCATTTTTAGTCGCTTCATCCGTCTCTGGGATACTTGCTCAACGGTTAGTTAGAAAGCTTTGCGAGCAATGCAAACTCTCATACTACCCTGACGAACAGACATTAAAACTTCTTGGATTGCCGATTCAATTCAAGAAGTCCCCTGAAATCTATAAAGCAGTAGGTTGCAGTGAGTGTTCAGGAACTGGCTATCTTGGTAGAACCGGCATCTTTGAATTCCTTCCCATCACCTCATCAATTTCACATCTAGTGCTGGGGAGAAAAAGTGCGAATGATTTTAGGGCCCAAGCTATAGCTGAGGGAATGAAAACTTTAAGGGGAGATGGATTTAAAAAAGTTAAAGAAGGTATTACCTCGCTCGAGGAAGTCGTCAGAGTAACCAGATACTAAAATGGTGATTGTAAAAACAATTACTAGTCGCCAATCATTGTCTTTAACGCTTTAGCTCTTGTGCCTCCTACCTCTTCATCGCCTACTTACTTCACAAACTCATGTTCGATTTTTTGTCATACCCTGTTGCTATGATATAGCTATGACTGAAAAAATGATGTGGAAAACAACTAAATTTATCGTTTATTTGAGCTTAACTTATCTCTATCTTCATTTGTGTCGATGGGCACTAAAGATATAAAGCCATCTTATTACCCTTTTAAGTTTTTAGGCACCTTTGAAGAACTTTTCAACTTCTTCTCTTTTTCCACTTAAAATTACTTCGAAGCTCAATTGGTCAATCTCACTATCACTCAAAATAAAAATTCGTTTTCCCGTATCCTTTTCAATCTTACTTAAAATTGATTCTCTCCTCCCCGTCAAAAAGGGAACAGCTCGGGTGTGAACTTTAATTAAATAAGCTTCATCTTTTGCTCTTTTTAAGAAATTACCTATTTTACGAGCAACAATTATACTAACTGTTTGGTCAGAAAGGTAATAACCAGCTACTCCACAAGAAGGGCAAGATTCTCCCACAATTTCAAAGAGATTTTCAAAAACACTTTTGCGTGTCATTTCAACCATACCTAGTGCAGAAATCTCTGTAACCTTGCTTTTACTTCGATCATTTAAAAGGCATTCATTAAATACCCGAATAACTTCTTGGCGATGGCTTTCATCCTTCATATCAATAAAGTCGATAATAATTATTCCTCCAATATCCCGTAACCTAATTTGACGGACTATCTCTCTAGCTGCTTCTAGATTTGTCTTATAAATTGTCTCTTCTAAATCTTTTCCTCCAGTGAATTTTCCCGTATTTACATCAATTGAGGTTAAAGCCTCTGTTGGATCAATAACTAAGTAACCACCAGATCTAAGCCACACTTCTCTTCTTAAAGCTTTTTCTAACTCTTCTTCTATCCTAAACTTCTCAAAGAGGGGCAGATTATCCTTGTACAAATGAACTCTCTCCGCTAAAGAAGGAGTTATTCCTCTGAGGTAAAGGTTGATTCTTCGAAAATACTGATAAGAATCGACTAAAAGTCTTCTAAAGTCATGGGTAAAAAAGTCTCTCGCTGCTCGCAATGGTAAGTCAAATTCACTATGGATTAATGGAGTTGATAAATTTTTAGCTTTACGTTTTATCTCCTCCCAAGTTCTAACAACATCGTCCAAATCTCTTTGTATATCTTCTTCTTCAACGTCTCTTGCAGCCGTTCTTATAATAATCCCCATGCCAGGAGGTTTAATTCGTTCTCCGATTTCTTTGTATTTATCCCTCTCCTCTTCAAGACGCCTTGAAATCCCAACAAAATCGATGAATGGCATTAAAACAACATAGCGGCCTGGCAAAGAAATCAAAGAAGTTAATCGAGCTCCTTTCCCCCTTTTGGGCTCCTTAACTACTTGAACCAGAATTTTTTGATTCTTTTTTAAAACCTTCTCAATAGATGGAAAAAAATCAGTTTCCTCATAAGCAATCTCAGCAGCACCGAGGAAAGCATTTCTTTCCATGCCAATATCAACAAAAGCAGCACCCATCCCAGGCAAAATATCCCTTACCTTGCCCTGATATATATTGCCAACTCTCCTAGGTTGTCCAACTCTTTCGATGTAAATCTCAACTAGCTGCCCGCCTTCAAGAATAGCAACCCGTCGTTCAAAGTCATCAATTGAGATGAGGATCTCCTTTAAATCTTTCATCTCCCCTAAAATCCAATAAATCTTCTAACTTATCATTAGATTTGTAACAAACTTGTTTTCGCCATATTTCTTTTATTTTAAAACAAGTTTTTTTAAAAAATAAGTCACGAAATGAATCTATAAGAATTTCTGGTCGAATATTTCTCTTGCCTCCTAAAGGGAGCAAAAGTTGAAACTCGATTTTCTCTCCCCTTGCCTTAACGGAAAAACTCAAAATATCCTCTATTACATTTACCTCTTTCTTTTTTCCTCTATAAAAATAAGAAATTTTTCTTAGCGAAAGGAACTTTTTTCTTTTTTCCTCTAACACTTCTAAAGAAAAGGGTGGATTAACTTCCCCTTTAACCAAATAAAGAGCATAACAAGGGATTGACATCAAAGATTTCCCTTTAAGATAGACATATTTTGCTTGAAGAACTTTTAGCCCTGCGGGAAAGCTTTTTTCTGTCTCGTTTAAAAAAGTTTTAAGCTCAATGGGTGAGCTTAAAAAGAGGTCAAAAAATTCAGATTCGCTTAGATAACCAACGGGGAGGGGAAAACCAAAAGAAATCTTAAGGTGAGGAGAAAAACCAGAAGTTAAAATAAAAGGAATCTCCGCTCTTCGCAAGGCTCTTTCAATTGCTTTGATTGTTTCAAGATGTGAAAGATATTTTCCTACCCCATATTTGCCATATTTAACTCTCAGTCGATACATTTTTCACCTTAAAAAATCAGTTAACAGTTAGGAGTAAACAGTTCGCAATTAAACTCAGACTAAAGATGTTAAGCTGAAGTAAAACCTCGAGGTTCTGACTTCAGTCTTCAGTCATTCCTGCTCACTCCTCTCTCCTCACTACTTCTTTTGCTAGGATGTTTTTTGGGCCTTTGGGAGAGCAGATTCCGCAATCTATGCATTTATCTCGACAATCAGGGGTGCTTTCTCCACGAAAACTTTTTTCAAATTCAGACCATAAAAAATCTTTTTTAAGTCCAATGTCGATAATATCCCAAGGAAACAACTCATCTTTTAAACGATTTCGGTAAAGATAAAAAGAGGGGGAAATATTACTCTCTTTTAAAGCCCTCTCCCAAATAGAAAAATTAAAATACTCGCTCCAACCATCCAAGATTGCTCCTTTCTTCCACGCTTTGTAAAGAGCTAAGGAAACTCTCCTATCACCTCGGGAAAAAACTCCCTCAACTAAACACTGAAAAGGGTCATGCCACTTAAAATTAATAAACCTACTCTTTAATTTCTCTCGCAAAAATTCTTTTTTTCTTAAAACTTCATCTGCTCTCTCCTGAGAACACCATTGGAAAGGTGTGAATGGTTTGGGCACGAAAGGAGAAACATTCAAAACAATTCTTAACATACCCTTTTCTTTAGAAGGAATTACCGATAAACCTAAATCAATTATCTTGGTAGCTAAATCGACAATTCCTTTTAAGTCTTCTTCAGTTTCGCTTGGCAAACCAACCATAAAATAAAGTTTAAATTTGCGCCAACCACTTTCAAAAACATGCTTCACAGTTTGAATAAACTCTTTCTCTAAAAAACCTTTATTAATCACTTTCCTCAAGCGCTCTGTCCCTGCCTCGGGCGCAAAGGTTAAACTTGTTCTTTTTGTTTTTGAGATAAGATTAGCTAGCTCTACTGAAAAAGAATCAAGCCTCAAGGAAGGAAGAGAAATTGAAATCCCCCTCGGAGAAGTGTAATTAGTTAAATCTTTAATAAAAGTTTCAATTTGAGAATAATCACTAGTGCTTAAAGAAGTGAAAGCAATTTCTTCGTAACCAGTAGCCTTTAACATTTGAATAGCCTTTTCTTTAAGGTTTTTAACTTCTCTTTCTCTTATTGGCCGATAGACCATTCCTGCTTGGCAAAATCGACATCCTCTACCACAACCCCTCATTATCTCAAGATTGCATCGATCGTGAACCACCGCAACAAAGGGAACGATTTGAGAAGTGGGAAATGGGACTTGATTTAAATCATTAACTACCCTTTTTCTAACTTTGGTTGGAGCAAAACTTTTAGGCTCAATTTCCTTAAGCTCTCCTGACTTCTTATATTTAAATTGATAAAAAGAGGGAACATAAACCCCTTTAATTTGACAAAGTTCTCGAAGTAAATCAGCCTTTTGAAGTGAGGTTTTTTTCCAAGCAACAAAAGAATCACAAATTTCAAGAATTATTTCCTCGCCATCCCCAATGACAAACAAATCAAAAAAAGGTGCCAATGGTTCTGGATTGTAAGCACCAGGACCTCCCCCAATAACTAAAGGATAGCTCTTATCTCTTTGAGAAGAATAAAGAGGAATTTGAGAAAGCTCTAAAATGTCTAGGATATTGGTGTAAGTAAGCTCCGATTGCAAAGTGAAGCCTAAGATATCAAAGGAGGAAAGAGGGGACTTAGATTCAAGAGAAAAAAGAGAAATTTTTTTAGCCCGCAATTTTTTAGCCATATCGGGGGCTGGAGCAAATGCTCTCTCAGCAATATATTCTTTTTTTTGATTTACTATATGGTAAAGAATCTGAAGCCCTAGGTTGGGTAAGCCAATCTCATAAAGGTCAGGATAGATTAAAACCATTCTTAGCTTTGCTTTTTTCTTATGGATAGAATTCCACTCATTGTTTAGATATTGGGAAGGCTTCTCAACTTCTAGCAAAAAATCTTCTATTTCATTCCAAAAAATCTGCTTCATCTTTTTTTCAACACTTCTTCAACAAATCCTCTCCCTATGCTCTTTCCTCCCTTAAAATAAAGTTGAGCTGCTTTTCCCATTCCGTAAGTCCCACTAAAAGCAACTCCACCTTTAATAATCCAACCAGGACCTGGAATAAAGTTTAAAAGTTGTCGGGCTAAAGCTCTAAAAGTAAACCCTCCACCCACTACCGCTAGTAGTTCTTTAGCAATTGTCCTATCTATTCCGACCCCATAAAGAGAAGCTAATCTCAAAACCATTTTAAGTTGATTAGCAGTTAAAAAAGGCATATCAGCTCCGGGGAGAATAGTTATCCCTCCAATTAATCCATTTTGCCAAGCTGTTTTTCTAATAATTCTTTCAGCCACCTCGTCTCTAAAGACAGGGAGGTGTTTCCCTAAGGCAAGCCTTTTTCTTTCCAAACCATCAACGATTAATAAAATAAGTTTATTTAAGTCTTCAGGTTCAGTAAATAAAATCACTTTTGATGAAGGGATACCTAAAAGACTTTCCAATCTCTCAAGATAGGGAACCATCTCTGATTCCTCCTTTACATGGTCAATTAAGATAAGATAAGGTGCATCAAGCTCTTTTAAGCAAATAGCAAAGGAAACAGTATCTTCATCAAAAAATTTAGTAGCATCAATGACAAGGATAGTAAAGTCTGATTGCTTAACAATCTTTATAAGTTCCTTGAGATTCTCCTCGACTTTTTCTAAGTCAAGGGAGCGAAAAAACTTCCTTTGACCATTTTTAGAAAGCATTTCAACAAATTTTTCTTTCTCGACTTCTTTTTCGCTCGCAATTAAAAGTTGTAACGGTAAAGCTAGCTCTTCCTTAATTTTTTTAATTGTTTGAGTAATTTCCCTGATCTTTTTAATCTTTTTCATTTCCCTTCTCAACCAAATCTTTTACGGTAGATACTCAAGAGAAGTCCCACCCCAATCATGTTTGCGAGAAGAGAACTTCCGCCAGAACTAATAAAAGGCAAAGGGATTCCTGTAATTGGCATTATACCAAGATTCATCCCAATATTAGTTATAATCTGAAAAAGCCACATTGATGAAAGCCCAATTGCAATTAGGGTACCAAAAATATTTTTTGAAGAAAGAGCAATGCTTAGTGCCCGAAAATTTAATAAAAAATAAAGAAAAAGCAAGAAACAAGCCCCAAAAAAGCCAAGCTCTTCACCGATAACAGCAAAGATAAAATCAGTATGACGGGCCGGAATAAACTTCAAATTGGTCTGAGTTCCTGAGAAAAGACCTTTCCCAATTACTCCACCAGAGCCAATTGCAATCATTGCCTGTTGAAGATTGTAACCACTCCCTAAAGGGTCAATATTAGGGTTAAGAAAGACAATTAATCTCTTTATTTGATAATCTCTTAAAAGGTGAAATTGCCAAACAACTAAAAATAAAACGAGCCCAACTAGAAATATAGCTCCAAAATGAACCACTTTTGCTTGAGCAACCAAAAGCATGCTCAAGAGAATAACTGACAAAACAAGGGCAGTCCCTAAATCTGGTTGAATAAAAATAAGAAGCATTAATGGAATTAAGTATGCAAAAGCCCTTAAAACATCGCTATTCTCTAAAGACTCTGCTTTTTTTTCACTAAAAAGAGAAGCCAAACAAATAATCAAAACTATCTTTGCAAATTCAGAAGGTTGAAGGTTAAAACCACCAATTAAAATCCATCTCTGTGCCCCTTGGGCTATTCTCCCCGTAAGAACAACAATCAAAAGGAGAATGAAAATGAAAGCATAAATAAAAGAAATGTAATGTCTCAACCAATTGTAATCAATCCAAGCAAAGAAAACTAAAACAAAGATACCTAAAAAGGCTGCGATTAGTTGCTTCTTGAAAAAAATTAAAGTATTTTCTCCTTTACTTCCCCCAGAAGTTGCACTATAAATCATCAAAAGACCAAAAGATACCAAAATTAAAACAACAACAATTAGAGTTAAATCAATCTTCCTTAAATTTTCTTGAAAATAAAGCTTCAACTTTCCCTCCTATCGCGAGAAATCTTTTATCCCAGCTGGTAAGATAATTGGTTGATGATAAAGATAGCTTAAGATTTTTCTCGCCACGGGGGCAGCAACTGAGCCACCATGTCCTCCTTCTTCTATTAAAACAACAATAACATATTCAGGCTTCTGAATAGGGGTAAAACAAGCAAACCAGGAAAAGTTCTCTTTTCCTTTAACTTCAGCCGTCCCAGTTTTACCAGCAACTGGGAGACTAAAACCAAGAAAAGCATCCTTTGCTGTTCCTTCAGTCACCACCCTCTTTAAATCCCTTTTAATTTTATTTAAAATTGAAGGAGAAACGCTTATCTTTGATTTTACCTCTGCTTTAATTAAGTGTACAACCTTGCTTTTAGAGTCACCAAGCTTTTTGACTAAATGAGGCTGAAATAATGTGCCACCATTAGCTAAGGCTGAATAAGCGACAGCAATTTGGATAGGAGTAACCAGTAAATCACCTTGACCAATCGCCATATTAACTGTGTCCCCAGGAAGCCAAATTTTTTCTTGAGGATGCTGGTAGTGGGCTCCTTTCCATTTTGCATCAGGAACTGTTCCCTTAGCTTCAGAACTTAGCTCGATGTTAGTTTTTGAGCCAAAACCATATTCCCGAGCCCAGTCCTGTAAAATTTCAGCTTTGGTCTTGCGATAAATTTTATAAAACTTATATCCAATTTCGTAAAAGACAACATCACATGAATCAGCTAAACCTACCCCTAAGCCTACCCTCCCATGGCCTGACCTTTTCCAACAATATTTAGGCCAACTTTTACCCATCCCAATCCACTTTCCTTCACATAAAAAGACCGAAGAATAGTTAACAACCCCCTCAGCTAAACCAGCAACTAAAGTAAAAGGCTTAAAAATAGAACCTGGCGGATACACCGCCATTACTGCCCGATTAAAGAGGGGGTAATTACTCTTTTTTGACTTAAAATAAGCCCAATCTTTAGGCGATAGTGAACCACTTAAGAGTGAAGGGTTATAAGAAGGAAAACTAGCCAAAGCCAAAACCTCTCCATTTTGAGGATTCATCACAATAATTGCTCCTGCTCGTGCTTTGCGATACCCCTGTTGATGAGCTAACTTTATCCCTTCCTTTAAAGCATTCTCAACAAATCTCTGCAAATCCTTATCAATAGTCAAATAAAGGTCGTAACCCGCTAAAGGTTTCTCTTCCTCCAAAACTCTAAGAGGGCGTCCAAAGGCATTAACCTCCAACTTCCTTTTCCCTTTAACCCCTCGCAATATTGAATCGTAAAACCTTTCAATCCCAGTTTTGCCAACTTCATCTCCTAACTGACAATCAGCAAAATTCTTCATTTTTAGTTCTTCATCAGAAATCTCCCCAAGATAACCTAAGATATGAGCAGCTAAATTTTTCTCCAGATAATTTCGAACTGGTATTATAGAGACATTTACACCAGGAAATTCATCTTGATGCTCCTTGATATAACTGATAATTTTGAGCGAAACATCTTTTTTAATGACTCTAGAAAAAAGAAAACTACCTCGATATTTTTTTAATTTTTCTTCAATTTCAACAGGTTCGATTTGAAGAAGATTAGCTAAACGGTTTACCGCTTCTTTATCATTTAAAAGAACAGGATAAGCAATAACAGAAAAGGCTGGTCGATTATTAACTAAAATTTCTCCTTTTCGATCAAAGATTGAACCTCTAAGGCTATCAATGGAAATCTCCCGAATTCGATTCCTTTCAGCTAGTTGACTGAAATTTTTTTCCGCCATAACCTGTAGATACCAAAGACGACTGAATAATAAAACAAAGATGGAGACAAAAATAATAAAATAGATGGTTAATCTAGTGCGAATCCCTTCTTCAGACCTAATCAAAACTTCTCCCCCTCAGTAGTAATCCTTTTCTGACAATAAACTTTAAGAAATAAAGGAGCTATCAAGAAACTAATAGAAGAATTGTAAAGAGCAAGGAAAAGAATCTTGCGATAAAAGGTAACCCCAAAGGATAATTTTGCTCCAATCGTAAAAAGAAGTAAAAAATAAATGATTTGACTTAATAAAGAAGCAAAAAAAACGAAAAAAGAAATTATTAAGGGTGATTCCGCTGCAATAGCTTTCCTCGTTAATCCAGAAAAAAACCCGGTTAAAGTTTTTAAAAGCATGTTCACCCCAAAAAAAGAAAGAGTAAATAAATCAAGAAAAAAACCACTTAAAAATCCCCATAAGCTACCATTTAATTCTCCTTCAAAAAAACCAAAGAAAATTACTAAGAGAAGAACAAGATTAGGTTCCACTTTGTTTATCGAAAAATGGGGGATTAAAGTTAATTGTAAAATCACGGCAAAAAATAAAATGAGAAGTTTTAAAAAAAAGTTCAAGTCGCCCTCCTTAGCTAGACTAGACACTTAACGACGTGAGTTCGTAACAATTATTAGAACTTCCTCAAGCTTTCTAAAATTTACTTCTGGCTTAACAATAATTTTTTTATCTAATCGATAAGGAACTTCCCTAACTTCTATCACCTTACCAATAAATAATCCCTTGGGAAAAATTCCACCTAAGCCTGATGTAATTACAGAGTCTCCTTTCTTTACCTTCGATTTTTTGGGAATAAAGTTCAACTCGAGCTTTTCTCCAACTGCTCCTTCCAAAAGGCCTGTCTCTCTTGTTTCAACAATTTGAGCTCCAATACCACTCTTAACATCAATAATAAGTCGAACTACTGAAGCATCTCGAGAAACACTCACTATTTGACCGACTAATCCTTCATTAACTACAACGGGGAAGTTTTTTCTTACCCCATCTTTAAAACCTCTTCCAATTAAAACAGTTTCTTCCCCTTCACCAAGTGAAGAGCCAATAACACTTCCAAAGATAACTTGATATGATGTTTTTTCTTTAAATTTCAATAATTTTTTTAATCTCACATTTTCAGCTTCCATCTCCTTTAGTTCTAAATTCTTTTTCTTTAAGAAAGCAATTTCCTTTTTCAATCTTTCGTTTTCCCTTTGTATTTTTTTAAAATAAAATAAACCCTCAAAGAACCTTTGGGTTGTGGTACCTAATTTGGAAAAAAAGCTCAAAAAGGGAGAAAATAAATTAAGGGAAATTGTTTGGGTTTGATGAAGTATTCCTTTCTCACCCTCTCGAAAATGCACTGCCATTAGGAGAAAACTTATGAAAATTAAAACTAGCAAAACTATTATTGGATTGGTTAAAATTTTTCTTAAATCCACTCAAGACACCTTAAAAGGCTAACGCCGAGCACCAATTAAAACTTTCTTTAAAATTCCTATTTCCTCTAAGGCTCTACCAGAGCCAACAACCACACAAGTAATTGGATCTTCAGTAACATGAACAGGCATACCTGTTTCGTGGCGCAAGCGCTCATCCAAGTTTCTCAAGAGGGAACCCCCTCCAGCTAAGAACATTCCTCGATCTATTAAATCACTGGCAAGCTCTGGGGGAGTCTCTTCCAATGTTTCTTTAACCGCTAAAATTATTTGAGATAAAGGCTCTTCAATAGCACCTCGTATTTCCTCTGAGGAAACAATAATACTTTTAGGAAGCCCTGATAAAAGGTCACGACCTTTCACTTCAACATCTTCTTCCTCAGGCAAAGGATAAGCTGAGCCAATTTGAATCTTGATCTCCTCTGCCCACTTTTCCCCAATCATTACATTATATTCTTTTTTAATATGAGAAACGATTGCTTCATCAAATTCATCGCCCCCAACCCTAATTGAAGTACTAACAACAATTCCTCCTAAAGAAATAACTGCAACTTCAGTTGTTCCACCACCAATATCAACAATCATATTCCCCGTTGGTTCCTGAATAGGAAGCCCCGCACCAATTGCAGCAGCCATTGGTTCCTCAATTAAATAAGCCCCTCTTGCCCCAGCTGATAAGGTAGCTTCAAAAACTGCTCTTCTTTCAACCTCGGTCACCCCTGAAGGGACGCAAACAACCACCCTAGGCTTTACAATAAATCTCCTTTTATGAACTTTTTGAATAAAATAGCGAAGCATTGCTTCAGTCACATCAAAGTCAGCAATAACACCATCTTTTAATGGGCGAATTGCTACAATATTACTAGGTGTTCGACCAATCATTTCCTTTGCTTCGTTTCCAACGGCAAGAATTTTTCCGCTAGATTTCTCAATAGCTACTACCGATGGTTCATAGAGAACGATACCTTTTCCTTTAACATGAACTAAGGTGGTTGAAGTCCCTAAGTCTATTGCCATATCCTTACCAAATGGACTAAGAAAAAAATCAAACATTTGTTCTCTAAATAACTCCCTCCTCTTTTAAGCTGATGAAACCTTTTTCAGCCAAAATAATATGGTCGAGCAACTCAATGCCGAGAATTTCTCCAGCTCGAAAGAGCCTCTTAGAAATATTAACATCCTCCTCGCTCGGCGTCGGATCGCCACTAGGATGATTATGAACTACTATCACGGAAGCTCCATTTGCTTTAATCACTTCTTTGTATAATTCACGAGGATGCACTATAGAAGAACTTAAGCTTCCAATTGAAATATTAACTATTTTAATAACTTCATTTTTAATGTTTAAAATTATAGCTTTAAAATACTCTTTATCCAAATAGCGCATTTCAGAACTTAAAATTTCAACCACATCCTGAGGTTTTGAGATAACAACCTTTCTAAAAAAATCAGCTGAAAAGAGTCGCTTGCCCAACTCGAGCGCAGCTAATATCTTGCTTCCCTTTGCTAAACCTACCCCTTTAATCTTCAATAACTCCTCTAAGGAAGCTTGATTTAAATTTTTTAGGCTTTTAAACTCCTTTAATATTTTTTGGCTGAGGTTAAGAACGTTTTCACCTCTCCTTCCTGTTTGTAAAATTACCGCTAAAAGCTCTGCATTAGAAAGCGAACCAACCCCAAACCTTTCTAATCTCTCTCTTGGTCGAAGGTCTAAGGGTAGTTCCTTAACAATCAAAGAATCTTTTTTCCTCATTGCCCCTCCCTTAGTAAATTTATTAACTTCAGATATAATTCTCAAAATACAATTTATAACTACTAATAAATCCCATTGCTACCTTTAAAAAATCATAAATCATTAGTATTAAAGTTAGAGCTATCTTTACCCAAACCTTTTCTCTCCTTCCTGCCCACTGGTTTTAGCTTCAGCGTTTCAGCTCCTTTTAGTCGCTCAACAATTAAATTGCCTAAAATTCCGGTGAAAAGACCTGCTATTTCCCCTAAAAAAAGGAGTAAGGGAAGATAAATAAAGACCCCAAGGCTTTTAGTTAAATAAGCCACAATGATAAGTTGAGTTACATTGTGAAAAGCTGAACCAACCAAACTAACCCCAACAAAACTAAAATGACCATAGTAAAGTTTAAAGAAAACAATCATCGAAATAGTACTAACTAAACCAGCGCCTAAACTAATGTAAAAAGTAGGTAAAAAAATAGTTCCTAGGATAAAAGAGCCAAGAATAACTCGGAGAATAAGATTAAATAAGCACTCTGGCCAGTTAAAGTAAGCTAAAAGGAAGAAGGTAACAACATTAGCTAACCCCAATTTTAAACCAGGTAAGGGGAAAGAAGGAATTAAAATTGATTCTAAAATGTAAATAACGATGCTTACTCCCAAAAGAAGAGACAAAAAAGTTAAACGCCTTAAGCCAGCAACATCTTTAAAGCTACTTAAATAAAATTCCTGATGTGAGCTTTGAACAGTTTTCAAATGCTTCTCCTAAAGTTTAACGATTAAGAGCATCAATTTTTTCTTCCCCTTCGACTTTTATTACCACTCTATTAGGAGCACAAATAATTTGTTCACCAGGGTATTTTATCCATCCCTGCATGATACAATTCTTATTAGGACAAGGTGATTTAATCATTCGTACTTTCCCTTCCAAAATTTCAAAGGTGCTTACCCCCATATAACCCTTTATTTGAGCCTTTCTTTTTTGTTTTAAAAGATAGCTGCTCCTTTCAACCCCATTAACATATATCTTGACCTTACCACCTTCAAAAGGGTTAGCAAAAATGAGATTTTTAACGAGAAGAAAGGAGGCTAAAGAAAAAGCAATTAAAAGAAAAAACAGTATTTTATCATTAAAAGTCATAACTTGCTTCATAAATTACAGTCCCATAAATGTAATTTAGTTAACCTGCCAGAATATTATTTTTCGACCTCAACCAATTCTCAAAAACTTTTTCGATTGACCAAATTGTAATAGCACAAGAAAAAAGTTTACATTTTGAAAGGAGGAATAACAAGGTCGCCTTAGAAGTTAAAGAAGAACAATGCATTTCGTTGGGCATTTTTCAATACATTTACCGCAAAAAGTGCACTTTTTATAATCAATTATGGCTAAATTATCTACAAGGGTAATAGCTCCACTTTCACAAACTTTGACGCATGCATTGCAAGCAATACAGCCCACTTGGCAAATTTTTCTCACAACTGGCCCTTTGTCTTTTGAGTTACATGCCACCCCGATTTGAGCCTTTTCAGGAACGAGTGAAATTATTTTCCGAGGACAAATGGAAACACAGATACCACAACCAGTACACTTTGCCCAATTTACTACAGGGAGATGGTTTTCCCCTATTGAAAGAGCATCAAAAGGACAGCTTTTAACACAACTCCCTAGCCCTAAACAACCATAAGAGCAAGCTAAATCTCCGTGAGTAGTCTTTTCTGCAATTACGCAATCAGCCACGCCGTCATAAAGAAACCTGAGAGAAACTTTTCCTCTCCCTCCGCCACATCTAATAAAAGCTCTAAACGGTTCTATTAAGGTTGTTACCTCAACTCCCATCACGCGAGCAACTGCTTCAAGCGTTTCCTGGCCACCTGCGACACAAGAATCAATTGGAATCTTTCCACTAGCGATAGCTTCAGCTGCTGCTTCACAACCTGGAAGTCCACAAGCTCCACAATTAGCCCCAGGTAAAACTGCCAAAAGTAAGCTCACTCTGGGGTCAACTTCAACAGCAAACTTCCTTGAGGTAACTTCTAAAAGACTACCAAAAACCAATCCTAAACCACCAAGAGCCGCAACTGCTTTTAAAACTAACATCACTTCCATTATTGCTTCTCCTTCTTTTAACCAAAAGTCTAAAAAATTAGTTTTTAGCTCCTCAGCGCTTCATTTCCTCAGCACTGCTGTTCTTACAAACCAAAAAGCCCATAAAAAGCCATAAAAGCCAGGGACATCAAGGCAGCCGTAATAAAAGTGATAGGTATTCCTTTAAATATAGATGGAACAGGAGCAAGCTCAATTCTTTCCCTTATTGTTGAAAAGATAATAATTACTAAAGTAAAACCTAACGCTACTCCGATTGAAAAAATGATGGCTTCAATAAAGGAGTAGTGAAAAGCCACATTTAATTTGAGAAATCCAGGCTTAACTCCCTCAGTTGCTGCAGCTAAAACGGCACAGTTAGTAGTAATTAAGGGAAGGTAAATCCCCATTGCTCTATATAAAGGAGGACTAATTTTCTTAATAACTATCTCTTCAAACTGAACCAAACTCGCAATTACCAAGATAAAAGAAACAATATATAAAAATTCACCAATCCCAAGAGGATTTAAAAGGTAATTCCAAATCAACCAGCAAGCAGAAGAAGCCATTGTCATTACAAAGGTTACCGCAATTCCCATTCCAATAGATGTTTCAACCTTAGAAGAAACCCCAAAAAAGGGGCAAAGCCCAATAAATCTAATTAAAAGAATATTTTGAACCAATGCAGCTGTTAGAAAAATGAGAAATAACCTTAGAAGTTCACTCATCAAGTTCCACCTCGCTTTAAAAATCGAACTAGAGCAATATAAAAACCAAAGGTAAGGAAAGCTCCGGGAAAAAGTATTAAAATTCGAGGGGGGTCAAAACCAGGACCGAAAGAAATTAATTGTTTGCCAAAAAAAACAAGTTTGCCTGTTCCCAAAAGCTCTCGAAAGACTCCCATGGTCAACAAGACAAAAATATAGCCAAATCCCATTCCAAAACCATCAGCAATCGAGTTTAATATTGGATTTTTTGAAGCAAAGGCTTCCGCCCGCCCTAAAATTATTCAGTTAACAACAATTAGAGGTATCCAGACTCCCAGTCTTTCATAGGCAGCAGGGAAATAAGCACGCATTGTTAAATCAACAATAGTAACGAACGAAGCAATGACTACAATGAAAATGGGAATTCGGACTTGGTCAGGAGTGAACAAGCGGATAAGAGAAATAAACAAGTTAGAAAAGACAAGAACAAAGGTAACCCCCGCACCCATAAAAATGGCATTTTCAGCTTTGGTTGAAACAGCTAAAGCAGAGCAAAGGCCAATCAACAAAATAAGTAAGGGGTTTTCCAAAAGAAAGCCTTTTTTAAAGTCGAACCAGAGCCTTTCCATCCTTACCTCCTTTCCAAATATTGTTCAAAAACTTCAACTGCAGCCTTTAAGCCGCTAGCAACACCCCTCGAAGAAATAGTTGCTCCTGAAATAGCGTCTATATCTTTACCCACTTCAAATTGGTCTTCTTCTCCTTTGCCAATAAATTTTTTTTGAAAGCTTCTTTCTTCAATAGCTGTGCCTAAGCCTGGAGTTTCCCTATGTTGAACTATTTTTATACCAATAATCTTTCCCTCTAAATTTAACCCTACAGCTATTTTGATTGGTCCACCATATCCTCGAGGAAGAACTTGAATGCAGTAGCCAACTAAATGATCACTCTTTTTCCCCTCAAAGATTCTATCTAAAATCTGATTTTTTTTCTTTGCTTTTTTAGTTAAATTATCTATTGGCTTAAATTTTGTTGCTCCTATTGGTTTCAAGACTTCCCGAACCGCTTTGATTTGCTCTTCCCAAGTCTGCTTCATTATCCTATTTTTGGTTAAAGCATAAGTTCCAGCTAATCCTCCTGAAGCAATTATGCAAACTATAGCTAAAATCAAACCAATTCTTAAAACATCTTTTATCATTTGGTTACCGCTCCAAACTTTCTTGGAATAATATAACGGTCAATAAGAGGTGTCCAAGCATTCATAAATAAAATTGAATAATTGACTGCTTCAGGGTTCCCAGAGTATAACCTAATTAAAGTGGTCACTATGCCACATCCTATTCCAAAAATAACCCTACCAGTTCGAGTAATCGGTGAAGTAACATAATCAGTTGCCATAAAGAAAGCGCCCAAAAATAGTCCACCAGCCAAGATATAAAAGATAGGATCACCTTTCAAGAAATAAGTAAAAACTAAAACTGTCCCGATATAGCTCACCGGGATCCGCCAATCAATTATTTTTTGCCAAATTAAAAAGAGACCACCGAGTAAAAGAAGAAAAGCTGAGACCTCACCGAGCGAACCATGGGAATTAGCAAGGAGCAAAGGTTTATAATATTGAGCTAAATTAACTGAAATTAAGCCAGCCCGAGCTTGCTTAGCAACAAAAAGGGGAGTAGCCCCACTAACTGTATCAATTGGTGGAAGAGGTATAAAATCACGGGTCATATGTTTAGTCCAAGAGAGAAGAAGAATTGCTCGAGCAACCAGCGCAGGATTAAAAATATTGTAGCCCAACCCACCAAAAATTTGCTTACCTAAAGCAATGGCGACAAACCCACCGATTAAAGGAATCCAAAAAGGAACTCGAGGTGGCAAAACTAAAGCTAAAAGAAGGCCAGTTAAAAGAGCACTACAATCAGTTATGGTCAGTGGCAATCTTCTCATTTTATTAATTGCTGCTTCAGTTAAGACAGCTGAAATAACAGAAAGTAAAATTACTTGAAGAGCATCAAATTTAAAGAGAAAAATTGCTTCTAAAGTCACAGGCAAAAGAGCTAAAATGACTAAGAGCATTATTTTAGAGGTAGATATTACATCTTTAATATGGGGAGAAACAGAAATTATTAACTTTAACTCTTCTTTTTTTTCTTCCTTCTTTTCTTTTCCCTCTTCCATCTAAGCCTTTTTCTCCTCTAAAATTTTACCTTTAGCATATCTTATTAATTGGACAAAAGGTCTTTTGGTTGGGCAAACAAAGCCACAGCATCCACACTCTATACAATCAAGAACACCGTACTTCTCCACTAAATCCAACTTTTCAGCTAGGGTAAAATCAAGAATAAAGTTAGGCATAATGCGGGAGGGGCAAGCCTCAACACAACGACCACAGCGAATGCAAAGGTCAATTTGGTCTCTTAATTCTGGTGTCATTTTCTTTGGTATCACAACGATACCAGAGGTGCCTTTAACCACTGGTACATCGAGAGTAAAAAGAGCATATCCAGTCATTGGGCCACCAAAAATAATCTTTCCTGTTTCTCCTACTACATCTCCACAAAAATCTATTAATTCTCTAGCCAATGTACCTATCTTAACTAGTAAATTTTTTGCTTCTTTTATCCCTTGGCCACTAACAGTAATAATCCTTTCTATAAGAGGTTTTCCTTCGCGCACAGCTTCAGAAATAGCAATTGTCGTTCCAACATTTTGAACTAAAGCTCCAACATCAAAAGGAAGTCCCCCTGAAGGAACTTCCCTTTTCAAGATAGCTTTAATAAGTTGCTTCTCTGCTCCTTGAGGATATTTCGTTTTTAAAGCAACAACATCAATCTCCACCTCTTTTTCACAGTGCTTCAATATAGTTTCTATAGCATCAGGTTTGTTATCTTCAATTGCAATATAACCTTGTTTAGCTGAAACTGTTTTCATAATTAACTTTAAACCATCGATTATCTTTTCTGGCTTTTCAAGTAAATTGCGATGGTCAACGGTAAGATAAGGTTCACACTCACAACCATTGATAATAACTGTATCTATTGGCTTCTCCTTAGGAGGAGAAAGCTTTACATGCGTAGGAAAAGCTGCTCCGCCTAATCCAACAATTCCTGCTTCCTTAACAATTTCCCTGATCACTTCTGGCGTAAGCTCAGTTTCATCTCTTGGAACCACTATCCTTTCTTCCTGTTGCTCTTCAAAAGGAGCGATAACAATACTCATTACCTTAGCAGAAGTAAATGTTAGGTGAGGTTCAATTGCTTTAACTTCACCAAATACTGGCGAGTGAATCGGAGCTGAACAAAAGGCCGAGCTTTCTGCAACTTTTTGGCCCGCTTTTACTTTATCACCAACCTGAATTAAAGGTTCGCAAGGCGCACCAACATGCTGAGAAAGAGGTAAAACTACCAATGAAGGAAAAGGAGCTTTCTCAATCCTCTTCTCCGAGGTAAATTCTTTATACTCTGGCGGGTGAGTGCCCCCTTTAAATGTTTTAAACCTAACCCCCAGATTGGTTAAAATCCTTTTAGCCTCCTTATCTCCAAATTTAAATCAAGAATATACTCTTGTTTTTTTATCTAGTCAATTAATTTTCATTTAATCACTCAGAAAAAAAGAGGGAAATTTCATACTCAGCTGTTTCTTGAGAATCTGACCCATGAATTATATTTTTGGTTATCTCTAAAGCATAATCTCCTCTAATAGTTCCTGGTAAAGCTTCCTTAGGATTTGTTGCTCCGATCATTTTCCTGACAACCTCAATAGCATTCTCCCCACTTAAAACCATCAACACAACCGGACCAGAAAGAATATGATTAACTAAAATTTCAAAAAAATCTTTTCCCTTGTGAACTGCGTAAAGAGCTTTAGCTTTTTCTTCAGATAATCTCTCAAAACTTAAGGTCTCTAAGGTTAAACCTTTTTGTTCAAACCTCTTAATTATCTCACCAACTAATCCCTTCTTTACCCCATCGGGTTTAATCATCACAAAAGTTCTTTCCATCGTATCCCCCCAACCTTTTAGTTGTTGGCTGTTAGTTGTTAGTAACTTTGCTCTTCATAACCGATCAAATTGGAAAGCAAAAATAGATATCGCTTTAGGCTCTAGTTGCCAAACTCTAAGGTTCAGTGAATTTTGAACTGAGCCCAAGATACTATCCCTGAACCCTGTCTTTGATTTATTTTTGCAACTTTCATTTATCATTTTGCAGACGAGATTTTTTTAATTTTCTTGTAACCTTAACTTATCTTTTCTCCACTTCTCGCTCCTTTCTTTTCCCGATATTCTACCCACTATTTACCGCTTCTCTGCTAACTTTTCTCTGTTATCCCTTCTCTAACTCGGCTTTCAGCGCTTCAAATGGACTTAAAGGGTTGTTCGACAGTAAGGGCAAACTGCCCAATCTAACTTCAAAAGACGGTTACAGTTAGGGCAAGGCTTTTTAAGTTTTTTAAAACAATAGGGACAAACTTGAAAGTCTTCCTCGCAAGGGCGAAAGCAAGCAGGGCAATGAAGCCCTTGCTTTTTAAGTTGAGTTTCTTTGGTTCTTATATCTAATTCTCTATCTTTCACTTCTTCTAAATATTCAGGTGGCCTTAAAATTAAATAAATAAGCCAGCCAAAAAAATTAAAGAAAAAGACAGCTGTAGCCCAAGAAAAAGCAAAACTGCCTCGCTTTTTTGCATCTCGATAAGTCCAGAAAACTAAACTAAGCCAAATGAGAATAATGAAAAGACCTAGAAGTCTAAGAAGAAAGTGAAAAAGGGGAGAAGTAAAAAAATTATAAAGTGATTGGAAAAATTCCATTCCTTTTCCTCACTTTTAATTTATTCAAGTAAACGGTGAATTTGCTCGAGTTTTTCTATCTTTTCTTTTAATTTTTCCAGTTTGTTCTTTTCTTTCTGAATGATATTTGTTGGAGCTTTCTCAAGAAAAGCTTTATTAGAGAATTTTTTCCTCACTTTCTCCAATTCTTTTTTAAGCTCAAAAATTTCCTTTCCAATCCTTTCCCTTTCTTCCACTATGTCAACTAAATCAGCAAGCGGAACAAAGATTTCCACCCCATGTTCAATTGAGATAGCTGATTGACTGGGTTTGACTACATCAATACCAACTCCTATCTTTGATGCCCCTGTTAAAAAAGAAATGTAATCAGCATAATTACGAAGAAGTGCTTCTTTATCCTTGTCCGGGGCTTTAAAAAGGATCTCAATTTTTCTTAAAGGAGAAATGTTTAATTGAGATCTGATCGACCTTACCGCTGTAACTAAATCTTTTAAAATTTCCATACTTTCTTCACTTTTTTCATCCATTGGGATGATTTCTTCCTCAGGATAAAGTGCAACAACAATGTCCCCCTCGCATCCAGGAAGCTTTTGCCAAATCTCTTCAGAAATAAAGGGCATAAAGGGATGAATAAGCTTAAGAAAATTCTTAAGAATGTAGGTAAGAAGAAACTGCGACTTCCTTCTCTCAATTTCCTCACCATTATAAAGGGAAAGTTTTGAAAGCTCAATGTACCAATCGCAAAAATCATCCCAAAAAAAGTTATAGAGAGTCTTCGCAGCTTCACTAAAACGATAAACATCGAGAAATTGATTAACTCTCTTAATAGTTTTAGCGTACCGACTCAATATCCATCGGTCTGAAAGAGTGAATGTTGAAGGGTCAGGTTTAAATTGAGGAGAAAAATCTTTAAGATTCATTAAGACAAACCTTGAAGCATTCCAAATTTTATTACAAAAATTCCGATAGCCTTCAATTCTCTCTTCTGAAAGGTAAATCTCCCGACCTGGGACTGACAAAGCTGCTAAAGTAAAGCGCAAAGCATCTGTACCAAAGGTATTAATTATTTCTAAAGGGTCAATCACATTCCCTCTAGATTTACTCATTTTTCTTCCATAAATATCTCGGATAAGACCATGAATATAAACTTCCTTAAAGGGAATTTCTTTTAGAAGATAAAGACCCATCATCACCATTCGGGCAACCCAAAAAAATATTATGTCATGGCTGGTAACAAGGAGGTCAGTTGGGTAAAAATACTTTAAATCGTCAGTCTTTTCAGGCCAACCAAGAGTTGAAAAGGGCCATAAAGCTGAAGAAAACCATGTATCTAAAACATCGCTTTCTTGAACTAACTCTAAACTACCACAAAACTTGCAAGAAACTGGTTTTTCAACCTCGACGTTTTCTTTATTGCAATCTTGACAGTACCAGACTGGGATTTGATGCCCCCACCAAATTTGCCTAGAAATACACCAATCTTTTATATTTTCCATCCAATCAAAGTAAGTCTTCTCCCAACTCTTTGGAGTAAATTTAATTCTCCCATCCCTAACTACTTTTATAGCTTCCAATGCTAGCGGTTTTGTTTTAACAAACCACTGAAGGGAATAATAAGGCTCAATTGGTGTATCACAACGATAACATTTCCCTAAAGACAAAAGATAATTTTCAATCTTTTCAATTAAACCTTGTGCTTTTAAATCTTTAAGGACAGCTTCCCGAGCTTTTTCCCTTGAAAGGCCACAATAGTTCCCTCCATTTTCATTAACCTTAGCATCAGGGGTAAAGATATTGAGAGCAGGTAAATTATGTCTCTGGGAAATCTCAAAATCATTTAAATCATGAGCTGGAGTAATTTTAAGAGCCCCGCTTCCAAAATTAGGGTCTACATACTCATCTTCAATAATGGGAATTTTTCTCCCAACTAAAGGTAAAATGGCTATTTTCCCAACATAACTTCGATAACGTTCATCATTAGGGTTTACCGCCACTGCGGTATCGCCAAGCATTGTCTCGGGGCGGGTGGTAGCCACAACAATGAAACTACTTCCATCTTCTAAGGGGTATTTTACATACCAAAGCTTCCCCTCAATCTCTTCATGTTCTACTTCAATATCAGATAAAGCTGTGAGACAGCGAGGGCACCAATTAATAATATAATTCCCTCGATAAATTAAACCATCATTATAAAGACGAACAAATGCCTCCCGAACTGCTCTTGAACAACCTTCATCCATGGTAAAACGCTCTCTCGACCAGTCACAAGAACACCCTAATGTCTTTAATTGGTTAATGATGAGATTGCCATAAGTTTCTTTCCATTGCCAGACTCTCTCAATAAATTTTTCTCTCCCCAAAGAGTCTCGAGTAAGTGATTCTTGAGCCAATTGGGATTCAACAACATTTTGAGTAGCAATTCCAGCATGGTCAGTTCCAGGAAGCCAAAGGGTAACATATCCTTGCATTCTCTTTCTCCTAACCACAATGTCCTGTAAGGTATTGTTAAGAGCATGCCCGACGTGGAGTGAACCAGTAACATTGGGAGGTGGAATAACAATTGAAAACCTTTTCTTACCCCAATCAATTTTAGCTTGAAAATAATCTGTGGAAAGCCAATAAGAAGACCACTTTTTTTCTACTATCGAAGGGTTATATGCTTTAGGTAAATCTGTCATCAATCTTCTCACTACTCAAACCAACCTTTAGCCGAGGGTATTTTGCCTTAAATTATTAAATGAAAAAGGGCAAGTAAGTTCAATTAAATTTTGAGTCAGGAAAGATCTTTTCTTAAAGGGAGATAACGCCTTCATTCTCTTTAATTAGAGTTGGTGGAAGATTATTTTCTAGCACTTCTTTAGTGACTACGCATTTTTTAACTCCCTTAATAGAGGGAATCTCATACATAACATTAAGTAAGGCTTCCTCTAAAACTGCTCGTAATCCTCTTGCTCCACTTGCTCTTTTTAAGGCTTTCTTTGAAATAAATGTAAGAGCCTCATCCGTAAAGATAAGCTCAACTCCATCATAACTAAAGATTTTCTTATATTGTTTAATTAAAGCATTCTTGGGCTCAGTTAAAATCTTAACTAAATCCTCTGAGTTAAGATTATCAACTGCTGTAACTACTGGGACTCGACCAACAAATTCTGGAATCATCCCATATTTGATTAAATCCTCTGGTAAGACTTGGGAAAGAATTTCTCCAATTGGTTTTTCTTCCCTCTTTTTAACATTAGCACCGAAACCAATTCTTTTTTCCCCAATTCTTTGCTCAATTATCTTCTCCAACCCAACAAAAGCTCCACCTGTAATAAAGAGAATATTGGTCGTGTCTATCTGGATAAACTCCTGATGAGGATGCTTTCGTCCACCATGGGGGGGAACGTTAGCTATAGTTCCCTCTAAAATCTTCAAAAGAGCTTGTTGAACACCTTCTCCAGAGACATCCCTAGTAATAGAAGGTCCTTCAGACTTTCGGGCAATTTTATCAATTTCATCAATGTAAACGATTCCCATCTCAGCTCTTTTAACATCATAATCAGCTGCTTGAATCAATTTTAATAAGATATTTTCAACATCTTCCCCAACGTAACCAGCTTCCGTTAAAGAAGTGGCATCAGCAATAGCAAAAGGAACATTTAACATCTTTGCTAAAGTTTGAGCTAAAAGGGTTTTCCCGCAACCTGTCGGTCCTAAAAGAAGAATGTTGCTCTTTTGCAGTTCAAGGTCATCGCTACTTTTTCTGAAACCTTTTTGAACTCTCTTATAATGATTATAAACTGCAACTGCCAAAGTTTTCTTGGCTCTGTCCTGCCCCACTACATACTGATTTAGAAAATTATAAATCTCTTTTGGCTTCGGCAGTTCCTCAAATTTAATTTCAGCTTCAGCTTCCAATTCCTCTTCCAAAATTTCATTACACAAGTCAATACACTCATCACAGATATATACGCCGGGACCAGCAATAAGCTTTCTTACTTGTCTTTGTGATTTTCCACAAAAGGAACACTTTAAGTTTTCAGCTTCACCAAAGCGAACCATCTTATTTCCTCCTACTTCTTTTGAGTCACTACTTCATCGATAATACCATATTCCTTAGCATCTTTAGCTGTCATAATAAAATCTCGGTCAGTATCACGATGTATCTTTTCAATGGGTTGACCTGTATGCTTAGCCATAATTTCGTCAAGTAAATTTCTCATCCTTAATATCTCCCGAGCTTGAATATCAACATCGACTGCTTGCCCCGTTGCTCCTCCGTGAGGTTGATGAATCAACACTCTAGAATTTGGAAGAGCTGATCTTTTCCCCTTTGTTCCAGCCGCTAAAAGAACAGCTGCTCCACTAGCGGCTTGCCCAATACAAATTGTGGAAACATCATTTTTAATATACTGCATTGTATCATAAATTGCTAAAGTTGAAGTAATAAGACCACCTGGTGAATTAATATATAGAAAAACATCTTTTTCCGGGTCTTCTGATTCCAAATGGAGAAGCTGAGCAATGACTAAGTTAGCAATATGGTCATCAATTTCACTCCCGAGAAAAACAATCCTTTCCGCTAAGAGTCTTGAATAAATGTCGTAGGATCTTTCGCCTCGGCTTGTTTGTTCAATAACAATGGGTATTAAACCATTCATTTCCCTTTCCCCCTCACAGATTGTCTTGTTTTAGGTAAAGGCTTTGCTTCTTTAATAACTAAATCTAATGCCTTCTTTAAAAGAATATCATATTCTAAGCCTTTTAGGTTACCACTTTTTTCTATGTAATTTTTTAGTGCCTCCTTATCCTGTCCATAGTATTGGGCTGTCTTTTCAATTTCTTTTTCAATTTCTTCTGGTGTCACTTTTAACTTTTCTCTCTCAGCAATCTCTTCTAAAACTAACTCATTTTTAACTCTCGCTTCAGCATCTTTCCGAAAGCTTTCTCGATATTCTAAAGGTTCTTTCCCAATCCGCTTTAAGTAATCCATCATTTCAACCCCTTGGACTTTAAGATTTAGCTCGAAGCTATTCATCATTTTATCCATTTGCCTTTCAACAAGAACTTGAGGCACTTCTAAATTAATCCCATCAGTTAGTTTTTTCATAACCTCATATCTAAATTCTAAATCAGCTAACTCCTTCTTTGCTTCTTTGAGTTTTTCTTTTAAATGCTTTCTTAACTCCTTTAAACTTTTGAAATCTCCAACTTGCTTAGCAAATGCATCATTTAATTCAGGAAGAATCTTTTCCTTTACTTCTTTAATTGTCACTTTATATTTAACCTCTTTCCCAGCTATTTCCTTAACATGATGATTATCTGAGGCTTTGAGTGAAAATTCTCGCGTTTCTCCTTTCCTTGCTCCAATTAAATGCTTTTCAAAATCTTTATGAAGAACTCCTTTGCCAACCTCAAAGAGAAAATCATCAGCCGAGGATTCTTTATAAGGCTTGCCATCCACAAATCCTTGAAAGCTGATTAAAGCAAAATATCCCTTTTTTAAAGGTTTATTAACAACTTTTAAATTAGAAAATTTTTCTCTTAACTCATCAATTTTTATATCTATTTCTTTTTCCGTTACTCTATCAGAAATCTTTTCAGCCTCTATCCCTTTGTAATTCCCGATCTTGAACTTGGGTTTAACTTCGACTTTAGCTTTAAAAATTAACGGTTTTTCCTCCTCAAATTGAATCACTTCTACTTCAGGCTGTGCAATTGCTTTAATTTTATTTTTTTCTAATGCAAGAGTGTAAAAGTGAGGTAAAGCTTCACGAAGTGCTTCCTCGTAAACAACAGCCTTTCCAATCTTAGAATCAATAACTTTTTCGGGAACGTGCCCTTTTCGAAATCCCGGGATGATAACTTTAGCCCTAATTCTTTTATAGGCATTTTTAATGAAAGGCAAAGTGTCCTTAAAGGGAACTTCTATCTTTAATAAAACCTTATTTTTCTCTCTCTTTAATTCTCTAGTTGATACTTTCAAAATTTTCCCTTCTCAATAAGTTTGCTATCTTACCTCTCGATTTGCTTTTTAGCCTTTTAAAGTATTCTAATTTTACAAAAGGTGACAAAATATCTCAATAAACAAAGTTGTTTAGTTTTGCCTAATCTATTTACTCTCTTTGATTTACTTCCACCTTTTTAACTTTAGCCTTGCCTTCAGACTTCTGCTTACAATTAGGTAAGGACAAAAAGGCAGTTAGCTTTAAATAACTTAAATAAAGAGAGATAAATCGGAAACAAACTCCAACTTTAATTCAAAGTGGTGCCGCGGGGGAGATTCGAACTCCCACCCACCAAAGCGGACGTGGTCCTAAGCCACGCGCGTCTACCAACTCCGCCACCGCGGCTTTAAAAATTAAACTTACTTTTAAAATCCATTTAACAAAATTTTTCAAAGGAAAGGGAGTTAAAATTAATTTATCCTAGTTATCCTAGTAATATTATAAAAATCTTAAAGTGGCATATCAAGAAAATAAAAAATTTAATTAAAAGTTTTTAACTCTTCCTTTATCTTTGCCACAACCTCATTTTTAACTGTCTCATAGCTAAATTGAATTGCATTTTTAATTGCCTTGGCATTTGACTTACCGTGGGAAATAACAACTACTCCATTAATTCCAAGTAACTTTGCTCCTCCATATTCATCATAACTTAGCCTCTGAGCTAGCTTTTTAAAGGAAGGTTTAACTAAGAGCCCACCAATTTTTGAGAAAAGAGTACTACCTACAGCTTCTTTAACCTCAGCCATTAAAGTTTCAGCTAAGCCTTCAGCGACTTTTAAAATTACATTCCCAGTAAAACCATCACAAACGACTACATCAGCCTTGCCTTGAAAAATTTCTCCTCCCTCAATATTGCCAATAAAATTGAGATTTGAGCTTTCTAAAAGTTTATAAGCTTCTTTAGTAAGTTCATTCCCTTTTCCTTTTTCTTCACCGATGTTTAAAAGACCAATTTTGGGTTGGGAAACACTATGGAGACTTTGGATATAAACTTTGCCCAAAAGAGCAAAGTGGTAAAGATTTTCTGGTTTACAGTCTGCATTAGCTCCTGCATCAATTAAGACCACTGGTCTAGTTGGAGTAGGAATGACAATGCCAATAGCTGGCCTAGAAATTCCTTTAATTCTTCCAATATTTAAAAGAGAGGCAGCCACTACAGCGCCAGTGTTTCCTGCTGAAACAAAGGCATCTCCTTTCCCCTCTCTAACCATTCTTGTCCCAATAACAATTGATGACCTCAGCTTAGACTTGATTGCTTGAGTCGGAGGTTCATCCATTTCAATTACTTCCTCAGCTCTCTCAATCGTAATCCTTTTATTTTCTGTTCCTAACTCTTTCTTTATCTCCTCAAACCTACCAACCAAAACAATCTCGAGATTTTTATTTTCAGCCAAAGCTAAAAGGGCACCCTTTATTACCTCAAAAGGAGCAAAATCCCCTCCCATAGCATCAGTAATAACCTTTACTTTCCTTCTCAAACTACACCCCACGCAAACTTACTTAGCTTATATAACACTGTAAGAATTTTAAACAGCTGTTTCCAGCATTACAAGACAGAAGAGGTCACTTTATGACATTTTATCCCGTTAAAAAGGTTTATTCAAATTTTTCAAAGTTAAGAGCAATATCAAAAAGATATTGTTAATGAAGTTTTTTATTAAATCTTCGATTTCAATAATCGAAAAGCTGTCTGCCAGCGCCTGGCGCTGGCAGACAAAAGACATTTACAAAAAAGATTGACAAAATCAATCAAGAATGTTCTTTTTCATAGTCTTGAATTCTTTTTCATTTATCTCGCCTTTAGCATATCGTTCCTTAAGAATATCAAGCGCTTTATTTCCCGAAATATAATGTATTGCCTTTTTGGAAGTAAATAGCTTTACAATCAGGAAAACTATAAGAAATACCACTATGAAAAGGAGAAGGAATTTGAAAAAGAAAAACGGAAATGGATGATGGATAAAAGCTCCACCCCTACCAACAACAGCTAAACTTAGCATTTGAAATCACCTCCCTACTTTCTAAATCAGTTCTTTGATAACGATATAATCATAATTTCTCTGGCTTCAATGTTTCCGTCTTTGTCATGCTCCCCTTCTACGAGAACTTTTGCTCCTGCTTTAATATCATCAAGGCTCCCCAAGCCAGCTTTTTTAACCACAACATTAGCAGGAATTTTTATTTTGATAGAGCCCATACGGGTAGTCATAGTGATGGTATCCCCACTAACTTTATCCACCTTCCCCACTATGTTAGCTTGACCTACTTGGTTCCTTCCTGCTCCCGGCTGTTCTCCTCCAAACATTCCCGGCATCCTCTGCTGGAAACCCTCTACTCTATTGCCAAACCGCTGCCGCATTTGATTAATAAAACTTTGCTCTTGATACTTCATGCCAAGCCAAAATGAACCTCCTGCAACCGCTAAAAATGCAACTATCAATATTACTGCTAACATTCCCTTACTTTTCATAACAAAATTCCCCTCTTTAAAATTTACTCATACCTCAAAGCCTCAATCGGACTTAAGAGAGAAGCTCGTCTCGCTGGATAGATGCCAAAGAATATCCCAACCGCAGCTGAAAATAAAAAAGCGAGAAGAACTGAGGTCATCGATACGACAAAGGGCCAACCACCAATGATTGAAAAGATATAACTCCCGATAAAACCAAGGAGAAGCCCCATGCTCCCGCCCAACAAACTCAAGACCACAGATTCGGTGAGAAACTGCCCGAGGATGTCTTTCCGCTTGGCGCCGACTGCTTTTCTCAAGCCAATTTCCCGCGTTCTTTCCGTTACCGAAACCAGCATAATATTCATAATCCCGATGCCTCCAACGATGAGAGAGATAGCAGCAATGCCTCCCAGCAACATAGTGAACGTCGCACTTACCTGGGTCATCGTACTTAAAATATCAGTCTGATTCATAATGCGAAAATCTGCATTGTTGGGGTTATCTATTTTATGCTGGTGCAACAAGAGAGTGCTAATTTGGTTAGCTGCTAGCTCCATTTCGTCTTCATTTTTTACCTTAATACTGATAGACTGGAGGTTATCTGAACCAAAAAGCCTTTTTTGGGCAGTGGAAAGAGGAATAAAGACTTGGTCGTCAAGGTTTTGAAAACCAGCCTGACCTTTTTTCTCCATGATGCCAATTACTAAGAAAGGTAAATTTTTAATCTTGATGGTCTTGCCGATGGGGCTATCCCCCTGAGAGAAGAGGTCGCTGACCACATTTTGACCTAAAACAGCTACTCTGCTTTGAGCGTTTTGGTCTTCAGGTCGAATAAACTCGCCAAAAGCTACGTTAGAATTATGAACCTCTTGATATTCGGGAACCACACCTGTAATCCTGGTGTTCACATTTCGATTTAAATATACAACCTGAGCAGAACCGCTAAACTCGGGCGAGACCATTTCCACAGTCGGTACTTCTTTGGTAATGGCATCTGCATCATCATTGGTAAGCGTTGTTGCTGTGCCAGCTGCTTGACGGGCTCCACCAAAGGCTATGCCAGCGCTACCAGGCATTATCATAAGCAGGTTTGAACCAAGCGATTGGATTCTACTAGTCACAGATGCAGTTGCACCGTTGCCGACTGAAATCATAGCAATTACTGCCCCCACGCCAATCATGATACCGAGCATAGTTAAACCAGAGCGCATCTTATTAGCTGATAACCCCCGCCAGGCAATTTTAATGTTTTTAATGATGTTCATTCCTTCTCTCCTACCTAATCCAGTTGGTCTGGGCTGTCTTTTAAATCTTAATGGTTTACTACTTTTTCATCGCTTATGACCTTTCCGTCTTGGAGATGAATGATTCTTTTAGCGTAGTCAGCAATATGCTTCTCATGGGTTATTAAAATTACCGTTTTGCCTTCCTGGTTTAGCTTTTTGAAGATAGTCATAATCTCATTACCAGATTTGGTATCTAAATTCCCAGTGGGCTCATCGGCTAAGATAATGGAAGGATTATTAACTAAAGCGCGGGCGATGGCAACTCGCTGCTGCTGTCCTCCGGATAGTTCATTGGGCATAGAACCCACTTTATGCTCAAGGCCGACTGCGCGTAACACCTCAAGAGCCTTGCCTCGCACGTCTCGAGTCTTTCTCGGTCCATATGTCAACGGCAAAATTACATTATCAAGTGCAGATGTCCTAAGTAAAAGATTAAACTGCTGAAAAACAAAGCCAATTTTTTCATTGCGTATCTCCGCTAGTTGGTCATCGTCGAGTTCGCCAACAACGACACCATCTAAGAGATAATGCCCGCTAGTCGGCTGGTCGAGGCAGCCCAGAAGGTGCAATAAAGTCGATTTCCCCGAGCCAGAGGGTCCCATAATCGCTACGAATTCCCCTTCACAAACGGTTAACATAACATTCTGGAGAGCTTTAACTGCTGTTTCTCCAGAACCATATATTTTTGTCAGTCCAATAGTCTTAATAATCGTCTTACCATTAATCATGATTTCTACCTCCCAAACATCAGTCCCATACCAGGCACGCCCATTCGCTTCTCTATGCTAGATTGCTGACCAGTACTTAAAAACAGACTTATCACAATTTCATCACCTTCCAAAAGCCCACTGGTAATCTCAGTATTATCGTCATCGGAAAGACCAACTTCCACCGGGATATCAGTAGGAGTTCCGTCAATCAGCTTACTCACAACCTTCTGTCCTTCTACCGAACGGAGAGCCAGATTGGGCACGACCAAGACATTCTCTCTCCGTCCCAAATCAATCTTCAAATTGGCAGTCATACCAAGTTGAATTTTCGGATCAGGCTTTTCAATAGAGACAATAATGTTGTAAGTAATTACATCCTGACTACTTAGTGGATTAGGGTCGACAAAAATAACCTTTCCTTTAAATTCTTTATCAGGTAAAGCGTCCAAGCTAATAGAAACACTTTGGCCTTTAGCTACTTTTGGAATATCCACCTGGTCAACTGAAGCTTTGACTTGAAGATTTTCTAAATCAGCAATGACAATAAAATCATTTGAGCTTGAAGAGGCACTGGTAGCGGCTGAGCTTACACTTGCCTGAGAACCAGCGCTAACTTGTTCGCCCACGCTGGCATTGACCGCTAGGACAGTACCAGCAATCGGGGAGACAAGTGTTGCTTTAGCTAAATTATCTAAAGCTTCCTCGTAGTTCTCTTTAGCTTGAATAACTAAAGCTTCTTGAATATCAATGTCATAACTTGAAGACCCAGCTTTTTTTGCTTCAAGTTGGGCTACAGCTAAATCATATTGTCCTTGAGCATAGTCAACCTTGTCTTGAGCAGCCCTAATTTCTTCTTTGGTTGCAGATGAATTGTGTTGAAGTTTATCTAAATCACTCTTAGCTTTATTGAGCTCTTTTAAAGCATTATTTACTGAGACTTCTTGAACTTTGATGTCTTCAGAGCTTGTCCCAGCTTTAAGCTGACTCAATTTGGCATTGGCACTATAAAGGTTTGCTCTAGCGATGGCGACCTGTCTTTTTAAGTTTTTATCATCAATCCTTGCTAGTACTTGTCCTACTTTAACTTTATCGCCAACTTTTACTTTAACTTCGGTCAGCTTCCCGCTAACTTCGAAATTTAATGTCACTTTGTTTTGCGATTCCACTATTCCAGTAACAGCTAAAGTCGGGGTGATGTCGCCTCTAACAACTTTAACCGTTTGAGTCTCTCCCCTTTGGGCGTCAGTTTTTTTAAACCAAATATTGTATGCGACAAATGCGAAAGAGAAAAAAGCAATCACTGACAAAATAACCATTAAAGCTTTTGTCCCCATTTTGCTTTTTTTAATATTCTTTCTCTCTTTTAGTAGTTGATTGCCTATTTCTTCTTCCATGGAAATAAATTTAAAAGAAAAAGCTGAGAAAAAGCTGAAAAATAATTTTTTGGCTCTCGCTTAAGCTCCAATTGTGCACAACTACTCAGTCGGCTTTCCCCATTTATATTTTTCCGTCTTTCTTCATCCAACAGTCTTAAATGATAGAAGGAGAAAAGATAGGTTAGAGTAAGGGTTGAAGTTTGAGAAGTTCAAATGTTATGGAGACTTAAAATGAGATGACAAGGTTTATTTTTTTTTGATATAATTTTTTTCAATTTAAAAAGTAATCTTAGTAATTAGCTGATATTAATTAAGGGGGTGCAGGATGTGTCTAGGAGTTCCAGGCAAGATTATTAAGATAAAGGATTTAGTCGGAATGCCTATAGCTGAGGTTGACTTTGGGGGTGTGGTCAAAGAAGCAGGTTTAACCATGCTTCCTGAAGCTAAAGTAGGCGATTATGTAATAGTTCATGCTGGCTTTGCAATCAGACTTCTTGAAGAAAAAGAAGCCCTTGAAACCATCAAGCTTCTTGAAGATATGAGTGGCCAATCTTACTATCAAGAATCTTAAAGAAATCTTAGAGAAACTTGCCTCAGGAATTCAGTAAGGAAAAATTTCCCAATATAGTCTTGCCTTGTCATATTATTTAAATTACAATATGGGCAATTTTTAAAAGAGTAAGGAAGTAAAAATGGAAAAGGAAAATTTTGCAGGAAAATATTATATAAAGATCTTTGGAACGGCAGCAGTGGAAATCCCAAGTTCTCATTGTAACATTTGTGGATCATTTGGAAAGATTGAAGAATATGTAGCTGAACTCGCTTCAATTCTTAAGCAGAAGTACGGAGACCAGGTTGAAGTGAAGTTTATTGATATTTTTCTTTCACCTGAAATTGATGCCTACAAGGAAATTTTGTTTTTAGCTCTGACTGGTCAGGTTCAGTTGCCTATTGTAACAATAAATGACCAAGTCAGATTGAGCGGGAATCTTTCTATGACTTCAATCCTCGATGAACTGGAATCAATTGGACTTAAACCACCAGTTGAGCATTGACCAAAATAAAAGCTTTAATAAAACCAGATTGTCACTTTATCTAAACCGATATGCAAAACCACAATCCTTAAACCAAAATTTAAATTTCAAGCAGTTCAAGCAAAAAATTTATCTTTAAGATATGATATAATATAAAAGTGGAAAAAGTTGTTGCAACTAACAAAAAAGCTTATTATGACTATTTTATCGAAGAGGCCTATGAAGCTGGAATTTCTTTAGAAGGTTCGGAGGTGAAGTCGCTTCGGGAAGGAAAAGTCTCTTTAAAAGATAGTTATGCCCAAGTAAAGTTAGGAGAAGTATTCATTTATAATATGCATATTAGTCCTTTTGAAAAAGGAAGCGCTTTTAATCCCCAACCAAAAAGGGTACGGAAGTTACTTCTTCATAAATATGAGATTAAAAAACTGATTGGGAAAACTAAGGAAAAAGGATATACTCTTGTTCCCTTAAAAGTTTATTTTAAAGGCAAAGTGGCTAAGATTGAGCTGGGTTTAGCCAAGGGCAAAAAGCTTTATGATAAAAGAAGGAAAATAGCTGAAAAAACAGCCCAGCGTGAATTAGAAAGAACTCTTAAAGAACGCACGCTCAGTAAAAAATAACTGTGAGCTGTGATTCATGTTCCGTGACTCGTAAAATCATTAAAATGAGTAACGAGTCACAATCAAGAAAAGATTGGGGGCGATTGGTTTCGACGCAGATAAGCAAGCAAGAGAAGCGAGCCGGGTTGGAAGAACCTCGTAACAAACTTCCAAGCGCATTTAAGCGCCAACGAATCTTATGCTTTGGCTGCTTAAATAGTAGCCACGTCCCCTTAAGTTTTTCTGTCAGCTTAAGGTAAGGCGTCATTAAGGCAGATACTTTCAAGTTTTTGCCTCAAGGAACTTGAAAGGAAGTTGAATTGAGGCTAGTTATTTGAATCCTGCCCTTGGGAAGTCAAGTAACGAAATTAAACAAGGGCTGCGCTCGGAGATTCTCTTGTAGGTTTATTTGCGGACGCGGGTTCGATTCCCGCCGCCTCCACCACCTTCTGTTGCCAAAGGCTATGGAGAATAAACCAATCTTCCTGAGGTTATTCCTAATTTATTTTTTCCGTTTTCTTTTCCCTATTTTTGCCTTTTATTCCTGCTGTGCTTAAAGCAAAGCCATCCTGTCTGCCATCTCTAGGGTAAAGTTATTGGCAGACATGGTTAATGGTAAACCATGAAAAAATTTTCTTAAAAGAATGTTTTATTAAAGCAATTTTTGTTTTGTGAGTAGTGAACGATTACGCTTTTCTCAGCTTTTCCTCAGCAAGCTAATATATAACTAATATATAATAAAAGGTAAAAATGAGAATTCTAGTTATTGAAGACGAACATAAAATTGCTAATTCTATTAAAAAAGGGCTGGAGCAAGAATCCTATGCTGTTGATGTTGCTTATGATGGAGAATATGGCTTTGATTTAGCTGCAACTGAAGACTATGACATTATTGTTTTAGACCTTCTGTTACCTAAAATAAATGGCATAGAGATTTGCAAAAGGTTACGAAGCAAAAATATCCACACTCCCATTCTTATCCTTACTGCCAAAGGTCAGCTCCATGAAAAAGTCGAAGGATTAAATGCTGGAGCTGATGATTATTTAGTTAAACCATTTTCCTTTGAAGAACTTTTGGCACGAATAAGAGCAATAACAAGAAGACCTAAAGAAAGTTTGGGAACTACTTTAAAGGCAGGCGACTTAACTCTTAATACATTAACTTTTGAGGTCAAAAGGGCAGGAAAACCTATTAAGTTATCAAAAAAAGAATTCGCTCTTCTTGAATATCTTTTAAAACACAAAGGGGTGACCCTTACTAAGGACCAAATTATCAATCATGTTTGGGATTTTAATGCTGATATACTACCTAATACTGTTGAGGTTTACATCGGCTATTTAAGAAAAAAAGTTGATAAACCGTTTAAAAACAAGCCTCCCCTTATTCATACGGTGAGGGGATTTGGCTATAAAGTTGGTGACGATTAATATGTTTCGTTCAGCTCGCTTTAAACTGACTACCTGGTATTTACTTATCATTATGTTTATTAGTCTTATTTTTAGTTTTATGATTTACCATAGCATAGCTTTTGAGCTTGGAAGAAGATTTAACAGGATTGAATATCGTTTGCGAGCGGAAGGAATGAGACTTCCACCCCCAATGCCTATGAGACCCCATTTCTTTGCAGAAGATTTGGAGTTTGCTAAAAAAAGGGT
This sequence comes from Candidatus Geothermocultor quzhuomuensis, assembly GCA_015711795.1. Lineage (GTDB taxonomy): Bacteria > Actinomycetota > Aquicultoria > Geothermocultorales > Geothermocultoraceae > Geothermocultor > Geothermocultor quzhuomuensis. The sequence continues at coordinate 56,720 of JACVJC010000015.1, forward strand.
GTTAATTATTCTTTTCTATATTAATGGAGTGATATTGATCCTCTCGGGAGCCGCTGGATATTTCCTAGCTGGAAAAACACTAAAACCTATTGAGGAAGCCATGGAGGAACAGAAAAGATTTGTATCCGATGCTTCACATGAACTGAGGACTCCATTGGCTGCTCTAAAAACCTCAATTGAGGTAGCTTTGAGAGAAAAGAAAATGACAATGAAAGAGGCAGTAAAAGTTTTAAAAAGCAGCCTTGAGGATATCGATAACTTACAGAAGTTAACGGATGATCTCTTGAGTCTAGCTCAAAATGAGAAGAATGAAAGCCTTACAACTTTCAGCGAGGTAGATATTGCAGAAGCAATCAATCATGCTTATAAATCAGTGCAGCCACTCGCCAAGAGAAAAGGTGTTACCATTGCAATTGAAGCTAAGAAGCATTTTGTCGAAGGTGATTCCAAGAGTTTAGAAAAATTAATGACGATATTTCTTGATAACGCAGTCAAGTACACTCCTAGGAAAGGAAGGGTTGCTGTGATTACAAGAGAAGACCACAAAAACGTGGTGGTTGAGATAAAAGACACAGGCATTGGTATTGATAAAAAGGATATCCCTCACATCTTTGACCGATTTTATCGGGTAGAGCAATCTCGCTCAAAGACAAAAGTGCCAGGTTTTGGGTTAGGATTATCGATAGCCAAAAAAATCGTTGACCTGCATAATGGCTCAATCAATGTTACAAGCGCTCTTGGAAAAGGTACATCTTTTATCATTAAGCTCCCATTTAAACAAGCTAGAGTCTAACCTCTTCCGCTCATTAAAATACCAAAATTAAAAATGCTGGCACCGCCCTACTCTCCCACTCCGTTGCCAGAGCAGTACCATCGGCGAAGAGAGGCTTAACTTCCGGGTTCGGAATGGAGCCGGGTGTTTCCCCCTCTCTATGGGCACCAGCAAACTTAATTCTCAATTATTAATTTTCAATTGTTAATTACTTTTGTGCCTTCAAAACTGCATAGCGGTATCCAATTTTACTCATATCCAAAGTTAAGCCCTCGACTGATTAGTACCGCTTGGCTTCACCCGTTACCGAGCTTCTACCTGCGGCCTATCAACCAGGTAGTCTACCTGGAGTCTTACCCTCTTAAGTGAGGTGAGAGACCTAATCTTGGAGAGGGCTTCACGCTTAGATGCCTTCAGCGCTTATCCCTTCCGGACGTAGCTACCCAGCAATGCCACTGGCGTGACAACTGGTAAACCAGAGGTCCGTTCATCCCGGTCCTCTCGTACTAGGGACGACTCTCCTCAAGTCTCTTGCGCCCACGGCGGATAGGGACCGAACTGTCTCACGACGTTCTAAACCCAGCTCGCGTACCGCTTTAATGGGCGAACAGCCCAACCCTTGGGACCTGCTCCAGCCCCAGGATGCGATGAGCCGACATCGAGGTGC
>JACVJC010000016.1 GCA_015711795.1 Candidatus Geothermocultor quzhuomuensis
TGCTGTGAGCATTGTTTTACCATGGTCAACATGGCCAATGGTTCCCACATTTAAGTGAGGTTTAGTCCTTTCAAATTTTTTCTTTGCCATCTTTTACCCCCTGTTTTAAAAGTGAACTTTTTTGATTCTTAAACTTAACTTACAGCGAGCTTTCCTTCACCTTGGGCTCTTTCTAAAACTTCCTGAGCAATATTTGTTGGAACTGGCTCGTATTTCTCAAACTGCATCGTAAAGGTAGCTCTCCCCTGAGTCAAAGAGCGCAAATCTGTCGCATATCCAAACATTTCAGCGAGGGGAACAAAAGATTTAATTATTTGAGTATTTCCTCTTTTCTCCATCCCCTCAATTTTTGCTCTTCGAGAGTTTAAATCACTCAAAGTTTCTCCCATAAATCCTTCTGGAGTAACGACCTCCACTCGCATAATTGGCTCAAGCAAAATAGGATGTGCCTTGCGAAGAGCCTCTTTAACCGCTAATGAACCAGCAATTTTAAAGGCTAAATCTGAAGAATCAACAGGATGATAAGAACCATCAGATAAAATGACCTTAATATCAACCGTAGGGTAACCAGCTAAAACTCCTGATTCCATTGCTTCCCTCACTCCCTTTTCAATGGCTGGTACATATTCTTTAGGAATTGCTCCACCAACTATTTGATTAATAAATTCAAAACCTTTTTCAGGATTGGGCTCAATACTAATAACCACATGACCATACTGACCACGACCACCTGTTTGCCGAATATATCTACCTTCAACATTAGAGACGGGGCGCATTATTGTTTCACGATAAGCAACTTGGGGTCGTCCAATATTAGCTCCAACTCGAAATTCCCTAACTAATCGGTCAGTTATAATTTCAAGGTGAAGTTCCCCCATCCCCGAAATAATTGTTTGACCCGTCTCTGAATCAAACTGAACTTTAAAAGTAGGATCTTCTTCCGCTAACTTTGCTAAAGCAATACTTAATTTTTCTTGATCAGCTTGAGTTTTAGGTTCAATCGCAACCGAGATTACTGGCTCAGGGAAAGTCATAGATTCTAATAAAATAGGATTTGATAAATCTGTTAAGGTATCACCGGTTGATGTAACCTTTAAACCAACAACAGCAACAATGTCACCTGTCCTTACCTCTGTTTTTTCTTCTCGATGGTTAGCATGCATTTGTAAAATCCGTCCCACTCTTTCTTGGACATTTCGAGAAGCATTTAAGACATAAGAACCAGCCTTTAGGGTCCCAGAATAAACCCGGAAAAATGTTAACTTCCCAACATATGGGTCAACCATAATTTTAAAGGCTAAAGCACTAAAAGGCTCATCATCTAAAGGCTTTCTCACCTCTTCTTGGTGAGTCAAAGGATTAACCCCTTTAACTGGGGGAACATCAAGAGGAGAAGGAAGAAATTCAACAATAGCATCAAGAAGAGGTTGAACTGCTTTATTCTTAAAAGAAGCTCCGCAGAGAACTGGTGTAATTGTAGCTTTTAAGGTTTCCGCTCTGAGCACTTTCTTTATCTCTCTTTCAGTAATTTCTTTATCTTCCAAATATTTTTCCATTAATTCATCGGAAAATTCTGCTAAAGTTTCAAGTAAAATGTGATGATATTCTTGAGCTAAAACCTGGTAATCTTTGGGGATTTCTCTTTCTTCATATTGAGTTCCTAAATCATCAAGCCAAAATATTGCTTTCATTTTAATTAAATCAATAACCCCTTCAAAATTTTCTTCTTTACCCAATGGAAGCTGAATAAGAACAGGTTGAGCTCCTAATCGAGTTTTCAACATCTCAACGACTCTATAAAAATCCGCTCCTGTTCTATCCATTTTATTAACATAAGCAATCCGAGGAATTTGATATTTATCAGCTTGACGCCAGACTGTTTCTGATTGAGGTTCAACTCCTCCAACTGCACAGAAAATAGCAATCGCACCATCAAGAACCCTTAAAGAACGTTCTACTTCAACTGTGAAATCCACGTGCCCTGGTGTATCTATAATATTTATTCGATGTTCTTTCCAATAACAAGTAGTAGCAGCTGAAGTAATAGTAATGCCCCTTTCTTGCTCTTGAGGCATAAAGTCCATGGTCGCTGAGCCCTCATCAACTTCACCAATCCGATGAACACGACCAGTATAATATAAAATACGCTCAGTTGTAGTTGTCTTACCCGCATCAATGTGAGCCATAATTCCAATATTTCTAATTTTTTCTAATGGATATTTTTTTCTCATCTTTATCACCATCTATAATGAGCAAAAGCTCGATTTGCCTCAGCCATTTTATGTAAATCTTCTTTTCTTTTAATAACCGTCCCTGTTCCTTGAGCTGCATCAAGTATTTCATTAGCTAGCCTTTGAGCCATTTTTGCTCCACCTTTTTCTTTGCTCGCTTGAACAATCCATCTTAAAGAAAGGGTTGTTCCGCGCCAACTCTCAACCTCAACCGGAACTTGATAAGTTGCCCCTCCTACTCTCCTTGGTCTCACCTCAAGTAAAGGACGAGAATTTTCAACTGCCTTTCTTAAAACAACTAAGGGATCTTCCTTAGCTTTCTCTTTGATTAAATCTAAAGCTTCGTAAACTATCTTTTCAGCTAAACCTTTCTTTCCTTTCCTTAAAATTTGGTTAATTAATCTTGCAACCAAAATATCACCATAAATTAAGTCAGGGGCAATTTCTCTTCTAGTAACTGGACCTTTTCTTGGCATCTCTATCTCACCTTAAGATTTTTCTATTTTGGCTCCATATTTAGACCTTGATTTTTTTCTACCTTCAACTCCAGCTGCATCATAAACATTTCTAATCACTTTATATCTGACACCTGGTAAATCTTTTACTCGACCACCTCTAATTAAAACAATAGAATGTTCTTGAAGATTATGCCCAACTCCTGGAATATAAGAAGTTACCTCCATACCGCTTGTCAATCTAACTCGAGCTACTTTCCGCAAAGCTGAATTTGGTTTTTTAGGAGTTGTTGTATAAACCCGAACACAAACTCCTCTCCTCTGAGGACAACCATTTAAAGCTGGTGTCTTCGTTTTCCACTTTGTTTTCCCTCTTTCTCTTTTAATTAACTGATTTATAGTTGGCACTTTCTCCCTTATTCATTCCCTCCCCTTCATAAATTTCACCAACTCAATAACTTCTTGAGCTGGTGAACTTTAAAAAAACAAGCTTACAAAAGTTATCTTTTAAAAGCCGTAGATTTAAATTTTATTTAAAAAGAAAGGAAATGTCAACAAAAATTTAAATTACTCACCTGAATTCTGAAGTTCTTTATAATTCTTCCTCAATTCAGCCTCAATTTGATTCTCTTCTTTCTCTGCCTCTCCCTCAACCCTTCCTTGGCTAGCAAACCAGTCAACTAAGAAATTGTCACTCTTAGCAACGGCTTTTTCTTCTTCAACCTTGCTCCCTACATAAATTGAAATATTATGGCGCAACTTCATACCTGTACCAGCTGGAATTACTTTACCAATAATCACATTCTCTTTTAAGCCTAAAAGATTATCAACCTTTCCATTAATAGCAGCGTCGGTTAAAACTCTAGTTGTTTCTTGGAAAGAAGCAGCCGATAAAAAGCTTTCAGTAGCTAATGCTGCCTTTGTAATACCCAAAAGGACTTGCTTAGCTGTGGCCGGCTTTCCCCCCTCCGCCAAAACCTTTTCATTTTCTTTTTCAAAGCTATAGCGATCAATTATCTGTCCAGGGAGGAGATTAGTATCGCCTGGTTCAATCACGCTAACCCTTCGGAGCATTTGTCTAATAATAAGCTCAATGTGTTTATTGTTTATTTCAACCCCTTGGGACTTATAAACTTTTTGAACTTCTTCAACCAAGTAAATTTGAACAGCTTGAAGCCCTTTAACTCTCAAAATGTCTTGAGGGTTGAGAGAGCCTTCAGTCAATTGGCTCCCAGCTAAAACCTTATCACCATTAGAAACCTTTAGTCTCGCCCGCATTGAAACTTGATAAACCCTTTCCCGCCCATCGTTGGTATGAATAATAATTTTTCGATATCTTTCTCCCTCTTTAATCTCAACAATTCCACTTACCTCTGCCATTAAAGCTTGTCCTTTTGGCTTCCGTGCCTCAAAGAGTTCAACAACTCGAGGCAATCCATGGGTAATATCTTCACCTGCAACACCACCAGTGTGAAAAGTTCTCATCGTAAGCTGTGTGCCAGGCTCTCCAATGGACTGAGCAGCAATGATCCCCACTGTTTCTCCCAACTCAACTAAAGAACGGTCAACTAAACTCCAGCCATAACATAACTGACAAACCCCAGAAGAAGTACGACAATTTAAAACAGAGCGAACAACTACTTCTTGAAGTCCCGATTGAATTATCTTCTCAAAAGCATCATCATCTATTACCTGATTAGTATCTACAATCACCTCTCCTGTTTCAGGATGAACAATTGGTTCAATTGCCACCCGCCCAAACAAATTACGATTAGGCTCATCTTCCTCATTAAAAACTGGCATGGGAAGACCTTCATTTGTTCCGCAATCTACTTCCCGAACAATCACATCTTGAGCAACATCGATTAATCTTCTTGTTAAATAACCAGAATCAGCCGTCCTCAAAGCAGTATCAGCTAATCCCTTTCTCGCTCCATGAGTTGAAATAAAGTACTCAAGAACTGAAAGTCCTTCACGGAAATTAGCTTTAATTGGCCGGTCAATAATTTCACCCTTGGGGTTAGCAACCAAACCTCTCATTCCAGCTAACTGTCTTATTTGTTTTATGTTGCCTCGAGCACCTGAATTAGCCATTAAATAAATTGGATTGAACTTATCAAAGTTTTTCTCCATAACTTCAGCAACATCTTCAGTTGCTTTAGTCCAAATATTAACTACCCTTTGGCGTCTTTCTTCCTCAGTAATTAAACCCCGCCGGTATTGAAGCTCTATCTCTTCAACTGCTCTCTCAGGTGCATTAATTATTTCCCACTTCTGAGGTGGAATAAGCATATCATCAACTCCAATGGTTATACCAGGAGAGGTAGAATAACGAAAACCAATTTCCTTTAAAGAATCAAGAATCTCAGCAACCCGAGCATTATCATATCTTCGACAACAATCTTCAACCAAGGAAACTAGCTCTTTCTTTGTAATTTCCTTATTAATAAACTCATACTCTGCAGGAAGAGCCTGGTTAAAAATAATTCTCCCTACAGTTGTTTCAATTTTATCTTTAACTCCTTTTAATCCATTCATTCTAACCAAAATTTTTCTATGAAGCCCGATTTCCCCATTTTCATAAGCGATAATTGCTTCATCTGGGGAAAAGAAGTAACATTTCCTACCATTAGAGGAATCTTCTCTCTCAGCGGTAAGATAAAAAATACCTAAAACTAAATCCTGCGTTGGAGTAGCTAAAGGTCTACCGTTAGCGGGTGAGAGAATGTTATTAATTGAAAGCATCAAAATCCTAGCCTCTGCTTGAGCTTTATTTGAAAGGGGAAGATGAACTGCCATTTGGTCACCGTCAAAGTCAGCATTAAAAGCAGGACAAACTAAAGGATGAATTTGAATTGCTTTCCCTTCAACTAAAACAGGTTCAAAAGCTTGAATTCCTAAGCGATGAAGAGTTGGAGCCCGATTTAAAAGAACAGCTTGGTCTCGGATGATTTCTTCAAGAACATCCCAAACAATTGGTTTAGCTCTCTCCACTACTCTCTTAGCACTTTTGATGTTTGGAGCATGACCTAGTTCAACTAATCTCTTCATAACAAATGGCTTGAAAAGCTCAAGAGCCATTACCTTAGGTAAGCCACATTGATGAAGTTTAAGTTCAGGCCCAACAACTATCACAGAACGTCCAGAATAATCAACTCGTTTACCTAAAAGATTCTGACGAAACCTCCCTTGCTTCCCTTTAAGCATATCACTTAATGATTTAAGGGGGCGATTTGCTGTCCCTGTAACAGGACGTGCTCGACGACTATTGTCGAAGAGTGCATCGACTGCCTCCTGGAGCATTCTCTTTTCATTATTAACGATAATTTCAGGAGCACCAAGATCAAGTAGTTTTTTTAATCGATTATTGCGATTAATTACCCTACGGTAGAGGTCATTTAAGTCTGATGAAGCAAACCTCCCACCATCAAGCTGAACCATTGGGCGAATTTCAGGTGGAAGAACTGGAATAACATCAAGAATCATCCATTCAGGACGGCTTTTTGACTTTAAGAAAGCACTGATAATCTTGAGGCGTTTGATAGAACGATTACGCTTTTGACCTCGGGATCGCTTTATTCCTTTCCTTAAAGCCTCACTTTCTTTCTCAAGGTCAACCAGCTCTAAAAGCTCTTTGATTGCTTCAGCTCCCATCCCACCTTTAAAGTAATCTCCATACCTTGACCTCATCTCTCTAAAAAGATGTTCATCTGTGATAAGCTGCTTTTCAGTGAGGCGTTCGAATGCCAAAAAAACATCGTTAAGCCACTTTACTCTTTCTGCAGTTTCTTTCTCAATTTCCCTTACCTTATTTTTTCTTTCTTTCTCAATCTTTTTAATCTCTAACTTAAAAGATGGATTAGCTTTAATCTTAATTGGTTCAGACTGTTTAGCTTCACTTTGTAAAACTTGAATTTTCTTTTCCGCTTCTTTTAAAATTTTCGTTATTTTTTCCTCTTGTTCCTTGTTAATTTGAGCAATTTCTTTATTAAGTTCTTCCCGCAAACTAGGCAAGTCTTTTTTTCTTTTCTCTTTATCAACAGAAATAATGATATATGAAGCAAAATAAATGACTTTCTCTAAATCCTTGGAGGAAACATCTAGGAGGTATCCCATTCGAGATGGTATCCCTTTAAAGTACCAAATATGAGCCACAGGAGCAGCTAACTCAATATGCCCCATTCTTTCCCTTCGGACTCGGGAGCGAGTTACTTCAACCCCACAACGCTCACAAACAATCCCTTTAAACCTAATTCTCTTATATTTCCCACAAAAACATTCCCAGTCCTTAGTTGGTCCGAAAATCTTCTCACAAAAAAGACCATCTCTTTCCGGTCTTAATGTGCGGTAATTTATTGTTTCTGGTCTTTTGACTTCTCCGTATGACCAAGATCTAATTTGGTTAGGTGAAGCTAAGCCTATCCTTATGGCATCAAAGCTATTAATATCAATCAACTTCTTCTCCCTTATACTTCTTGAAATTCTTCTTTTATGCTTTCTTCTTTCTCAATAACTTCGCCCCGAATATCTAACCCTAACTTTTCAGCTTTAGCGCTTACATCTTCTTCCGGTTCAACTAAGTCAATTTGTTCACCCTTGGATGATAAAACATCAACACTTAAACCAAGACTTTGCATCTCTTTAACTAAAACTTTAAACGATTCAGGGATACTGGGGTCAGGAATATTTTCTCCTTTTACTACTGCCTCGTAAGTCTTAACTCGCCCCACCACATCATCAGATTTAACAGTTAGCATCTCTTGAAGAGTATAAGCAGCACCATAAGCTTCAAGAGCCCAAACTTCCATCTCCCCAAATCTCTGGCCCCCAAATTGAGCTTTTCCACCTAATGGCTGCTGGGTAACTAAAGAATAAGGACCAGTTGAACGGGCATGAATCTTATCATCAACTAAATGAATTAACTTCATGATATAAATATATCCAATGGTTATTGGATTCTCAAAAAGCTCACCAGTTTTACCATCACGAAGATAAGTTTTTCCAGAAACTGGGAGTCCGGCTTTTCTCAGCGCCTCTTTAATCTCTTCCTCTGTTGCCCCATGGAAAACAGGAGAAGAAATATAAACAGGAGATCGATGTTCCCCGTTTTCGCTCCAGCCTACTTTAGCTGCCCAACCCAGATGCGCCTCAAGAACTTGCCCGATATTCATTCGAGATGGTACACCTAAAGGATTTAAAATGATATCAACTGGAGTTCCATCTTCAAGAAAAGGCATATCTTCTTCAGGAACTATTTTTGAAATTACCCCCTTATTTCCATGGCGCCCAGCCAACTTATCACCAACAGAAATTTTTCTTATCTGTGCTAAATAAACCCTAACTAGTTCATTAACTCCAGGAGGTAATTCGTCTCCTGCCTCACGGGAAAATATTTTTACTGCAATTACTTTTCCACCTTCCCCATGAGGAACTTTAAGAGAAGTGTCTCTTACATCTCGAGCTTTTTCACCAAAAACAGCCCGAAGGAGACGCTCCTCTGGAGTTAATTCACTTTCTCCTTTGGGAGTTACTTTGCCTACTAAAATATCTCCAGGGCCAACATTAGCTCCAATTCGAACAATACCTCTTTCGTCTAAATCTTTTAAGGCTTCTTCGCTTAATCCTGGGATATCCCGGGTAATTTCCTCACTTCCTAGTTTTGTGTCTCTTGCCTCAATTTCGTATTCTTCAATATGGATTGAGGTTAAAATATCTTCCTTAACTAACCTTTCACTAATAATAATTGCATCCTCGTAATCGTAACCTTCCCAAGGCATAAAAGCGACCAATAAGTTCTTGCCTAATGCTAACTCTCCATGATCGGAACAGGGTCCATCAGCAATAAGCTCACCAGCCTTTACCCTAGCCCCAACTTTAACAACAGGTTTTTGATTAACACAAGTACCTTGGTTAGAGCGAGAAAATTTTTTTAATTTATAGACATCAATTTTTCCATCTTCATTTTCAATTTCAATTTGGTCAGCTGAAACTTTCTTAACCACCCCAGAATTTTTAGCAAGAACCACCTCACCCGTATCAAGAATCGCTCGGCTCTCCATCCCTGTCCCCACTAAAGGCGCCTCTGTGCGAACTAAAGGAACTGCTTGCCTTTGCATATTTGCTCCCATGAGGGCACGATTAGCATCATTGTGCTCTAGAAAAGGTATTAAAGAAGCTGCCACACTAACAATTTGTTTAGGTGAAACATCAATATATTCAATTTCTTCTGGGGAAACTGCTTCAATCTTTCCTCTAACTCGAGATAAAATCTTATCCCCCTTAATCTGACCAGTCCTTTTATCAATTGGAGCATTTGCTTGAGCAATCACCTTCTTATCTTCCTCATCAGCAGTTAAATATTCAATTTCACCTGTAATCTTTGCCCCTTTAACCTTTAAATATGGTGCTTCAATAAAACCATACTCATTGACCCTTCCATAAGTAGCTAAGGAGCTAATTAAACCAATATTAGGACCCTCAGGTGTTTCTATCGGACATATCCTTCCATAATGAGAAGGGTGAACATCTCTAACTTCAAAACCAGCCCTTTCCCGGGAAAGCCCTCCTGGGCCTAAAGCACTTAATCTTCTTCGATGAGTTAAACCAGCTAAAGGATTGGTTTGATCCATAAATTGAGAAAGCTGACTGCTCCCAAAGAATTCTTTTAAAGAAGCGGTAATTGGTCGAATGTTAACTAGATTTTGAGGAGTAATCGTTTCTGGATCAAGTGTGGTCATTCTTTCCCTAATAATTCGCTCCATTCGAGTTAATCCAATCCTAAATTGATTTTGAACTAGCTCACCAACTGTTTTTACTCGCCGATTACCAAGATGATCAATGTCATCAATCTCGTAGCCAGGTTCTCCTTTCCAAAGCTGAATTAAGTATTTTACTGATTCCAAAACATCTTCCTTAGTTAGAGTATTGACTGAAAGAGGAACATCTAAGCCTAGTTTTTTATTGATCTTATACCTCCCAACCTTGCCTAAATCGTACCGATGAGGATTGAAAAAAAGTCCCTCAAGAAAAGACAGGGCACTTTCAGCAGTAGGAGGTTCTCCAGGTCTTAACTTTTTATATATCTCAATCATTGCTTCTTCTTCAGTTTCAATATAATCTTTCTCCAAAGTTCTCTTAACACAAAGAGCTGAGCCGAGAAGCTTAGCTAAATCCTTCTTTCCACCAAAACCTAATGCTTTTAAAAGAATTGTGACAAGAATTTTTCTTCTTCGGTCAATCCGAACAAAAATTACATCTCGACGGTCCATTTCAAGCTCAAGCCAGGCTCCCCGGTTGGGAATAATCTTGCCAAGGAAAAGAACTTTGTCAGTTTGCTTATCAATTTCCTGATCAAAATAAACTCCCGGAGATCGAACAAGCTGGCTTACAACAACTCTTTCTGTCCCATTTATGATAAATGTTCCCTTCTCAGTCATTAAGGGAAAATCCCCTAAGAAAATTTCTTGCTCTTTAATTTCTCCTGTATCTCGGTTAATAAATCGTATATTAACAAAGAGGGGTGCCGAATAAGTCATATCTTTTTCCTTACACTCATCAGGTGAATACTTAGGCTCTCCGAAATAGTGAGTGCCAAATTCAAGAGCGAGTGTTCCTGTAAAATCTTCAATTGGAGAAATCTCATCAAAAACTTCAGCTAACCCCTCTTTAAGAAGCCATTGATAAGAATCAATTTGAATACTTAAAAGATGAGGCACATCAATAATTTCAGAAATTTTGGCGAAACTTAACCGTTTTCGAATATTAGACGCAGGATTCACAATTTTCACTCCTTCAAAATTTCGAGGAAAGACAAAAGATTAATATAACATATTTATGTCTTATTGTCAAATTTTTGGGGTGGGTTTTTAACTTTAATAAATTATTTTAGCTCAACTGTAGCGCCCGCTTCTTCAAGCTCTTTCTTAATTTTTTCAGCTTCTTCCTTACTAACTCCTTCCCTTACTGCCTTTGGTGCTGATTCAACCAAATCCTTTGCTTCCTTTAAGCCCAATGAAGTAACTGAACGAACGACTTTTATTACCTGAATCTTTTTGTCCCCTGAACTCTTTAAAATGACATCATACTGAGATTTCTCATCAACTGGAGCTTTTGTTTCAGCCGTTGGAGCTACCGAAGGTACAGCTACTGGTACTGGAGCGCTGGCTGTTACTCCAAAAACCTCCTCCAAATCTTTAACTAGTTCAGAAACTTCAAGAACGCTCATGTTCTTGATGGCTTCTACAACCTCCTCTTTAGTTAATTTCTTAATCTTTTCTGCCATTTCTTCCTCCTCAAAATATTTTTTATTTTAACTAATTAAGACATCCCCTTCGTTTTTATTGTCTATGGGCATAGGCTCAGACTCTTTACGAAAGCGGATTAAATTTAAAACAGAAACTAAATTCCTTGGTGAAGTTGAGAGAATATTAACCAACTGATAAAGTGGGCTCTTAAGAGAAGCTAAAAGCTTAGCAATTAACTCTTCCTTAGAAGGTAGTTTGGCTAAAGTTGCTATCTCATTAAAACCTAACTTCTTCCTCTCAATTAAACCTCCTTTAATTTTAAAAAACTCATTTTGCTCCGAGAAAGCAAAAAGAATCTTAACTAATTTAAGAGCATCTTCAAAAGAAAAAGCTAAAGCTATTGGCCCTTCCAAAAACTCTTCAAGCTCTTCAACCTGAGCTGCTTTAAAAGCTCGAGTAATTAAGGTTTTCTTAGCTACTTTGTACTCAAATTTCTCCTGTCGTAAGCGGCGTCTTAAATCGCTAATTTGGTGAACATTGAGACCCTTGTAGTTAGTTAAAATTACCGCATTAGCTCTTTTTACCTTCTCCGTAATTTCTTCAACTAAAGCAACTTTATCTGGACGAGCCACTTATTCCCTCCTAAAGTTTTCTTTACTTGATTCACCCTTGCTTTCACTTCCAAAAAAATAAGCCTCCGCAGACAGGAGACCTTTCGAACCTCGGTAGGAAATTAAGGGTTTTACCCTCCTACTGTCTACGGTTCTTCCTTAATTATTTGGTGTGTAACTTTAGCAAATAAATTTTATTCTGTCAATTAAAATCAACCGGCTCCCTCTAAAAGCTCTCTCGATTTAGAGGTATCAATTTTAATTGAAGGGCTCATAGTTGTTGCGATAAAAGCATTTTTTATGTATTTCCCTTTAGCCGTAGCTGGTTTAGCTCGATTAATCTCTTCCATAACCGCATAATAGTTTTCAAGTAAGGCATTTTTTTCAAATGAAGTTTTGCCTAGTGATATATGAACAATTCCAAATTTATCCGAACGATACTCTACTTTACCTTTTTTTATATCTCTCACAGCTTTTCCAATATCTAAAGTTACCGTCCCCATCTTAGGGTTAGGCATCAAACCCCGAGGCCCTAAAATTTTTCCAAGCTTTGAGACAATTTTCATCATATCCGGAGTCGCAATTACTACATCAAAATCTAACCAACCTTTCTCAATCTTAGCAACCAAATCTTCATCTCCAACAAACTCCGCTCCAGCTTCTCTCGCCTCTTGAGCCTTTTCTCCCTGGGCAAAAACAACAACTTTGACCTCCTTGCCAGATCCAAAAGGAAGACTGACCATTCCTCTTACTTGTTGATCTGGCTGGCGAGGGTCAATTCCTAAACGAAGATGGAGTTCAATGGTTTCATCAAATTGAGCAAAAGCAATTTCCTTAATTAACTCAATTGCTTCAACAGGAGTATATAGTTGGTGTTTTCTTATCTTGCCTAAAGCCTCCCGATATTTTTTTCCTCTCCTCATTTCTCCTCCTACATTTCACTTAAAGTATTTCCCCAACCAATTATTTTTTATCCTAGCTTTTATCAACTATTTCAATTCCCATACTTTGAGCAGTTCCTTCAATTATTTTTATGGCTGACTCAATATCAAGAGCATTTAAATCTCGCATTTTTATTTTGGCTATCTCTCTAACCTGCTCCTTTGTTACCTTACCGACTTTTTCTCGATTAGGTTCACTTGAACCCTTTTCGATCCCAGCTGCCTTCTTTAATAATATAGAAGCTGGTGGAGTTTTAGTGATAAAAGTAAAAGAACGATCTTCAAAAACAGTAATCTCAACCGGAACAATCATCCCTTTTTCTGAAATCGTTTGAGCATTATAAGCTTTACAAAACTCCATAATATTAACACCATGCTGACCCAAAGCAGGACCTACAGGAGGAGCTGGTGTAGCTTCCCCAGCAGGAATTTGTAACTTTATTACTGCAACTACTTTTTTAGCCATTTTTCCTCCCATCAAGTTTAGCAGTCTTTTTTAGTGTTAGAGTTTGCTAACCTGTTCAAAAGAAAGTTCCACTGGGGTCTCTCGTCCAAAAATTGAGACTAAAACCTTTAGCTTTTGCTGATCTAAATTCACTTCGCAAACTGTTCCAGTAAAATCAGCAAGAGGACCTGAAACAACTTTAATCGTCTCACCCTCTGAAAACTTTGTTTTAGGTTTAGGCTTCTCAGTTCGAATTTTCTCAAGTATTCTACTAACTTCTTCATCAGATAAAGCAATTGGTTTTACCCCAGAACCGACAAAACCAGTTACGCCAGGAGTATTTCTTACCACATACCAAGAATCCTCATCCAAATCCATTTGGACAAAAATATACCCAGGAAAAACTCTTTTCTTTGTAATATTCTTTCGACCACCCTTAATCTCCAAAATATCCTCGGTAGGGATAACAACCTTAAAAATTTTATCTTCCATATTCATCGAGATTATTCGACGCTCCAAATTAGCTTTAACTTTTTGCTCGTAACTCGAGTAGGTATGAACCACATACCATTTTTTAGCCATTTTTCCTCCTAAAATCGATAAGTAACCATTTTCAACAATTGAATAAAAATTAAATCTAAAATTCCAACAAATACTGTCAAAATAATAACGACTATTATGACAACAAAAGTTGAGGTTACTATCTGGTCCTTCTGAGGCCAGGTAACCTTTTTAAGCTCCACTCGAACATCCTTTAAGTATTTTGGAATCTTCTCGTAAAATCTTTCTTTCTTTTTCATTTTAGCTCATCAAATTTTTCCTTCAATTATAAAATTCTCAAGAGTTTGTGGGGATTAAAGCTTGAGAGACTACTGAAATTTAAAACCATTCATCTAACGCAAAAAGTAATTATAGGATGTCCTAAAATCCTTGTCAAATCTTCGACTTTTAAACTTGCCAGAGGCAAGCTTGGCAGGCCTGGAGGGACTCGAACCCCCAACCCCCGGTTTTGGAGACCGGCGCTCTAACCAATTAGAGCTACAGGCCTATTATCTTTCCCGATTGTTCATTTTACCTTTTACTTCTTTAAAAGTAAAGTTAACACTAGCCTTGAAAACCTAACTTTTGAAAAGCCATGAAAAATTAAAAATATTAACCTGACTAATAAGTTTTTTGATTTCTTAAACTTATTCTTTACTTTACTCTTTACTCGCTTCCTACCTTACTCTCCAATAACAGACAAAAAAGGAAATATCACAAATAGTCAAATCACATCTTAAATCTTGGTAGAAAAATTTATGGGCATAAAAATAAAAGTAAGAAAAAATGACTAACGGGTTTCTTTGTGCAAAGTTTGTTTCCCACACCACTTACAATACTTTTTAAGCTCAAGTTTGTCTGGATCATTTCTTTTATTCTTAGTTGTAGTATAGTTCCTCCTTTTGCACTCACTGCAAGCTAAAGCAATAACAACCCTCAATTAAACCTCCAATTTCACAAAAAACATTTAAAATTTTGGAATATCCTAGTTTAAAATTTCCCATAATATTAACTTAGTTGCCTTATGTTTCTCTGCTCACTTTTCATTCTAGTATCTTAGTGACTGTTCCAGCCCCTACTGTTCTTCCACCTTCTCTAATAGCAAAGCGGAGTCCTTCTTCCATTGCAATTGGTCCAATTAAAACTACTTCAAGTTCTACATTATCACCTGGCATAACCATCTCTTGCCCCTCTGGGAGTTGAATGGTTCCAGTGACATCTGTTGTCCTAAAGTAAAATTGGGGACGGTAACCATTAAAGAAAGGAGTATGGCGTCCTCCTTCTTCCTTAGTTAAGACATAAACTTGAGATTTGAAGCGTTTGTGAGGGGTAATGGTTCCAGGTTGAGCTATAACCATTCCTCGCTCTACCTCTTCTTTGCCAATGCCTCTTAACAAAATTCCAATGTTGTCTCCAGCTACTCCTTCATCTAAAATTTTTCTAAACATCTCAACCCCAGTAACAACTGTCTTTTTAATCTCTTCATGAAGACCAACAATTTCTACTTCATCTCCTACCTTTATTCTTCCTCTCTCAACTCTTCCAGTAACTACTGTTCCTCTTCCTGTTATTGAAAAGACATCTTCAATTGGCATTAAGAAGGGCTTATCGATGTCACGTTTTGGCTCAGGGATATAGGTATCAATGGCATCTAATAGTTCAAAGATAGCCTTGCAATTTTCACAATCAGGTTTGCCACAGCCACATTCATAAGCTTTTAAGGCACTCCCTTTAATAATCGGGATATCGTCTCCAGGAAACTCGTATTCATTAAGTAAGTCTCTTACTTCCATCTCAACTAGCTCTAAAAGTTCAGGGTCATCAACCATATCAACTTTATTTAAGAAAACAACAATGTAAGGGACTCCCACTTGACGAGCTAATAAGACATGTTCTCTTGTTTGAGGCATTGGCCCATCAGCTGCTGAGACAACTAAGATTGCTCCATCCATTTGGGCTGCCCCAGTTATCATGTTTTTAATATAGTCAGCATGTCCTGGGCAATCAATGTGGGCATAGTGACGGTTATCAGTTTGATACTCAACATGAGCAATGGCAATAGTAATTCCCCTCTGGCGCTCTTCAGGAGCTTTGTCAATCTCTTCAAATGTTTTAACTTCAACATCTTTCCCTGAAGCATTTAAACATTTAGTAATAGCTGCTGTGAGCATTGTTTTACCATGGTCAACATGGCCAATGGTTCCCACATTTAAGTGAGGTTTAGTCCTTTCAAATTTTTTCTTTGCCATCTTTTACCCCCTGTTTTATTAAAGTAAAAAATAACAAAAAGTTTTAGAACATTACTATAAACCAATCATGATCAAGTATCAACTTATTTTTGAACCAAACAAATAAAAAGTATAATGCCTCTTGCGGAGTGGTAGCGGTGGCAGGAGTCGAACCTGCGACGCCACGGGTATGAGCCGTGTGCTCTAACCACCTGAGCTACACCGCCACAATCAGTTTATAGCTAATAGTTATTTCTAATACCAAATTAAGTAACGCCTTACTACCCTGATATCAAGCTCATTTACTTGCCTTACTAAGGCAAGGCTGCTCGCTCTCAGCGAGATAATATCAAATTGGAGCCCACAACCGGGATTGAACCGGTGACCTCATCCTTACCAAGGATGTGCTCTACCGACTGAGCTATGTGGGCAATCTGCACTAAAATATCCGTGAGAATTATATCAAAAAACAGGGAAAGTGACACTCTTAAAAACCAGCGGTTAAGATGAAAAATAGGAGATGGGAAAGAGTAACCAGTTAAAATTGTCGATTCTCGATTTACTAAACAAAAAGTCCTGGCAGACTTTTTGTCCTTGGTGGGGGGGAGAGGATTTGAACCCCTGTAGGCATACGCCGGCGGGTTTACAGCCCGCTCCCATTGGCCACTCGGGCACCCCCCCGTTAAATATCAAAGGAACTAAAGCTAAAAATTAGCATCATCAGACAAACTAGTCAAGTAAAGGCGACGATAAACTACATTGATTTGCCAGAAGACTAAAAATTTATAGAGGGAGCGCAAGTGAGGAAAAGCTTTTATCATCCTCCAAAAAATACTCCAATAAGAATAAACTTTCTGACAAGCATAATCATACCCTTCCCTTAAATCCTCTCCACTTTTAAACTTAGGAGTAAAAACAAGGTGGACAACATCATATTTTTCCCAAAAATTGTGAAGAATTCTCTTTTCCCTTTCAAGTTTTTCCCGAAGAGCTGTTCCAGGAAAAGGGGTAAGTAAAGTAAACTGAGGCACTTCAATCCGTGTTTTTCTAATAAAATTGACCGTTTTCTTAAAAACATTTTCATCGTCATTATCAAATCCAAAAACAAAACAGCCAATTATTCCAATCCCTAGAGAGTGAATCCTTTCTATCGCTTCCTTGTATTTAATAAGAACATTCACCTTTTTTCTCATCTCTTTTAGGGCTTTTTCCCCCAGCGATTCAAAACCAATTAATAAACCAACACATCCACTTCGAGCCATTAATTTTAAAACCTCAAAGTGCTTTGCAATATTCAGTGAACCTTGGCCAATCCACTTAATCTTTAAGGGAATTAAAGATTTAAACAACTCTCTTGCGTAACTTGGATTACCAACAATATTATTATCAGTAAAAAAAACAAATCTTTCGCCTAAGGCTTTAATTTCATTAACTACTTCTTTTACAGGGCGGTAACGGATACGATTACCAAAAAACTTAGTGGTTGAACAAAAAATACAATTAAAAGGGCATCCTCGAGAAGTCTCTACCTTCGGAATGTTAACATAAGCCTCTTTCTTTAAAACATCCCATTTTGGTAAAGAGAGATTTTCTAAGGTTGGTTTTTTGTCATTAAAATATCTTTTCTTTAAGTTTCCTTCCCTGAAATCTTTTAAAAGTTTTTCCCAAATTCCTTCAGCCTCACCAATAACAATAGCGTCAGCATGAGATATTGCCTCATCAGGCATTAAAGTTGGATGAACGCCACCCAAAACAACCTTCACTCCTCTTTTTCGAAACTCATCAGCAATTTCATAAGCTCGTTTAGCCATTGGGGTGAGGACTGAAATAGCTACTAAATCAATGGGTTCATTAAAGTTTATAGGCTCAATATTTTCATCACAAACTATAAAATCAAAGTCTGGAGGGGTTAATGAAGCCAAAATAGCCGGGGTTAAAGGACTCATATAAACTTTCCCAAATAGTTTGACCTTAGCGGAAGGGTGTGATGGAATTATAAACTTAATCTTCATGTCTTACCTTGCGTTTTAAGATAAATTTAGGTTGTGAAGTGAGTTTTTACTCTCCTCCAGCAAATTCTTTTGCTTTCTCAATCGCCGCTTCAATAATTTCTTTCGCTGCAACTTTAGCCTCTTCTATAATTTTCTCTTTTGCTAACTCAACCTCTTCAAGTTGCTTTTTTAGATTTTTCTCTTCTTCTTCAAGATATTTCTTTTTCTCCTCCAGGTCAGCAATTTCGGCATATAGTTCATTTAATGTTAAAACAATCTCATCAAGAAAAGCATCAACCTCATCAACATTATAGCCCCTAATAGCACGACTAAAGGTTTTATCCCTTACATCCTCAGGTTTTAACATTTTTACCCAAATTTTTACCTACTAATTTCTTGTATTTCTCTATAATCCCTTATAAAAATAGCACTTAACTTGATTTTCGTCAACCTTTTTAAAAATCACCTTTTCAAAGCTCTTAAGCTATTCAGGATGAAGTCTCTTCTTCTTCTCCAAGAGTTCTTCTTGGCTTTCTTGATGGTCTGGATCTGGAACACATGCTTCCATTGGGCAAACTTCAGCACACTTAGAGGAATTATAAAATCCAACACATTCAGTACACTTGTCTGGGTCGATTACAAAAATTTGCTCACCCTCATAAATAGCCCCATTAGGACATTCTGGCTCGCAAAGCCCACAAGAACTACAATCTTCCGTAATTTTGTAAGCCATTTTCTCAACCCCCTAAAAATATATTTTAATGAATTATATAGCGTGACTCCTGATTCATTTTAGATTTTTGTTTTAAACTTCAATCTTCAGGCTTCAGATTAGTTTTTTTGCAACCTCTCAGCTATTACTTCGCCTAATTTACGGCATTCTGCTAAATCACTTTCATTAGGTACATCCTGAACGCTAATTCCAAAACCAACTATACTCATACCAAAACTTTGCATTGAACCAATAAGATGACTCACTGCTTCCCCACTCCAGCCATAAGAACCAAAAGCTGACCCTAGTTTATCTTTTAAATCAAACTTTTCCATTTCTTTAAGAAATTTCCATATCTCCCGACTGACCTCAGCGTTGTGAGTTGGTGAACCAATTATTATA
The DNA here is from genome assembly GCA_015711795.1 of Candidatus Geothermocultor quzhuomuensis. Lineage (GTDB taxonomy): Bacteria > Actinomycetota > Aquicultoria > Geothermocultorales > Geothermocultoraceae > Geothermocultor > Geothermocultor quzhuomuensis. Next base: position 18,800 of record JACVJC010000016.1, read on the forward strand.
GCTTGACTTTCTTTTACTTCGCTTGGTTTAACTTCACTAACTTTCCTTAAAAAAATTTCAATGCCCTTAACTTTCCCTATACCTTTAGCAATTTCAAAAGCCATTTTTTCAGTTTTTCCTGTTTTAGTATCATAAACAATCAAAACTTTTGGCATTTAAAACCTTCCAAAGGATACCTCTCCTTTAAATTCGCAAACCCATATTAAAATATACCCCACCTCTCCTTGTGTCAAGCAGAAAAAAAGCCAAGCATTTGCAAGTTAATAAAACCAAAAAATAAAAATTTTAAGCTAAACCAATTCAAACTCATATTATTTTAGAGCCCGCTGCCGGATTCGAACCGGCGACCTGTGCATTACGAATGCACTGCTCTACCATCTGAGCTAAACGGGCTAAGTTGAGTTAACCAAGAACTTTAATTATTCTCCACTTTTAATTTTATTTATACCAATTTTCTCGTAAATTTTACAGCTATTACAATTACTCTTTAATTTAAAATTTTCTAATAAAACTTCAAAATAAAATCCCTCACTCGTCTCAAGAATAATTGTTCCTTTAGGAATATTGTAATCAACTACTCGCCCTGTTCCCCTTTCTGTCTCAATCTCCTCGCCAATGGGAGGAGCTTTTTTCTTAAAATCAACATAGTTATCATATTCATATTTAAGGCAACACATCAGCCGGCCACAGAGACCAGAAATCTTCAAAGGGCTTAAAGGTAAATTTTGCTCCTTAGCCATTCTTATTGAAACTGGCTCAAAATCAAAAAGAAAGGTGGCACAACAAAGATCGCGACCACACGGACCTAAACCGCCAATCATCTTTGCTTCGTCCCTAACACCAATCTGACGAAGTTCAATCCTTGTTTTAAAAACTGAAGCTAGCTCCTTTACCATCTCTCTAAAATCAATTCGTCCTTCAGCTGTAAAATAAAAAACTATTTTGCTTTTATCAAAAAGATATTCTACATCAACCAGCTTCATAGGTAAGCCATGCTTGACAATTTTTTCCTCGCAAATTCTAAAAGCTTCCCTTTCCTTCTTGCGAAGCTCTCTAAGTTTCCTCTTATCTTCATCAGTAGCTTTTCTTAAAACTATCCCGAGAGAAGAAACCGCTTCATTATGAGGAAGCTCTTCTGAACCTTCAATAACCTCACCAAATTCAACACCCCTTGAAGTTTTAACTACAACGCTATCTCCATCCCTCAAATCAACCTTCCCTGCATCAAAGTAAAATACCTTACCCGTTTTTCTAAAAATAACACCGACAATCTTAGGCACTTAAAACCTCCTTTAATTTAAAAAACATAACCTCATAAGCAAGACGAAAATTAGCATTGGCTCTAACAGCTCTTTTGGTTTCTTCTACTATTTCCCAACATTTCTTAATTGAATCTAAAGAAAAAGAGGAGGAAAAATCTCTTATCTCTCTTTTTTGGTCAATATTAATGATTAAATCTTCGCCATCGCTCTCAGCAGTTAAAAAGGCGTCTCGAAAGAAAAGAAGAAGAAAGCTTAAAACCTCACCAACCCTTTTATGCTCCTCTTTCGAAATTTCCCTCTGATGTTTTCTTTCCAACACCCGCCGAATATGGGAAAGATGGGAAGATGAAATCGCTAACCCTTCTAAAAAAGTTTTTTCCTCCCCTTGCCTTTCTTTTAACTCGCGAAAAAACTTTTTCCCCTCTAAATAAAATTCTTCAGCTAAATCGAGCAATTTTAAAGTATCAGCTTGAGGAATTACTTTTATCGAACGGAAAATTTTTCTTCTTAAATCACTCAAACCATCCCTTTGAACCAGTTCAATTGCCTTTCCTAAAATTCCTTGGCTTAATCTTGTATATAGTTCTATTTCTCCCGAGGAAAGATTGTATTTTCTCCTCAGTATTTGGCTTATCTGTGCTTGTGGAATTGATTTAAATTTAATTATCTGGCATCGTGAAATAATTGTTTCTGGCAAAGATTCAGGTTGGCTAGCGATTAAAATATAAATTAAATTAGGAGGAGGTTCCTCCAAGGACTTCAGCAATGCATTTGCAGCTTGAAGTGTCAAGCTTTCTGATTCGTCAATTATATATGCCTTTATCTTTCCCTCAAAAGGTTTAAGTAAAGCTTCATGCTGTATCTCTCTAATCTGGTCAATTATAATAAAATTTCCTTCAGGCTTAATGCTTAAAATATCTGGATGATTGCCATTAAGAGCCTTTACGCAAGAAGGACAAACGCCACAACCCTTAAATTGACAATTTAAAGCTGCAGAAAAAAATATTGCTGCTGTGTGTTTTCCTACCCCTTGAGGCCCTGAAAATAAGTAGGAGTGACTGAAATTACCTTTTTCAATCACCTCCTTTAAAAAGCTTTTTATCTCTTCATGCCCATAAAGGTTTTCCCAAATGGAAGACTTCATAAAGTTGATTATATCACACAGCCATTAGAACTAATCAAAGTTACTTAAAGAATGAGCCAGGAGATAAAAGGAAAAATCAAAAACAAAAAGGCAAAAATATGAGCTAGAAGGTTGAAAAAGTGTAGAAAGAGTTTTAGCTTCGGGGTTCCGTCTTTAACTTTAATCGTTTTAATTTTTGATTTTTCAAAGGTAGGAGATGAGATTTATAGCTAAAAGGTTACGAACTTACTGAAACTATGTCCAGGTAAAGCTAAACTTCACTTAAAATCTTCGCTTCAACTAGAATTTTGAGTATCTCCTGATGAATTAGTGTTATATCTCGGTCAGCTTGAACAACTTTAATCCTTTGAGAGTATTTTTTGGCTAACCATTCATATCCTCTTGCTACCTTGCGGTGAAAATCCAGCCCAGCCAGTTCAATTCGATCAACCATCTTTTTCCTTTTTACCCCTTTTTCTGCTTTAATAGAAAGAAGAATTGTTAAATCGGGGTTTACTCCGTCAGTTGCTTTATTATTGAGAGTTTCAATGAATTCTAAGGGAAGCCCCCGTCCAAAAACTTGGTAAGCAATGGAAGAATCAGCATACCGGTCAGATAAAACTACCTTGCCTGAGGATAGCGCTGGTTTAATCACTTCTCTTACCAATTGGGCTCTAGCAGCAAGGTAAAGAAAAGCTTCAACATAATTATCCATCTCTTTAAAATTTGGGTTTAAGAGGATTTGTCTAATTTTCTCACCAATTTTAGTCCCTCCAGGTTCCTTGACTACCACTACCTTAAAACCCTTTTTCTTGAAATAATTAGCTAGAAGATTTATTTGGGTACTTTTCCCTGATCCTTCAATCCCCTCAAAAGAAATGAAAAAACCTTTCTTCATAACTCGACCCTATAAGGAAAAACTTGTTTGCCTAAAGAATCAATTGCAACTACCAAGGGAAAATCCTTTAACCTCAACTTGAGAATTGCTTCAGGTCCTAAATCTTCATAACAAGCTATCTCTGAACTAACAACAAATTGAGCTAAATATGCAGCTGCTCCTCCAGTAGCAATTAAGTAAATAGCCCTATGCTTCTTTATTGCTTCTTGAACCTCTTTGGAACGGGGTCCTTTGCCAATCATCCCTTTTAGCCCTCGCCCAAGTAAAAGAGGGGTATATAAATCCATTCTTGCACTTGTTGTGGGCCCAATAGAACCAATAACTTCTCCCTCTTTGGGAGGGGTAGGGCTAGCATAAAAGATGACTTGGTCTTTCAAGTCAATAGGTAAAGGCAATCCCTTTTTAATTGCCTCAAAAAAACGCTTATGAGCAGCGTCACGAGCAGTATAAACAATACCACTTAAGAAAATTCTCTCTCCCGCCCTTAATTTTTTAACTTTCTCATCAGACAAGGGGGTATTTAGTTTTAAGTTCAAAACTCTTTTCCTCCCTAACTTTTTTAAAGGCAACAAAGCTGGCGACTACAATAACCATCCCACCAAGAAAAATGGTAGTTTGAGCACCATTTAGGTGAAAAATAAAATGATTAAATCTAATCTTATGTCTTCCAATAATGTCAGCTAAAGCACCAGTCAATCCTAAAGATATGATCAAAGAAACTCTTAAAAGAGACTCAAGTGAAGCAAAAACCCTTCCTCTAACCTCATCTTTAACCTTCTCCTGAAGCAAAGTATAACCAGAAACAGTTAAAAATGCTAGAGAAAAACCCCCAATCAAGCTAGCCAGTAAAGCAATCTCATAATATGGAAAAGTAGCAAATAAAATTATTGCCACCCCAAAAGAAAAAATAGAAAAAGTAAAGAGAGAAAGGCGTGAGAAAAAGCGACCAACAAAGCCGGAAAAAAGAGAACCAAGAGTTAGACCAAACCCCAAGATGGCCAATAAATAACCATATCCTCCTTTCACTTTTAAGACTTCATTACAGTAAATAACGCCAAGCGAATAAATACTACCAGCCCCTAAGATAGCAATTCCTAAGCTCAAAAGCATCGAGCGAATGAGAGGATTTTCTTTTAGAAACCTTAGCCCTTCAAAAATATCATCTTTTAAAGTTAAAAAGCTAACTTCTTTAAACTTATGGTTTACTTCAGAAAGAACTAACATAGAAATCGCAATAGAGGAGATAAAAAATGTTGTTGCATCTATATAAAAAGCAGCATTAGGACCAGTAAGACGGCGAAAAAAAGGAAGATGTGCCCAAATCCTATCGACTAAGAGAATGATGGTTGAGCCAAAAGAAAGACCTAAGATCATAGTTAAATTATTACTAGTGTAAAAAAGTGAATTGGCAAGGAGAATATCATTATCGCTCACAATATTAGGGATTGTTGCATCTTTAGCTGGAACGAAGAAAAGAGAAAATGTCTCAAGAAAGAAAGTAATAAGGTAAATTTGCCACAAATTTCGAACAAAAGGAAGAAGAACAATTAAGCCACCCCTGAAAATATCACAAAAAAACATAGTCCATTTTCTGTTGATACGGTCGATCAAAACCCCAGCTAGAGAACCGAGAAAAATAGCTGGTAAAATTTTTGTCATTACATAAGCCCCAATAGCTAGACCAGAACCAGATATTCGATAGATAAGCTCAACTAAAGCAATGACAATTATCCAATCCCCCAAACTGGAAATAGCTTGACCTACGAAAAGAGCTAAAAAATTTCGATTTTTAAAAAGTCTTAAATAGGAAGTTTCCCTTTTAACCACCCTTTCAAAAAAGCTAAGAGTTAACAATATAATATTAATTGATAGTTACAAAATTGTTCTTGCTGAACGAAGGGCGTGGCAACTTAAATTTAAGGCAACTGGCAAAGAGGCCATATGAGTAGGAAAACACCTTATATGAACTGCTAAAGCTGTAACTTTCCCACCTAAAGCATTGGGGCCTATCCCTAATTGATTAATTTCTTTCAGTATTTCCTCTTCCAATCTTTGGAGCTTTTTGTCTTGATTAACTCGACCCAAGGGCTCCAGTAAAGCTTTTTTAGCTAAAATCCCAACTGAATCAAAACTACCACCAACCCCAATTCCAACTACTAAAGGTGGACAAGCAAATGGGGCATTTTTTTTGACTTCTTCAAGAACAAACTTTTTAAAACCATCTAAACCATCAGAGGGCTTTAGCATTTTTAGAGAAGATGCATTGTCAGAGCCCCCTCCCTTAGGGAAAACTGTTATCTTTATCTTCTCACCTGGAACATTCTCAAAATAAATGGAAGGAGGGGTATTATTTAGAGTATTTTTCCGTGAAAAGAGGGGGTCAGTAACGATTGATTTTCTTAAGTTACCTTCAATATAAGCTTCACTCACTCCTTGATTAATTTCCATTTTTAAATCATCAGTTACAATATGAACTTCATTCCCTACCTCAAGAAAGATGGTAACATGCCCAGTGTCCTGACAAATTGGTTTTTTTTGCTCCCTAGCAATTTGAGCATTTTTTACTATTTCACTTAAAGCTAATTTGGCTAATTTATTCTCTTCTTGAACTTGTGCTTCTCTTAAAGCCGCAAAAACATCTGCTCTTAAAAAAAAATTTGCTTCGAGACAAAGAGCTTTAATCCTTTCTTTTATTTCCTTTCCCTCAATTGCTCTCAAAATTCACCACCGTTTTTAACTCTTTAATTGCTTCCTCAACACTCTTAACTGATTTAGCTAATGCTTCATTTGTCTCTTGGGACAAATTAAGCTCAATTAACTTTTCTACCCCATTCTTACCTAAAACAATAGGCAAACTAATCACCACATCACTAAATCCATATTCTCCCTGAAGATAAAAAGCGGTAGATATAATTTTCTTTTGGTCCAGTAAAATTGACTCAACCATCTCAGCCGTAGCCATAGCTGGTGCATAAAAAGCACTTCCTGTTTTAAGTAAAGAAACTATTTCTGCTCCTCCATTTCGAGTCCTCTCAACAACCTTCTCTATCACTTGAGAAGAAGCAATTGAATAAATTGACTTCCCCCTTACTGTAGCTAACTGGGTTAAAGGAACCATTGTATCCCCATGCGCTCCAATAACCATCGCAGAAACATCTTCGAGAGGAACGTTCAATAATAAAGAAAGGAAATATTTAAATCTTGCTGAATCAAGACTTCCACCCATCCCAATAACTCTTTCCCGGGGAAAATTAGAAACCTTTAAAGCTAAAAAAACCATCACATCAAGAGGGTTAGTTATCACAATTATTTTCGAATGAGGAGCAAATTTTTTTACTTTTTCTACTACTCTTTTAACAATTTCAGCGTTAGTTTTAAGTAAATCAATCCTCGACATCCCAGGTTTTCTTGGTAAACCAGCGGTGATTACAACCACTTCGGAAAAGACAATTTCTTCAAAATTATTAGTTCCTAGGATTTGGGGGTTAAATTTTAAGAAAGAAGAAGCTTGATTCATATCAAGAGATTTCCCTTGAGCTAACCCTTCAACTACATCGACTAAGACAACTTGAGCCAAATTTCGCCGAGCAATTTCAAAGGCACAAGTGGCACCGACATTCCCACTTCCAATAACACTAACCTTAAGCACTATCTTTCCCTCCAAAGTTTTCCTTGCTTTGACAATTAGGATTAATACAAATTACCCAGGGTTTTTTACCTTTCCTTATTAACTTAACTTTAGGAGAAAGACAGATTTCACAAACCTCATTTAATGCTAAAACCTCCCCACTTTGAGGCAAAGGAAATGAAGTTGAACATTGAGGGTAGTTGCTGCAACCAACAAACCTTTTTTTCGTTTTCCGAGCTCTAATTATTCTAAGTTCGCTTTGACAATTTGGACACTTTCCAACAATTTTGTCTCCCCTCACTCCTTCCTTAATCTCTGCCCTTACTTCTCTTTTTCTACTTTCTAAAAGATTCATCACCTTAGCAAGCATCGTTCTTGAGTGCTCTACGACTTCCTTTTTTTCACTTTTGCCTTCGGCAATTCTATCCATTTCTCTTTCTAATTCTGCTGTCATTTGAGGAGTAGAAATAGGCTCCATATGCTTTAAAAGAGCTTCCGAGACAGCCATCCCTAATTCAGTAGGAACAATAGGGTCACCTTGGATATACAAACGGTCATAAAGATTTTGAATAATTTGATGGCGAGTTGCTTTTGTCCCCAAATTTAACTCTTCCATTTTTTGAATTAAACGTCCTTGAGAATAACGAAGAGGTGGTTGCGTTTCCTTCTCTTCCAGCTTTATTTCGATAACTCTAACAATATCACCTTCTTTAAGAAGTGGAATCTCTTCATCTTTTTTTCTTCCATAAGGATAAGCTAAAAACCAGCCTTCTTTTACAACCCTGATTCCTCTAATAATAAAGATCTCTTCGTTAACTTCAATTTCAACTCGCGCACTTTCAACTACTGCTGGTGAAGAAAGAGTTGCTAAAAATCTTCTTGCAACCAATTCATAAACTTTCCATTCCTCCTTTTTTAAGTCTTCTACTTGAGCTAATCCAGTCGGATAAATTGGTGGATGGTCAGTTGCTTCTTTTTTTCCGCGGGTGGGAGTAAGTTGTTTTAAAGAAAGAAGTTCTTTTGCTAAGTAACCAAATACCTGGTTTCCTTGAATAACTTTCAAGACTTCTCCTAAATTGAGGCTTTCAGGGTAAACAGTATTGTCAACCCGGGGATAGCTAATTAGACCATTCATATAAAGATTCTCGGCTATCCTCATTGACCTTGCTGGGCTGATTCCTAAAGAAGCAGCTGAAGTTAAAAAAGTTGTTGTGTTAAAAGGGGTAGGCGGTGGAAGAATTTTTTTTGATTTAACTATAGATTTAACTATCCCCTCGTCCCCTAATTTCTTTTTAATTTCTTCGGCTTCCTCTTTCTTCCAAAATCTCTCTACTTTGTGATTTGCCCAAAATTTCTCACTTCCATGTTCAAAAAGACCTTTCAATTGCCAATAAGGTACAGGAACAAAGGACTTAATCTCCTTTTCTCTTTGAGCAATTAAACAAAGAGTAGGGCTTTGAACTCTCCCTACTGACAAAAATTGTTTTCCCAATCTTGAAGAAGCAAGAGAAATAAATCTCGTTAAAGTAGCTCCCCAAATTAAATCAATATCTTGTCTAGCTTCTCCAGCCAAAGCCAAATTAAAATAAGGTTGTTCTAAATGAGAAAAAGCCTTTTTTATTTCAGAAGAATTTAAAGCAGAAAAACGAGCTCTTTTTAAGTCAATTTTAGAATTAATCTTTTTAATTTCACCAAAAGCATCTATGCCAATAAGCTCCCCTTCACGGTCAAAATCAGTTGCTAAAATAACTGTCCTTGCCTTACTTCCTTCTTTTTTTAACACTTTTAAAACAGACATTTGGGTTGGAACTTTCACTATCTTGGCATTGATAAGTTCTTTTGGATTGACTTGTTGCCAGTTTTGATATTCTTTTGGAAAATCCGCTTTTAAGATGTGACCCTTCAATCCAAAGCATCTGATTTCGCTTTCCCCATCCTTAAAAACATAAATTGGTAAGTTGAAACTTTTTTCAACTTTAAATTTTCCACCCGATAAAATCTCTGCAATTCTTCTAGCAGCTATGTTTTTCTCCGTAATAATAAGCCTAGCCACCTTAATTCTTCTCTCCTTTTTGTTTGACTTTAAATTTTAACCAGTCCCCCCATTAAGAGATAATTCCAAAAAATAAATCCAATTATACAAATCGTGAACCATTTTTAGCGACTGTTAAAATCATCAGCACTGAAGAGCTTAGACACTGAAATTGACGCCTTCCTGCTCTTTATAAGTGAGATTTATTTCTTAACTATAAACCAAGTTTATCTGCAATTCCTTGCATCGCTTTTATCCCAATAGATATAAACTCTTCAAGAGAAAGACCAATTTCTTCACATGACCTAATTTGGTCACGATTAGCTCCTTTAGCAAAAGCTTTTTCCTTGAATCTCCTTAAAGCAAAAGAAGAAGTAAGAGAAGCAAGCTTTTTTTCAGGTGTCATTAAAGCACATGCAACCAAAAATCCAGTCAATGGATCAACTGCATAAAGAGCCTTATCCATTTTGGTTATTCTCTCTTCCTTATCTGCATGGCCTTTAATTGCTCTTATAATTCTCTCATCGATTTCTTTCTCTCTTAAAAGTTGAGCACTTTTTAAGCCATGAATTTCTGGCTTATCATAAGTCTCATCATAATCAATATCATGGAGAAGACCAGCTAGACCCCAAATTTCTTCGTCTTCTATAAATTTTTTAGCTAAATGGCGCATTACCTCCTCTGTAGCTAACATATGCTTAATTAAGTTCTGATTTTTAACATTTTCTTGAACCAACTTTTCTGCTTCTTCTCTATTCACATTGCCTCCTCAATTCTTTCTTTGAGCCAGGTAAGCCAATCTTCAATGCCATCTCCTGTTTTACAAGAAACTTCAAAAATTTTTATATCCTTGCGCAATCCTTTGATATTTTGATAAACCCTTTCTAGGCTAAAATCGGTTAAACCTAAAAGGTCAATTTTGTTAAGGATAATCACATCAGACTCACTAAACATTAAAGGATACTTAAGGGGCTTATCATCTCCTTCTGGAACACTCAAGATAATTACCTTTAAGTTCTCTCCCAAAATAAATTCAGCTGGACAAACAAGATTTCCAACATTCTCAATGATTAAAAGATCTAAATTCTTCAAATCAAAATGGGGTAAAGCTTTTTGAATCATGATTGAATCGAGATGACAAGCTCCACCAGTATTTATTTGAATAACCGGTACTCCAGTTTCTTGAACCTTTTCCGCATCAACCTTCGAGGCAATATCTCCCTCGATAACCCCCAGCTTGAAAGAACCTTGCATTCCCTGAATTGTTTTTATAATAAAGCTAGTTTTACCAGCCCCTGGAGAAGCCATTAAATTCAAAACAAAAACCCCATTTTCCTTAAAGGTTTTAGCATTCTCAGCCGCAATTTTATTATTTCTCTCTAAAACACTCTCAAGAATTTTAATCTCCATCAAAACTCCCATTTAATCTGCACGATTTTGATTTTCAACTAAATTTCTTTCTATCTCAATGCTTTCGATAAAAAGTTCTTTTCCGGAAAGAATTTCTGCCCCAAAATTAGAACAATTGGGACAAACCAGGTCGAAATTGTCTTTTATTTCAAATTCCTGCCCACAAGAATAGCACCTCGCCTTAGTAACAACTTCTTCAATTTCAAGCCTAGCTCCCTCAGCTAAAGTCCCTTTACTCATTACTTCAAAATAAAATTTAACACAATCGCCCACAACACCAGTAATTTTACCAATCTTTAAATTGACCTTTAAAACCCGTGATGCATCATTCTTTTCCGCGTAATCAAGAACAGTCGAAAAAATACTTTGAGTCACAGCCATTTCATGCAAAATAATCACCTTAATAGGAAGTGTTTTTATCTTAAACTATCATTTAAATAAAATCAAAAAACAATTTAAATTTCTTTTAAAACAGCCTCTATGATTTTGGGAATTTTCTCCTTGATTTCTGAAGTTGGTTCTAACCCCCAATTAATTTCTTTCGGTTCAACCCCAATTATAACAACTTCAGGAGAGGCTCCGAGCTGGCGTCCAACAGCCAAAACTTCAAGAACACTAATATCATGGAGGGAAAATCTTTTTAACTCTTTAGAAATCTCAAGTTCTTGAGGTACTAATCGATAAAGAGTTCCTGGTTCTTCTTCCCCTTTAACACAATCAACGATAATAATTTTTTTTGCTTTATCAATAAGGGCTAAAAGGCCAAGACCAGCTGTTGCTCCATCAACTAATTTAACCTGGGGAGGTAACTTTATTTTTTCCATCTCTTTAATAACATGAATTCCAATTCCCTCATCCTTTAATAAGAGATTACCAACCCCTAAAATAATAATCTCTTCCTTCAAAAACTTCTCACCTCTTCTTGATATAAATTCTAATTTCTAATTCCCCAACTTTTCAAACAAAAGATATTTGAAATTTTGAATTTTTCTTCTCATTAACTCATTTAATAATGTGGACTGCACATGGCAAGCAAGGATCAAAGGAGCGGATAACCCTAAAAATATTAAGAGGATTTTTTAAGGGAACTGGTGCTCCTTCTAAGGCTTTTTCAAGAGGACCTGGTGTTCCTCTTTCATCGCGAGGGGAAGCATTCCAAGCCGAAGGAGTAATGCATTGATAATTATCTATCCTCCCTTCCCTTATTGAAACCCAATGACCAAGGGCCCCTCTAAAAGCTTCCCCCAGTCCAATCCCAACTGCTGAGCCTTTTATTTGGCTTTCAAAATAAACATCACTTTGCCCGTTCTTTAAACTATTAATTAACTCTTCTAGCCAACTAAAAAGGGCTTCTCCAATCTTAAATGCTTCTAGAGCTCGAGCAGCTAACCTTGCTACCACGCCAAGCTTAATTTCATATCTATTTATTAAATCAAGTAAAGTTTGGTCCTTTTTAATTAAAAGTCGAGCTAACGACCCAACTTCCATAGGATTCCCTAAATAACGAGGTGCTTTAATGAAAGAGTAAGCTCCCTCTTTCTCTAAATCAAAATTTGTCTCGTTTTTAGTTGGAGATTTAAGCCCATCATCATCTTGATACCATGAACTTATAACCTCTTCTTCTATTTCCCTCAAATATAATTTCTCAATTTTATCAAGCTGACCATTGAAAATCACACCAGGCAAAAAAAACTTTTCCTTAGATAAGGGAGCTAAATCAAACATACCAAATGAAAGATAATTACCTTGAGCTTCCCCTATCTTCGATTGAGCCAGAGGAAGTAAAGGACCAGTTGCTAAAGCAACAATATCAGCTAAATAAACTTCCTTAATAAAATCGAGTATCTCCTTGAGAAGATACTGACAGTGAATAATTGTATCTAATGAGGGGCAAAAGGTTATTCCCCCTGGAATAAAAGTCACTAAACCTGGGGATTTTCCCCCTAAAAGAGCCACAATTTTTTGTGTTTTCTTCCCTGCTTCAAAAGCTTTAAAATAGCTATTCATCATTTGAATAACTATTTCTGGGTCACGAATAATGTATGGGTCAGATGGGTCATTGTAAGGAGTTAAAAAAGGATAAAAGTCCTGACTATCAAGTAAATTCCTCATATTTTCTTTAATTTTTAAAAGATTACTATCCCCGCCGCTATATTCAACTAATTTACTCAAATCTAAATAATCTAAAAGGACAATTTGATAAAAATGAAAAATATTATGGGCTAACCAATTTGCTCCTACCACTGTATTTCTAACTAATCTTGCTACTTCAGGCATTCTTATCTTAAAAGCCTTCTCCAAGCCAGAACAAGAAACATAAGCATGAGAAGCAAAGCACAAACCACAAATTCTTTGAGTAATGATTGGAGCATCACGTGGGTCTTTGTTCTTCAATAAAATCTCAAATCCTCGAGCCGTTTTCCCTACAACCCAAGCTTTTTTAACAATCTCATTTTCTACTTCTAATTCAACCCTCATTGGGCCATTAACCCGTAAAATTGGGTCAATAATCATTTTTTCAAGCACTATGACACTACCTCTTTCCCTTATTTTTAAGCCTCTTCTTTAAAACCCTCCTAATAAAATGGATTCCCAACCCTACTCCTCCAGCTCCAGCTACTACTTCTCCGATTGAATCTGTTGAAACTCCTATCCTTTTAAAGAAAGGAATAGGAATACCTGAAATTTCCTCATAAAGAGGACTAAAATCTTTATAAAACCTTGGCTCAGTGCAACCGGCGCAAGGAGCATTTGCTTTAATACACCAATTTAAATTATCGTTCCAGCCTCGAGCTGGACAATCAGAACTCGTGGCAATCCCTTTACACCCCTTTAAAAGTAAACACCAATCTTTTTGGCGAGAATTGTTCCAATCAGTTAAAAACTTACCTTCCTCAAACAAACTCCGTCGCGGACAGCTTTGATGAACCAAACTACTATAAAATAATTTTGGTCTTTGATAAAAATCTAACTCAACTGAGCCCACTAAAAATAAATTGACTAAAGTCCCAACAATCCAATCAGGGTGAGGAGGACAACCAGGTATATTAATTACTTTTTTATCTAAAATTTCTTGTACCCCCTCAGCTCTAGTTGGACCAGACTTGGGAATCCCACCATATGAAGCACAAGTTCCAACCGCTAAGATAGCCTTTGCTTCCCTGGCAACCTCTTTAACTAAATCAATTAAGAAAATTTCTCTTCCATTTAATTCCCCAAAAGAGCAATATTTTCCATTTAAAGGAATAGACCCATCAATGAGCAAATAATATTTCTCCTTCACTTTTTCCCTAGTTTGAGTAAAAATTTTAAAAGCATCTTCGCCTGCATCAGAAGTTAATTGACTCAAGAATCTTATAGAAAGTAAATCTAAGATAATCTCAGAAATTGAGGGATTTGTAGAATTAAAAAAGGAAAAAGTACAGCCACCACACGATTGGCCACTTAACCAGATGACTGGAGGCTTTTTGATTGCTTTTTCCAAAGCCAGAGCAATGTCTGAAAAAGAAAGCTCAGAAAAGCAAAACATAACAGCCAAGGTTGAACAAAATTTCAGGAAATCACGTCGAGTTAAAAAAGTTAACTTTTTCTTAAAATTAACCAAACAACCCCCCAGAACAAAAATAAGCTAGAAAGTTATTAAAAAATTTTTATTAAAAAAATACTTAAGAAATAAAGGGCAATCATTGGAACAGCAAATAAAACCATCGTTACGGGGCTCCAGTCAGGAGTTAAAATTGCTGAAACAATCATAATAACAATTAAAGCGTAACGCCAATTTTTTAACAAACTAGCTGGTGTAACAACCCCCAACTTTGATAAAAGAACAACTACGAGAGGGGTCTCAAAGGATACTCCCAACCCCAAAAGAAAAATTCCAGCATAAGAGATATACTGACTGATACTTAAAGTGGCTACCAGTTTTCCACCTGCCTGACTAAGTAGCCATTTAGTTCCAGCAGGCATAATAAACTTATGACCAAAAAAAACTCCAGAAAAAAAGAGGAGAACTAACATAGTAAAGAAAGGATAAGTAAATTTTTTTTCCTTTTGAGTCAGGGCTGGGGCAATAAAGGAAATAATTTCATAAATAACAATTGGTGAAGCTAAAAAAACGCCAGTAAATATTGATAACTTAAGCTTAGCCATAAATGGCTCAAGAACACCAAAGTAATGAAGCTCAATGTCCCCAGCCGGCTCCATTAACCATTCTAATATCAACTTCCAAAAAAAAGCAGAAAAAATCGCTCCTACAACTACTGCTAATAGTGCTTTAATGAGTCGCTGGCGTAATTCATCAAGATGATCTAGAAAAGGTAAGGGTTTATCTGGCAATTGTCCCTCTCAAGTTATTTAACCAAGTCTTTTGTGACTTTAACTTCTTCTTTTATCTCTTCAATTTCTGAAATTTCTTTCTTTATCTCACCCTCTACTTCCTGAGTAACTTTCTTAAACTCTCTTATCGCCTTACCTATTGCTTTGCCCATTTCAGGTAATCGACGAGGCCCAAAAATTATTAATGCAATTGCTATAATAAAAATAAGCTCAGTTGGTCCTAAACCAAACATTTTTCCTCTTTCCTTTTTTCTTAAAATCTACCTTTCTAAATTAATTTAATCCAATTTTAAACTCTCAAGATTTTCTCTGCAACCATAACTTTAGACTTAAGCCAAAAGTAAAAAAATTTTCAATCTTCAATCTTCAGCTTCCTTTTTATATTTTTTGAGTATTTCAATTACTTCTTCATCAGTCGTTTGAGAAAAATCATCATAAAATTGACCAACCGCATAAAAAAAAGTGGGAGTCTCTAAACAAATAATTTCATCAGTTTCCTTAGATAAAAAACTTATTGTCTCCTTTGGAGCAACTGGAACAGCTAAAATTATCTCCTTGGGCTTCTTTTTTCTAAGCGCTCTAATAGTTGCCA
Organism: Candidatus Geothermocultor quzhuomuensis; assembly: GCA_015711795.1. GTDB lineage: Bacteria > Actinomycetota > Aquicultoria > Geothermocultorales > Geothermocultoraceae > Geothermocultor > Geothermocultor quzhuomuensis. The sequence continues at coordinate 34,080 of JACVJC010000016.1, forward strand.
AAGCAGTGTAACCAGTTGCTAACCCATCGTCTACCAAAACTAATACTTTACCTTGAATTTCAAGGGGTTGGTGTTTTCCAAAATATTTTTTTTCTCTCCTTTCAATTTCTTTAGTTTCTTCTTCAATAACTTCCTTCAAATACTCATCTGAGACATTAAGGCTTCTCTTAAGACTTTCATTGATTACAACCTCATTAGGAGAAATAACAGCACCTATGGCAAGCTCAGGATTACCCGGAGCACCTATCTTTCTTGGAATTATTAACTCAAGAGGAACCTTAAGTAATCTGGCAACTTCTCCTCCAACAACTACTCCTCCCCTTGGAATAGCCACAACTATTAAATCTTTACCTTTTAAATACTCTAATTTCTTAGCTAATTTTTGCCCAGCATCCACTCTATCCCGAAACACTTTATCCACCAGTAAGAAGTGAACAGTTAGGAGTTAGCAGTAATTTTCCCTTACAACAATCCACTGCTAACTGTTCCATGCTTACTATTTTTAGCTTCCTTCTAGTTCAGCAATTTTCCTTCTAACCTCATCCGCTCCTTGACCTTCAGGAATAAGCCCAAGACATTTCTTAAAAGCTTCGATAGCTTCTTTTTTTCTTCCCTCATCAGCCAAGGTTAATCCCAAATTGTAGTAAGCATTTGGGTGGGTAGGAACATTTCTAATAACAGTTTGAAATTCCTCAATAGCCTTTTTAGTGTTTCCTAAATAACGATAAGCACTCCCCATGTCTGTTCTAACATCAAAATTTTTGGGGTCTATTTCGAGTGATTTTTGATAAGCAATTATTGCCCGACTCATTTTATCCTCAGCTCTTTTTTTATCCTTGGCTTCAAAGAGGAGATAAACCCCCCAGTCAAAGTAAACATTTCCCAAGGTTGCCCAAACACTTGCATTTTTTGAATCAATTTCTAAAGATTTTTCATAAGCTGCTACTGCTCTTGACATTTTTGATTCTCCCTCGCTAAATTTCTTTTTCCCCATTAAATAATAACCCCAATCATAATAAGCAACCCCCAAAGCAACTAATGAAGTAGTATCTCTGGAATCAAGCTTAATTTTATTCTCAAGCACCCTTATTTGGTCATAAAGGATTTTTTCTTCTGAAGTTAAAGGTCTTTCAAAGGCGCTTTTCCAAACACTTGAGGGTGTAATCATCACTACTACTGAAAGAATAAAAGCAAGAGCAACCACTGAAGCTGTTAACTTAACCCAAAAAGCAGATTTTTTCTTATTTAAAAGCATCTTAAAACTCCTCTCTTTCAGAACTTATGCTTAGACATAATAAGCTAACAAACCAAGCTCTTTAACTGTTTGTTTAATTATCAGCGGAGCTTTCGTCTAATAGGTTCGGACAATTCTAAAACTTCTTTTGCATCAATTGTTTTATACTCCCCATTTAAATAAAGAATTTTGCCTCCTACCATAGTTAAGAGGATATTTTCTTGATTAGCTGTATAGACAAGAGCAGAATAAGGTTCCATAGCAGGAACTTGATGGCTATGAGAAAGGTCAACAGCAATTAAATCGGCTTTTTTCCCTTCCTCTAAAGAACCTATCTCTCTTTCCAATCTTAAAGCTTTGGCTCCACCAAGAGTTGCTAACTCAACAAATTTTTTCGCCGAAAGTTCGTTGACATCTTGAGCTATACCTCTCTGAAGAAGAAGCCCCACCCTCATCTCATCGAAAAAATCCATTGTATTATTGCTTGCCGGACTATCTGTTCCTATTCCAATGTTTAAGCCCCTCTTTAAAAACTTTGAAAGGGGAGCCACCCCCATTCCTAATTTAGCGCTGCATTTCGGACAGTGAGCGATACTTACCCCATATCTTTTCAAAACATCGATATCATAGTCATTAACTTGAATACAGTGAACAGCTAAAACTTCAGCTTCAAACACATCCCAATTTTCAAGATACTTTACGGGACTTACCCCAAGCGGTTGCCACAATAAATTTTGCCAACCTTTAAGCTCCCTATATTCATTAGCCAAGGGCCCAGACCCATACTTAACAAAGTTATATTCATCTTTTGAACCTGCCAGATGTAAACCGAGTAGTAATTTTTCTTTACAAGCATATTCTGAAACTTTTTGAAAAAGTTGAGGGCAAGCATTATAAACGGAGTAAGGAGAAATACCAATCTTTAAATTAGTATTTTTAGTTTTATCGCGCCATTGAGCAACCTTTTCTTTTGCCTCAGATAAAACTTCTCCTACCTTTAAATGATTCATCTCAGAAACTTCAACAAAAATAATCCCTCGCAAACCACCCTTTTTTGCTGCTTCTAAGCTAGCTCCTGTAGCAGTAATATCAGCAATACAAGTTATTCCCGACTGAATCGCTTCTAAGACACCTAATTCTGCTGAGATTTTCCAATCATTCCAAGATAAACTGTTACTTTTCTTCGTTAACTGAAGTTTCCAATGAGAAAAGGGCAAATCATCACAGATACCTCGAAATATACTGAACTCTAAGTGAGTGTGAGCATCAACAAAACCAGGCAAAATAACTGCTTGACCGAAATCTAATCTTTCTTCCTCAAGATAAGATTGGGTTAACGCCACTTTTTTGCCTAGGGCAACGATTTTCCCATCTAAAACTCTAACCGCTCCGTCCTCAATTGGTTCTGAAGTAATTGGTAAAATCCACTTAGCTGTTAAAATCATTTCTTACTACCAACTCCTCACTCCTACTAATGCCTGAAATTGCTAGACTAAAGGTTGCTAAAGTTATCATTTTTCGTCCTTCTTTCCATTTGCTTTACCTATGTTTTAAAGCTAAGACTCATAACCCATGAAAATCAAAAATTAAAGTTAGAAAATTAAAAATTCATTTTTGCGTTACTTTTCCCTTGCCCTTTTAATCCTTATCCCATTTACTCTTAACTGCTTACTGCTCACTATTCTAATGGTACCTTTCAGTAATAAAGTTGCCAATTGAAATTAAATTTTTTTGAACCTCTTTATTTTCTAAACTCTCTAAAGCTGCTAATGCTACCTTGATATGTTTCCTCGCTTCTGATTTGGCATTCTCTATTGCATGCGTTTCTTCAATAACTCTAATAGCTCGCTCGATATCTCTATCACTCACTCTCTCCCCCTTAACCACTTCTGAAATCCTTGGATCAAATTTTGACTCTTCCAAGGCATAAATAATGGGTAAAGTAACAGTCCCATCACGTAAATCAATCCCAGGAGGTTTACCTAAAACTTTTTCATCCCCAATTATATCTAAAATATCATCAAAAATTTGAAAGGCAATCCCTAAGCTGTCTCCGTAAGTGGTCAAGATTTTTATCTCTTTTAAACTTGCTCCAGAAAGAAGAGCACCTATCTTGCAAGCAGCCGCAAAAAGAGAAGCTGTTTTGTTCCTAATCCGCCTTAAATAACCCATCTCCGTTTGCTCAACCCAACGGCTTGTTTCCATTTGCTGAAGCTCTCCTAAGCTAAGAGCATGGGCAGCTTCTGCCATCACTTGGATTACTTCAGAGTTATCTAAAACAGTTAGTAACTCGAAAGCTTGAGCAAAAAGAAAATCACCAGTAGCAATGGCTATTTTTTTTCCTAAAGCGAAGTTTATTGTTGGAACACCTCTTCTTAACTCTGCGCCGTCTAGGATATCATCATGAATTAAGGAAGCCATATGTAAAAGTTCAATTGAAATAGCAGCTGGAACAAGCTTTTCTAAATCGTATTCCCTTATGGTTCCAGAAGCAAGAAGTAAAATTGGACGAAGTCTCTTACCGCCAGCTTGAAAAATTGAGAGAGAAGCTTTTTGAATTGACTCACTAGCGCTAGAGAAAATTTTTGTAATGAGAGACTCAACTAAGCTCAAACCCTCTTTAATTTGAGGGGTAATTATGTCTTCTTCCAAAAAGTTCACCTTTGTTTTCTCAAAATTATTTAGTTAATAGCTATAGGAAAAACCATCAAAAATCAATATCAAAATTACAAAGTATTCTTGAAGTTTATTTTTAAAAAAGTTCTCTTAGTTTTACCTCTCACTACCTTTTAAACAAAAGGAAGGGAATAATTTTAGCCATCTTAAATTTTCTAAAAACTGGTATGGGCCACTCGAGTTCTCTCTTTTCACAAATCGTTGAGGTGCTATATTCTAACATTTCCTCTTGGAGATTTTTAAAAACATTTTTCTCACCTGAAGAAGAAATTTTTTCCATTACTTCATCAATCTGCTTTACAATCTCTCTTGCCTTTAAAATTCGCCTTTCCACATCTCTTGCTGCTTTTTCTTTTATAACTCGATATTTAGCTTTAAGGCGATTTAAACCTAATGCTGCCTCATAAGTTGACTCAACAAGTTCATCGCGACTCAGACAACTACTTTCATAGTTTAACATATATTTCCAGCTCGGTTGCAAAAGAGCCTGACGATGATCCTCCAAACTTTTCGACAAGAGATGATACCCAAATAAAGATGGTTTCTCAAAAACTAAACTACCTGGATCGAGAAAGGGTGCCATTGGTGAAATAAAAACCAATAACCTTCTATCTTGAAACTTATGATAAAGGTGATCACAGTAGCCAATCGTCTCTAAAATGGATTTTTTTGTTTGCTTAGGAATGCCACTCATAAAGTAAAGATCGACCCGTTCGCACCCTTTTCTTAGTGCTTCTCCTAGTGACTCCTCAAGCTCTTCATTAGTATAAATTCCCTTCCCAAAAAATTTTCTAACTTCTTCATCGTGTGACTCAAGCGAAATCTCAATACTCCAATGAGGAAGCACCTCTCTGACCATCGACCAAAATCCAGGAGAAGGAGGAGTAAAAAATTCAAAGGCAACTTGATTTTTTATTTTCTTTTTCTTCAAAGCCATAAGAAAAGTTTGAGTATAATCCTCCCCGGCTTGCAAAAGATCACCCAAGAGAAAAATGGGACCCCTTGAATATTTTGATATTTCCCCAACATCATTAGCTAAAAGCTCAGGATCACGAAAGGCTGGTTTCTCTCGATTAAAAAATTCTCGAAAAGTATATTTAGAGCCTCCGCAAGTAACACAGGAGCGCGTGCAACCTCGACACGATAAAGCAGCAACAATTGGATATTCAAGCCAATTAATAAAGGGTACAGTGCTTATTAAATCCTTATAGCGAGCAGCAAGTCTCATAACAAAGGTATAATCTAAATTAATATGAGAAAGGTTTTGTGGAACATATTCAATTGGGTTATGGTGAATACTTCCTTCCCCATCTTTCCAACTCAAATTAGGAATTGAGTTAAGAGAACCCTTCTTTTTAAGAGCCTCTAAAAGGAGTCTCATTGGCTCCTCAGTTGAATCTCCTCTCATTATCATATCAACTTGTGGATAATTAATGAGTTCCTTATAGTAATAACTTGCTGAAAACCCTCCAAAAATAATAGGAGTTTGTGGATGATATTTTCTAACAATTTTTGCAACTTCAAGACTTCCGTGAGCATGAGGAAGCCAATGAAAATCTATCCCAAAAAGATAAGCTTTTAAACTAGCAATAAATTTTTCAACATCAAAACGGGGATTTTTAAGCATTCTAAGGGCTAAATTTACAATTCGAACACTAAAACCCTGGCGTGAAAGATACTCTCCTAAAATTGGGAAGCCTAAGGGATACATTTCAAAGATGGAAGACGAAGGAACTAAATCACTTACTGGTCCAAACATAATTGAATGCTTTCTAAAATCATAAACACTGGGCGCATGAAGAAGAATTAAATCGGGTTTCATTTTCCCCTTTCTCTTCAAGAAATTTTTAGCTCAAAAGGGGGATTTCTTCTATTTCTAAACCTAGTGCAACAAATTTGTTTAGTGCTTCTTTAACCTCCTTCTTAAACCAAGAATCAATTCCTTCTTTAATCTTTGGGTCAATAACCTCTCCTTTTAAGTATTGGGAAGAATAAAGAAGACCACCAAGCCCTTGACCAAAGCTTCTCAAGCTCGAAATAACCTCTTCAGAAACCGAACTTAAATATCCGCCAAGATAAGAAGCAGCATCATATAAAGAAACCATCTTTTTCACCCACTCAACATAACCCTGAATTAAATCCTTGGTTTTTCCTTCACTTGGCAGAGTTGTGGACATCGCTTCGGCAATACTTGCAATTGACTCAGCTAGTATTCTAATAACTAAAACATCCTTGAGAGCTGCTACTAACATAATCGCTCTTGAATAATAAAAATCCCCTGTAATAAGAGAAAGATTTGAAGAAAAATCTTGGTCTTTTTCTTTAGTTTCTCTTTCGTCTTCCTTTTCTTCTTTTTCCCCTTCCTTGTTAAAAGATTTAATAGGATAATGTTCCTCAACAGCTAATTCAAGTAATTCAACGGCTACAGCTGTGGGAAAAAGTTTCTCAATTTTATAATGGCCAAATTTACCTGAAAAGAGAAGTAAAGTTGCAAGAATTGGTTCCTTGAAAATTTCAGCTTTATGGCTGAGAATAGGATGAGATGAAGCTTCTTTTTTTACTTCAGCTTGCACTTTATTTAAATCTTCTTGGATTTCTTCAAAAATCGGTATAGAAATTGTTCTCACCTACCCACTATTTCCGAAAATATTATAACAAAACTTTAGTAAAAAAGGAGTATTTTTGAGAAAATCTCTTGGGGAAAGGTATAAACTTTATTACACAAGGTGAGAAAGAAGATAATTTCTCTTCCTTTTTCCATTTCAAAGCTGTTAAAAATCTCCAGACAAAACTAGGTAAGCTTAAATTAGATTTTAAAATAACTTTGCGATTTAACTATTCATTTATCCAGTTCATTACCTTGCTCGATGCTAGACATTATTTTCTTTATTTTTAACCAAAGAAAAAACCCTATTCCAACCAGAAAAAACATTAAAATATGTTTAATAACTAAAGCAGTTACAATTCCTTTTCCCGCCGCATCCCACCACTCATAACGCTTAAAAAAGATTGTTCTAGGAACACCACCAATCAATATCCAAATAAGGGAAAAAACCGCCACCCTAGTTACTGAAGAGTAAATTCTCCGAATAAAATCTAGCTTGGACTGGTCTAGCTTTTCCTCGGAAACACTTCTTAAAATAAAGACCATCACTAAAGCACTTGCTGCCAAAAGCGCTGTTGCTACATCATGAAAGTAATTATTCATCATAATTACAATTGGTAACCACTGATTCATCCTCCCCCCTTTCCTTCAAGGAGAAGATTTTTAATTTCTTTCAAGTCAAGATCCTTCCCAGCTTCCAAAACTTCCCGAAAAGCCCGACCTTGAGGATATTGAATCATCCAAGACATAAAATGGGAAGCCGGAAACCCAACCCAGGAAACCTTAAATATTCTCTTTAAAATTCGAGGCAAAGTAAAGAGTTCAGCTCGAAGCCACAACAATGCTTTTTCTCGATTTTCCTTAGTCATTAAAGGGTCTGGGTGTTCAAACAAAGCTTGATTGCCGTCAAAATAATCCCAATCGTAACCAGGAAAAAGGTAAGGCTGATACTCCTTGTAAAGTTCCGTGCCGGGGAATGGAGTCACCATCGTTGGATGAGCAGCGACATCGTACTTATCGCAAAGCTCTAAAATCCTGAGATAATCTTCCAGGCTTTCTTTTCTTCCGCCTACCATAACAAAAAGCATAACTTCAATTCCATGATCGCGAATTTTTTTAATTGAATCCACACGCCGCTTGCCCTGCTTAGACAGAGCGCGGTACTCTTTTAAAGCTTCAAAGTTTTCACTTTCCCAGCCAACTAAAACCGCTCTCAAGCCTGCTCTTCTTGCCCAGGTTAAAAGTTCATCAGCCCGAGGATGCTCAACTGTCACCAGATCAGCTGAACCAAACCAGTATTTAAACTTAATGTTTTTCGCCATCTCTTTATAAAGTTCAATGTTTCGAGAAACCTTTGTCCCCCAGACATTGTCATCTATCCCCCAGAAAAGGCGACGAGGGGAAGAAGCTACTTCATTAACCACTTCTTCAATCGGTCTAAACCTGATACGCTGACCAAAAAATTTATAAACTGAGCAAAAAGCACATTTAAAAGGGCAACCGCGAGCGCTAAAAAAGGAACCAAAAAGATAGTTATGATTGTGTTTCCATAAATCAGTTACAGGATAAGGTAAGCCTTCCAGAATAGGTCTCTCGCCTGAATAAACTGGTTTAAGATTACCACTTTGCACATCATCAAGAACATCACCCCAAAAGTTTTCTACCTCACCAAGAACGATGCTGTCTGCGTGCTCTTTTGCTTCATCAGGAAGAATAGTGGTATGAATCCCGCCTAAAATTGTTTTGATACCGCATTTCCTTAAGGCATCACTCATTCGATAAACCCAGGGTGCTTGGGGAGTAAGGACAGTGAATCCAACAAGGTCGGCTTCAATCGCATCGGGCTGGAATTCTTCTAAGTTGGCATCAATCAGCTCAACCTCAACCCCAGGTCGGATTTTCTGCGTCAAGCCAGCCAGGTACTCTAAAACGGGCGGAGCAATCGGTAAACCCTTGCTTTTTTGCCCGTGCTCACCAAAAGGTGGCGAAACTAAAACAACCCTCATTATCCTTTCCTTACTCCGCTAAACCCATAAAAAAGTTAACATGAAAACCATATATCCCCAATATTTAAAAAGCAAACATGTTGTTTGCTTTTAAGTTAAAGAATAAAAATAAAACCAGCATTAAAAATTGTGACCAAAGTATTAAGAAAATAAACTTTACCATCATCACCTATTTTTACTAAACTCCGTGTATAGATTTTTTAATTTCTACAAACTTCCTTAACTCGCAAAGGAGGTTTAATATCTTAGAACTTGTACTTAAAAATTGTTTTAAGAAAAACAAAGCCATTACGCCAGCTAATCTTTTTACCTTTATGAAATCCACGAGCCTGATAAAAAATAGGAACTTCAACGATTCTATATTTTCTTTTGCTTGCCTTAGCTGTTAACTCTACTTCCACCTCAAAGCCAGAGGACTCAATTTCAAAGGATTCAAGGACATACCGGAAAAAAGCTTTGGAGCCAGTGCAAACATCGGTTAAGTTTAAGTTGTAAAGCAAATTAACGACAAAAGTTAAAAAACGATTCCCTAAGCGATGAATTAATGTCATATCTTTTGGTTGACCAAGAAAACGAGAACCATAAACAATATCCGCTTTTCCTTCTAAAAGTGGCTTTATTAACTTCGGATAATCGTCTGGGTCGTACTCAAGGTCAGCATCTTGAAAAATAACTACTTCTCCTTTAGCTTCCTTTATCCCTGTCTTAATAGCTGACCCTTTCCCAAGATTCTTAGGGTGGAAGATAACTTTCAGACATTCATAATTTAACCGAATTAACTTTTCCCGAGTTCCATCAGTTGAACCATCATCAATTACAATTATTTCTTTTTTTAAATCACCAACTTCAGTAGCTTTAACTTTAGAAATTAACTTTAAAATTGTTTCCTTCTCATTATAAACAGGAATTATCAAAGATAAAACTAAAGGTTTTTTTCTTAAACTCATTTCTCTTGCAACTCCTTTTGAGATAATATCTAACTAGATACTTCTATCTTAACCTTTTTCTTCAAGTGGAAGAAAGACTAAATCCATTTCAACTTTCTTTTTTAAAGGATAGTCTAAAGTTTTATTATTAATGTTAGGATTTGAGGGCAGAAAAACTTGACAAAAATCTCATTGTATTTTAATGAAAATTTCTTGTAAATCTTATTCTTTCGCCCCAATAACAGAATAAAATGAAAGTAGCACCAACTAAAGCCATTTAAAAAATGATATTATCTTTAACCTTTTTAACATGATATTATTATATCGATAAATATTTTCTGGGGTAAAACACAAAGGAGACCTTTAAAAACCTGTTGAGAAATTCAAAGTAGTAAAAAAGTAAATTTATCAGCCGATTATCCCGTTTTACTCCTTTCCAAGGAATTGAGGATGAAAGTTTCTATTATCGTCCCTTGTTACAATGAAGAAAAAATAGTCTCACTAACTATTCCCTATCTCCAGCAAATCTTATCATCAATGGGAATAAACTTTGAAATTATCGCGGTCTCTGATGGTAGTAGTGACAGGACTGTAAAAGAGATAAAAGAACTGAAATTGGATAATGTGAAGGTAATCGAACTAAAAGAAAACCAAGGAAAAGGGGCAGCCCTTAAAGAAGGTTTTTCTCATTCTAATGGGAATATCATTTTTTTTCATGACGCTGACCTTACCCTTTCACCCGAGACGATTAACCTCTCTTTAAAAGCCCTAGAAACGAATGATATAGTACTTGCCTCAAAAAACCTTCTCAAAAGCAGTTTTGCTCGCCCTTTGTATCGCCGCTTTTTATCGCGTCTCTTCAATACCTTTGTAAGAACAACTCTTAAAATAGCTCTTAGTGACACCCAAACTGGTTTTAAAGCTTTCCACCGAAAACCTTTAGAAACCATCATTTCTCAAACAAAAACTAACAAATTTGAAACTGACCTAGAAATATCCTGGTTGGCAAATAAAAAGGGATACCGAATTAAGGAAATACCATTAGTCGGCAACTCCATTCGCCGCCATTCCCGTTTTTTTTCGTTTAAAAACTTTTTAGGAATTGTTAGCGTAGCTTTTTGGCTCATTAAAAAAATACTTAAAAGAGAAAGTGGTTGAAATTAAAAGCAAAACATTATTTACAATTTTAAATCAAGTTAATCATCCCTTACCTCACCCTATCTTTCCTTTATTCATTGGGGGAAATAGTATAATTTAACCATGTTTGATAAATTATTATCTCATCCCAAAAAACTTTTAAATCAAGATAAGAAATAGAAAAATGAAACAAGCCCAACCAACTTTCCTTAAAAGAAAAGGAGCAACTAAACTCGGAAGATTGAGTCTAGAAAATTACTTGAAAGAGAATGTTTTTCTCTTAACAATGGCTATCATTTTTATTTTCTTAAGGATAAACTATCTTAACCATCCCTTAGCTTTTGATGAAGCTAGAATTCTTATCACGATAAAAAAATTCCTCCTCCACAAAGCCTTCGATAAAAACTTCTTCTTTCACCCACCCCTTTATTTACTTTTTGTTGTAATAAATAGCCTAGTTTTTGGTTTTAGTGAAAAAACAGCAACTACAGTAAGTCTTTTTTTCTCGCTAATCTCGATGTTTATTCTTTACTTTTTAACCCGTGATATTTTTAATAAGCAAACTGCTTTCTGGGCTACTTTAATCTATACCACTTCCCCACTTGAGAGAATCACCGGGACTTTAGTTAAGCATGACTCCTTACTTATTTGCTTACTTCTTTTAGCTTATTGGTTTTATTTTCGAAATAATTTTATCGCCTCTGGGATAGCTTTTGGTTTAGCTTTCCTAACAAAAGAAACAGCCATTTTAGGTTTGATATCTATCATCGCTTACGCCTTTTACGAAAAGCAAAAGCCAAAAGTTTTAGCCCAAATAATAGGCTTTGCTTTTCTCACTTCAAGCTGGTGGTATCTCTTTGTTAGCCGCCCCCAAGAAGATGTCTCAGATATTCTCGATATGTTTTTTGGGATAACCCCAACCTACGGCCAAACTTGGTTTGAGCCCTGGTATTTCTATCTTGCCAAGCTACCATTAGACCTCACTATCCCATCACTTGGCCTCCTTTTAATTGGATTAATTGTTTATCTTTTTATTGGCTGGAAAAGGAGGCAATACTTATTCCCTTTAATTTTTGGTTTTTGCGTTTTCTTCTTTTACTCTCTTTCTTATGGAAAACCCTACTGGATGACTTACATATCCTTACCTGCATTAGCGATGATAGCTGGATTTGGTGCTGATTATCTCATAAATAAAGCACATCAAATTGTTCCTGCTGTTAGGCTCCCGCTTTATTTCTTCTTTATTCTTGCTATCTTCCTTAGTTTAACCAACGTCTATACTTCCCAGGAAGAGCTTGCTCATAAACAACAATTTTTTTTAAAGCATGCTAATCAATCAAAAGAATTTGTGTCCTCAGTAACTCAAACACCACTTAAAGATCAACGTGAAGCTGGTCTTTTTTTAAAAAGTGTCCTAACTTACAAAGATAGAATAGGAGTGGTCCTTAATGAACCCTTGATTATTTGGTATTCAGGCATTGACCCTAAAAAAGTCCGTTCAATTGAGGTTAAAAACTACAATGAGCTTGAGCAATGGGTCAAAAAGGGAAATGAAACTTACTTAGTTTTTTTCGCCCCCCATTTTGACAAAAAAACATACCAAAGCGTAAGTAAAACAAAAAAATGGAAAGTCATAACTTTTGGCCGTGTTTATGTACTTAAAAAATTGTAGAAAAACCCAAAATCCTCTAATCAAAAAATATTCTCCCAAAATAGTAAACCAAATGATAAAATTTACCCTAGGCTATAACCAAACTTTATAACAGACAAAAATCATCAATATAGGAGAATTTATTGGAAAAGCTTGAAGTTTTGTTTCTCTGGTCGACAATTATTATTTATGCAGCAACAACCATTTTTTACTGGATAAGCTTAGCTTTTTCCCAAACTCATCTTGCCAAACTTTCTCGTTACCTCTTCCTTGTCGGTTTTCTCGCTCACTCTATAACCAACCTCATTAGATGGTTAGCCAGCGGCCACTTCCCCGTCATTGACCCTTACGAAAATGCTCTGCTTGGGACCTGGTTTGTTGCTTTAATTTTTTTCATTATCTCCAAACTTAACCCACCCCTCCATCTTCTGGGAGCAGGTGTTCTTCCTTTTGCTCTAATAGTCTTAGGTATTGGAATAGTTATATTTTCTCCTTACCAGCCTTTAACACCAACTTTTAAGAGCATCTGGCTCTGGATTCATGTTTTATTTGCCTGGCTTGCTTATGGCTCGCTCAGCATCGCAACAGCTTTTGCAATCTTCTATCTAATTAAAGCAGGTCGAGATTATCCACCATCTTCCTTTTTAGCAAAAAAAATACCTTCAATAGAGAAGCTCGACCAGCTAATCTTCCGCTATGTAATCTTTGGTTTTCTCACCTTAGCTGTTATGATTGTTACTGGTGCTATCTGGGCTGCTAACCTTTGGGGTAAATACTGGAGTTGGGATCCGGTAGAAACTTGGTCTCTTTTAACTTGGCTTGTTTATGGTCTCTACCTTCACCTCCGCCTTATGTTGGGTTGGAAAGGAAAATTTACAGCTTGGCTCGTAATTATCGGCCTCCTGGGAGTTCTTATAACTTTTTGGGGAGTTCAGTTTTTCCCAACCTCTTATCATCTTTTCCTTAAGTTAGGTCGAATGAGATTCTAATTTTTGACTTGTCACAATGGTTTGTCGAGCAGGTTCCCATTTCCCTCGCCATCTTTTCCTTTGAAAAATAATCACCACTTTAACACCCTTTTTCCTCCTTGAGAGGCAAATAAGCACTCTCTCCTCGAAAATAAGAATAGCTATTGATAACCCAACGAGAGAAAAATAAAAACCCAATTGAGTAACGGGGTACCCCGAATCCTTAACAACAAAAAACTCTGCCCACTTTCGGCCAGTCGAAATTACTATTTGATAAGTTAAAAATTCAACTGGCTCTCCTAATTTGACCTCAAACTTCTTTTTAAATCTCCCTTGATAAACTGAAATTATATAATTATCCGTTTGAAATTTTTGTCTAACTGTCACCGTCAAATCCTCTTGAGGAAAAGAAAAAGTATCAACATAATAGCCTTTTTTAAGCTCAATGAGTTTAGCAAAAGCTGAAACTACAACTTGCCCTTTTTTTGAAATTTTTAGTTGAGGAGCTGGGCCAATCCTTTTTAAAACTATTCTGTAATCCTTGTGAATAAGGGGATAATTAGGTGCAATTATTTCCCTTATCTCTTGGCGGTTTGAAATCAAACTGACATCTGCTTCTGATTGGACCAAAGTGCCTTTCTCAAATCTTTCAAATAAACTAAGAAGAGTAAAATTGAAACCTTCAAACTCCTTAAAAAACTTTCCAGTTGCTACTTGATAATAAGCTTGAGGTGATTCTTTAATTGTTTCCCCCTCCGTTAAAATTAAACTCCCCTCTAAGGAAAAGAGGCGAGTAATCAAAAAACCTAACCCAATTAAAAGGATGCTAAAGTGAAAAAGGGCTGAGCCTCCCAGTTTCTTCCAGGAAGAACTAGCAAAAAAAATAATTTTCCCCTTTTCTTCTTCTAATCGATATAAAAATAGTCTCTTAGTTAACTCTCGTTTAAATTTTTCCTTTACAACCTCTAAAGATTCTCCATTAAAAATAATCTCTTCTCCCTTTGCACCTTTTAGAGTTTCTCTTGCCCTTCTTGGCCAAATTCTTTTAAGACGATTAGAAGTGCAAAAAACAATGCTCAAAGAAGTTAAGGTAAAAAGGGAAAGGAAAAGAGTTGATTCAAAAATATTGGTCAACCCCATTCTTTCCAAAATAATGACTAGAATAGGGTAAGCTTGTTTCCACTCTTCATAAGACTCGAAAAAGCCTTTTTGAGGTATAACCAAACTCAACAAAATTAAAAAGGAGATCATAACTACCAGGACCGTCCCAAAAATCGGTGAGCTTAATCCAGCCAAAAATTGAAAAAATAAACCTTGATAATTTTTTTTGTTTTTAGCCAATATCACTCCTTTTAAATGTTTACCTAAAAAGGAAGAAAAAAAGATAAAACCTGTTTATAGGTTCCACCCATCAACATCCCTGATATAACTGGATAGAAAAAAAATACATTAAGGAGAATTAAGCCTAGGTAACCAACGACAAAAAGAGAAAGCTTTGGTTTATGGAAAAGAAAATATAGAAAGTGGGCAACAAAATAGCAGACAAAGGGAGCAACTGCCGTGGCTGAATAAAGAAAGATGGGACGGGAAGAAATAACTAACGGGAGAAAAGAAAAGATAAATAGCAATAAAAGATAGTTTGCAAAAGGTTTAATTTTTCTTTTCCAAAGCAAAACAAGTAATGAAGGTAAAGTGAGTACCCAGAGAAAATAAGTAGTTAGTGTAACTACTGCTTGAATATTATCGCCACTGCTTTCCTCGATAAAAAAAATTATATAACTGGGGAAGAAAAACCACTTTAATGGTTGGTAAACTCTGGTGCCCACTCGATATTCCCCTAAACTTAAATAAGCAACTGATTTCCCCATCATTGCTTGCAAGCGCAACCATTCAAAAAAAGAATAGCCTCTTTGAAACCAAGGAAAATAGGTAACTACATAAATGCAAAAACCAATGATTAAAAAGGATAACAAAACAGTCATTAACTTACCCCAGTTTAACCTCTCTTTTCTTTTTATATTCTCCAGGATAAAGTAAGCAATAAAAGCAGGGAAAAGAACCAAAGCTTGCCACTTGATAGCCAGACTCAAACCAAAAAAAAGACTTGATAAAAAAAGGGTTAGGTTTTTTGGTCTTTTTATATACTTATAATAGAAAAGGCTAGCTAAAAGAACAAAAAAGGTAAGAACAGCATCTTCCAAGGCAATCCGACTCATTGAAGTATGAAGTAAGTCAATAGCCAACAAAAAAGAAGCTAGATAAGCTATTTCTTTCTCTTCAACTACCTCCCTCACCAGAAAAAAAAGAGCCAGGACTGAAAGTGCACCAGCTAAAGCAGAAAAAAACCGAAAGGCAAAAAGCCCTTCACCAAAAAGATATGAAGCTAACCTTAAGTAGTAATACTTGAAAGGGGGGTGGTGCCAATGGCCAAAGAGAGAAAGTAAGCCCTGGCTTAAAAAATATTTAGCTGCAATATTATGAACTGCTTCATCACAAAAGAGGGGTTGCTCGCCTAAATGAAAAAAACGCAAAATTCCAGCGATTAAAAAAATAGAAATTACTCCCCAATCAAAATTTTGTTTTCCTTTTTTAAGGAGTTTATTCTTCATTTTTTTGAATAAAATTAAACTTCCCGATTAAAGCTTTTAGCCCAGGGGCAGTATCGGAATTAGCGGAAACTGTTATCAAATCAGCAGAAATGCCCTTTTCTTGAAAAACTTGAGGGAAGGAAGATATGAAATCACCCTGAAGGGAGCACGCATCTATGTAAACTAGAAGCTTTTCCTTAATCGAAGGCACTTTCTTTAACTTGCAAATCACTAAAGGACTGCCTTCCAACATAGCGTAACTTTCAAAACCTGGTTTTTCTTGAAAAAGGTAGGTTTGAACATTAACTTTCTTTTTCCCCCAGTTTCTATCAGGAACAACCCAAATAAGCTGACGGAAAATCCCTTCCAAAAGGGCGGGATAAAGAAAATTATCGTTCTCGGGTGAGATTTCTTTTACATTTACCATAGAATTTAGACTCTGAAGATTAGTTTCTGGGTCTGAAGTTAAATTTAAAAGAGGTGTCTTAAGGGGTAATTTGGAACCTATATAAAGAAGCGTCCTTCCTCGAAGATTGCGACTTTTCCATTCATCCAAGGCTTGACGGGGAGTTTTTAAAAAAATAATCTCTTTTCCTTTCTCAAAATGCCTTGCTTGAAAAGCAACTGTTGAAATGAGATAAATTAGCAAAAGGAATAAAAAAAATAAAAATAAAATGTATTGAAAATCTTTACTCGCCCACCTTATCTTTAAGTAAATGTCCAACTGACTCATTTCTGATAAACCCTAAATCTTTAAAGAAACTCATCTTAAGCACTACTTCTTTCCAAGAATTCAACTAAAATGAGTTTTCTTTTCTCTAAAAATGAATAATTAATATAAACAGTAAATCTAATCGTGCTATAATTATATCACAATGGAAAAATGGATAAGCCGGATTGTTCTTCTCTCTTTAGCTTTTATGCTGTTAAGTTTAGGTATTTATTCTTATCAATCATGGAAAGAAAAAAGAGAACTAAAGCAAGCTGTTCTTCGTTACAACCAACTTTTAGAAAAAGTTTTTATTGCCACTGACCCCACTCTTATCGAACCCTATGTTAGCACGAAAGAGATTGGAAAGATAGCTCGGTATGTTCTTTTCTTAAAAGAAAGCAATAAAGAAATGGAAGCTAAGTTAAAAGAGATAGAATTCAAATCCATAGTGATAAAAGGTAAGAAAGGATTGATAAAAACAAACGAAAGGTGGGCTTACCGATATTTCGATATTAAAACTAAACGGCAAATAGAGCCCTGGAAAGAAGTGAGCTACTTGATGAACTACACTTTGTATAAAAATTCAAACCACTGGTTTATAGGGGAAGCATCAGTGGAAAAAGAAAAAGAGATTAAATGAGAAGAGAAAGAATTAAAACTAGTCAAGCGATTAAAAAAACAACCTCAAAGAAAGATGCTTACTCAGTATCTTACGCTATTCTCATTGCTATGGGGCTTTCTGGAGCCTCTGCTCTCATCTTTGAGGTAATCTGGAGCCGCGAGCTTACTCTTATAATTGGCAGTTCAAGCTTTGCCCTTTCCACAATGCTTTCAGCCTTTTTAACTGGTTTAGCTCTCGGCTCATTTTTAGGTGGTCGTATAGCTAATAGAACTAATAAATTAATGCGGGCATTTATTTTTATTGAAGTTGGTATTGCCCTTTCAGCCCTTTCTGTTGCACCTTTAATTCACAACAGCTCAAGGATTTACTTCTTCCTTTACAAAGAGTTTCATTTTTCCTTTCCTCTCCTTACCCTATCTCAATTCTTATTCAGCTTTTTATTTATGATAGTTCCAACCATTTTGATGGGTACTACCTTCCCAATTGCTTTGCGGATTTATGCTAAAAGTTTCTCTAAAATTGCTGAAGATGCCGGCTCTCTTTATGCTTTCAATACCTTTGGTTCGGTAATTGGGGCTTTTTCAGCTGGCTTCATCTTAGTCCCTTTCTTTGGACTTAACAAAAGTACTTTAATTGGGGCTTCCTTTAACCTGCTGGCATCCTTCCTAATTCTACCTTCAGCAATTAGGCAAGAAAGGGGAAGAGTTTTACCACTCTGGATTCTTGCCTTAACTTTATTCCTTTTCTCTAGCAGCTCTTTTCTCAGCTGGCAAAAGGTGCCCTTCCTTTTTAGTATTTACTCCGGAGATATTTACCAAAAGTGGGAAGCTTATCAAAGAGAAAAGAAAAGCGTAAAATTGCTTTTTTCAAAAGACGACCCGGAAGGAACGCTCAGTATTTTTAAATATCCTGATGGGGTTCTTTCCCTTCGGATTGGTAGTCGAGTTGAAGGTTCATCCGGAACCGACATGCCAAATCAAGTTTTGCTCGCCCTTTTACCCAAGCTCTACCACCCCCAAGCCAAATCATTTCTCTGCATTGGTTTGGGGACTGGAACCACTTTAAACACCGCTGCTCAAGAACCAACTTATCAAAAAATAGACTGCCTTGAAATCAATAAAGCCGTTGGCCAAGGAGTTCGCCAGTTTTACTTCCCTAACCTTTTTCAAGACAAAAGAGTAACCATATTTTATGCTGATGCCCGCAACTGGCTATATTTAAATCCCCAAAAATACGACATCATCTCTTCCGAGCCCTCTTATCCCAGCGAAGGAGGCGTTTCCCATCTCTTCACTAAAGAGTTCTTCCAGATCGTCAAATCACGCATGCATCCAGATGGAACCTTTTGCCAGTGGCTTCCTTTTTATCTTTTTACCCGAAAAGAAGTTGACATATTTGCTAAAACATTGGGCTCAGTTTTCCCTAATGTTTATGTCTGGCAAGTTCAACCAAGTATGGACCTTCTCTTTATTGCCACCCTTAAAAACAAAGCCCCCTCTGAAGAAAAAATCAAAATGGAAGTAGCTAAATATTTTTTTTCAAAAAGCTCCGCCGATTTCAAGATAATCGATTTAAGGCGACGGCCTGAAGATATAAAGAAATTGGTTCAAAACAAAAAACTCCTCACAAACCAAGATGACAGACCAATTTTAGAATTCATAGGAGCAACGCATCGCTTTTTAGGGGCTTCCTTGCGGGAATTATGGGACCCTGAAATTCCTACACCAATAATAAGATGAAATGCACCTTCAAAGAATTTCACAAGGAATAACCTTAACAGAAAAAGGGCTAAAAAATATGAGGGAAGCCTCATCACCAAAAAAATTGCGGAAATTAGGGATATTAAAATGAAAAGGCTGTTTATGATTTCCTTGGCAATTATTCTGGTGATTCTTTCTCAAGGTTGCCAGAAAGAACCATTTGGTCAAGCGGGAACAACCGAAGTTTATTCTTTTTTTGACGCTGAGTTAATCAGATTAGTTGCCTCTCAAGATTTATCTCAATGGGCTGGAGTTTTCAGGAAAGAAACTAAGCTTTATATCGTTACCAACGGCGAAAAAAGCAAAGACTATGACGCCATTGGCATGCTCACCTTCAGCCCCGATGGGAAAAGATTTGCCTACGCCGCCTATATAAAAGGGAAAGCCTTCCTGGTTATCGATGGAGAAAAAAGCAAAAAAAGTTATGACGAAATAGATTTTCTAACCTTCAGCCCAGATGGGAAAAGATTAGCTTATGTGGCAAAAGAAAAAAACAAGATGTTTGTGGTAGTTGATGGGGTGGAGGGGAAAAGATATCAAGGAATAAGGCAGCCAGTTTTCTCTTCTCAAGGAAACAAGATAGCTTACCCCGCTGCAATATCTTTAGGTTATACCTCACCCCGCCAGTGGGTAGCGGTAGTCAATGAAAAAGAAAATCTTAGCTACGAAGAGATTTTTAATGTAGCTTTAAGCCCTGATGGTAAAAGGCTCACTTTGTCCGTTAAGGAAAGAGAAAAAATGTTTGTGGTAGTCGATGGAGTAAAAGGAAAAATATACGACTGGGCTGATTGGCCAACCTTCAGCCCAGATGGGAAAAGATTAGCTTATGTGGCAAAAGAAAAAAACAAGATGTTTGTGGTAGTTGATGGGGTGGAGGGGAAAAGATATGATAGTGTCTATCAACCAGTCTTTAGCTCCAATGGAAAAAACATTGCTTACATTTCTAAAGAAAATGGAAAGACTTTTCTCATTGTCAACTCAAGAGAAATTAAAACAAAATACCAATACTTAGATAATCTCACCTTTAGCCCAGAAGGAAAAAAAATTGCTTACCAAGCTAAAAACACTAAGGGATGGTGGGTGATTGTAGTTAATTCAAAAGAAAGCCGCGATTTTAACCTTGTTTCTTCACCTTTTTTCAGTCCTGATGGTAAATTTATTGGTTACTACGCCCAGGATGGCTACAAAGTTGTTAGAGTAATTGAGCTCATAAGATAACCTTAGTAAAAATTAAAACTTTGTGAGCTAGTTTTGGGCAAGTTCAAAAAGTGGGTGAGAAACCTTTTTAAATAGTTCTTTTAATAATTTAATAATTATAGGTATTAACTGCGTCGTACGCTACACCGCCTGGATGCTGAGTGCAGTCATTAACTTGATCTGTTGCACCCTTTGTCCAACAAGAACCTTTAGCTCCTGTTGTTCCAGTAGTGTGCCCATTCCAGCAAGCGCCATTTAAGAAGCGGTTACCAATATAAGTTGCTCCATTAGGACCCTTTCCTTGATTAGTGCCGTGAATTCCACCTAAGGGATTGCCAGAAGCAGGAGTTTGAGCAAGCGAAGCATCACCACCGTGACAGTTCATGCAGTTAATGTCATATTTGTTGCTTTCAGTGATACATGAACCTCTTGCGTTACTATGAGGCCAACGAGAAAGGTTATTAGGTCCAGCAGCAGGTTCAACACCACTTCTTCCATAGACATCCTCGCGGTGGCAGTTTAAGCAGAGGTTGTTTAAGTCAACTGCTGGCCAAGCTGATGAGTAGGAGTAAAGAGTGCCTTCACCTTTATAAAACTTAATGTTAGTATCGAGTGCCTTTAAGAGCCACTTTCTCGCACTGCCATGAGGACCTCGGGCTGAATTTAAGGTTGAGTTATCATGACAATCAGAGCAAGTGATAATGGAATTAGCTTTGTAGGGTGGGACAAAGTTATTGCTTAAGCCAACATATTCAACATCATTAACAGTTCCAGTTATTATTTGACCACCACTTCCAGTTCTTTCCCAGGTTCCAGTTGAAATCCTGTGAGTACCTTCCCAGTTTGTTGAATTTAAACTTGGGCCAGGTTGGTTTTTCCCGATAGCAAAAATAGCATGGTGAGCATAGTTAGCTGGATTGAATTCTTTACCAATATCAGTTTGTTTGTAATCAGTAGTTGATGGGTCAGAAGCATCAGGTGGAGTGGTTCC
>JACVJC010000017.1 GCA_015711795.1 Candidatus Geothermocultor quzhuomuensis
AGCAAACGGGGTCAGCAGCAAACGGGGTCAGGTCTTGAATCTTGACATGATTTAAGTTGATAACGTTTCGAACGTTAACATATTTCCTCATTCCAACTCTTCTAACTTTATTAACTACTAAAACTCTTACTCTTAATTGTGAACTCGTGAATTGAAAATTGCCACGTTAGGATTGCAAAGACTTCGTTCATTGCCATTTAGGTTTGTTATAATCCCATTAGGATGAGAAGGGAAAAGACTTGAAACCTATTAGATTATCCGAGCATGCCAGAGATCAGCTGTCTTTTAGAGGAGTTACAGAAGAAGTTATTGAGACAATCAAAACATCTTCTTGGCAATCTGCTGAACTGGGACGGCTTGAATGCAGAAAGAACTTCCCATTTGTTGTCTCACGTAAAAATGTATTCGAAGGAGTTATTCGTTGCCTTATCGTATGTCTTTTTCACCTTGGTTCCTATTCTTTCCTTTTGGTAAGCTTCATGACCGGAGAAAAGAAGTTGGTGTAAAGCCTCAAGTGACTGCAGAGCTCGTTTAGCACTTTAAGCTCCTCATCGGTATCGTACCTTAGATAGCCAACAGTCCTTCTTACCACCGAATAGTTCTTTTGCTCCACAAAACAGTTGTCATTTTTCCTGTATGGTCTGCTTCTGGTGAAGGTAATTTCTTTTTCTTGAAAGAATCTAAAGAGGTGATCATTGATAAATTTGCCTCCATTATCGGAGTCTATTCCTAATATAGGAAAAGGAGACTTCTCTTTAATCTCTTGAAGAGCTTCAAATACCCACCTTTGGGCCTTGTTTTTAACTGCTTTTGTCTCTGTCAAGCTAGTACAGATGTCTGTAACATCAAGAGTTTGAATGAAATCTCCTTTTGTAAGTCCTCCATCATGGGAAACCAAATCAACTTCAACAAATCCTCATTTTTCTCATCCCAATCTGAGAAGGTTCTTACCGGTATTTGGTTTTTAAGAAGTGTTCCTGGATTTGTGGTTTTCCTTCCCTTGAAGCCTGAAACTTTTTCTTCTCTTTAGCAAGGAGTCTATCGATAGTGGCCGGACTTATCTTAAAGGAGCTTTTTCCTTGGCTCTTCATCAATGTTTAGTTCCCCAAATCTTTCCAAAACTGGAATGATTTCGGGAAGGAAAGGATGAAGTCTTTTACCACAGATTAAGTCGCAGATGATCCAAATCTTCTTTAAGGCCAATAAGACCTTTTGGTCATACTTCCTCTTAACTTTCCTCTTACTTCTTTCTCTTTTTTACCCAGGATTATCACGGTATCTTTTCCTTCAAGTCTTACCCCTATCTTTCTTCCCCAGTTTCTTAAAAGATAAGCAGCATATGAGCGATTGTAACCGGTCAATTTGATAAACTCATCGAGGATTAGTCTTTTCTCACCTTTGGTTGCTCTTTGATATCTAGTTGCTACTTCTCTTGTCACTGCTTTTCTTTCCTTCATGGTTAGGGCCATAATGGTTACCTCCTCTCCTTTGGGAGACTACCCTATCTTAGAGGCAACCTGAAAGCTCGCACCTTTTCAAGTAGATTTTTATTTGAGGCAACAATACAATTTGGAGTAGATTTTAGATTGAGGCAATTCGAGTACTTGACAAAGTAAGGGGGAAAGTATAACATCTAATTTCTTATAATTCCTTTCTGAAGTAAATAAAAAGCTATCTGAAAAAGCTATAGGGATATCATATCTTAATTATAGCTTGAGGCGAGGGTGCAATATGGAAAATCTTCTCAACAGTTATACTGGGAAAATTAGAGAGGTTACAATAGGGGGAGATGGGTTAATTGTAGGTGGCCAAAATACCCTTCCCTTTTACCTTTTTGAAGGTGAAATGCCTCATAAGCCTTTAGTGGCAATGGAGGTTCTTGACATTGAACCTACTGATTGGCCGCCAGCTTTAACTGAGCCATTGAGCGGTGTTCTCAATGACCCTCTCAAGTGGGCGAAAAAATGTGAGGATTTGGGAGCTGATTTAATTTGTCTTTATCTTTTAGGAACCAGCCCTGATGGGGCAAACAAAAGCCCAGAAGAAGCTGGGGAGTTAACTAAGAAAATGTTGGAAAATATCAAGGTTCCTTTAGTCATTTATGGAAGTGGTGACAAGGAAAAAGACCCCAAAGTTTTTACTAAGGTTACAGAAGCCGCATTGGGGAAAAATATTCTTTTTGGCCCCGCTCAGGAAGAAAATTATAAGCTGGTGGCTGGTGCTGCTTTAGCAACTCAACAAAATGTAATTGCTTTTTCTCCTCTCGATATTAATCTTGCCAAGCAGCAAAATATTCTCATCACCCAAATGGGTGTTAAACCAGAAAACATTGTTATGGACCCAACCACTGGTGCATTAGGCTATGGCTTAGAATATTGCTTTTCTATTCTTGAACGCTTAAAATTAGCTGCTCTCCAGCAAAATGATACTATGACTCAAATGCCAATAATTTGCACAGTTGGAAAGGAAGTATGGAAGGTAAAGGAGGCTAAGGTAAGTGAAGCTGAGGAACCATCCTGGGGAAATGCTGAGAAAAGGGGAATTAATTGGGAAGTTGTTACCGCTTTTACTCTTCTTTTAGCCGGTGCTGATATTGTTGTTGTGCGTCACCCTAAGAGTTTGGAGGTTCTTCATGCCCTAATAAAAGAGCTCTTGAGTTAGGAGGGGAAGTATGAAGTCGCCTGAAGAGCGTTCATTTGATAAAGTAGCCCAAAAAGTTTTAAAGAAGGCCGAACAAGACAAAGTTGAAACAGTCTGGGACCGCCGGGAAGCAATGAGGTCTTGTAGCTTTGGAGAGGCAGGAACTTGCTGCCGTATTTGTACAATGGGACCTTGTCGTATTAATCCCAAAGACCCTGAAGGTGGAAAGGGAATTTGTGGAGCAACGGCTGAGGTCATTGCCATGAGGAACTTAGCTCGAATGGTAGCGGCTGGTACAGCAGCCCACTCTGACCATGGGCGAGACATTGCTAAAGCCTTAAGACTTATTTCTTTGGGCCAACTGCCTGGCTATGGCATTCTTGACCAGTGGAAGTTAACAGAACTTGCTTTAGAATTGGAAATTGAATTAAACAACAAACCTACTGAAAAGATTGCCGAGGAAGTTTCATCTTGGGCTCTTTCAGAGTTTGGCAACCAGGAAGGCGAGCTTACCTTTTTAAAGAGAGCGCCCAAGCCTCGGCAGGAAATCTGGCACAAGTTGGGGATTGCTCCTCGGGGAATAGACCGAGAAGTTGTTGAAACTCTTCATCGCACGACAATGGGTGTTGACCAAGATTTTGAAAGCATCTGGCTTCAAGCTTTAAGGACATCTTTAGCTGATGGCTGGGGCGGTTCCATGATTGCTACTGAGCTTTCTGATGTCATTTTAAGAACTCCACAACCGCTAAGGTCTCAAGTTAATTTAGGTGTTCTTGAAGAAAAATTGGTAAATATTTTAATTCACGGGCATGAACCTCTTCTTTCTGATGCTATTGCTCGGGTGGCGAGGGAAGAAGAGATAGTTAAATATGCTCGGGAAAAAGGAGCTTCTGGGGTTAATGTAGCTGGAATTTGCTGTACGGGAAATGAGGTTTTAATGAGGCAGGGAGTTCCTATTGCTGGAAACCATCTTCACCAGGAGTTAGCTATCATCACTGGAGCTGTTGAAGCGATGGTCGTTGATGTCCAGTGCGTCATGATGTCCCTAGCTGAAGTGGCTAAATGTTACCATACCTTAATTATCACCACTTCACCTAAAGCAAAAATACCGGGGGCTACCCATATCGAGTTTGATGAGCACCGGGTGATGGAAGTAGCTCGAGAAATTGTCAAGAAAGCTATCGATAATTTCCCTAATCGAGATACAAAGAAGGTCAATATTCCAGAGGGGAAAATGGACTTAGTGGCTGGTTTTTCCCATGAAACGATTAAATATATGTTGGGGGGATTTTATCGAGCTTCTTACCGTCCATTAAATGACGCAATTATCTGGGGGAGGATTAAAGGAGTAGTTGGGATTGTTGGGTGCAATAACTGCCGCATCCCGCAAGATAAAAGCATTGTATCGATGACAGAAGAGCTGATTGCCAATGATATTTTGGTTGTCCACACTGGCTGTTCTGCCATTGCTTCAGCTAAGGCGGGCTTGCTTATTCCTGAAGCTGCTGAAAAGGCAGGAAAGGGATTAAGGGAAATTTGTGAAGCAGTTGGGATTCCTCCTGTTCTCCACATGGGCTCTTGTGTTGATAATAGTCGAATTTTAGTGGCTGGTTGCGAGATGGTTCGAGAAGGTGGCATCGGTAAGGATATTAGCGAACTTCCCATAGCTGGTGTTGCCGCCGAATGGATGAGCGAAAAAGCTGAGGCTATTGGTCATTATTTTGTTGCCTCTGGCGTCAATGTCTTTTTAGGAATCCCTCATCCGATTTCAGGAAGCCCAAAGGCGAGCAAACTGGTATATGAAGAAGCAGAAAAAATGTTAGGAGCCAAATTTTATTATGAGGAAGATTCAGCTATTTTGACCAGTAAAATTATTGACTTAATTAATAATAAGCGAGAATTTTTACAAATTACCAAGAAGCCTGAGCGTGTTCTTTACGACATGGCAATGCGTCGAGAATTACCAACAGAGTAGTAGAGCTGAAAAAGTTAAGTTGAGGCAAAGTTAGGTTGATATGGAGGTAATATGTCCAAGTTTATTTTAGGTGAAGCAATTAAAGGGGCTCATAAAATAGTAAAAAAGGCTGAAGAAAGATTAAATCAGGCAATAGCTGAAAAGGGCGAAAACTGTCCAGTTTCTTTTCCTGACACGGCTTATTTTATTCCCATTATTTACAGCATTTTGGGACATAAAGTTGAAAAATTAGGCGACTTCAAACCCGTTTTAGAGAAATCAAAATCACTTCTCCCACAGGAACCAACCGAGAAGCTTTGGTTGCCTTACTTGGGACCAGGTCTTGATGCCGGAATGGCAACCTTGTTTGCTGAAGAGATAATTGAAGCAACCAAGTATTTAATTGGTCCTATTCCTGTTGATGGCATTTGGCTTGGAGCGCCTAATGATGTTATTTTGAGAGAAAGAGGAGTCGAATTTACTGATGGTCGGGCACCAGGTTTTGCTGTTGTTGTTGGGGCTGCTCCTAATAATGAAATTGCTGTTAAAATTGCTCAGGAGCTTCAATCAGCTAGCCTTTACACCTTCTTTTGTGGACATACCAATGGCGTTTCCGTTGCTGAGCAGTTAGCAGAAGAAGGAATTGATTTAGGTTGGGAAACTCGCCTTGTTCCTTTTGGCAAAGATATTTACTCAGCTATTTACGCAATTGGCTTTGCAGTCCGAGCAGCTATGGCTTTTGGGGGCATTCCAGCTGGAGATTTTCGCCGAATCTTGATGTATGTTAAAAATCGAATTTTCGCCTTTCTGCTAGCTTTAGGTCACATTGATGAAGAAAAGTATGCAACGGCTGCTGGAGCTATTAGCTTTGGTGCTCCTACTTTAACTGATACTGATATTCCAGAAATCCTCCCGACTGGAATTTGCCTTTATGAACACGTTGTTTCTAATGTTCCCTACGAGGAAATGGTTGACAAAGCTTTAGAAGTACGGGGCTTGAAAATTGAAGTAACTAAGATTGAGCTTCCAGTGGCTTATGGTCCAGCTTTTGAAGGAGAGAGAGTTCGCAAAGAGAACCTTTATTTAGAGGCAGGAGGAGCAAAGTCAACATCTTTTGAGCTTCTCACTATGGCTCCTTCTGAAGAAGTTGAGGACGATAAGATTGAGGTTATCGGTCCGGAGATTGAATCTTTTCCTGAGGGCTCGAAGATTCCCTTAGCTATCGTTGCTAAAGTGGCTGGCGCCAAGATGAAAAGAGAGTTTGAGCCTGTTTTAGAAAGACAAATCCATCGCTTTATCAACGAAGCTCAGGGGGTTATGCACATAGGACAACGTGATATTAACTGGATAAGAATCAGTAAAGAAGCTCAAAAAAAAGGGCTAAAGTTAAGGCATTTAGGCGATATTATTAGGGGAAAACTATTAGCCGATTATGGAAGAATTGTCGATAAAGTTCAAGTAACGATTTATACTGAAGAAGGTAAAGTTAAAGAACTTTTAGAGGGTGCTCGAAAGATATTTCATGAAAGAGATGAAAGATTACAAGCTCTTTCTGACGAATCAGTTGACATTTATTATAGCTGCACTTTGTGTCAATCATTTGCCCCAACTCATGTCTGTGTTATCACACCGGAAAGAATTGGCTTGTGTGGCGCTTACACTTGGCTTGATGGAGGAGCAGCTTACGAGATTGACCCGACTGGCGGAAACCAGCCCATTGAAAAGGGAGCTCTTATTGATGCTGAAAAAGGGATATGGGAGGGTGTAAACGAGTTTATCAAGAAAAAATCAGGTGGAAAAATTGAGAATGTCTCTTTATATTCGATGATTCATGACCCAATGACTTGTTGTGGTTGTTTCGAATGCATTTTAGCTATTTTGCCTATGACTAACGGGATTATGGTTGTTCAAAGAGGTTATCAAGGGATGACTCCAACTGGAATGACCTTCTCGACTCTGGCTGGAATGGTTGGCGGAGGTCAGCAAACCCCAGGTTTTATGGGAGTAGGAAAGACCTATCTAGCGAGTAAAAAATTTATCTCATATGATGGCGGACTTTTGAGACTAGTTTGGATGCCTAAAGAATTGAAAGAAGAGCTGAGACCAATGCTTCAAAAAAGAGCCGAGGAGCTAGGTGTACCCGATTTGGTTGACAAGATTGCAGATGAAACGGTAACTACAACTGAGGAGGAAGTTCTTGCTTTTATGGAAAAGGTTGGTCATCCATCGTTAACGATGGCAGCCCTACTGTAATTAGGCTGAAGATAGAACTAGTAAGCAGAGAGCAGGATTAAGCATTAAGGATTAAGAGAAAAGATAGGTTAAGGTTGAGGTAAAGGTTAAGCAACAAAAATTTTAAACAATTTGAAAATTCTTAACCTCAATCTAAACCTCAACCTGAGCAGGTCACGAGTGACAAGTCACAAGTGACTAACTTTGAACTTGGCTGAAAGGAGCTTAAAAAGTGGCTTTAACAGGACTAGATATTTTTAAGAAATTACCTAAGACAAATTGTGGTGAGTGTGGTGTTCCCACTTGCTTGGCTTTTGCAATGAAGCTAGCGAGCAAACAAGCAGAGCTTGATGCCTGTCCTTATGTTTCTGATGAAGTTAAAGAGGAACTTTCCGAAGCAGCTGCTCCGCCTATTAGAACGGTTGAGGTTGGTTTTGGAGAGAATGCTTTTAAGGTTGGTGGAGAAGTGGTTATGTACCGCCATGAAAAGACTTTCTTTAACCCTTGTGGTTTTGCTCTTTTAATTGAGGATTCAGCTTCAGGTGAAGAAATTGAGAAAAAGCTTTCTCAGGTTAAAAGTTCTCAGTTTGAACGGATTGGGCAAATCCTGAAGGCAGATTTAATAGCGGTAAAATATTCCTCAGGTGATGAAAATCGTTATTTAAGCCTTGTTAATAAAGCAAAAGATTTAAATTTCCCCTTAATTTTAATCTGTTCCGATGAAGGAGTTTTAAAAAAATCTCTTGAGGCAACTAAAGGAACTCGCCCCCTTATTTATGCAGCTCAAGAAAGAAACGTCGATTCAATGGCTTCTTTAGCATTAGAATACCAAGTGCCCTTGGCGGTTAAGGCTGATTCTCTTGATAACCTATCTTCTTTGACCGAAGCCTTAAAAAGTAAAGGTGTAAAAGATATTGTTCTTGACCCTGGATCACGTTCTTTAAAAAAAACATTCGAGAATCTTATCTTCATCAGGCGAGCTGCAATTGAAAAGAAGGTTCGTTCGCTAGGTTTTCCCGCAATTACCTTTCCAAATGAAGAAGTAAGTGATGACTATTTTGAAGTAGCTTATGCCGCAGGCTATGTTGTTAAATACGGTGGAATTGTTGTCTTAAATGACCTTTCCCCAGAAAAAGTGCTGCCCTTATTCGTTTTGCGTCAAAATATTTATACTGATCCTCAACGGCCAATGCAAGTTGAAGAAAAAATTTATGAGTTTGCTAGCCCTGATGAAAACTCTCCTTTTTTAGTTACAACCAATTTTTCCTTAACTTATTTTATTGTTTCAGGTGAGATTGAATCGAGTAAAATTCCTACCTGGTTAGGGGTAGTCAATACTGAAGGGCTCTCAGTTTTAACGGCTTGGTCGGCGGGAAAATTTACCTCAGAGAAAATTGCTTCTTTTGTTAAGGGAAAGAGCATTGCTGAAAGGATTAATCACAAGAAGATAGTTATTCCAGGCTATGTTGCTATTTTAAAAGGGGAATTGGAAGACGAATTACCAGGTTTTGAGATAATCGTTGGTCCGCGGGAAGCAGGAGATATCCCAGCTTTTCTTAGAGAGTGGAAAACCTAACTTGACGGAAAAACTAACTGCGGAAATTAGTTTCTCCTGGGAAACTCTTTTTAAACCCTAAAGTTAATTTAGGGTTGGATGGGAGGAAATTGAGCTTGAACAATTCTTCTCAAGCCATTGGGGCAGTAATGGTTGTTGGTGGTGGAATTGCTGGAATTCAAGCCTCACTTGATTTAGCTGAATCAGGCTTTAAGGTTTATTTAATTGAATCATCTCCAGCTGTGGGGGGACGAATGGCTCAATTAGATAAGACTTTTCCTACTAATGATTGTGCTATGTGCATTTTATCCCCTAAGTTGGTTGAGTGCAGTCGCCACTTAAATATTAATCTTATGACCCTCGCTGATGTTCTTAAAGTTGAAGGGGAGCCAGGAAATTTCGAAGTCACTCTTCGTCTTCGTCCCCGATATGTCGATTTGGAAAAGTGTACGGGATGTGGCGCATGTTTTAAGTATTGTCCCGTTAAAGTGCCTGATGAGTTTAATTTAGGCTTGAGTGAACGAAAGGCTATTTATCTTATGTATCCTCAAGCTGTTCCAGCAGCTTGCCTTATTGATATGGAGAAATGTCGCTTGTGTAAAGCTTGCGCCAAGAGGTGTCAAGCTGGAGCTATAAACTTGGATGACAAAGAAAGAATTAATAAGATAAAGGTTGGAGCGATTATCTTAGCTATTGGAACTGATTTATACGATGCTAGGTTGAAGGAAGAGTTAGGGTTTGGTCGTTACCAAAATGTTATTACTGCCCTTCAGTTTGAGCGAATCTTAAGCCCCTCAGGACCTTATCTCGGTCATATCAAGCGCCCCTCCAATGGCGAAGAACCAAAGAAAATTGCTTTTCTCCAATGCATTGGCTCCCGAGACTTAGAAAATCCTTTTTGCTCATCGGTTTGTTGTATGTACGCAACTAAGCAAGCTATTTTAGCTAAGGAGCATCTCCCTCAAGCTCATTGTGAGATTTTCTTAATGGATATGCGGGCTTTTAGCAAAGGATTTGATAGTTACTTTCATCAAGCTCAAGAAAGATATGGAGTAAAATATACTCGTTGCCGAGTTTCCGCTATCAAGGAAAACCCTACATCCAAAAATCTTTTAATTAAATATCAAACTGATGACGGTGAAATAAGAAAGGAAGAATATAATTTAGTTATTTTGTCTATTGGTGCCCAGACATCTAATAAGACTCATGAACTAGCTAAAGCTTTAGGTATCGATTTAAACGAGTATGGTTTTTGCCAAACCAAAGAATTTACTCCACTTGAAACGAGCCGACCGGGAGTATATCTTTGTGGACCTTTTGGTGAGCCCAAGGATATACCAGAGACAGTTACTCAAGCTAGTGGTGGGGCTGCTAAAGCAATGGAACTTTTAGTCACAGCTCGCAATACATTAGTTGAAGAAAAAACTTATCCTGAGGAAAAACAAGTTGAAGGTGAGGAGCCGCGAATTGGTGTTTTTATTTGTCATTGTGGGACAAATATCGCAGGTGTTATTGATGTAAAAGAAGTTTTGGAATTTGTAAAGAATCTACCAGGCGTTATTCATGCTGAGACGATGCTTTACACTTGCTCAGGCGATTCTCAAAAGATAATTAAAGAAAAAATTGAAGAAAGCGAGCTTAACCGGGTTGTGGTTGCTGCTTGCACCCCGCGAACTCATGAACCTCTTTTTCAAGAAACTTTGAGAGAAGCAGGGCTTAACCCTTATCTTTTTGAAATGGCTAATATCCGAGACCAGGGTTCATGGGTTCATTCAAAAGAACCAGAGCAAGCTACGGAGAAAGCTAAGGATTTAATTCGAATGTCAATAGCTAGAGTAAGAGCGCTCGAACCTCTCTATGGAATTTCTCTTGGTTTGAGCCGAAATGCTCTCATTATTGGTGGAGGCTTAGCAGGCTTGACGGCTGCTCTTTCCCTTTCTGAACAGGGATTTGGTGTTTATTTAGTTGAGCGAGAAAGTCAATTAGGTGGTAATTTAAGGAAAATTTTCTCTACTTTGGAAGGCAATAGTCCAGAGAAGTATTTAAAGGAATTGATTGATAAAGTGACGGCTAGTCCTCGGATAACTCTAATGCTAAATGCTCGATTGGTAAAGACAGGTGGCTTTATTGGAAACTATCAGAGTGTGGTTCGAGTTGGTGGAGAAGAGAAAGAAATAGAACATGGAGTAACTATTATGGCTACTGGAGGAAGAGAATATCGAGGCGAAGATTATCTCTTAGGCAAGGATTTAAGAGTTTTAACTCAGCAGGACTTAGAGAAAGTTTTAGCGAGTAATCCAGAGAAGATAAAAAATGCCCAAACGGTTGTGATGATTCAGTGCGTTGGTCCATTTAAACCTTATCAGGAAAAGCCATTTTACTGTAGCCGAATTTGCTGTACGGTAGCGATTAAGAATGCTTTAAGGATTAAGGAGCTTAATCCACAAGTTCAAGTTGTCATTTTATACAAAGATATTCGGACCTATGGATTTAAAGAAAAATACTATAATCAATCAAGAGAAAAAGGGATTCTCTTTGTTCGGTTCAGTGATGAAAAATTACCTAAGTTAGGGGTTACAGCTGACAACAATCTTCAAATTGAGGTTGAAGACTTTTCATTAAGAAAAAGCCTGATTTTTCAACCTGATTTATTGGTCTTAAGCACTGCTATTTTACCAGCAGAAGGAAGTGATGAATTGGCTTCAATATTAAAAATACCCTTAACTGAAGAGGGTTTCTTCCTGGAAGCCCATGTCAAATTGAGACCAGTCGATTTTTCAGCTGAGGGTTTGTTTTTATGTGGTATGGCTCATTATCCCAAATTGTTTGAGGAAACAGTGAGCCAGGCATTGGCGACTGCTGGCCGAGCAGCTACTATTCTTTCAAAGAAGGAACTTAAAGTGGGAGGAGTTGTGGCAACTGTTTTTCCAAAAAAATGTGCGGCTTGTCTTACTTGTCTTCGGGCTTGTCCTTATGGTGCCCCTTTTATTAATCAAGAAGGCTTGGCTCAAATTGAGGTAGCTAAGTGTCAAGGTTGTGGTAGCTGTGCCGCTGAGTGTCCCGCTAAGGCAATTCAGCTTCTTCATTACAAAGATGAGCAAATAATCTTAAAAGAGGAAGCCCTTTTGGAGAAATTTGGATCATGAACGCTCAAAGAGAATTTTTTGAACCTGAAATAGTTGCTTTTTGCTGTCACTATTGTGCTTATGCTGCAGCTGATATGGCTGGCTCAATGCGCCTTTCTTATCCAACGAATGTTAAAATAATTAAAATTCCTTGCAGTGGAAAGACAGATGTTTTGTATCTTCTTAAGGCATTTGAAGCAGGTGCTGATGGAGTATTTGTTGCAGGCTGACTGGAAGGTCAGTGCCATTACCTGGATGGTAATGTAAAAGCTAAAAAAAGAGTTGAATATACCAAAAAACTTTTGGATGAAATTGGTATTGGAGGAGAGAGATTGGAGTTTTACAATCTTTCCTCGGCTATGGGGCAGAGATTTGCTGAAATTGCAAGCGAGATGACAGAAAAGGTTCGAGAACTTGGTCCTAATCCTGTTAAGAAGGGCAAGGCGAAGGAAAAGATTTTAATAGGAGGTAAAGAAGAGTGATTTTTGGTGAACAGAAACCCCTTGAAGAAGTTGAGGAAATGATAAAAGATTGCAAGAAAATTCTAATAGCCGGCTGCAATACCTGTGTTGCCATTTGCTTTGCTGGCGGAGAAAAGGAAGTGGGAATTTTAGCTTCCGCCTTAAGGATGAGGGCAAAAATGGCTAATCGAGAGCAGGAAGTTATTGAACAAACTGTCCAGCGCCAATGTGAATGGGAATTTGTCGATGAACTCAAGGAAAATGTTGAAAAAGTTGAGGTGGTTGTTTCCCTAGCTTGTGGAGCAGGGGTTCAAGCAGTGGCTGAAAGATTCCCCCGTGCTTTTATCTTTCCTGGCCTTAATACAACTGGCATTGCAATTACTGAAGAAGCTGGAGTTTGGGCTGAACGATGTCTAGCTTGTGGCAACTGCATCTTAGATAAAACTGGGGGTATTTGCCCAATAACTAGGTGTTCAAAGGGATTACTAAATGGACCTTGTGGTGGTTCTCAAAATGGGAAGTGCGAAATTTCTCCTGATGTTCCTTGTGCTTGGCAGCTTATTTATGACCGCTTAAAAGTTTTAGGTAAACTTGATTTACTTGATGGGATAAAACCACCTAAAGATTGGTCAACTAGCCAAAGTGGAGGCCCTAGAAAAGTTGTCAGGGAAGACCTAAAAAGCAGTAGTTAGATGTTAAGTTAGTGAAGAATTTTAAGTAGGAATTTCGTTTTAGCTAACTACTAACCTTTAACTTTTAACAACTTAATCGAGGTTTTACGGAAACAGATAGGAACAGGTAAACAGATGAAATCAGGAAGTAATTTAGAGAAAGTTTTAACTTCGGGACAGTTTGCAGTGACAGCTGAGCTTGGTCCACCTAAGGGAGCTGATACTGAAGTTGTCCGTCGCAAGGTAGAAATTTTAAAGGGTAAAGTTGATGCGGCAAACATTACGGATTGTCAGACAGCAGTAGTAAGACTTTCAAGTATCGCTGCTGGTGTAATTATGGCTCAAATGGGACTAGAACCTGTAGTTCAAATGACCACACGCGACCGCAATCGGATTGCTATTCAAAGCGACCTTTTAGGTGCTTCTGCTCTTGGCATTAAAAACTTACTATGTTTAACAGGTGACCACCCAAAATTTGGCAATCATCCTCAAGCTAAGGGGGTTTTTGATCTAGATTCAATTCAACTAATTCAGATGGTTAAGAATATGAGGGATGAGAAGAAATTCTTGAACGGGGAGGAAATGGAGGTCGAACCACGATTCTTTATTGGAGCAGCTGAAAATCCTTTCGCTGACCCTTTTGAATTTCGAGCTACTCGCTTGGCTAAAAAAGTAATGGCTGGAGTTGATTTTATCCAGACTCAGATTGTTTATAACACTC
Source organism: Candidatus Geothermocultor quzhuomuensis (assembly GCA_015711795.1). Taxonomy (GTDB): domain Bacteria; phylum Actinomycetota; class Aquicultoria; order Geothermocultorales; family Geothermocultoraceae; genus Geothermocultor; species Geothermocultor quzhuomuensis. Next base: position 13,360 of record JACVJC010000017.1, read on the forward strand.
ATAAGTTTGCTCATTGGATGGAGGAAATTAGAAAATTAAGACTCCATGAGAAAGTTTTTATTTTAGCTGGAGTAGCTCCAATGAAATCAGTTGGAATGGCTAAATATATGAAAAATAAGGTTCCTGGAATGGATGTCCCTGATGAGGTTGTTAACCGAATGGAGAAAGCTAAAGAGCCTAGGCAAGAGGGAATTCAAATCTGTGTTGATATTATCAATGAAGTGAGGAAAATTGAGGGCATTGCTGGTATTCATATTATGGCAGTTGAATGGGAAGAAGCGGTCCCTGAAATAGTGGAAAGAGCAGGTTTGCTACCTAGACCACAAGGGCAGTAGCTAGATGTTAGTGGCTGGTAGTTAGCACTAGTAACTGTGGAGTGAAGTGAAATTGGCGGTAAGTTTTCAGTTAGGAGATGAGATAAGAGAAAGGACAGGGGAGAATGTTTTTCTCTGTTATCAGTGCGGGAAATGTACGGCAGGCTGTCCAGTTTCTGAAGAGATGGATTTGAGACCCAATCAAATTATTCGAGCTTTACAACTTGGCTTGGAGGAAGAAGTTTTAAAGACAAAGACCATTTGGCTTTGTGCCTCTTGTGAAGTTTGTGCCACTCGCTGTCCTCAAGGAATTGATATTACTCATTTGATGGATTTCTTGCGAGAAGAAGCTCTCAAAAAAAGAATAAAAGCTGGAATTCCTCAAGCTCCCATTTTTAATCAAGTAGCTTTGAAAGGAATAAGAAAATATGGGCGTCTTTATGAGCTTGGTTCAATTATTGGTTTTAATTTGCGTACTGGCCAACCATTTAAAGACGCTGGTCTTGGTGTCAAAATGGTCTTTAAAGGCAAAATCAAACTTTTGCCTGAAAGAGCCAGGTACCCACGGGATTTGAGCAAAATAATCCAGGAACCTGAGAGCAATACCAAAAGGGTTGCTTATTATTCAGGTTGTTCCCTCCACTCAGTTGGAGAGGAATTTAACCTTTCAACCAAGCTGGTTTGCCAAAAACTTGGTCTCGAGTTGATTGAGCCTCAGAATTGGGTTTGCTGTGGTTCAACACCGGCTCATGCTACCTCTCAGCTTGAGGCAACTATTTTGCCCTTGAAGAATTTGGCTTTGATCGAGAAAACGGGTTTGAAAGATTTAACTCTCTCCTGTGCTCTTTGTTTCTTGCGCTTCCGTAGAGCTATCTATGATATTCAAAAAGATTTTCGGCTCAGAGAACAAGTTGAAAAGGAGATTAATTATATCTATTTAAATAAGCTCAAGGTTAGTCACCTTATCGAGACTTTAATGGAACGAGTTGGCTTAGAAAATATTGCTCAAAAAGTAGTAAAACCTTTAAAGGCTTTAAAAGTTGTATGCTATTATGGCTGTTTTTTGACCCGACCACCAAAAGTAACGGAAGCAGAGCATCCTGAGTATCCAGTCAGTATGGATAAGCTAATTGACATAATTGGAGCTGAGCCTTTGGATTGGTCATTTAAGACTGAATGTTGCGGAGCTGCCTTGTCAGTTACTCAGCCCAAAGTTGCTTTGAGATTAATTACTGATATTCTCGCTAATGCTCAAGGAGTCGGGGCAGAAGCAATTGTTGTTGCTTGTCCAATGTGCCACGCTAATTTAGATACTCGCCAACTTCAACTTAAGGGAATTAAAAAGCCCATTCCTGTTTTTTACTTTACCCAGCTTGTTGGTTTAGCATTGGGTTTAAACTTTAAAGAACTTGCCATTAATAGACATTTAGTAAGTTCCCTGCCTTTATTAAAAGAGCATAACTTGATTTAACTTTGATTAGGAAAAAACAAATAGAAGCAAGATTTGAGAGTAATCACAAGCGATAAAGGGAGTGTAAATGAAGATTGCGGTGGCAGGTAAAGGAGGAGTAGGTAAAACAACAATAGCTGGTTCTTTAGCTAGGTTGTATGCGGCTGAAAGGTACAAAGTTTTAGCTATCGACGCTGACCCTGACGCTAATTTAGCTTCAGCTATTGGAATAACTCTTGAGGAGGAGAAAGCAATTATCCCTCTTTCTAAAATGAAAGATTTGGTTAGGGAAAGAACTGGGGCAGAACCGTGGTCTTTCGGTAGTTATTTTAAGCTTAATCCAAAAGTTGATGATATCCCAGATAAGTTCTCTTTTCAAAAATTTGGGGTGCGACTTTTAGTAATGGGTTCAGTTGAACATGGTGGGGCTGGTTGTGTCTGTCCTGAGAGCGCTCTTTTAAGAGCACTGGTTCGCCACTTGCTTTTGGAGAGAGACGAAGTCATTATTATGGATATGGAAGCAGGGCTGGAACATTTAGGGAGAGGAACAGCTGATTCGGTCGATGCTCTTCTTGTGGTAGTTGAGCCAAGTCAGAAAAGTATTCAAACCGCCAAATCAATCAGGAAATTGTCTCAGGAAATTGGTTTAAAGAATCAATTTCTTTTAGTTAATAAGGTTCGAGATGAGGAGGAAGGAGAAAATTTAAAAAAGGACTTGAAAGAGCTTTCTTTTCTTGGTTTAATTCACCAAAGCGAAAAAATTCGCCTTGCTGACTTGAAGGGAAAATCCCCTTTTGATTCGGATTCCAAATTTGTTCAGGAAATAAAGGTAATTAAGGACAATCTAGAGAAGGCGCTAAGGATTAAGACTAAAGACTGAAACAACTAAGAAAGGAAGTTACGAGGAGGTAAATTATGTTAGTAATTGGTGAGAAAATCAATATTATGTCTAAAAGCTTGGGCCCAGCTATGAAAGAAAGAAACGCCGAGCCCATAATTGAAATGGCGAAAAAGCAGGTGGAAAGGGGAGCCAATATGCTTGATATTAATATTGGCCCCGCCACAAAAGACGGTCTTGCTTTAATGGAATGGCTCGTAACGACAGTTCAGGGAGTAGTTGATGTCCCTCTTTCTTTAGACACGACCAATGTTGATGCAATGGAAGCTGGCTTGAAAGTTCATAAAGGCCAAGCAATGATTAATTCAGCTTCAGGTGAACCAGAGCGATTGGAGAAAATGATGAGCTTAGCTAGTCAATATAATGCTAAAATTATTGGACTTACCTTAACTGAAAAAGGTATTCCCCGTGATGCTAACGAGAGGGTAACAGTAGCAGTTGATATTTTAACTAAAGCAATGGAAAAAGGAGTTCCTCCAGAAAATTTATATCTTGACCCAATAATTATGCCTGTGGGAGTAGCTCAAAAAGATTTTGTTGAAATTTTTGAGGCTTTAAGGATGTTTAAGCAGCTTAATGACCCACCAGTGAAGACAGTTGTTGGTTTGAGTAATGCTTCCAACTCTTTGCCTCCAAAAATAAAACCACTAATCGACAGAACCCTTTTGGTTATGCTAATGGCTTGCGGTCTTGATGCAGCTATTCTAGACCCTCTTGATAAGGATTTAATGAATGCTTTAAAAACTTCTCTTGTTTTAAAGAATGAGATTTTATATTGCCATTCTTACTTAGACTAGTTCGTGAAGAGGAAAGTTAAAAGAATGCCCTATTGGGCTAGTTGAGTAAAAACGAAGGGGGAAATGAAAGAGTTAGAGAAGATAATAGCTAAGTATAGAGGGGAAAAAGGAATGCTTATTTCAGCGCTCCAGGAGGTCCAGGAGAGATTGGGCTATTTGTCTAAGGATTCTCTTGAGAAAGTTTCTGAGGGCCTAAACATTCCCATTAGCGAGGTTTTTGGGGTGGCTACCTTTTATACTCAGTTTCACTTAAAGCCTTGTGGAAAAAATGTTATTCGAGTTTGTCGGGGTACTTCCTGCTATGTCCGAGGGGCTAAGGATATTATCAAAACGGTGGAACAATTTTTAAATATAAGAGATGGCGAAACCACTGATGATTACCAATTTACTTTTCAAACGGTTGCATGCCTGGGTACTTGTTTTTTATCTCCTGTGATGATGATTAATCGGGATTACTTTGGAAGGTTGACCCCTGCTAAAACGGAAACAGTTTTAAAGTCCTATCAACAAAGAGAAAAGTTGTAAGGAGGGGGAAGGGAAGCTTGAGAAAGTTAAAAGATTTGGCTCAATTAAAAGCTTTCCAAAAGAAAGCTCAAGCCAAATTTAACTCATACTGGAAAAGAGTTCGTATTTGCTTGACTGGTTGTCGAGCTTATGGCGCTGAAGATGTTAGAGATTCATTTCTCAAAGAGCTGAAAAAGAAAAAAGTTCAAAATGAAATTGAAGTTGTAGAAACTGGTTGTCATGGCTTTTGTGCCCGAGCCCCAGTTTTAGTTATCGACCCTGGTGAAATTTTTTATCAGCGGGTGACGGTAGAGGATGTGCCTTCCATTGTTGAGAAGACTTTACTGAAAGACGAGCTTATAGACAATTTGCTTTATCATAACCCCGAAACTGGTGAGAAGATTATTCGAGCTTCTGATATTCCTTTTTATCGAAAACAAACGAGAATTGTTTTAAGGAACTTAGGTCAAATTGACCCTAAAAATATTTCTCATTACCTAGCTCGAGATGGCTACTCTGCCTTTGTTAAGGTCTTAACTGAGCTAAGCCCAGAGCAGGTAATCGAAGAAATTAAACAATCAGGTTTAAGAGGGAGGGGAGGAGCAGGCTTTCCTACTGGCTTAAAGTGGGAACTTACTCGTAAAGCAAAGGGAAGCAAGAAGTATATTATTTGCAATGCTGACGAAGGAGACCCGGGAGCGTTTATGGATCGAGCTGTCCTAGAAGGTGATCCTCACAGCATTGTTGAAGGATTGTTAATCGCTGGTTATGCTATAGGAGCTGATGAAGGTTATATTTATGTTCGGGCTGAATATCCCATTGCTGTTCAGCATGTCAAGATTGCAGTAAAGCAAGCTGAAGAGCATGGACTTCTTGGCCAAAATATCTTAGGTACAGGTTTTAATTTCAAAATTAATATTAAAGAAGGGGCAGGAGCTTTTGTTTGTGGAGAGGAAACAGCCCTAATTGCCTCAATTGAAGGCAAGCGAGGCATGCCCCGTCCGCGACCGCCCTTTCCGGCTCAATCAGGACTTTGGGCTAAGCCAACTTCTATTAATAACGTTGAAACTTTAGCCAACATTGCTTGGATAATTTTAAATGGAGCTAAAAAGTTTAGTTCGATTGGGACAGAAAAAAGTAAGGGCACTAAAATCTTTTCCTTAGCTGGCAAGGTTAACAATACTGGTTTAGTTGAAGTGCCCTTTGGTATTACCCTAAGAGAGATTATCTTTGATATTGGTGGTGGTGTCTTAAGAGAGAAGAAATTCAAGGCGGCTCAAATGGGTGGTCCTTCTGGTGGCTGTATTCCAGCTAGATATCTTGATTTACCTTTAGATTACGAATCTTTAGTTGAGATTGGCTCTATGGTTGGCTCAGGCGGATTAATAGTGATGGATGAAGCCACCTGCATGGTTGAAATTGCACGCTTTTTTATGGATTTTGTTCAGGACGAATCCTGTGGCAAATGCACCCCTTGTCGCATTGGCACAAAGAGAATGCTAGAGATACTAACAAGGGCAACTCAAGGGCGAGCTGAGGAGAAAGATTTAAGTTTGCTTTTAGAGTTAGCTTCTGGGGTAAAAGACACCTCTTTATGTGGATTAGGTAAAACTGCTCCTAATCCTGTTTTATCGACTATGCAATATTTTGAGGACGAGTATAAAGCTCATGTGATTGATAAAAGGTGCCCTGCTTTTGCCTGCGAAGCTTTATATATTTCGCCTTGCTCAGATACCTGCCCAGCCCGAACTGAAGTTCATGGGTATGTGGCTTTAATTGCCGAAGGGATGTTTAAGGAGGCATTGGAATTAATTAAGGAGACAAACCCATTTCCCGCTATTTGTGGACGGGTTTGCCATCATCCTTGTGAGGCTCGCTGCCGACGGGGAGATATCGACCAGCCAGTAGCCTTAAGAGCTTTAAAGCGATTTGTTGCTGACCGCGAACTTGAGTGGAGAACTAGTCCTCCCTCAGCAGTTAAAAGAACCAAAAAGGAAAAAGTTGCCATTATTGGTTCTGGTCCAGCCGGACTAGCTGCTGCTCATCAACTTGTTAGGATGGGATATGGCGTGACCGTTTTTGAATCTTTACCCGTTGCTGGAGGAATGTTGGTAGCCGGTATTCCCAATTATCGTTTGCCGACAGAAATTGTCCAGTTGGAAATAGAAGACATCGAAGCTCTTGGAGTTGAAATTAAAACTAATACCACTATTGGGAAGGATATTTCCTTCGATGATTTATTTAAGCAGGGCTATAAGGCAATTTTAGTGGCTGTTGGTGCGACTACCTTTAAAAAGATGAACATCCCAGGTGAGGACTTGGATGGTGTTTATTTCGGGCTCGATTTCTTGCGGCGAGTAAATTTTGGCGAAAGGGTCGATTTAGGGAAGAGTGTAATTGTGATTGGTGGTGGTAATGTAGCGGTTGATTCAGCTCGAACAGCTCGTCGCTTGGGTTGTCAGGTTAACCTTCTTTACCGCCGTGGCAGAGAGGAAATGTTAGCGGCAAGAGAAGAGATAGAATACGCTCTTCAAGAAAAAGTGGGGATGGATTTTTTGGTTGTAGTGACAGAAATTATCGGTCAGAATGGCAAGGTAGTTGGAGCGAAGTGTCTTCGAACTAAATTAGGACCCATGGATATCACTGGCCGGCGCCAACCAATTCCCATTGAAGGTTCTGAATTTACTTTAAAAGCGGATTCAGTCATTGTAGCAGTAGGTCAAGGGTCAGATCTTTCTTTTCTCCCTTCAAAAGTTGGCATTTCTAAGCGAGGAACAATAGTTGTTGACCCAGAAACCTTTGCTACTAATTATCCAGGTGTTTTTGCGGCTGGTGATGTTGTGACAGGTCCAGCGACTGTTATTGAGGCAATTGCGGCTGGAAATAAAGTTGCCATTGCAATTGACAAATACTTAGGGGGAACTGGAAAAATAGTTAAAGAAAGGGTAGTTAAGCCCATTTTAGTTAAATCGGAAAAATTAGTTAGTGAGAAAGAACGCCATGTTATCCCCACCATATCTGTTGAAAAGAGAATTGCTAACTTTAAAGAGGTCGAGCTTCCTTATAGTGAAGAAATGGCGATTGAAGAAGCTAAGCGTTGCTTGAAGTGTCATTTAAAGGAGTAAAGGGTGAAGCAAATTTCCTTAATTATTGATGGTAAAGAAGTAAGGGTAGCGAAGGGAACGACTATTTTAGAAGCAGCTAAGTCAGTTGGGATTGAAATACCACATTTTTGCTATTATCCTGAGCTGAAGCCCACAGCTGCTTGCCGAATGTGTTTAGTTGAAGTGGAGGGAGCAAAGGATTTAATTGCTTCTTGTGCTTTTCAGGTCGCTGAAGGGATGGTGGTAAGGACTCAGACAGAAAGGGTAATTAAGGCAAGAAAGTTAGTCATTGAACTTCTCCTTTCAAACCATCCTCTGGATTGCTTAACTTGCGAAAGTAATGGAGCTTGCAAACTTCAGAAATATGCATATCAACTTAGAATTTCTTCTTCGAGTTACCAAGGAGAGCGCCATAGTTATGTTATAGATGAGAGCAACCCCTTTTTCATCCGCGATTACAATAAATGCATTCTTTGTGGTAGATGTGTCATGGCTGATAAATATGTCCAGTTTATTGGGGCAATTGACTATACCCATCGAGGATTTAACACTAAGATTTCTTCTCCTTTCGACCGACCGCTTCAAGAGACGCCTTGTATTTTTTGTGGCGAGTGCGTCGCTGTTTGTCCCGTTGGCGCCTTAATGGAAAAAAATCGGCTTTATAAGGGGAGGATTTGGGAACTAAAAAAAGTGAATACAATCTGTCCTTACTGCGGAGTTGGTTGCTCAATTACTCTTTGGGTAAAGGATAATGAAGTCATTAGGGTTACCTCCGAAGGCGGGGTGAACAAGGGAAGTCTTTGCGTTAAAGGGCGGTTTGGTTACGATTTCATTAACCACTCTGACCGTTTGACTACTCCACTCGTTCGAAAGAAGGGTAAGCTAGTTGAAGCTTCTTGGGAAGAGGCCATTAAAACGGTGGCTGATAACTTACACAAGGTTAAGAAAAAGTTTGGAGCTAGTGCAATTGCTGGCTTGAGTTCGGCTAAGTGTACGAATGAAGAAAATTACCTTTTCCAAAAAATGATGCGGGCAGTTATTGGCACTAACAATGTTGACCATTGTGCACGGTTGTGACACTCTTCAACGGTCGCCGGTCTGGCGATGGCTTTTGGCAGTGGAGCAATGACCAATTCAATTAATGACCTTTCTCAGGCTCAGGTTTTTTTAGTTATTGGTTCAAATACTACTGAGGCTCATCCAATAATTGGCATTCAAATAAAAAAAGCTGTTTCTGAAAATGGAGCTAAACTGATTGTCATTGACCCACGGAAGATTAAACTAGTTGATTTCGCTCACATTTGGCTAGCTCAAAAACCTGGAACCGATGTCGCTATTATCAATGGTTTACTTTATGTAATTCTTTCAGAGGGCTTAGTTGATAAAAAATTCATTCGAGAGCGAACTGAAGGTTTTGAAGAACTAAAGAAAGTTTTATCGAAGTACACACCTGAAGCGGTAGAAAAAATTAGTGGTGTTTCAGCTGAAGATTTGAGAAAAGCAGCTCGCCTTTTTGGCCAAGCAAAGAGTGCTTCAATTATTTATTCAATGGGGATTACTCAGCACACTACAGGGGTTGATAATGTTTTAGCTTTAGCTAATTTAGCAATGGCAACGGGAAACATTGGCAGGGAGGGGGTTGGGATCAATCCTTTACGGGGACAGAATAATGTCCAAGGTGCCTGCGATGTTGGCTGCTTACCTGATGTTCTGCCTGGTTACCAAAAGGTTTTGGAGGAAGCAAACAGAAAAAAGTTCGAGCAGGCTTGGAATTGCCGCTTACCTGAAGAACCTGGTTTAACTGTTGTCGAAATGACTAATGCTGCTTTAGACGGGAAAATTGTGGCAATGTATATTATGGGTGAAAATCCTATGCTTTCTGACCCTGACCTAACCCATGTGAAAGAGGCTTTAGAATCACTAGATTTTCTAGTTGTTCAAGATATTTTCCTCACTGAGACCGCTGAGTTAGCTGATGTTGTTTTACCTGGTGTCAGCTTTGCTGAAAAAGATGGCACCTTCACTAGTACCGAGCGGCGAGTTCAACGAGTGCGTAAGGTAATTGAGCCAATTGGGGGTGCCAGGCCCGATTGGCAAATAATCTTGGAAGTTTCTAGGGCTTTAGGTTATTCAATGTCGTATGCTCATCCCTCTGAAATAATGACAGAAATTGCTTCACTCTCCCCAATTTACGGTGGTATTACTTACGAACGTTTAGAAAATGGTGGCTTACAGTGGCCCTGTCCAACTCCTGACCATCCTGGTACGCCCATTTTGCATCGGGAAAAATTCAGCCGAGGCTTAGGCAAGTTTCATCCAGTTGAATACAAACCGCCGGCTGAGGAACCGGACAAGAATTATCCTTTAATCTTAACCACTGGAAGAATTCTCTTTCAGTATCACACAGGGACAATGACTCGCCGTTCCGAAGGGATTAATGAAATAACTCCAACCAGGATAGTCGAGGTAAATCCTAACGATGCTAAAAAATATAGGATTGAAGATGGAGAAGAAATTTTGGTTATTTCCCGGAGGGGCAAGGTAAAAGCTAGAGCTAATGTTACTACTTCCATTCGACCTGGGACTATTTTTATGCCGTTCCATTTTGCTGAATCAGCTGCCAATATCTTAACTAATTCTGCCTTGGACCCGATTGCCAAGATTCCTGAACTGAAGGTTTGTGCTGTGAGAGTAGAAATAGCAAACAAAAAACAGTAGAATAGTAGTTTGAATATTGGGATAGTAGGCTATCCTGCCTGCCTTTGGAAGGCACAGGAGGGCAATTTCCCCTTATCTTTAAGGGAGAGGGCAGAGTGAAGGTAAAAAGTGAGTGAAGAAAGAAAAATTACTCCAATTAAAGGAATAACCATTGGTCATTATACTGATTTAGAGGCTTTAACCGGTTGCACTGTTATCCTTTGCCTTGAAGGAGCAGTGGCTGGTGTTGATGTTAGAGGTGGAGCACCTGGAACTAGAGAAACCGACCTCCTTAGGCCAATGAATTTGGTTAATCAAGTAAACGCGATTTTGCTAGCTGGTGGAAGCGCCTTTGGGCTTGCAGCAGCTGATGGGGTAGTGAAATTTCTTGAAGAAAAAGGTTATGGTTTTGAGACGGGAGTCGCCAAAGTGCCTATTGTTCCTGCGGCTATTGTTTTTGACTTAGCTATTGGGAGTTCTACGGTTAGACCTGGAGCTGAAGCTGGCTACAAGGCTTGCTTGAGTGCTTCCTCAGAAAGACAAGAGGAAGGTAATGTTGGGGCTGGAACTGGGGCAACAGTTGGGAAAGCTCTTGGTTGGCAGTGGGCAATGAAGGGGGGCTTGGGCCTAGCTGGTTCAACTTTTCCAGGTGGCTTGGTTGTTAATGCTTTGGCGGTGGTTAATGCTTTTGGAGATATATTAGATGAAAATGGTGAGATTTTGGCAGGTGTTCGCTCGCCCCAAGGCGGCTTTTTAGGAACAATCAATTTTTTTAGAACTCAAGTCTTTGACGGGAAGGTGAAGTTTGGGCGCGGAGTTGGTGAGAGCACAACTTTAGGAGTGATAATGTCCAATGCCAAGATGACCAAGGAGGAGGTGAATAAAGTTGCTCAAATGGGGCAAGATGGTCTGGCAAGGGCAATTAATCCAGTCCATACGATGTTTGATGGTGACATTGTCTTTGCTCTCTCAACTTGTGAAGTAGAAGCACATTTTGGAATTGTTGGCGTGCTTGGAGCGGAATTGATAGCTCAAGCCATTCGTGGAGCTGTACGACTTGCCAAAACAGTAGGTGACATTCCAGGACTAGCTTAAGACTAGTTTTAAATCATTCTCACTTTCTCACGAAAGTGAGAATGGCAAATTCTGGGAAACAAAAAAACTAAAGTCTGGTATCCCTTAAGGGAACTGGAACGGAGGTGTAAAATGAAATTTTCAACACGAGATTTAGCAATCGCGGGATTACTCGGTTCTTTAACTGCTCTTTTGGGCTTAACTCCGATTGGATTTATTCCCTTTCCAACACCCGCGGGGCATGCTACTACGATGCACATTCCCCCCATTGTCGCTGGGATTATTGAAGGTCCTATAATTGGTGCATTGGTGGGATTTATTTTCGGTCTTTTGAGTTGGACCCGAGCTTCAATACCTATATTTAAAGACCCCTTAATTGCATTCCTTCCTAGAATTTTTATTGGGGTGGTAGCTTACTATGTTTATCGAGCAATGGGAAATAAAAAATTTGCTTATGGTGCTTCTTTGGTGATGGGAATTGTTTCTTTAGCAGCTTTAAGAAACGGATTTTCTCATTTAAATGAGGTGCGCATTTCTTCTTTTAAATCTTGGGGAACCTTAATTTTCCCTTCTTTTATTTTCCCCCTCTTGCTTTTAATTTTGGCTATAGTTATAGCTTGGGGTGGTTCAAGAAAAACAGAAACCAAAGGATTTGGCATTGGAGCAGCTGCTGTAGCTGGGACTTTAACTAATACTGTTTGCGTGCTTAGTTTGGCAGTGTTGAGGAAATATCTTCCGCTAGCTGCTGCTTATTTTGTAGGACTCACCCATGGTATTCCTGAGATTATTTTAGCAGTTTTAATTGTCGTTCCCGTCGTAGTAACTTTGAATAAGGCTCTAAAGAGAGAAGAATAATTTTTTGGTTGGGTTGTCACGCTCACAGCCATTGGCTGTCAAGTACACTTGGTTGAATCCATGACTTATTTTTTGTGAGTCTGTCTTTTAATCAAAATTGGTAGTGCTAAAGGTAAAGGTTAGCAGATGCGGGGGAGTTGTTCGCCGACAAGCATATCAAGGATGCGAGTAGTGCCAAAGGGAGTTTTAACCAGTACCCTTCCCTTAGGCTCTTTAGTTATTTCACCAATGATTGCTGCCTCTTTGCCATATTTATTCTTTTTCATCACATCGAGAATTTTACTTGCTACATTGGACTTAACTACCGCTACCAGTTTTCCTTCATTGGCAACATGAAATGGGTCAAATCCAAGCATTTCACAAGCGCTGAAGACCTCATCTTTAATTGGAACTTTTTCCTCTTCAATAGAAATTCCTACTTGGGATTGGAAAGCAATCTCATTTAAGGTGGAGGAAAGACCTCCTCTTGTTGGGTCACGCAAAGCTCTGATTTCTTTACTGGCTTTAAACATCTCCTCAACTAGATGATTTAGCGGAGCAACATCACTTTTAATTTTAGTTTCAAAACTAATTCCTTCTCTTTCAGATAGAACAGCAATTCCATGATCTCCAATTGAGCCAGAAATAATAACCTTATCTCCTACTTTTGCATTGGCGCCAGAAACGTTAATTCTATCAGGAATGAATCCAACGCCAGCTGTGTTAATGAAAATCTTATCAGCCCCACCTTTTTCAACTACCTTGGTGTCCCCAGTAACAATACTGACCCTTGCTTCCATAGCTGCTTTAACCATTGAGTCTAATATTTTTTTTAAATCTTTTATTAAAAAACCTTCCTCAATAACAAAGGCAACACTGATATATTTGGGGATAGCTCCTTTCATAGCTAAATCGTTAACAGTGCCACAAATTGCTAGTTTGCCAATATCACCACCCTTAAAAAAAAGGGGAGAAACAACATAAGTATCAGTAGTGAAAGCAATCCTTTGCCCCTTATTCTCAATTGCGGCTGCATCATCAAGAGTTGCCAAAAAAGGATTGGAAAAAGACTTCAAAAAGACCTTTTCAATTAAGTCATGCATTAACTTACCGCCACTTCCATGAGCAAGAAGTATCTTATCTTCTTTCATTACATCTCCTACCCTCGATATAAGCATTATACCAAATAGAGAAAGGAGTAAGCGGCTAATTCTTTAATGACTGAAGAGCAAACTAATTAAAAGAACACTTAGATATCCAAAGATAGTACTGGCAATAACCCAGTAACTTCTAAACCTTTGATGAGCTTCTGGAAGCAGGTCACTCGTGGCAATGTAGATAAATGTTCCCGCTGAAATTGCAAGGGTAAGACCAAGAATTTGAGGTGAGATTTTGACAAAGAAAAGTCCAATTAAGGTTCCTATAGGGGTCAAAAATCCAACAATAGCCGTCCCTTGTAAGACAATTTTACGATTATAACCATTACAAAGCATAACTGAAGCGGTTGAAAGGCCTTCAGGGAATTCATGGATAGCGAGAGCTAGGAGGATAATTAAGCCAGTTTCTGTGGAGGCACTAAAACCGGCTGACAAAGCAATACCATCTATGAGGCTATGGAAAGAAAGACCACTAAAAGCTAACCAGCCAGTAGGATGAATTTCACATTCTACTTCAGGGCAAGCATGAATAATAACGGCTTTCTCAATGAGGTAAAAGAGAAGAAAACCAATTCCTACTCCAATGGGAACAAGATTACTGTTGCGAGGAAAGAGAAGCCTAAAGCTTTCCCCAATTACTTCATGAAAAGAAGCAGCTAGTAAAATGCCAGCTGACATAGCAACTAAAATTGAGAGATAAAGTTTACTAAACTCTTTTTTTAAAAGGGGTAATATCCCTCCAAGAAGGGTTGAAAGGGCCGCGATTAAAGAGAAAGAGAGAACAAGGAAAGGGCTCATTTTAATATAGCTAAAACAGCCTGGCGTCTTTCTTCAAGAGTTTGAGCTTTATCTCTTCGGTCGTCTATTTTTAAGGTAGTAATAACCCTTTGAATTCCTTCTTTAAATGGTGCTTCGTGCATTTCTTGAGCAACTTTTAAAATTTCACTTAGGTTTCCTTGAATAATAGTAGAGGTTGGGGTGAGTTCAAAGCTAATTCCTTTTTCTTTGAGAACTTGAAGCGAAGAAGCAATGAATTTGCTTATTCCTGGCTCACTTGTTCCCAAGGGAAGAATGCTAATTTCTAATGTAACCATCGCCATCCTCCTCTAAAAAAATAACTTAAATAATTATTTTAGCAGAGTTAGAGAGGGAAGCAATCCTAATCTTCTTTTCTTCTTTGATTATTTCCTTTATTTTCCCTTGGCGCCTTTTTCTTTCCTTTTAACTCTTCTCCAAGCCCTTTCTTCTCATTTTCACTTGAAGAAGTTTTAACTTCTTTGGTCTCTTCCTTTGATTCTTGTAAAGATTCTGGCTTACCTCCTCCCTTTTCTTTAGGAAAAATATTCTTCTTTTCTTTCCTTAAATACTCAAGGGTCTCAGAAAAGTCTTCTTGTATTGATAGAGGAGATTTTTTAAGAGCTTTTTGGATTGCTTTTTCTTCTTTTTGGTAAATTGATTTTACTTGAGATAATTTTTCTTTCCCTTTGATTTTCTCCATCTTTTCAAGAGAGGATTTCAATTCCTCCTTAGCATTTTTAATAGCTTCCTTTGCTAACTCGGGGTCTTCTCGGATGATCAAAGAAGCCTCTCTCAGCCTTTTTTTGACTAGTTGGAGGGATAGCTTTATTTTTTCTGCTGGGTCAGTTGTTATCACCATTTGGATTTTTTCAAAGACTCTTTTAACTGGATAAAAAAGACTACCTGGTAATGCTTTAGTGGCAGCAAAGGTTACTCCTCCCGTCAAGAGAAAGAAAATTAAAGCAAAAGCTAAGGCAGGGCGGAGACTTCTTTGAAAAATAAAGGTTTTTGAGATAAATCTTCTTTCCGGAATAGCCATTTTGTTTCTGGCTAAGGAGAGAATTCTTTCTTTAGTTGCTTTTTTGAAATCAGGGTCAGGCTTAATTTTGGGGAGAGTTTGGGTAACTTGGACTATTTCTAAAAGTGGCTTCAAGTCTTTAACCAAGTGGGGATATTTATTGAGGCATGCTTCAATATTAGCCCCTTTTCTTAACTCTTCTATGCAGTTGTCCAAAGCTATCTCAATCTTCTTTTTCATCTTTTAATTTTTCCCTTAATTTTTTTAAGGCTCTAAACTGAAGTAACTTCACAGCATTTTCAGTTTTCCCAATTATTTGAGCTATTTCCTTGTTGCTAAATCCTTCAATAAACTTGAGGATAATCACTTCTCTGTGTTCATCTTTTAAATTGTTAATTGCTTTGAGCAAGGATTCTTTCTCATCGAGTCTTTCAACCTCTTGAGAAATTTCTGCACTTGGTAGTGTTTCTTCTACTCGCTCGATAGTTTTGCTTTTTCGATAGTGATCAACAACTATATTATGAGCTATTCTAAATAGCCAAGATGAAAAGGGAACTGTTCGGCTTTCATATCTCTTTATCGCTTCAAGAGCCTTTAAGAAAACTGTTTGAGTTAAATCTTCTGCTTCCTCCTTTTTTTTAACTCGGTAATAGATATAGTTGTAAATCTTATCGACATAAAGGTCATATATTTCACCAAAAGCTTCTGAGTTACTTTTTGCTTTCTCAACAATACTTTTTATTTTTTTAGGCTCTCTTTTTCTTTTTAAAAAGTAAAACGAAGATAAAGCCATCTGGTTTCCTCTCTGAAGTTCAAAGATAACAAAGATAATGATACTGTCAACCTTATTAGAAAGTGAAGTAGGGACTAAGGTGAGGGAAGAGGTTGAAGTAAAAGATTGAAGGGCAAGAGAAAGAAATAAGTTGAGGCAAAGGTTAAGGTTGAGAAAATTTAAGATGGCAAAGAGTGTCATTCTTCGCCCCGCCTGGGCGGGGCGAAGAATTTTAAAAGTATTAAAAACTCAAAAAATTTTTTTAAATCATTTTTCGTTTTAATATGCATTTTTAATTTTGAAGGAAGCAGAAAGAGATTAGAATTAAGAACTGAGGTAGAGGTAGAAGACAAGAAAATTAAAAAATTAATCTTAACCTCAACCTTTGCCTCTACCTTTAACTGTTCTTAGAGGTGCCTGTTTCCAACAGGCTTATTGATTTAGCCTCAGCCAAAACCAAAGGAACTACCACAGCTATCCTTTGAGAAGTAAGAAGAAAAAGAGGAAAAAACCTTTTTAATCTCCTTGCTCTCACACTTTGGGCAAGCTAAATTTTCTTTCCCTTCCTCCACGGGCTGGAAAACGCTAAATCTTATTTTGCACTTTTCACATTTATACTCGTAAAGTGGCATTTGATTTTCCTCCTCTCCTTTCAGGTATTTTTTCTTCAATTAAAATGATGGCATTTTGAGGGCAAACCTTTAAACAAGTGCCACAGCCATCGCAAAGATTTTTATCAATATCGAAAGCAAAACCGGAAAAACAGGTTCCTCGGTTGCACGGTGTCTGACAAGTAATTTTGAGTAAAGGAACCGTATCAATAGCACCTTTTGGACAAACCTCAAGGTCTAAACACGCTTGGCACATAGTACATTTTTCATGAATGATTTTTGCTTTCATTTCATCATCCCTCTTTATATACCCCTATAGGTATTTTACTTCAATTATTTTATTTTGTCAAATCATTATAAAAAAATCTTGACAAAAATTAAATTAGCAGTTAATATAAAGTAGTTAAATAATTTTAAAACTATTGAACAATGGATTTAAGAGTAAAAATTTTACAAGCTTTAGCAGATGAGACAAGGTTTTGGATGGTGATAAAGATAAAAAAACGGGGGGAGATTGGTTGTTCTGAACTAAGTAAGGAATTTCACCTTTCAAAACCAGCTTTATCGCATCATTTTAGGATTCTTCGGGAGGCTGGGTTGATAAAGGTGAGAAGAGATGGGCAGTATCACTATTTCACTTTAGATAATGAGTATTTAGAGGAAACTCTCCCTGGTTTAATTGATATAATATGTTCTAATTTAGGTTAGAAGGTGATAAAAATGGCAAATTTAAAGATATATGTTAGAGATAACTGTTTAGAATCGGCTCAGGCTTTTGAATTGGCTTCGCGGCTTAAGATGAGGTTGCCTCAATTAAAACTGGAGTTGATTAAGTTAACTCCCGATGAGATAAAAAATAAAAATCTTGATAAGTATCAAGGTCCTATCTTTGTTTTGAACGATTCAATTGTTCATATGGGACTTCCCGATGAAGAAATAATGGTCAAGGCATTTTTAGCTTTTGACCGTGAACACCAGAACTAGTAAATAAGCTGAAGAGCCAAAGCCATTATAGACTGAAGTCCAAATTCTAACTGTTTAACTCTATTGTGGTATACTTAACAGAGATTGTTGGCTGGTTGGCAAGCAAATTATTATTTTGTAACAGTTTTAGGGGGCAATAATTTGATAAAAAATTCTCATCTTGTTGAGCGTTTGGAAAGAAGCTTTATCTCAAGCTGAAAGCTCTCATATGAGCAATTCTTAAAAATCTTTAAAGCGATGTGGAAAGAGGGATTGGCGCTCGGAGTTCTTCCTCCAAAAGATCCTTTGGAGGGAATAGAGGTTGATATAAGAATGGCAAAGGCGTTGAATTCATGTTTGAAGAACTCCTCACCCAAATAGGTTCTTATCTCGACAGACACAAGTTTCTCTACATGATTGTTGATGGGCAAGCTGTATTGCTTTATGGGGAGCCTTGTGTAACCAGAGACATCGATGTTGCCCTTGGAGTAAATACTGGTTGTTTTAGTGAACTCCTTTCTTTTTTTAACGAACTCAATCTCAAGCCTATTCCAGATGGCGTGGAATCGTTTGTTAAAAAAACGATGGTGCTGCCTGCCACCGATGAAAGTACTGGCATATGAGTTGATTTATCTTTTCCTTTACCCCTTACGAAAAAGAAGCTATAAAACGGGCAAGACAAGTTACCATTTTGGGGCGGACTTTTTCCTTTGCCTCTCCTGAGGATTTGATAATCCACAAAAATTTTGCTGGCAGACCTAGGGGTATTGAGGACGCAAAGACTGTGTTGGTTAAAAATCCTGGGCTGGATATTGAGTATATCCAAAGCTAGTTGAAAGAATTTGATATCTCATCTGGCAAAAAAGATTACCTCAAGACCTTTGAAAGGATATTGGAGGAAATAAAATAATTTTTTACTTCAGACTATCGACTTTAAGCTCCAGTCTGCTTTTAGTGTCCGGTTAGGTGGTTTCTCAAATTTTCGACAAGGGCTGGCGTTTCTTCATCTAGGATTTTCAAAATATCATTTCTTAAAGCATTGTGGGCTTTTTTGCAGCTTTTAGGAACACTCCCCCTCAGGGCAGCACTGGTATTTTCAGTTATCTGGATAAGTTCAGTTGCAATCACCCCATTAATATAGATTAAATCTTTCAGTAGTTTTTCAATTTTTTCGTTTTCCATTACTTGCCCTCCTTCCTTTATTTTTAAGATTCCCTTACCTTTTCACTAATAGCTAGGTTTTTAAATTTCATTTAATTAAAGATTAAATATCAAGGCCTAACTCATCGAACAAACTTTTATCAATTTTATCAGGAGCAAGGGTTGGAATAAACTTCCCCTTTAAAACAATATTTTAACTGAGCTATTCCAATGTTCTTGGGAATTTGAGAATAGTTTAAAGTTGGTAAATTTCGAAGTCATAATTTTTCAAGAGCTTGATATTGGTGTTTTAGATTTAAGGAAGGTTTATTGAATCTTCTAGAAAATTTTAAACCTCTTACCCTCTCAAAAAAGAGTAGACTCTCAATTTAAATTCGCCTTAAAATCTTCAATTGCTAGTAATAGCGCTAGCTATTACTGCTTGGCCAAGAGAAATTCCTCCATCGTTGACCGGAACCTGACGGTTAGTTATTACCTTAAAACCCTTCTTTTCTAAAAGAGGAAAAACTTTTTTAAGGAGAAGGAAATTTTGGAAAACTCCCCCACTTAAAGCTACAGTTGAGATACCCTTTTCCTTTCGGGCTTTTTCGCTTATTTCTACAATCATTTGAGCCACTGTGTTGTGAAATTTCCCTGCTATTACTTCTTTTGATCTGCCTTTTCTTAAGTCATCGATAATCCCTTTGATAATAGGGAAAGTATCTATAACTACCGCTTGGTTTTCTAGGATTCTTTCTTGAGTCATGAGCGACGAATGGTGAGAGATAGTACCATATTCATACCTTTCTTTAGTTTTTTCATCAGCTATCATTTCCAACTCAATTGCTGCTTGGGCATCGTAAAAAACAACATCTCTCACGCCAATTAAAGAAGAAACAGCGTCAAAAAGCCGTCCGCAGCTTGAGGTTAAAGGAGAGTTTAACTTTTTATCGATTTGCTGGGAGATGATCTCTGCTTCTTTTAAGTTAATTCGCTTTAAAAAGTCAATTTGGAGATTTTCCCACTCCTTACCAAAGATGCTATAAAGATAAGAAAAAGCCATCCGATAAGGCTTCTTTATTGCTGCAGAGCCACCAGGCAAGGGGAGGTAACGGAGGTGCCCAAAGCGTTCAAAATTTTTAAAGGTTGAGATAAGAATTTCTCCTCCCCAAATAGTGCCATCGGTGCCATAGCCGGTACCATCAAAGGAAATCCCAATTACTGGTTCACTTACATTGTTTTCCGCCATCGCACTGACAATATGAGCATGATGATGTTGAATACCAATTAATTCAACATCTTTAAGTGATAAAGCATATTTAGTTGAAAGATATTCGGGATGGAGATCATAAGCAACAATTTTGGGGTTGACCCTGAAAAGTTTTTTATAAAGTTCGAGAGTGTTTAAGAAATGTTCCATTGTCTCTTCATTTTCCATATCGCCAATGTGCTGAGAGACAAAAGCATAGCTCTCTTTAGTTAAGCAAAAAGTATTTTTTTCTTCTGGGCCAACAGCTAAGATTTCTTTGGCATTGAAGTCGAGATGGATAGGGTAAGGGGCATAACTCCTTGCTCTCCGAATCATCATTGGCTCTTTTTTAAAAACTCGAAGAACGGGGTCATCATAGCGGGAATAAATATCCCGATTGTGCATTAAAAATAAATCGGCAATGTGACCAAGACGCCTGATGGCTTCTTCATTTTCCGCAGCGATTGGCTCTTCGCTAATATTTCCGCTGGTCATTACAAGCATCAAATTTGATTCTTTTAAAATGATGTGATGAAGCGGTGTATAAGGAATCATCACCCCTAAGTAGTTGTTGTTTGGTGCGACTTCTTCGGCAATGGGAATATTTGGTTTTTTCTTTAAAAGGACAATGGGTGCGTGGGGAGAAGAAAGGAGTTTTTCTTCCTCGAGCGAGACTTCGCAGATTGATTTAACTGCTTCAATGTCTTTAACCATAATGGCAAAAGGCTTTCCTGGACGCCTCTTACGCTCACGCATTGTTTTAACCGATTCGTTATTAGTGGCATCACAGGCTAGATGAAAACCGCCAAGCCCTTTAATGGCAACAATTTTCCCCTGCTTAAGAGCATTGATAACTGAACTAATCGGGTCTGGAGTGACTTCTGGCTGCCACTTTTCAGTTTCTTTTTCATTTTTGGGTTGATCCTTGACCCTTGCCCCCTGACTCCAAATTTCTAGTTGTGGTCCACACACAGGACAAGCATTGGGTTGGGCGTGAAAGCGTCGGTTCATCGGGTCGTGATATTCCCTTTCACAATCTGGACACATTTTAAACTTCTTCATCGTTGTTTTGGGTCGATCGTAAGGAATATCTTCAATAATGGTAAATCTAGGTCCACAGTTGGTGCAGTTAGTAAAGGGATAACGGTAACGTCGGTCTTTGGGGTCAAATATTTCTTTAAAGCAAAGTTTACAAGTAGCAATGTCGGGTGAGACTAATATAAACTTACCTTTTTCTTCCTGGCTCTTTTTTATTTCAAATGTTTCGAAACCAACAGGAGAGAGTTTTTCAAAAGAGAGGTGCTCAATACTGGCTCGGGGAGGAGCTTTTAATTTGATATTTTTGATAAAACTTTGGAGGTCAGCGTTTTTTCCTTCAACTTCAATTTTTACCCCTTCTGAGGAATTAAGAACCCAGCCTTTTAAATGGTGTTTGTGAGCTAACTGGTAAATAAAGGGGCGGAAGCCCACTCCTTGAACCACGCCCTTAACCAAAATTTTAAATCTTTTCAAATCGTTCTCCTTTTAAGAAGGTTAAACTCATTTTATAGAATTTTAAAATGAATTCAAAGTAAGGTGAAAATAGTTTAAAATTTTAAAGTCTTTAGTAATTTGAGTTAAGATTGAAAGGATTTGAGGAAATAAAAATGGGAAGCGTAAAAGATTTAATCGTTTTGAAAAAACCAGTGAAAGATAAAAGCGGGAAGGGTAGATTTTCTTTTTCGGACAGGTATTCTGTTTTTGACTGGGGCGAGATGCCAGACCATATACCTAATAAAGGTGCTTCCCTCTGCGTCTTAAGCGCTTATTTTTTTGAAAAACTTGAGGAATTAGGGATTAAGTCACACTATTTGGGATTGGTGGAAGGTGGTCAGGCAAAGAAATTATTGGACGTAAGAGCCCCCTCGACTTTAATGGAGATAAGCTTGCTTAGAGTGATTGAACCTGAGATTAAAGGAGATAGATATGATTACTCGGTTTACGAGGGAGAAAAAGGGAATTTCTTAATTCCTTTAGAGATAATCTATCGCAACTCTTTACCGGAAGGCTCCAGTGTTTTTAGGCGATTGGAGGAAGGGAGCTTGAAATTGGAAGACATTGGCTTGAAAGAAATGCCTTTACCGGGTAAAGTTTATGAAGAACCTATCTTAGATTTTTCAACCAAGCTGGAGTCAAGTGACCGCTACCTTAACCCTAGTGAAGCTAAGGAGATTGCCAGATTGAGCATTGGTGAGATGGAGGAAGTGAAGCAGATAGCCTTGACGGTAAGCAAGCTTATAACTGAGGAAGTTAACAAAGTTGGGCTTTTCAACGAAGACGGGAAGATAGAATTGGGCTTTGATGAAAATAGAAACTTTCTCGTTGTCGATGCTTTAGGCACTTTAGATGAGTGCCGATTTACTTATAGTGGCTTTCCAGTGAGCAAAGAAATTGCTAGGGTTTATTACCGTAAGACACCTTGGTTTCAAGAGTTAGAAGAAGCCAAAAAGAAAGATAAAATTAAATGGAAGGGACTGGTTAAAAATCCGCCTCCACCCTTGCCCCCAAGATTAAAAGATTTAATTTCTGAGCTTTACTGCACTTGCGCTAACGAAATAACCCAAAGAGAATGGTTTAAGAATACCCCACCATTGAAAGAACTAATAGAACAAATCAAACAAATTCTTTTATAATAGGGAACCTTCCCGTTCAAGTAACTATTTCTCAGGATTTCACACACCTACCTGGGACTAAAACCAGGGGTTAAAAAATCTTTTAAGGTCTTTTGTTAAGGCCCTATGGTATCGTAAAGACAAGTTTACCAAAAGTCTATTTAAGTTAGAAGATTAGTACTAACTCTTGAAGGTAATTCTAATCCATGCCTTTCAAGTAATTCTTGGTCAGTGAAGATTTTTTTAACTGGTCCGTCAGCCACAATTTTCCCACCATCTAAAATAATAGCACGATGGCAAACTTCCCAAGCAAAATTGATATCGTGAGTGGCAAAAATCTTGGTTTGGGGGAAAGTTTTAAGGATTTCAATTAAGTGGCGTCGACTTCGCGGGTCAAGATTGCTAGTTGGCTCGTCAAAAGCGAGAATTTCAGAGTTCATTGAGAGAACAGTAGCAATTGCCACTCGTTTTTTTTCACCAAAGCTCAAATGGTGAGCTGACTTGCTGACTGCTTCAAGCATCCCAACTTCATCTAAAGCTTTTTTGACTCTTTCTCTTACTTCCTCCGTTGGTAAGCCCAAATTTAAAGGGCCAAAAGCAACATCGTCAAAAACGGTAGCTAAGAAGAGCTGGTCGTCCGGGTCTTGAAAAACTAATCCGACTTTTGAGCGAATTTCTCTTAAATTTTCTTTCGTTATTGGTAATCCTAGGATTTTTACTTCACCTTCACCATTTAAAATTCCATTTAAGTGAAGGAGTAAAGTTGTCTTGCCCGCTCCATTCGGTCCTACTAAGGCAACTGCTTCTCCTTTTGAAATTTTGAGGTTAATTTGGGAAAGAGCCTCTGTACCATCTGGGTAAACATATCTTAAATTGCGAATTTCAATTACCTTTTTCAATTCTTTAGCACCTCCAAAGCTGGATGGCAATGATTGAAGCCAAAAAGATGGTGCTGAAAGCTAAATCTGACCACTTGAGGCTGAGAGGGTCAATCGTTTTAATGGTTTCATCAAATCCACGAGCAATCATAGCTTGGTAAATTCGCTCACTCCGCTCATAACTTCGGATAAAGAAACTGCCAATCATTTGACCAATCATCTTTAATTGGTAGCTTCTGGAATCACCGAAGTTACGGGAATCCTTGGCTCGTTTCATTCTTAAGATCTCATCTTTTATGACTGAAGCAAAACGGTAAATGAAGGAGAGAAGAGAAATAAAGACTGCCGGTATTTTTAAGTGCTCAAGACCTTTCAGCAAAAGCGAAAACTTAGTACTAGCTGACAGAAGGATGATAACTAAAATCGATAGCCAGGATTTTATAAGGATATTGAGGAAAATAACTAGTCCTTTTGGGTTAATTGATAAAAAACCTAAGTTATAAGAGCCACTAATTTTGCCCTTTGAAAGGGGAATAAACAAACCAATAATTAAAATAAAAGGGAGAATAGCTAAAGAACGCTTGATAATAAAAGTAAGGGGAAGGCGGGAAAAAAAAATCAAAGTGAAGATGAGACAAAAGTAAGCTAGAAACCTAAACCAGTAAAGGTGGGGAGTGAGAACTATTAAGATGACTAAAAAGATGAAAGTGATAAGTTTTACCCGAGGGTCAAGGGCATGAATAGGGCTTATTAAGTGCGCGTAGCGCTCGAAGGCATAAGTGTGGATATGAGAATGCGCTTCTAAATGTTCGTGCTGGTGCGCTAGGGTTGGCGGAACTGTAACATCGTGCTTATGAGGGTGAGTATGAGTTTCTTCTGGGTGAAAGTGAGGGTGAACATGAACTATTCCATTATGCTCATGTTTATGAAGGTGAATCTCCTTTTCATGTTTGTGAAGGTGAGTGTGTCCTCCTTTTTCTATTCCCTTTTTAGTTCTTTTCTTTACCATTGAAGCTCGCCTCTCTGACTAAGAGTAACCCTCTTAACTATAAATTTTTAAGCCTTCTTTTTCTTAATCGCTAAGGTTAGCCCATAAATTAAAATTATGGTGACGAGTGTTCCAATTACACCAGCTAAAGCGGTTGCCATTTGCTCATTTTCTAATTTGGGGAAGGCATAGTCGGGGATAGGTGATTTTACCAAGTGCCTTCCTTCGCCCAGCTTTAAAAAACCAAGGTTAATTGCGACTCTTTCTAAGCCATCAGGCAAGGTAGAAGCAAAGGGTGAGAGAATTCCAGCGAGGAAAAGAGAGATTAAAAGACCAGCGACTAAAATTTTGTAATCAGGTTTGGGGGCAATTTTAAATAGGTCAGGTCGAACTTTGAGGATAAGCTGGGCAACAGTGAGGGTAATTAAACCTTCACCCAAGCCAATTAAAGTGTGCCAGCTTGCCATGGCTGGCAAAACTAAACTGACAGGGGCTATTCCTGAAGTAGCTAGTTCGAGGGTACAAGCAATAGCGCTAATCAAAACAGAAAACCAAGAGGCAACAAAGGTTGCGATACTTAAACTAATTCGACTGGGCAGGAGATTTTTAAGGCTGGTATAAATCCAGTAAGCAGAGAAGGGAGCAAGAATAGCCATGTTTAAAATGTTGGCACCCAAAGCAGTAACCCCTCCATCAGCAAAAAGAAGACTTTGGATAATCAAGATAGTGGTCATTAAAAGAGAAGCAGCCCAGGGTCCAAGAAAAATTGCTGCTAGAGCAGCTCCAACAAAATGACCTGAAGTACCACCGGCGACTGGAAAATTAAGCATTTGAGCAGCGAAGATAAAAGCTGCCATCACCCCCATTAAGGGAATTTGCTTTTCACCTAGTTCTTTTTGGGCTTTCTTGGCAGCATAACCAATGGTTGTTATTGAAACTAGCCCCGTTGAGACCCAAGTTTTAGCGTCTAAAAAGCCATCTGGAATATGCATTTTGAAATCCTCCTTCCTCAATGCGTCACTTGTCTAATTGGTTTGGGCTTTATTACAAGCCACAAGTCACGAAAATATAATATCCTTCAGGATTTCATCGGGCGCTAGGACGCTCGCTAGAGAAATATTAATTAAATTACAATGGGGTGATAGTTACTTCTGATTCTCCTTCACTTGAGAGCCGATTGACTTCACTCAAAGCTTTCTCTAAGGCTTCTAAGCCTTCAAAAATCTTATCTCGAGCTATGCCAAATTGGTGTGAAAGCTTTTCCGTTTTGTCGTGGTGAAGAAGGCTTTTCCATTGCTCAACACTTTTTTCCATGAGCTTTCCTTGTTCAATTAGCTGGTAAATAGCTAATTTAAACTGAGTGTAGTTTACTCCTTCTTGACACATCTTTATCCCCCCTTCCATTGTGAAAAATATTTTAACAAATAAAAAAACCACGGCTTCAA
The DNA here is from genome assembly GCA_015711795.1 of Candidatus Geothermocultor quzhuomuensis. GTDB lineage: Bacteria > Actinomycetota > Aquicultoria > Geothermocultorales > Geothermocultoraceae > Geothermocultor > Geothermocultor quzhuomuensis. Next base: position 38,702 of record JACVJC010000017.1, read on the forward strand.
GCCTTCGGGCTTGTTAATAACCTCCGTGGCTATTATCTACTGTAATAAATTATAGCCTATCTCCAAGGTTTGTCAACTTTCCAATCAAAAATAGGTAACAGAGAGTATTATCGGCACTGAAGAGCTGAAGGCAGGTAGAGCTGAAGAGTGATTGTCTTCTTTGGAAGGAGGTTATATAATTATGTCCATTAAAGTTTTAAGGAGGCGGTGATGTCTTTTACCAAGATGTGTCATGGTTGTGGTGGTGTGATACCAGATGAATCTTCTTGCTGTCCAAATTGTGGGGCGATTGTAAGAGAAATAGAAACTACATTTGTTCGGGAAAGTTATCAAAAAGTGACACCAATTCTCCCTTCAAAAAGAGAATCATCCTTCTTGAAGCAGCCGTCTCTTGTTGTTATCGAAGGTGCAGATAAGTCAAAGGAATTTTCCCTAACTTCTGACCAAACCCGAATCGGTCGGGATAAGGAAGGTAACGATATTGTCCTCCAAGATACCAATGTCTCTCGTCATCATGCTGTTATTTCTTTTGAAAACCACCAGTATACTTTGGAAGATTTGCAAAGCACAAATGGGACAAAAGTTAATGGCAAGACTATTACTAAGCACATTCTCACCGATGGTGACATTATCCAGCTTGGAGATACTTTTTTAGCCTTTTACCTCTAAAGCTGTGACTTGCATCTCGTTACTTAGGGCTTACAATAATTAGTGTTTAAATCACTAGTTTTAAGTTCCTTATCTCCATATCCTTAGGGCTAAGTCTTGTTTGCTTCTCAGGGCTTTGTAGTATGGTTTCAAAGAACAGGGAATTAAAATTGGAAAACGGAAGAACCAGAAATAGTAAGAAAATTGGGGAAATGTTTTCGAGAATTTCTCCGCGCTATGACTTTTTGAATCGAATTTTGAGTTTTGGCTTGGATAAAAGTTGGCGGAGAAAAGCTGTTCGAATAGGCATGAGAGAAAAATGCCAAAAAGTTTTAGATGTCTGTGCAGGAACTGGAGAAATGACAATTGAAATTTCAAAAGGCAGAGGAAACTCAATCCAAGTTTATGCGCTTGACCTTTCTTTAGAGGCTCTCAAGATCGCTAAGGAAAAAGTTAGGAAAATAGGGATAGAGAGAGATGTTTTTGTCCTCCAGGCTGAAGCCGAAAAACTTCCTTTTCGAGATAGCGAGTTTGATTTAATTACCATTGCCTTTGGCCTTCGAAACGTTAAGAATATGGAAAATGCTTTAAAGGAATTTTATCGAGCAACTAAGCCTGGGGGATGTTTTGTTTGCTTGGAATTTAGCCACCCTCCCAATCCCTTTTTTAAGCGTCTTTACTTTTTCTATCTTTTAAAAATAGTCCCCTTAATTGCTCAACTTTTTGGCTCTGAAGCATCTGCTTATCAATATCTTGGAAATACCATTAAGAATTTTCCTAATCAAAATGAGCTCCAAAAGATAATTGAATCAGCCAATTGGGATAACATTTCTTGCCAGAACCTCACTGGTGGCATCGTCGCTATTCACCAGGGAGAAAAGCCCACATCAAATAGGTAAAAAATTTTTAAAAATTTTTTTGAAAAATATTTGACAAGCCACTATCTATTGATATATTACTATATGGTAATATTTCTATAAATATTTCGAGGTTGGAGCGATGCGCAACTCAAACGTTAAAAATTTGGTCAATTTCTTCCATGCTCTTTCTAACCCTACCAGGCAAAAAATCCTCCTTTTGCTAGAAAAACAGGACAGGTGCGTCAGTGAACTTGTCAATCATTTCAACTTATCCCAACCAACTATTTCAAAGCATCTTCTTGTTCTCAAGCATGCCGGCCTCGTTACCGATAAGCGCCAAGGTCAACTCGTTTTCTATTCACTAAATGAAGAATGGATGAGAAAGTGCTGTTCCGCTTATTTAAGCAAGTTTGAATGTTGTTGTAATATAACTAATCCGGAAAAAACAAAGGGCACGATAAAGAAAACAAAATAGGGAGGTGAAAAAGATGAAAAAATTTATGGTTCCCCGAGTTGCTCACTGCACCGAAGGGTGCTGACGATAACGCTAAAGACAACACCCCTGGCTCTCTGAGCCAGGGGTGTTGTCTTCTAATTCCTTTGACCCAAATACACCAAAAGAGCACCCATTAGAAAATTATTCCAATTTGCTTTAGGCGGAGCAAAAAGTCTTGAGGATTAGCTGCCATCATTTGTGCATCTTCAAGTGTAATTTTTTGCTCTTGAATCAAACGAACTAGACTTTGTTCAAATGTCTGCATCCCATAGTATTCTCCTTGTTCAATAGCATCTTTAATCTTATAAGTTTCTTCAGGTTTAAGAATAAACTCTCTAATTGTAGCTGTTACAACCATAGCTTCAACAGCTGGTACTCGGCCACCACCAATTTTAGGAAGTAAGCGAAGGGAAATAACTCCTTTCAGAGAAGCAGCGAGCATTATTCTTATTTGCCTTTGTTGATGAGGTGGGAAGAAATCAATTATTCGATTAACTGTTTCTGTAACATCAATTGTATGAAGGGTGCTCAAAACAAGATTGCCCATCTCAGCAGCGCTTAAAGCGGCTCTCACAGTTTCATGGTCTCTCATCTCGCCAATTAAGATTACATCGGGGTCTTGTCGAACAACATGCCGAAGAGCATCAGCATAAGTTTCAGTATCAATCCCTAACTCTCGCTGACTAATAATACTCATTTCATCCTTAAATAAAATCTCTATGGGGTCTTCAATGGTAACAATATGGCATCGGCGAGTTCGATTGATATGGTCAATCATAGCTGCTAAGGTAGTGGTTTTACCGCTCCCAGCGGTACCTGTAACTAAAACTAGTCCCCTTGGTTCTTCAGCTAAATTTTTGACTACTGGGGGTAAGTTTAAACCTGCAAAGTCTGGTCTTTTTGTTGGCACATGCCTTAGGGACGCAGCTATGCTTCCTCTCTGAAGATAAAAATTAACCCTAAACCGACCTACCCCTGACAAGCTGTATGCAAAGTCAACTTCCCCCTTTTTTTCAAATCTTTCTTTAAACTTCTCACTCATTAGGGGTAAAAGCAATCTTTTAACCTCTTCTTCAGTTAAAGGGGGGAAATCGGTACTTATTAACTCGCCATGAATACGGAAGTAAGGAGGGCTTCCCACTTTTATGTGAAGGTCAGAAGCTCCTTTTTGAACCATCGTTATTAAAAGTTCTGTTAACTCCATTTTTGTCTCCTTAAGAATGGTGAATTTTTTATTCTCCTACTATCTTAACATAAATTTGTCTAGTTCGGGGGCCATCAAGCTCAACTAAGAATATGGTTTGCCAGGTTCCTAAGGAAAGCTTTCCTTCTATGAGGGGGAAAGAGATTGAACAGCCAAAAATTGAATTAACAAGATGAGAAGCTGCATTATCATCAATTTGGTTATGAGCATAGTTCTTATTCCAAGGGATTAAAGTTTTGAGGGTATCTAAAAAGTCCTTAATTAGCCTTGGCTCATTTTCATTAACAATTAAACCTGCTGTAGCATGGGGAACATAAACTAAAACAATCCCTTCCCTTACCCCACTTTTAGCAATAATTTCCTTGACAGTGGGGGTAATATTGACCAGCTCAACCTGCTTTGAAGTTTTAGCTGTAAATCCTTGACTAAAAACACCCATCCTTAACTTTCTGAGACAACCTTTTAATTTTTTATAGATAAAATAAGTATTTAAAGTCTGTGACCCATAATAATTCGTTAAAGTAAATCTTAAGTTTTAATTCTCAAATTTCTTAACTATTAAGTGAATAGTGCTCGTAGTAAAATTTTCGTAAGCAAATTGACACTCAATACTAGTCACTAACACCAATCTCTAAACCCTTTTTTGTTTTGGTCATTTAGATTTTGGCTATTAGTGCTTGCCTCCCTGCCATTGGCTGCACCTTGAGAAACCTTCTTAAGGAGATTGGCAATTAAGTCTAAGTTTGCTCTCTCAGCCTTGATTAACTGGTAATTAATTACGAATTTGGCTTGGTAAGAAGGTGAGTTTAGGATTTGGTGCTTATAATTTATGTATTCACTAAGGCCTAACTGCTCCAACATATCCTTTATGAGAAGAAAGAGGCTGAATTTTTACAACATCACCAGACTGAGGAGCATGAATAAAATTTCCATCTCCAACATATATTCCGACATGAGAGATTCCTCGACCTCGGGAAAAGAAAACAAGGTCTCCTGGAAGTAGTTCATCGCGACTTACATGTTCTCCCATACTGTATTGAGCACTTGAGGAATGGGGAAGGTAAATCCCAACTTGAGCATAGGAATAAGCCACAAGTCCTGAGCAGTCAAAAGAGTTGGGACCATCAGAACCCCATCGGTAAGGTTTTCCTAACTGAGAAAGAGCAATCCCAACCACATCTTCTCGAGGAGCTCCTCGTGAAATCCGTTTAAACTTCTTCTGATAATTCCGATATGCAAGATAGCGGCGGAAATATTTCCTTTGTAATCTAGCTTGTTGAGATAACTCTTCTCGCTGGAGTTGGGCAAGTTCACTCTTTATTGAAGCTAAAAGTTGGGTCTTTTTCAATAATTTTCTCTTTATTTCTATTTCTTTTCTCTTCAATTCCTTAACTAGTCTTTCTTGATTGACTTTTTTAGCTAAAAGGGTTTCCCTTTTTTTCTCAATATCCCGTTTCGCTTTCCGGATATCTGTAATCACCTTGCCATCCTCAAAAATAATCAAGGAGAAATAATCTAATTTTTTGAGAAAATCATCAAAAGTCGTTGAATGTAATAAAACTTCGAGAAAGCCAACTGAGCCTACTATATATAAATTTTTAAGTCTTTTCCTGAAAACCTCTTCTCTTTCTTTTAGTTGCTTCTCTTTCTCTTTGACCTCAGAATTGAGTGAATTTATCTCACTTTTAGTTAAGGAAAGATAAAATCTTGCTTGGTTGTAAGCTTCTACAGCGTCATCAAGCTGACCATCGATTTCTTCAATTTCAGCTTTAATCCTGGAAAGAGCCGCTTTTTTCTCTTTTAACTTGGGCCTTGCGAGAGTAAGAACAGAAGAAAAGAGGAAAAGAGATAGGAGAAAGAGTAACAAGACAATCTTTTTTGTTGTTTGCTTGATAATGAAACACTCCTTTCGAAAGAGTCATTTTAACAAAATTTTTATTTTATATCAAATTTCTTCGCTTGAGAAAGAAGCAAGCAGGTAGCTTTTTAAGCCATTTTGGATTGCTACTGCAATTTTTTGGCGAAAGGCTTCTTCTTTAAGGCAAGCTGCTTCATAGGAATTAGTAATGAAAACTGGTTCAACTAAAACAGAAGGCATCTTAGTTTTTCTTAGTAATTTTAAGGCTCGCCCTTTAATTCCTCTATCTTTACTTCCTAATACCTTTACCATTTCTCTTTGAATTAACTCAGCAAGTTTTTTACCTTCATGCGAAAATGACTTCTTCCCAGCGTAGTAGAGGGTTTCTGTTCCGTGAGCGTCTTCTCTTTTCGACCCATTCATGTGGATACTGACCAGTATGTCAGCACCCACTTGATTGGCAATTCCTGCTCTTTTATCAATATCGATAAATTCTCCCTTTTTTCGAGTATAAATTACATTTGCTCCTAAAGCTTTAAGTAAGCTACCAAGCCTTTCACCTACCTCTTCACAAATTTCACTTTCTTTTAACCCTGAGGAGCTAGTTGCTCCTGAGTCTTTTCCTCCATGGCCAAAATCAACTGCAATAGTAAAGTGAGAAAGTAAATCAGACTCAATAGAGCGGGAAGGAAAGACAAGGGAAGAGTTTACTCTGGAACTCAAATCCCTAAGAGCTTTAATTGTTGCTAATCCAATTATCCCGTCCGGAGTAAGGCCAACTGACTTTTGAAACTCTCGAGCAGCCTTATCAGTTTCCGGACCAAAAATACCATCGTTAGGGCCCGGATTAAAACCTAAATTTCGTAGCTGACTTTGAAGTTCCTCAACATCTTTCCCAACGAGGAAGGGATAATGAAGATAAAGTAAGCGGTCTCCTAATTCATAACTCTCTTCAACCAAAACTTTCCAAGTTGTATCATTGACTACCCCGTTTGAAGGAAGCTGATGCTTATTTTGAAACTCTTTAATTCTTTTCTCAGTTAATTCTCCATAGACACCATCTGCTCCAGTAGGACCTAAGCTGTAGCCAAGTTTGAGTAGTCTCATTTGGATATCAGCAACTTCTCTTCCCCTATCTCCCTTTTTGATTTTCAAATTTACTCCTTCCACTCATAGAGGATTTTATAAGAAACTTTATAGCCCTAGAAGTAATTTCTTAAAATTGGTTTTAAACCTTAGTATCGAAATCCTAAATCCAAAAAGTTAAAATTTAGGTTAAGGTTGAGAATTATTAATCTTAACCTCAGCCTCAACCTGAGCCTTTAAGTTTTCGGGTTTAGTACTTAGTGCTTTGAGACTAGGATTTCTGCCATAGATGATTTGTGTCTAACACTAAATATTATATGACACTCAAGTAACATTGTGCGAAACTCAATCAAATACCTTTTGAGGGTAGTTCGAAAAACTAATTAAAAATTTGGCTCATTCTTTCCATGAAAAAGAATTAATCCCTTAGACTACTTAAGATTATCTGGAGCGGATGACGGGACTCGAACCCGCGCTCTTCGGCTTGGGAAGCCGACGTTTTACCAACTAAACTACATCCGCTCAACTATTATTATAAAAAAAATTCATTTGTTTCAAAAGACAAACAAAATGTCTCCCTGCTTTATTTTTTGCTAGTTCACAATCATACAATGAATTAAGAAACTGGGGAACATTAAGGAGAAACAAAATAAATTAATTATGGGAGGTTGTTTTTTCTACATTCACAACAACCCTTTGCCTTTCATTGTCACTTTCTCGGGAAAGTGACAATGTTGGTTTGAACTTGGGTTTTTCGAGATAATTTTTCATGCTCCCGATGAGATTGCAATGACATAGATACTCTCACCTTAATCCTTGGAGGAAGGAAAGAAGACTACCATAACCTATTCTTGTCGTTAGATTTAGGATATGCTTCTGCAGTTTTTACGACTCACGGGACACGAGTCACGCTCTAAAGAGGTTGTTCTCTCTTTTGTTGCCTTTTTTGAGTTAAAAATTTATTGATTAAAAAGAGACCAGCGGATATAACTCCTAAAAATAAAGCAACTGCAGCTCTCTCTTTTTTAAAGGGGTGAGAAATTGGTTGACCTTGTTTTACTAATCGGATTTGATGAGCATGGATATCCATATCACCTCCATGCTCAGGACAAGCCCGATTAAAAATACCTTTCACCCAAATAATATCACCCGAATTTTTATAGTCGCCTTTGTACTTAATGAATCCTACCTGATTTGCCCAGCACCAAACACTCTGACCAGTGTTGTATCCTTTTAGCTTGGAACCATTTTCAACATTTTTTGAACTATAAGAATCGTCATTTATGTTAATCCAAGCGTATTCTCCCCTCCTCATAACATCACCAATGACTTCACCTTGAAATTCAACTTCTTTGCCATCGTAAAAATGGCACTTTTCTATTAGCTCAGCACTCGAGATTGCTTTAGCAAAAGCTGGCTGAGCAAAGAAAGCCAGTAACACTACAATCTCTAAAATAAACAAAAAGATTTTTCTATTGGAACCTCCTTTCTTCATCATCGCCCCCTAATGGCTGCAATAATAAATCCAACAAAAGCAAAGATAGACATAAATTCAAGCCTTCCAGCCCACATTTGAAAGATATAAACCACTTTCATCAAAACTGGCATTGCTGGAGATGTAACACCACAGGAAAGCCCAGTATTGCTACCTGCTGAGACTGAATCAAACAAAGCCTCGACAACTGAATAACCATAGTAAGTACCAATAACTGTCCCCAACAAATAAATACATACATATGAGAGGACAATCAATAGAGCAGACCTAACATGACTTTCTTCCAAAACAACATCCTTGATATGGTGAATTTTTTGAACAATAACACTGGCTTCAGGGGAAATAAGTTTTTTGATTTCTTGGATAAAAGCCTTAAAGATGATACCCATTCTTAAACCTTTAAAACCGCCGCCAGTAGAGCAAGCACTAGCACCGATAGCCATAGCAATTGTTACCCCAAGCATCGCCAAAGAACCCCACTGTTTTACAAATTCGCGACTGTAGATAGTAGCAAACCCCGTCGTTGTGTGACCTGAAGCAACGATGTAAAAGCCTTTTCTAAAGATAGCCATAGCATCAGGATAAACACCTAACTTCATCAATCCGACAGTTGCCAAGCTAAATGTGACCATCAAGGTAATAAAAAATGAAACAACTTCGATATTGCGATATATTTCCCGCCTGTTTCCTGTCCAAACAGCCCAGTGGAGGGCAAAGTTAAAAGAGCCGATGATAAAGATAATTACCGTGATTATTTCATAAACTAGACTGTGATAGTAACCAATATTATAGGATTGTGGGGCGAATCCGCCCGTGCTCCAGGCACCCATAAAGACCCAGATGCCATGGAGTAAACTTCGCACTACCGGCATACCTAAAAAGATTCCTGTTATCCAGAGAGCAATTGACCCAACAGCTAGATAAGAGAGACTAACTAACCAAATAGCTCTTGCTGTTTGAATCACATTAGGCATTAGTTTCTCTTCTTTTCCCTCGCCAACATACATTTTTACAGCTCCAGCTGTACCTTTAATCATAAAAGTTAGAGCAATAACGATAATTCCTTGTCCTCCTGCATAGGTAAGAAGATGCCTCCACATATTGACAGCATTGGAAATATGGTCAAGGTCTTGAAGAAGATAAAGACCGGTTGTTGTATAGCCGCTCATTAAATCAAAGCAAGCATCGATGTACATCCCAAAATGGCCACTTAAAAAATGGGGAATTGCCCCTAAAACCATAGCTATAAGCCAAGAAAAAGAAGCAATAAACATCCCATGAAGCCAACTTAAATCTCCTTCTGTCTGGCAGGAAATATGCATTATTAATCCAAAGATGAAGCAAGAAAAGATTCCAATCAAGAAATCAACGGCTGCATTCCATTCTTGGAAAATGAGAGCTACTAGGAGCGGGATAAGCATTAAAAGCCCTACGCCAATGAGAACTTTTCCAACATAAAGACCGATTAACTTAAAATCGTTGAGGCGTGGACGGACTAACACTAATACCAACTCACTAGAAGAAATCCAATAAATAAAGCTACTAGCATTATTACACAGATAGCGAGAATCTCGATAGCTATACCAATGATATAATCAATAACTTTTACAGAGCGAGTTTTATTAGCCAAGTGCCTTTCCTTTAATTTAAATAAGAACTTTTTTTAATTCTTCTTCTTTTTCAACGGCTGTTAATGCAACAATTGTATCTCCTGGTTGAAGCGTTGTTGTTCCTTTAGGAATAAGCACATCATCACCCCTAATTATTGAAACTAGGACACATTCTTCAGGCAAACTAAGAGTGGCTAACTGTTTATTACAAACTTTACAGTGATCAGTAGGTAATTCTACCTCTACCAAAGCGAGTCTGCCCTTTTTTAAAGGTAGAAGAGTTATAACATCGCCAATGGTAGCTTCTTCTTCAATCATGTGAACAATAACTGTTGTAGTGCTTACAGCATCTACCCCGAGTTCATGAAAAATTCTTTCATTCTTTGGATTGTTCACTCGCGCAACTGTTCTGGGAACTTTGAAAGCCACTTTAGCTAAGCGACAAGCTACGAGATTATCATCATCGTCACCAGTCACTGAAGCAAAAACATCAGCGTGGTCAGTTCCAGCATCTTTTTGAAATTGGATGTCACAACCATCGCCAGAAATAATTAGACACTCAGGAATCTCACTTGCTAACTTTTTACACAGCTCTTCTCTCCTTTCAATTACAGCAACATCATGACCTCGTTTAGATAAGGTCTTAGCTAAAAATGACCCTACTTTTCCTCCTCCATTAATTACAATATACATTTTAACTCCTATTTCTTGATATAATTTTTTATTTTTGGGAGCGACTTTCTTTTTATTGCTAATACTAATCTGTCTCCAGCAAGAAGAATGGTATCGGGTGAAGGAATGATATCAGAGTCATCACGTTTAATCATTGCTACTCTAACCTCTTCAGGAATTTCAATATCCTTTACCTTTTTGCCAGTGAGAGCATCAGCTATTGAAAAACCAGTCAACTCAGCATCGCGAGAAGTGAAGTAGGAAATTCTCCCTTCAACAATCTTATCGAGAATTCTTGTAGCTACCCAACTTGTTCCGCAAACATAATCTATCCCAAACTGCTGATAGCTTGCTTCTTTTTCTGGGTTATAAAGTCGGGCAACAACCTTAGGAATTTTAAAAATTCTCTTGGCAATTTCAGCGATCATCAAGTTAGTATTGTCTAAGTCAGTCACAGCAGCTAAGGCATCAGCTTTTTCAGCTCCAGCTTCTCTTAAAACATCTTCATCGAATCCTACCCCTTCAATAGTAATCCCATTGAAGGTTCCACCTAATCTTCTAAAGGCTCGACTGTTATTATCAATTACCACTACATCACAGCCTTGAGTAGAAAGCAAGCTAGCTAATTGAGCTCCAACTCTACCGCAACCAATAACTATTACGTACATCTATTTTTCTCCTCTAACTTAGAATAATCCTTAAGATTTATGGCTCAATTTTCTTGAAATAATCAATTTCTTTATCCTAATCCCGTCATTTAAAACTGTCAATACTAGAGCCTTTTAGCTTTTTTAGCTTTTTTCTTTACGGGGCTTAGATAATCTTATAGCCAGATCTTAAGTTGTGAAAATTAACTTTTCCTCTAAAATGAAAGCATTATGATATAATTGATAAGAGAGGCTAAGGGAAATGAAACAGGTTTTAATTATCTTTTTCCTCATTATAGCGTTGGTTTCTGCTTTTATAGTGGTGATGAAATCAACTAAAAGTGATGTTAAAAACTTCGAAATTCTTAAGAAGGAAATTGCCCCTTCACTTAGCAACAAAGCAATTATTAAAGGGATTGTTCAAAATAATGGTAAAGATGCCAAGATGGTGCTTATTAAAGCAGTTTTAAAAGATGAAAAGGGGACAATCCTTGATGAGCCTTATATCTCATTAAGAAATGTGGCTCAGGGAGAGAAAACTCCTTTTTCAATCGAAAGTTACGCCGATTTCTATAAAGTTACTTCTTTCGAAGTTTTTGTTGAATCATCGTTTTAAAGTTAAAATCAAAAAGAAAATTCTTTTAAATAAATTATTAGCGAAGAGAGAGCAACTCCTTAAGCTGTTTAACGCTCCGACGGCTGACAGGTACTTGGCTTTTTTGCTCATCATCAAGTGCTAGCAACCAGCCCTTAGATGACAAAGGAATTATTTCCTTAATTTTGCTTAAGTTAACAAGGAAACTCCGGTGGCAGCGAAAAAACTGACTGTGAGGCAACTTATCTTCTAGCTCAATTAAAGAAAGTTTAGTCGGAAGGATTTGATTAAAAGTATGGAGATAGGTTTTCCCTTCTCTATTTTCACAAAAGAAAATATCATCTTTTGAGATTAAAATTTTCTTCAAACCAGCTTCAACAGGGATTCTTATCAACAGTTCTTCTTGTGAAGTGTTGTGAGGTATAGCTTGAGATAAACGACCGGCTCGCCTTAAAACAGCTTTTATTCTAGCGATGAGAATATCAGGGCTAAAAGGCTTGGTGACATAATCATCAGCCCCATGACGAAAAGCAGTTAACTTAGAAAGGTCTTCCCTTTTAGCAGTCAACATTACAATTGGAATTGATGCTGTTTCTTTGTTTTCTCTTAATTGCAAAAGGACTTCCCAACCATCAATCTTAGGGAGCATGATATCTAAGACAACTAAATTTGGTAAGTGAGCTTTGACCTTACTTAGCGCTTCTAAGCCGTCTCTCGCAGTTAAGACATCAAAGCCTTCTAAATTTAAATGGGACTTAACCATTTTTAAGATATCTTCATCATCTTCAACGAGTAAAATTAAAGCCATAAAACGCCCCTTATTGCCCTATTATAACATTTGAAAAAAGGTATTAGCGAGTTGCAATAAAGAGTAGGGGTTGAGGGGTGGTGCATTTATGGTTAAAGAACACACTAATAAATTGTGATAAAATTAGGAGGAAGAAAAATGAACGAGTAAAAAATGGTTCTCAAAGATCCAGAAGACCTTGCAAGAAAAATTACTTTAGCAGTCAATGTTCGTTGGTTTTTTGCTACATTTGCTCTAATTATCGTAACTATTATCGCTTTTAATAGAAATATTTACCTTTTATCCTCTCTATATTCTATAATTTTTTTAGAATATTTTCTCAACTTAATTTACACCTACCTTCTCATTAAAAAACGCTATCTTTCTTTTACCCTTTCCTTTCAATTAGTCGCTGATGCTTTCCTTCTTGGCTTGGGCGAATTTCTCCTTGGCGAAATCATATTAGCACCTTTAACTTTTATAATTTTAATCTTTGCAGCAAGCTTCCTCATTTCTAGCAGGGCTAGCCTCGCCCTCGCTACTCTTAGTAGCTTTATAAGTATTAGCCTTATTACTGCTAGATACTTGAAACTAACTCCTTTTCAGCTCCCCTTCGTCACAGGAACTTCTATTTATAAAAGTGACGTATTAGTTTTTACCTCTATTCTAATTAGGATATTTTGCTTCTACGCTTCTGCTTTAATTGCTGACTTTTTTATAAATATTATTTCTGAAAAAGGTGAAAAACTATCCCTTGAGAAAGCAAAATTGGAAATGGCTATTCAGAGTTTTGGGGATGGGGTAATGATAATCGACAAAGATGGCCGTGTCATTAAAGCAAATCCAGGGATAGAAAAAATATTTGGTTTTACTCAAGAACAAGTTTTAGGTAAAGCTTTCTTTGCCGATGCTCGCCTTTTTAAAGAAACTTTAGAATTTTCTCATGGTAATCCCCGAGAGTGGCTGGAAGAAACTTTAAAAAGAGGAATAAGTGTAAATGGTGAAATTAAAACCATTCTTCCTTTGGAAGAAAGAATAATTCGTCTCAGCTTAACGCCTATTAAAGGT
>JACVJC010000018.1 GCA_015711795.1 Candidatus Geothermocultor quzhuomuensis
AAGTAGTTTTAATTGGACCAATTGCAATGGAAGAAGGACTCCGCTTTGCTATTAGAGAAGGTGGAAGAACAGTAGGGGCTGGAACAGTCACTAAGATACTAGAATGAAAAGTGAGCAGAGAGTAGAAAAAATTAATTGCTAACTAAAAAGAGATTTGGGTGGAGAGATGGTAGTAGCTCAAAAAATTAGAATAAGATTAAAGGCTTACGATCATGAAATTTTAGATCAATCAGCTAAAAAAATTGTTGAGACTGTGACAAGAACTGGTGCGCGTATTTCTGGTCCAATACCGCTTCCAACTGAAAAAAGCCTTTATACTGTTTTGCGTTCTCCTCATAAGGACAAAGATTCGCGAGAGCAGTTTGAAATTAGAATCCATAAAAGGTTAATAGACATTCTTGACCCTTCGCCGAGGACAATTGATTCATTAATGCGATTAGATTTACCAGCTGGAGTTGATATTGAGATAAAACTTTAAAAAGTTAGTTGGGAGATTTAAATGAGTAAGGGTTTGCTTGGGAAGAAAGTAGGAATGACACAAGTTTTTAAGGAAGATAAAGCTATTCCAGTGACGGTAATTGAAGCTGGACCTTGCTTTGTTGTTCAATTAAAGACGGTTGAAAAGGATGGTTATGAAGCAATCCAAATTGGCTTTAATGAGCAAAGAGAGAGCTTAGTTAATCTTCCTATAAAAAATCATTTTAAAAAAGCTGGTGTTTCTCCAATGAAGCACTTAGTTGAACTTCGATTAAATAAAGGGGAAATAGAAAATTATCAATTAGGACAAGCAATAACAGTAGAAATCTTTTCACCAGGAGAAAAAGTTGATGTCAGAGGTGTTTCAAAAGGGAAAGGTTTTGCTGGTGGTGTTAAAAGGTGGGGATTTGCTGGTTTTCCTGCTTCTCATGGCTCAAGGTACCATCGAGCACCAGGATCCGTTGGGTCAAGTACTTTCCCAGCTCGGGTGATCAAAGGAAAAAGAATGCCGGGGCATATGGGCAATTGTCGAAGGACAGTTCAAAATCTTGAGATAATTGAGGTTATTCCAGGGGAAAATCTTCTTTTGGTTAAAGGTTCGGTTCCAGGCGCTAATGGTTCAGTTGTTTTAATTAAAGAAGCTGCTAAACTAAGCACCCGTTTGAAGAAAAAATAGGAGGAAGGATTGGAATTACCAATTTTTAATCCAGATAGCCAGGGGGGAAAGAAAAAGATTTTTTTGAAGCCTGAAGTATTTGAGGCTGATATTAATGAAAATGCTGTTTATCAAGTTGTTAGGGCTTATCTTTCCTCGGTTAAAAAGAAGACAGCTAAAGTTAAGACGCGTTCTGAGGTGAGTGGTGGAGGGAAAAAACCTTGGAGACAAAAGGGGACAGGTAGGGCTAGAGCTGGTACCATTCGCTCTCCGCTTTGGAAAGGTGGTGGTGTTGCCTTTGGCCCCTCCCCTAGAGAGAGCTCAATAAAAGTGACAAAGAAAATAAAGCAAAAAGCTTTGCTTTCTGCTTTATCTTATAAGGCAAAAGAAAACCAAATTATAATTTTAGACGACTTAAGGATGGAAAAACCCCAGACTAAAAAGGCGAAAGAAATTTTAGATAAGTTAAATCTAAAAGAAAGTATTACTCTGGTTTTTGGTGAAGGTGAAGAGGTGGTTGGAAAATCTTTTCGCAATCTTCCTAAGATAGAAATAGTTAATGCTAAAGAAATTAATCCTTACTTTGTTTTAAATAATGAGAAGCTTATTTTAACCAAAAAGTCGGTTGAATATATTAATCAAGTGTGGGGAAAATGTTAGACGCAAGAGAGATAATCATCCAACCTATAATTTCTGAAAAGTCATATAATGAGATTGAAAAGAATAAATACACATTTAAGGTTCATCCTAAGGCAAATAAAATTGAGATTAGTCAAGCAGTAAAAGAGTTGTTTAATGTTCAAGTTATAAAAGTAAATACAATATGGGTTAAGAGCAAACCTAAGAGTTTAGGAAAATGGTCGGGGAAAAGTTCGAGTTGGAAGAAGGCAGTTGTTACTTTAAAACCAGGAGATAAAATTGAATTCTTTGAAGGAGCTTAGTAAAGGAGAATTTTGATGGGATTAAAAGTTTTTAAACCAACTTCACCTGGGCAAAGATTCAAGACTGTTTCTGACTTTTCCGAGATTACCAAAAAGAAACCAGAAAAATCGTTAACTAAAACTCTTAGTAAAAAGGCTGGCAGAAATAATTATGGTCGAATTACTACTAGACATAAAGGAGGAGGCCATAAAAGACTTTATCGAATAATTGATTTTAAACGAGATAAAGATGACATTCCTGCTAAAGTTGTAGCAATTGAATATGACCCAAATCGTTCAGCAAGAATTGCTCTTCTTCATTATAAAGATGGAGAAAAAAGATATATTTTAGCTCCATCTGACCTTAAAATTGGAGATGAAGTGATTTCTGGAGAGAAAGCCGAAGTAAAACCAGGGAATACCCTTCCTTTAAGAAAGATTCCAATTGGGACAATGGTTCACAATATAGAATTAGTTCCAGGTGGAGGAGGAAAACTTGTTAAGTCAGCTGGAAGTGCTGCTCAAATTTTAGCTAAAGAGGAGAAGCAAGCTCATCTTCGTCTTCCATCGGGTGAGATTAGACTATTTAATATTGATTGCCGAGCAACTATTGGTCAGGTTGGAAATATTGAGCATGAATTGACAAAAATGGGAAAAGCAGGGAGATCAAGGTGGTTGGGGAAGAGGCCTACGGTTCGAGGTACTGCTATGAATCCAGTTGACCATCCCCATGGTGGTGGCGAAGGGAAATCAGGTCCAGGCAGACATCCTTCAACTCCTTGGGGAAAGCCGACTTTGGGTTTTATAACAAGGAGAAAAAAACCTTCAGACAAACTTATTGTCAAGAGAAGGAAGTAAAGTGAAAGGGGGTTATTCTAGTTATGGGACGTTCTCTTAAAAAAGGACCTTATGTTGACGAGAAGCTCTTAAGAAAGGTTTTAGAGTTAAACAAAAAAAGGGAAAAAAGAATTATAAAGACTTGGTCGAGAAGATCGACAATTTTACCTGAAATGGTTGGGCACACTATTGCAGTTTACGATGGTCGGAGGCATGTTCCCGTTTTTATTACTGAAAGTATGGTTGGGCACAAGTTAGGTGAGTTTGCCTCTACGAGGAGTTTTAAAGGACACGGGGAACACACGGAAAGATCAACAGCACTTAAATAAAGGAGACTAAAGGTGGCTGAGTTACCAGAAGCTCAAAATGAGGCTAGAGCAAGAGCAAGATTTGTTCGAGTGGCACCTCGAAAAGCGAGAGAAGTAATTAATTTAATTCGAGGTAAACCAGTTAGTGAAGCTTTAACTATTTTAAAGTTTTGTCCCAAAGCAGCTGCTAAATTAGTCGCAAAAGTAGTTAATTCAGCTATTGCTAATGCTGAGAGGAATCAAAAGCTCAATCGTGAATTGCTTTACATTTCGGAAGGATTTGTTGATGGTGCAACCATTCTTAAGCGATATCAACCCAGGGCTATGGGAAGAGTAACATTAGTCCGTCGGAGGCTAAGTCATATAACAGTGGTTGTTAAAGAAAAGGGAGTGAATTAGTTGGGTCAAAAGGTTAACCCTATTGGTTTAAGGATTGGTATAGTCGAGGACTGGCGCTCTCGCTGGTTTACCAAGGAAAAATACACTGATTTTCTCCAAGAGGACATTAAAATAAGAAAACACATCAGCGAGAAGCTTTCCCGATCTGCTATTTCTCAAATTGAGATTGAGCGAAAGGGGACTAATATTAAAATTGATATTTACACTGCTCGACCTGGTGTGGTTATTGGAAGGAAGGGGCAAGAAGTTGAGAATCTTCGAAAAGAGCTTGAGAAAATGATAGAAAAACAAGTTCAAATTAATATTCAAGAAGTGAGTGTGCCTGAACTTAATGCAAATTTGATTGCTCAAAGTGTTGCTGAGCAAATTGAAGCACGTGTTTCTCATCGTCGGGCTATGAAAAAAGCTATAGCTGCTAGTCTTAAACTTGGAGCCTTGGGGGTCAAAATTTCATGTTCGGGAAGATTAGGAGGGGCTGAAATGGCTCGAACTGAATGGTATCGAGAGGGTCGTGTCCCTCTTCATACCTTAAGAGCAAAAATTGATTATGGTTTTGCGGAAGCTTTAACAAAATTTGGAAAAATTGGAATTAAAGCATGGATTTATTTAGGTGATGTTATCCCAAAAAAAGAAAAGTCTAGTGAGGGAGAATCCCAAGAAGGAAAGGAGAGTATAAGTGCTTCTACCGCGGAAAGTTAAACATCGAAAAGTTCAACGGGGGAGAATGAAGGGGAAAGCAAAAGGCGGAACTGAGATTCATTTTGGAGAGTATGGTTTACAAGCGCTTAAACCTGGCTGGATTACTGCTCATCAAATTGAAGCAGCTCGAGTTTCTATTGCCCGCTATATAAAGCGGGGAGGAAAAGTGTGGGTCAATATTTTTCCACATAAACCCGTGACAGCTAAACCAGTAGAGACTCGTATGGGGAGCGGTAAGGGAACAACTGAATTTTGGGTAGCGGTAGTTAAACCAGGAAGAATCATGTTTGAATTAACTGGTGTTGATGAGAAAGAAGCAAAAGAGGCTTTAAGACTTGCTTCTCACAAGATTCCTATTGAATGTCGAATTGTTAAGAGAGAGAAAGTGGGGGGTTAAAATGAAAGCAGAAGAATTAAGGAACTTGTCAGAGGTTGACTTAAAAGAAAAGCTTAAAAATTCTCGCCAGGAATTATTTAATTTAAGATTTCAATTAGCAACCGGTCAATTGAAAAATGTTAGAAGAATTAAAGAAGTGAAAAAAGATATTGCTCGAATTCAAACTATTATGAGAGAAAAAGAATTACAAGCGCAAAAGCCATAGGAGGAAAAGGTGCTTCGAGGTAAAAGAAAGTTTCTAATAGGAAGGGTCGTTAGCAATAAGATGGATAAAACCATTGTTGTCTCTGTAGAAAGGCTTGTTAAGCATCCTTTATATAAAAAGCGGGTTAAAAAGACAAGTAAATTTAAAGCTCATGATGAAAAAAATGAATGTCAAGTTGGCGATATTGTTCGGATAGCTGAGACTCGCCCTCTTAGCAAAGAGAAGAGATGGCGATTAGTCTCAATAGTTGAGAAAGCTAAATAGAGGTTAGATATCAATGGTTCAGCAAGAAACCAGAATCAATGTAGCTGATAATACAGGAGCTAAACAAATTCTTTGTATTCGAGTTTTAGGTGGCTCAGCCAAGAGGTATGCTCGAATTGGAGATGTTGTTGTTGCTTCAGTTAAGGATGCAACTCCGGGTGGAGCCGTTAAAAGAGGAGAAGTTGTTAGAGCTGTTATTGTTAGGACAAAAAAAGAACTAAGGCGACCTGACGGTTCATATGTAAAATTTGATGATAATGCAGCTGTGATTTTAAATGAGCAAGGAAATCCGAGAGGAACAAGAATTTTTGGCCCTGTGGCAAGAGAGTTGAGAGACAAAAATTTCATGAAGATAATTTCTTTAGCACCAGAGGTTATTTAAGGAGAAGTGATAGTTTTGAAGCTGAAAAAAGGTGATAAGGTTTTAGTTATAGCAGGTAAAGATAGAGGTAAGAGAGGAAAAATTCTTATTAATATTCGCAAGAAAAATCGAGTTATTGTTGAGGGAATTAATTTGGTCCGTCGCCATACTCGACCTAGTCAAAAAAATCCTCAGGGTGGGATCATTCAAAAGGAAGCTTCTTTAGATGCCTCCAATGTTCAATTAATTTGTCCAAATTGCAATAACCCAACGAGGGTTGGGATGAAAGTAAGCCCTAAAGGGAAGAAGATAAGAGTTTGCAAGAAATGTGGTTCTGAGATTGATTAGGGGGTTTAATTGGCTGAAAATAAGTATTTACCAAGATTAAAGGAGAAATATAAAAAAGAAATTATTCCCAATTTCATGAAAGAATTTTCTTTAAAAAATCCAATGGAAGTCCCCAAAATTGAAAAGATCGTTATTAACATGGGAGTTGGCGAAGCTGTTCAGGAGCCAAAGGTTTTAGAGCAGGCAACCCGTGATTTATCTTTAATTACAGGGCAAAAACCTGTAATAACAAAAGCTAAAAAATCTGTTTCTACTTTTAAGTTACGCAAAGGAGTTCCAATTGGTTGTAAAGTTACTTTAAGGGGAAATCGTCTTTATGAATTCTTAGATCGCTTCTTAAATATTGCCCTACCTCGAGTAAGAGATTTTCGGGGTTTATCAACTAAATCTTTTGATAAAAATGGGAATTATTCTTACGGGGTCAGTGAGCAGGTAATTTTCCCAGAAATTGATTATGATAAGGTTGAGCGGATTTTAGGAATGGACATAACTTTTACCACAACGACTGGGGATAAAGAAAAAGCTTTATTTTTGCTTAAAATGTTTGGTTTTCCTTTTCGGGAGGACTAATTATAATTTTTCCTCTTTTAAAGGCTACCTTAATCCATTGAAGTGAATAAATAAGGAATTGGGGATGCTTGAGAAAAGAAAATATAGGAGGTTAAAAAGTGGCAAGAAAGTCTTTAGTAGTTAAGCAAAAAAAGAAACAAAAATTTAAGGTAAGATATTACAATCGATGTTCTCGATGTGGTCGAGCCCGAGGCTACTACACTAAATTTGGTCTTTGTCGAATTTGCTTGAGAGAGCTTGCTCATCAGGGGGAGATTCCTGGCTTAAGGAAAGCAAGCTGGTAAGTTTATCAGGAGGTAAGAGAATGGGAATGACTGATCCAATTGCTGATATGTTAACTCGAATCCGCAACGCTATTTCTACAAATTGTTCAAATGTTGAAATGCCATCTTCAAAAATGAAAATAGAAATAGCTCGGATTTTGCAGAATGAGGGGTATATTAAAAGTTATGAAGTAATTAAGGGAATTGGACATGACACTTTAAAGATTACATTAAAATATGGACCTAATAAGGAGAAAGCAATTAATGGAATAAAAAGGATTAGTAAACCTGGGTTGAAAATTTTTGCTCGGAAAGACGAGATTCCTAAAGTCTTAGGGGGCTTAGGTATTGCCATTATTTCTACTTCTCAAGGTCTTATGACTGACAAGCAAGCGCGTAAGTTAGGGGTGGGGGGAGAAGTTATTTGTTTTGTTTGGTAACTATTTTTAAATTCAAGGAGGAGTAGAGGTTGTCGAGGATAGGGAAAAAGCCAATTTTAATTCCAGAAAATGTTGAAGTTGAAATTAATGATACTCTTGTTCGAGTAAAGGGGCCTAAGGGTCAGTTAAGTCGAGTTATTCCTTCTGGTATAAAAGTTAAGAGAGAAAACAATGAGATAATTGTGGCCAGAACAAGCGAGAGTAAACTTTGTAAATCGTTACATGGGTTGGTGAGGACTCTTCTTTTTAATATGGTTAAAGGAGTGACCGAAGGGTATGAGAAAGTTTTAGAGATGGTTGGTATTGGCTACAGGGCTGTTAAGAAAGGAAATGACTTAGAAATTTTTGTTGGATATTCTCATCCTGTGTTAATTAAGAAACCAGAAGGCATTGATCTTGAAGTCCCCTCGCCAAATACCATAATTGTTCGGGGTATTGATAAAGAAGAAGTAGGGCGTATTTCTGCTGCTATTAGGGCAGTTAGGAAACCGGAACCATATAAGGGGAAAGGGATTAAATATCAAGGAGAATTAATTAGAAGAAAAGCTGGAAAAGCAAGTAAAAAGTAAGATGAGAATGGACAAAAAGAAATTAGCAAGATTTAAAAGACACAAAAGAATAAGGAAAAAAATCTTTGGGACATTAGAGGTTCCACGGCTTTGTGTTTATCGGAGCAATACCAGTATTTATGCGCAAATAATCGATGATAGCGAAGGAAAGACACTTGTGGCAGCTTCAAGTAACGAAAAAAACTGGAGAAATGGTCAAAAAAACAGAAAGAATGTTGAAATGGCTAGGAAGGTTGGGTTATTAATTGGCCAGCGTGCCCTAAAAAAAGGAATTCAAAAAGTTGTTTTTGACCGTGCTGGTTATTCTTTCCACGGTCGGGTTAAAGCTTTAGCTGATGGAGCGAGAGAAGCTGGCCTCAAATTTTAAAGAAAAAAGTAGTGGGTGAAGAATGGAAGAGGAATTAGAAAAAGTTGAACAAGTTGAACTTCAAGAAAAGATTGTCTTCATTAACCGTGTTGCTAAAGTTACAAAAGGAGGAAGACGTTTTAAGATGAGTGCTTTAGTTGTTGTTGGAAATGGGCAGGGCTTAGTTGGTGTTGGTTATGGTAAAGGTTCTGAGGTGCCAGTTGCGGTTCAAAAAGCTATCCAAGATGCTAAGAAAAATCTTTTCCAAGTTCCTTTAGTGGGCTTAACTATACCCCATAGTGTGATTGGTGAGTTTAAAGCTAGCCGTGTTCTTTTAAAACCAGCTTCAGAAGGAACGGGGATTATTGCTGGTGGACCTGTTAGAGCTTTAATGGAGCTAGCTGGCATTAAGGATATTTTAGCAAAGTCTCTGGGTTCATCTAATGCTATCAACATATTAAAAGCAGCTGAAATTGGCTTAAGAAATCTCAAGAGTGCGGAAAAAATAGCTGAGATTAGAGGAAAAAATAAGGAAGAAATTTGAACCGGTGATATAAATGAAAAAACTAAAAATAACTCAAAAAAGGAGTCTTATAGGTTGTTCTCAAAATCAAAGAAGAACGATTAAAGCATTGGGCTTAAAGCGGATTCGCCATTCAGTTGTAAAAAATGATACACCTCAAATTAGAGGAATGGTTAAGAGGGTTTCTCATCTAATTGAGTGGAGTGAGTTTGAGGAGGGCAAAAGTGAAGTTAAATAGCTTAAAAGCAAACCTCAAAGCAAGCAAAAGGAAAAAGAGGGTTGGAAGGGGTTTGGGTTCTGGCCACGGGGTTACAGCTGGTCGAGGGACGAAAGGCCAAAAAGCACGTTCAGGAAGGGGCAAAGGTCCTTCTTATGAAGGCGGTCAAACTCCCTTACAGAGAAGACTTCCTCGTTATCCAGGTTTTAAAAATCCTTTTAAAAAAGAAATTATTCCAGTTAATCTTGAAAAATTAAATATATTTGAGGACGGGACGGTGGTTGACGCGAAACTCTTAACAAAGAAGGGATTAGTTAAAAAAAAGAATAAATTAATTAAAATTTTAGCTAAAGGAGAGCTTAAAAAGAAATTAACAGTGAAAGCCTATGCTTTTTCTAAGAAAGCTCAGGAAAAGATTGAAGCTCTTGGGGGAAAGGTAGAAGTTGTTAAATGATTCAGTCACTAAGAAATGCTTTTAAAGTTCCTGATTTAAGAAACCGCATCATCTTTACCTTAATGATAATTGCTATCTATCGTTTAGGTTCACATATCCCCGCACCTGGAATAAATATTGCTCATGTAAAAGAGATATTTAAACAAGGAGGCTTATTAGGTTTTCTTGACCTTTTTGCAGGTGGAGCCCTTTCTGAGTTTGCCATTTTTGCTTTAGGGATTATGCCCTATATTACTGCCTCTATCATAATGCAACTTTTAACTGTAGTTATTCCTAAGCTTGAAGAATGGATGAAAGAGGGGGAAATTGGTCAGCGGAAAATAACTCAGTGGACTCGATATTTAACACTTATCTTAGCCCTGATCCAGTCAATAGCAATTACTCAATTTTTCCAAGGTCTTTTAAAAATTCAAATATCTCTTTTTAATCGTTTTTTGACTGTTATTAGCCTGGTGGCTGGAACTGCTTTAATTATGTGGTTGGCGGAGTTAATTACTCAAAGAGGAATTGGCAATGGGATGTCTCTTTTGATTTTTGTTAATATTATTTCCCGCTTCCCTAGTGCAGGCACTCAAACCTATGAAGTGGCAAGTGCTTTTAATATTTTTTTAGTTATTGTGATTATCTTGTTTGTTATGGCAGCAATTATCTTAATCGAGGAAGGCCAAAGGAGAATCCCGGTTCAATATGCTAAAAGAATTATTGGAAGGAGAGTTTATGGTGGGACAAGCACTTATATTCCTCTCAAAATAAATTCGGCTGGGGTTATCCCAATTATTTTTGCTTCTTCAGTTCTTCTTTTTCCTGCTACATTAGCCCGATTTTTCCCTTCACAATCTTTGCAAAGATTTAGTGAGGTAATTAGCCCTGGTTCAACCTTTTATCTTTTAACTTATTTTCTTTTAATTATTTTCTTTACTTACTTTTATTCAGAGATTGTCTTTAATCCTCTTAATTTAGCCGATGATTTAAAAAAATGGGGGGGCTTTATTCCGGGAGTAAGACCAGGTCAACCTACAGCTATTTATATAAACAAAATTTTAAATCGAATCACTTTTCCTGGAGCACTTTTTTTAGGGGTAGTTGCTATTCTTCCAATGATTTTAATGTCAACAATGAGGGTTCCTTTTTTTAAATATTTTGGTGGGATTTCTATTTTAATTGCAGTTGGTGTTGCTTTAGAGACGGTTAAGCAAATTGAGGCTCAACTCCTCATGCGTCATTATGAAGGATTTTTAAAATAGTTAGAAAAGAGTTTGGAGTGAGAATGAATCTTGTTTTACTTGGGCCACCTGGTGTTGGCAAAGGAACCCAAGCGGGGAAAATATCTCAGTATTTGAACATTCCTCATATCTCAACTGGTGATATTTTGAGAGAAGCGGTTAAAAGAGGAACCCCTTTGGGTTTGAAGGCTCGTCATTATATGGAAAAAGGGGAGCTTGTACCAGATGAAATTGTTATTAGTATTATTAAAGAGAGAATTCAAGAAAATGATTGCCAAAAGGGGTTTGTGCTTGACGGATTTCCTCGAACTGTGGTTCAAGCAGAGGCGCTAGAGAAGGTTCTTTCTGAATTTGGAAGAGCCATAAATGTTGCCCTTTATATCGAAGCTGATGAGGAAGAGATCATCCGCCGCTTAAGTGGTCGAAGAACATGTAAAGAATGTGGCCAGATTTACCATATGATTTTTAATCTTCCTAAGGATGGAAAGAGATGTGAGCTCTGTGGGGGAGAGTTATTTCAAAGGGAAGATGATAAAGTTGAAACGGTGAGAAATCGCTTTCGCGTTTATTTAGAAAAAACACTCCCTTTAGTTAATTTTTATAATAAAAAAAAGTTACTTAAAAAAATTGATGGAGCAAGATCTGCTGAAGAGGTTTTTAATGAGATAAAAAGAGTCTTGAGCCAAAAATGATTATTTTAAAATCTAAAGAGGAAATTTTTTTAATGCGGAAGGCAGGAAAAATAGCAGCTGAAACAATGAAGCTAATTAAAAAAGCAATTAGGCCTGGGGTTGAGACAATTTACCTTGACAAGATAGCAGAGAAGTTTATTTTAAGCCAAGGAGCTAGACCTTCTTTTAAAGGTTATCGAGGTTTTCCTTTTTCTATTTGTACGTCTTTAAATGAGGAAGTAGTTCATGGTATTCCAAGTCACCGGAGGTTAAAAGAAGGGGACATTATTAAAATTGATTTAGGGGTTGAGGTTGATGGATATAATGGAGACCTTGCCTCCAGTTTTCCAGTTGGGAAGGTGAGTGAAGAAGCTTTTAGATTGATAAGAGTGACTAAAGAAGCCTTGGAAATGGGAATAAGCCAGTGTATTCCAGGCAATCATCTTTCTGATATTTCTTACGCTATCCAAAGTCACACTGAAAAAAATGGTTATTCAGTTGTTAGGCAATTTGTTGGGCACGGAATAGGGCAAGCTATTCACGAGGACCCTCAAATTCCTAACTTTGGGACGCCGGGGAAGGGTCCTCGACTTGAAGAAGGGATGGTTTTTGCCTTAGAGCCAATGGTTAATCTAGGTCAATCTGAAGTTGAAATTCTTTCTGACAACTGGACGGTTGTAACTTGTGATAGGAAGCTTTCAGCTCATTTTGAACATACAGTTGCTATAACATCACACGGGCCTTTAATATTAACAGCTTAAAAAGACAAAATTTAATAGACATCTGATGTTATTTTTGTTAAAATTAAGTTTTGTTGTTTTGAAATAAGATGAAGAAAGAAGAAAAAATCGAAGTTGAAGGAACGGTAATCGAGCCTTTACCCAATGCTCAATTTAGAATAGAGCTAGACACAGGGCATAAGGTTCTAGCTCATGTTTCTGGGAAGATGAGGATGCATTATATAAGGATTCTTCCTGGAGATAAAGTGATTGTTGAGCTTTCTCCTTATGATTTATCTAGAGGAAGGATTATTTATCGAAAGAAGTGAGGTAGGATTGAAAGTTAAACCTTCAGTGAAAAGAATTTGCGCTAAATGTAAGGTTATTAAAAGAAAAGGTAGAATTATTATAATTTGCTCAAACCCTCGACATAAGCAAAGACAGGGTTAAAGGCAATTGAAAGTTGTTGGTGGGGAGTTAGAAAATCTTGAACCTAATTAAAGCAACCCTTAGCAACAATTACTAATTTGAGGTGGTTTTAATGGCAAGAGTTGCTGGTGTTGATTTACCGAGGAATAAAAGAGTAGAGGTGGCTTTAACTTATATTTTTGGTATTGGTTGGACAAGATCTCGGGAAATTCTTAAAGCTACTTCCATCGATAAAGATACAAGAGTTAAAGACTTAACTGAAGAAGAAGTTGCTAAGATAAGAGAATATATTGATAGAAATTATAAAGTTGAAGGTGAATTAAAGCAGGAGATTTCTCAAAACATTCGGCGATTAATGGAAATAGGTTCCTATCGGGGAATTCGTCACAAAAGAGGTCTCCCAGTGAGAGGGCAGAGGACAAGGACTAATGCTCGAACAAGAAAAGGACCTCGAAGAACAGTTGGGGTCAAACGAAAGAAAACCTAGATGGGGTAAAGAATTAAATCTTGGCTGAGCAAAGCGAAAAGCTAGCTAAGGCTAGTAAAATTTGATTTAAATTTATTTTTTGGGAGGTTTGATGGCTAAAAGAAAAACTTCAGGAAAATTAAAGAAGAGAGAAAAGAAGAATATTCTTCAAGGAATAGCTTACATTAAATCTACATTTAATAACACTATTATAACCATTACTGATTTAGAAGGAAATACTATTGTCTGGGGAAGTGCGGGTTCTGCTGGCTTTTCGGGGACAAAGAAAGGGACACCATTTGCAGCTCAAGTTGCTGCTGAGGCAGTAGTAAAAAAAGCCTTGGAGCATGGACTTAAGAAGGTTGACGTTAAAGTTAAGGGAGCTGGTTCTGGAAGAGAGACAGCAATTAGAACTTTGCAGGCAGCTGGGCTTGAGGTTTTGAGCATTGTTGATGTGACACCAATACCACATAATGGTTGTCGACCAAGAAAAAAGCGGCGTGTGTAGGTGATGAATTAATTGGCTCGATATACTGATGCAGTTTGTAAATTATGTCGTCGGGAAGGAGTTAAGTTATTTCTTAAAGGCGAGAGGTGCCTAAGTGAAAAGTGTCCTCTTGAGAAGCGACCTTTCCCCCCTGGTGAGCATGGGAGAAAAATGCAGCGGGAAACTAGCTATGGTGTTCAATTAAGGGAAAAACAAAAAGCAAAGCGCATTTACGGTGTCTTAGAAAATCAGTTTCGAAAATACTACGAAAAAGCAGCTAAACAAAAGGGGAAAACTGGTGAAAATCTCCTCCGAATGCTGGAAACAAGATTTGACAATGTTATTTTCAGAATGGGCTTTGCTTTTTCCAGGAGAGAGGCAAGGCAGTTGATTACTCATCGTCATTTTAAAATAAACGATAGAACTGTTAATATTCCTTCTTATTCTTTAAAACCAGGAGATAGCATTTCTTTAAGTGAGCGGGGGAAAAAATGCGCTCGGATTAAAGAATGTATTGAATCGGCGAATAAGCCAGCTCTTCCTGCTTGGTTGGAGGTAAACTATGAGACAATGACTGGAAAAGTCATTGCTTTACCTCAGCGGGGGGACATTGATTTTATGATTAAAGAGCAATTAATTGTTGAACTTTATTCGAAGTAATTAAGGAATTTTTGTGAGGAGGGAAAAATGTTAGAAATTTTAAAACCTCGATTAAAATTTGAAGAGGTTTCTGAAAAAGTAGGGAGATTTTATGTTGAACCACTAGAAAGAGGATTTGGCCATACTTTGGGAAATTCCTTAAGAAGAGTTCTTCTTTCTTCTTTGCCTGGAGCTGCTCTTACTTCTGTTAAGATAGAAGGAATAGTTCATGAATTTTCAACCATTCCTGGAGTTTTAGAAGATGTAGTTGATATTATTCTTAATCTAAAAGGAGTAGTTTTTAAGCTTCATACAGGGGAAGCAACAGCAACGATAAAAACAAAAGGCCCAAAGGAAGTAAAGGCTTCTGATATTGTTACTCCCAGTGGGCTTGAGGTGGTAAATCCGGAGCATCACATTGCTACTCTTGGTGAAAATGCTAAGCTTGAAATGTCAATGAGGGTTGAAAGAGGACATGGATATGCTTTGGCAGAGAGAAACAAAAGACCAGGAGACCCTATTGGGGTAATTCCCATTGATTCTAATTTTTCCCCTATCAGGAGAGTAACCTATCGGGTTGAAGATACTCGAGTTGGACAGCGAACTGATTATAATCGTTTGATTTTAGAGGTGGAAACTGATGGCTCAATTACTCCTCAAGAAGCTGTTTCTATGGGGGCAAAAGTCATTGGTGAACATCTCAATTTATTTTTTGATGAAGAAAAAGATATGTTAGGTGATATTTTTACCACTCGAATAGGGGAGAAGAAAACATTTTTGAGTACTCCCATAGAAGACTTGGAACTTTCCGTTCGTTCTTATAATTGTTTAAAAAGGCAAAAAATTGATACTCTTGAGCAGCTTATTAACTATACTGAAGAGGATTTATTAAAAATAAGAAATTTTGGCCAAAAGTCAATGAATGAAATAAAAGAAAAGCTAGCTAGTTTAAATCTTAGTTTAAAAGAAAAGAAGTGGGAGAAGAGATGAGACACTTAAAAAAGGGGCGGAGGTTAGGAAGCGATCGAGAACACCACTGGTCAATAAAGAATAACTTAGTTAAAGAAATATTTGAGCACGAAAGAGTAAAAACAACTGAAGCAAAAGCAAAGGAGGTTTGCCCTTTAGTTGAAAAGATAATTTCTTTAGCCAAGAAAGGTGACCTTCACTCTCGAAGACAAATATTTGCTTTTTTGAGAGACAAAGAACTAGTTCATAAAGCCATAAATGAAATTGGTCCCCGTTTTGCTGAACGAAATGGTGGATATACAAGAATTGTCAAGATTGGAGCACGGAAAGGTGACGCTGCTCCTATGGTTCTCATCGAGCTTCTTTAGTTAAAGAGAAATTGGTGATAATTTAATGAGCAATGAAAATTTCCTTGCTCATTTTATTTTAGGGAAAATTTTTTAGGGGAAATGATTGTTGTTAAAAATTTAAGTTATTCATATCGCCAAGGAGGGGAGGATATTGAGGCTTTAAAAGGGATAAATTTAACTATTTCTCCTGGTGATTTTGTTGTTATCTTGGGAAGAAACGGTTCTGGTAAATCTACATTAATTAAGCACCTCAATGGACTTCTTCTCCCTGATTCAGGTGAAGTTTTAATTGATGGGCTTTCAACAAAAAATCCTCAAGAGCTATGGAAAATTCGTAGAAAAGTTGGAATTGTTTTTGAAAACCCAGAAAATCAAATTATTGCTACTTTAGTTGAGGAAGATTTAGCTTTTGGCCCAGAAAATTTAGGTTTGCCTCGCGAGGAAATTAAAAGGAGAATTAAAGAGGTTACTGAATTTCTAGAGATTGAAGGTTTTCTCCGTCATGAACCACATCTTTTATCAGGCGGAGAGAAACAAAAAGTCGCTGTTGCTAGTGCTCTTACTCTTAAACCAGCTTATCTTCTCTCTGATGAATCAACTTCAATGCTTGATCCCAATGAAAGGAAAGAAATTCTCAATCTTTACACTCGCTTAAATAAAGAGTGGGGAATGACCCTTATTCATGTGACTCATTTCCCTGAAGAGGCGATCTTGGCTAATCGAGTAATTGTAATGGATAAGGGGACGATAGTTCTTGATGGAAGCCCAGCTGAAGCTTTTTCTCAAGTTGAATTCCTTAATGAATGCGGTGTCTCTCTCCCTAAAATTGTTCTTCTTTCTTATCAGTTAACAAAATCAGGTTTTTTATCTAAGTTTCCCCTTCTTTCTATCGATGAGATGGTGGAGGTTTTATGCTCGTTGAGTTAAGAGATGTTAATTTTTCTTACACCCAAGGTCCGCACAGGAAAAATGTTTTGCGTGGAGTTAATCTCTCGATTGATCAGGGAGAACTTATTGGGTTAATTGGTCCAACTGGGGCTGGAAAATCAACCCTTATTCTTTTAGCTAGCGGCCTTCTTTTCCCAACTCAAGGTACAATTTTATTTGAAGGAAGAAGAATCGATAATTTCTGGGAAGTTCGAGGGAAGATTGGTGTTCTTTTCCAATTTCCTGAATCTCAATTTTTTGAACCAACAGTTTTTGATGAGATTGCCTTTGGTCTTAAAAATTTTGGCTTTTCTTCATTAGAAATTAGAGAAAGAGTTTTTAACATCTTAACTCAACTTGGTATTAATTTTGAAGATTTTAAGAATCGTTCTCCTTTTAGTTTAAGTGATGGGGAAAAAAGGAGAGTCGCCCTTGCTTCAATTTTAGCTTTTGAGCCTAAAATCATTTTTTTAGATGAACCAACCTCCAATTTAGATAAGGAGGGACGGGAAGAAATTTTTTCTTATTTAAAACTTTTAAACAAGAAAAAGAATATTGCAATTGTTATCGCTTCTCATGATGTTGATGAAATTGTTGAGGTGGTTGAGAGAGTCATTGTTCTTAATAAGGGACAAATTTTACTAGACGATTCAACTAAGAAGATCTTTCGTTCTTACGATGAGTTAAAAAAGATGGGTTTAGAAGTTCCTCAAATAGCACAGTTGTTTTATGAGCTTAGGAAAAGAGGATTGAGATTTTCTCAAGATATTTTGACTGTTGACGAAGCAAAAGCGGCAATTATGAAAGGATTCTCATGATTCAAGTATCAATTGGCCAGTATTATCCATTTCCTTTTTTTCTCCATCGCCTTGACCCCCGCTTAAAAGTGGTTCTTCTTCTTTTTTTTACCACCGTTGTCTTCCTAGTCACAAGTTTTTTCGGGCTTTTCTTTCTTCTTGCCTTTCTTTTTTTTCTAATTTTGGTTGGGAGGCTACCTTTTAGTTGGATTTTAAGAAATCTCTGGAGCCTTTCTTACTTTCTTCTGTTCACACTTATAGCCCATCTTCTTTTTACCCCTGGAGAAATTATTTTTAAATGGGGTTTCCTAAGTGTTACCAAAGAGGGGGTTGAAAATGGCTTTTTCTTTTTTTTCCGTATCTCTCTTTTAATAATTTCCAGTGCAGTTCTAACTTTTACTACTACTCCAATTGAACTTACCGATGCTTTAGAGAATCTTTTGGCTCCACTTAAGAAGATTAAAGTGCCAACGGATGAAATTGCACTGATGATGACCATTGCTTTACGTTTTATCCCGATTTTGATTGTTGAGGCTGACAAGATAAAGAAAGCTCAAATGGTTAGGGGAGCTGACTTTGAAAGTAAAAATATTTTTCGGCGTGCTAAATGTTTGCTTTCTTTGCTGGTTCCCCTCTTCGTCAGTGTTTTTCGGCGGGCTGACTATCTAGCAATGGCAATGGAAGCAAGATGTTACCGCGGTGGGGAGGGGAGAACTAGGTTGAAGGAGCTTAAGATGCATTTGAGAGACTGGTTTTCCCTATTTTTTAGCTTGACTTTTTTAATAGGTGCAATTTTTATTTCAAGGATTTACTCATGAAAGTAATAAGGCTAGAAGCACTGAAGACAAAACTAGTGAATAGTGAGCGGGGAAAGAAAGGTAAAGGTTAAGTAACATTTTTAAATAATTTAAAAACCCTTAGCCTCAATTTCAGCCTGAACCGGTTACGAGCAACAAAACACGATTCACAAATAACAGTTCTTGGATTAAGAGAAAATGAGAAACATTAAGCTAACATTAGAATTTATAGGGACAAATTATTATGGATTTCAAAGACAAAAAAATTTACCGACAATCCAAGGAGAGTTGGAAAAAGCCCTTTCAATTATCCTAAGAGAAAAAATTAAAGTGATTGGTGCTGGTCGGACTGATGCTGGTGCTCATGCTCTTGCTTACATTGTTAACTTTTTAACTGGTACTCAGATGACAATTGATGAACTGGTTTATCGAGCTAATGCTGTTTTACCAAATGATATTACAATTATTGAAGCAGATGAAGTCTCTTTAGATTTTGATGCTCGTCGTAATGCTCTTTGGCGGGAGTATGAGTATTATATATTAAACCGACCTTACCCTTCGGCTTTTTTCCGGCATTTCACTCATCATATTTGCAAACCCTTGAATTTGCGAAAAATGAAGGAGGTTTCCTCAATCTTTTTAGGGAAGCATGATTTTTCTGCCTTTTGTGCCGATGCGAGTTCTTATAAAAGTTGTGTTAGGGAAGTCCTGCTTTTTGAGGTAAAGAAAAAAGGCGATTTTATAGTTTTTCGTGTTCGGGCAAATGCTTTTCTTTACAATATGGTTCGGACAATGGTTGGTACCTTAATTAAAGTTGGGGAAGGCACCTTAAACATTAAAAAAGTTAAAGAAATATTGGAAAGTAGAGACAGGAGAAAAGCACCCCAAGCTGCTCCTGCCCATGCTCTCTTCTTAACCCAAATCTCCTACCCAAAATAAAAACTTTTAAAAATCTTTTTTAACCAAATTTTGTCACCACTTTATGTTAAAATTATGCTACTGCCTTAGGAGCTTGATAAAAGCTGATACTAGGAGAGCGTAATTAATGAAATCATCGTCACAGCTTTTACTAAAAAAAGACGATAAAAGCTTTGAGAGGATTGCCAAGAAATTTAATCTTCGGTTAATTCTGCTCTTCGGCTCAGCTGTGTCTAAAAAAGTACATTCTCAGAGCGATATCGATATCGCTGTTCTCTTTCAAAAACCCAACCTTTCTTTTAAAAAGTATTCTAACCTTCATTTGGAGCTACAACGGCTTTTCCCCAAGGTGGAAGTTGATCTTGCATTGCTTAATCAAGCTGATCCTTTGTTTCTAAAGAAGATAACTGAGAAGTGTGCAATCCTTTACGGTAAACCGCGTGACTTGGCTTTGCTTAAGATATACGCGTTCAAACGCTATGTTGATCATCAGAAATTTTTTAAGATGGAAGAGGAGTTTGCTCGCAAATTCATCACTCAGTATGTTGGAGGAAAGTGATGATTGACAAAACCTTAATCATGCGAAAAATTAATCTAATCAGTGAAGACTTTGAAGCGATAAAGTCTTTAGCCAAGCTAAGTTATCAGGATTACCGGAAGAGCCCAGCTAATGAAGTGTTGGCCGAGCGATATCTCGAGCGAATGATAGGCAGAATGATAGATATTAACTATCACCTTATCACGGAGACGGGACAGCCACCTCCAGCTGATTACTTTCAATCCTTCTTAAGGCTATCAAAAATCGGTGTTTACCCAATGGATTTTGCTCAAAAGATTGCACCTTGCGCTGGCCTTCGCAATCGCATCGTTCACGAGTATGATGAGATTGATTCTCGAAAAATTTATGAGGGTCTAAAGGCAGCTGTAAAAGATATCCCACGATTTCTAAAATACGTTACAGAGTTTGTAGACAGTTTCTGACGAAAGATGAACAGAGGAGAGAACACAGATTGTCTAACCTCCGATTATGATAGTGATGCTGTAATGATACAAGTTGAAAAAACGGAGACTTTTTGATGAATTGGTTAACTATCTTTGAGATTGTTATCGGTTCTTCGGTTGTGGCTCCTGTAGTTAGTAAGATTTTAGATTGAGTTGATAAGAAACGAGAGATGGAAGAAAAAAGACGAGAAGAACTTTATGGCCCTTTAAACTAACCCCTGTAGGGGATTTTTTGAAAAGCTGACATAATTTACAAAAGGGTTGACAAAAGGGAAATATTTCTAATAGTATCAAATGCTTTATCGAGAAAATGGTTAAGAAAAACATTATGAAAGGAGCGCTGTGATGAAAGCATTTAAAAGAGGTTTTTTGGGGGCGCTGGCAATTGTTGCAATTTTCGTTTCTGTGGGGTGTTCATCTTATCAAACTGAGGAAGCTAAGAAGCTAAACAAGGATGGGGATGCACATATAAATAAATACATTGAACTCGATGACGAGCTAGAGAAGATTGCTAACAACCTTGGTGAAGTTGACATAACACCAGCAGAAGCTAAGAGAGCTTTAGAGCTTGTAAAGCAAGCAAAAGGCAACCTCAATAACCAAAAATCAGAAATGCAAGCAGCAGAGGATGATTATGAAAAAATCAAATCTCTTAATGTAAGTGAGGAATTCAAGACCTATGCTTCTAAGAAAATCGCTGCGTGTGATGCTGTGCTGGAGATGATTGGCTATGGCTCCCAATTAATTGATGAGTTTGATAAGTTTTTTAAAGGGGTTAAGTCTAGGAAGCTTACAAAAGAGGGCATAAATAGCTTTCAAAAGAACATTGAAAGCACTTCTAAAAAAATCGATGTGTCCAAAGAAAAGTTTATGAAACTATCGAAGGAAGTTGACGATTATGCCAAAGATAAAAATCTTCCGGTGGAATAAACAACAAAGGTAATTGAAAGGTTTGTGCGCTTAGAAATATAAATTTTATTTGAAGTTTTTTTCTTCAATTGCTTTAATTTCTTTTCTTCTTCTTACATATTTTTCATCATTGCTTGGCTTTGTATGGAGCCACAATCTTATCATCTGCCTAGCATCTTGCCGGGGAAAATTCCAAGCCGGAATGCATAGAACATTTGGGTCATCTCTTTTAACTATCTCTACCAGTTCTTTAAAATTATTAACCACTGTTGCATAAACACCCTTAAATTTGTTTGCTACCATTGCCATACCGCTTCCCGTTCCACCGATAAGAATAGCACGGTCAAAAGCACCAGAACAAATTTTTTCTACTGCTCCGCTGGCAATGATTGGAAAATCATCATTTGGGCCACAATCTTTGTCGTAAATTTCACATTTATATCCGTGATATTCCAAAAAATTTTTAATCTCTTTTAAAATAGCATTATTTCGATCAGTGTGGTCAGAGGCAATGACAAAACTCAATTTTTTTTCTTTTACCATCTAAGTTACCTAGCCTTTCTTGATAAGTTAAAAATTTTTTATAAACCCTTTTTTCGAGGGACGAATGAAGGGCAATAATAGTTAATCTTACCTTCTTCTCTAGTTTCTCTAGGGTGGATTCCTAAGTTGCACTTTTGAGTAAAGTTGAGACATCCTAAACAAGCTGACCAGCTAATTTCCCATTCTTTTTTGTCAAGATGATTAAGGTAGCTTTTAAAATGTTCTGGATAAATTTGGAGAAACATTTCTCTTGCTTTTATCATTTCGTTAAAGTCAACTGCCCCACATAGCTCAGAAAGGAGACAAAAACGGGTTAAGAGTTTTAAGCGGATTTTTTTCTCATCCTTATCTTTAATTAGCCTTTTAATGTCTTTTCTTAAAATAGATATTTCTTCATTGATATTAGATGATTTTTCAATGATTTTTTGGTGAAGTCTAGCGATTCCTTTTATGCTTTCTTCAAGTTCTTTGTCAACTTGGCTTTTCACCATTTGTCCCCCTCTTTTAATTCATCTTATCCGATTTCATTTAAAATTTCAATTTGGTAAATTCAATTTGATGAATTCTAAGGTTACTGTTGGTTTGTTTGAGGTTTTTCTCTAGAGAGGGTTTTAGCTTTAGAAAAGTTGCTTGACACTTTTTTTTACAGAATGTTAACATAAACTAACTTTTAAGCAGTTTATTAATTTAAATGGGATATTTTAGTTGAGGGAAAATGGAAGTTGAAATAGGTAAAGGAAAAAGTGGTCGAATTGCTTATGGTTTTGATGACATAGCTATTGTTCCCAGCCGACGAACTCGAGACCCAGAAGATATTGACATTTCTCTCCAGATTGGGAATTTTAAGCTTGAGCTCCCTCTTCTAGCCTCTGCTATGGATTCTGTAGTCTCACCTCAAGTTGCCATTTTGATTGGGAAGTTGGGTGGATTGGGTGTCTTAAATTTAGAGGGTCTTTGGACACGTTACGAGGACCCTCTCCCAATATATAAAAAGATTGCCTCTTTTTCTAAAGAAGAAGCAACTAGAGGAATGCAAGAATTATATCAAGAGCCAATTAAACCTGAGTTAATTAAAAAGCGAATAAAAGAAATTAAGGAAGCTGGCGTTATTACTGTTGCCTCCTTAACACCTCAAAGAGTTGAAAAATATTATAAGATTGCTTTAGAAGCTGGGCTTGATATTTTAGTTATTCAGGGAACAGTTGTTAGTGCGGAGCATGTCTCAAAAACTAAAGAACCACTTAACCTTTTTGATTTTATTTCTTCGCTCGAAATCCCAGTTATTGTTGGGGGGTGTTGTTCATATTCAACTGCTTTACATTTAATGAGAACAGGAGCAGCAGGGGTCTTAGTAGGTGTTGGGCCCGGTGCTGCCTGTACAACCAGAAAAGTTTTAGGAATTGGGGTTCCTCAAGCAACGGCAATTGCTGATGCCGCAGCGGCTCGAATGAGGCATCTTGAAGAATCAGGCAATTACTCACTGGTTATTGCTGATGGTGGAATGGCTTATGGTGGTGATATTGCAAAGGCTATTGCCTGTGGAGCTGATGCCGTCATGATTGGCTCACCTCTAGCTAAAGCTAAAGAAGCGCCAGGAGGCGGTTTTCACTGGGGAATGGCTACTTTTCACTCTGATTTACCTCGAGGAACTCGAATTGAAGTGGGAGTAAGGGCAACTCTTAAAGAGATACTGCTTGGTCCCGCTCATGAAAATGATGGGACTTTAAACCTTTTTGGTGCCCTTCGAACAGCCATGGCAACTTGTGGGTATGAGAACATTAAAGATTTCCAGCGAGCTGAAATAATGGTTGCTCCTGCTTTGCAAACAGAAGGCAAGTTGATTCAGAAAATTCAAAAGTTAGGCTAAAGAGCAAATAACAGGTATCAGGGTGCAACGAGTAAAATTAAGGACTGAGAAAAGAAATGTAAAAGTCAAAGTAAGAAAGCGTTTTAGTTGTAAGATGCAAGTGATATAAAGAGTCCAGTTGAGTTAAAAACTGGCTTGACACTTAATGTAAACCTTAAATAATTTTATAATTTTCACTTTGCGACTCACATTTTTCAATAGGTATAAAGTAAGTGACCTACAAACTTCGATAATTAAGTTCAGCATCATTTTATCACTAAAAATAATAAGCTAGAATTATTAATTGAGATGGTTGAAAATAAGGCATTTGATACAATTTTAGTTCTTGATTTTGGTGCTCAATATGCTCAGTTAATTGCTCGTCGCGTAAGAGAATGTAAGGTTTTCTCGGAAATTGTGCCTTACAATATTTCCTCGCGAGAAATTAAGAAGAAAAAACCCAAAGGGCTTATCCTTTCTGGTGGCCCAGCTAGTGTTTATGAAAAGAATGCTCTTTTTTGTGATAAAGAAATTTTTAATTTAGGTTTACCTGTTTTGGGAATTTGCTATGGAATGCAATTGATGGCTCACTTTCTAGGGGGGAAGGTGGCAAAAACTGACAAGAGTGAATTTGGCAAAACAAGGCTTTTATTAGGAAAAACTGATTCTCTTTTATTTGAAGGTTTGCCCAAAAAACAAAATGTTTGGATGAGCCACAAAGATTCAGTTACCTTCCCTCCACTAGGCTTTTCTTCAACTGCTATTACGGAGTCTACCCCAGTTGCTGCTTTTGAGGATTTAAAGAGAAATCTTTTTGGGGTTCAATTTCACCCTGAAGTTGCTCATACACCTTATGGGCTTGAAATTTTAAAAAACTTTCTTTACAAAGCTTGTGGCTGTTTACCTTCTTGGACGATGGTTTCAATTATTGAAGAAGCGGTGAATTATATTCAGGAGACTGTCGAAGGCGAAAAAGCGATTTGTGCTTTAAGTGGTGGTGTTGATTCAGCAGTTTCTGCTCTTTTAGTTCATAAAGCAATTGGTGAGAATTTAACTTGCGTCTTTGTTGATCATGGTCTTTTACGTTGGGGAGAGCCAGAGCAAGTTGAGGAAACTTTTCGAAAGCATTTTCGAATTAACTTAATTCATCTCAAGGCTAAAGAAAGATTTTTAAAAAAGTTAAAGGGAGTTACTGACCCAGAAGAGAAAAGAAAGATTGTTGGTGAAGAGTTTATTAGAGTCTTTGAGGAAGAAGCAAAAAAACAAAAAGTGAAATTTCTTGTTCAAGGAACTCTTTATCCAGATGTTATTGAGAGTGGTACCCGTGAAGCAGCTCGGATAAAGACGCACCATAATGTTGGTGGTTTACCGACTGAAATGGAGTTCGAAAAGGTGGTTGAACCATTAAGATTACTCTTTAAAGATGAGGTAAGAGCAGTTGGAGAAGAGTTAGGTTTACCAGAAGAAATTATTTGGCGACATCCCTTTCCTGGACCTGGCTTAGCTATAAGAATTATTGGCGAAGTAACTCCTGAGAGGCTGGAGATACTTCGGAAGGCTGATGCTATAGTCGAAGATGAAATAAAAAAAGCAGGACTTTATAGAAAACTCTGGCAAGCTTTTGCAATTCTTCCTTGTATCAAGACGGTTGGCGTGATGGGTGATAAAAGGACTTATGCTTATCCCATTGTTGTCAGGGCTGTTACTAGCGAGGATGCTATGACGGCTGATTGGTCAAGACTCCCTAATGAAGTTTTAGAAAAGATTTCTAATCGCATTATTAATGAGGTCGAAGGAGTTAATCGTGTCGTTTATGATATTTCCTCAAAACCACCAGCTACTATTGAATGGGAATAAAATGACAATATAATCTGGTGAAAATTAACTTAGGGGGAGAAAATGAAGGAAGAGGTCGAGGAAAAAATTGAGAAACTGAGAAAACAGATCGATGAGATTGATCAAAAGATTATCTATTATTTAAATGAAAGAGCTAAAGTTGTCTTAGCGATAAAAGAGTTAAAGAGTAAGGCTAAAATTCCTATTTTTGACCCTCGGAGAGAGAAAGAAATTTTTAAAAAACTGGTTTCTTGTAATCAAGGGCCTCTTTATGATAATGATGTTAAAGAGATTTATGAAAAAATTCTTCATTGCATGAAGTCACTAGAGAAAAGCTAATAAACCAGTAAACAGGGAGCAGTTTCTCCTCTATTGCCTGTCCGCCATTGGCAGGGGAATTATTGATAAGGTCAAACTTCAGTACTCTCATTTACCAGCAAATTTAAGATCTACTTTCATTTTTTAATTACTTATCAGAATCATCTAAGAAATTTTAATTAAGGTTTTATTTTGGCTGTTTAAGATAGGCTCTAGGGTCTGACCCCTAGGTTGACTTTTTGTCATCCCAGGTTGATAAAATTGTATGTGGTATTTAAAGGAGAAAAAATTGAATTATATTATATTGTTATTTATTTTTTTAATAGTGGCTCTTTTTGTCTACTTAATAATAAAGAACAGCGAGGCTTTGGGTTTAATGCAAAAACATGTTGATAACTTAACTAACCAGGTTAATCAGCAGCTCCAGGGGATCACAATGCAGCTTCAAAGTACTACCGGTCAAATTGGCAATCGTTTAGACAAAACTACACAAATAGTTAAAGATGTTGGTGAAAGTTTGGGGAGAGTTTCTGAGGCTACCAAGCAGCTATATGAGGTCGGAAAAGATATCTCTTCCTTGCAAGATCTTTTGAGAGCTCCCAAATTTCGAGGGGAGTTTGGAGAATTTTTACTTGAAAGCCTTCTTTCTCAAATTCTCACCCCAGAATTTTACCGACTAAATTATGGTTTCAAGGATGGAACCAAGGTAGAAGCGGTCATTTGCTTGGGAGATAAGGTGGTTCCTGTTGATGCAAAGTTCCCCCTTGATTCTTTCAAGAGAATTATCGAGAGCGAAAGTGAAGAAGAGAAGCAGGTTTGGCGTAAAGATTTTATCCGTAAAGTTAAAGAGAAAATTGACCAAATTTCTAAATATATTAAGCCAGACGAAGGAACTTACGATTTTGCTTTAATGTATATTCCAGCAGAAAATGTATATTATGAGACAATTATACGGGATGAGTCTTTTGGTGGTGAAAATAGTATCCTTGGATTTGCTTTGGAAAAAAGGGTTATCCCTGTTTCTCCCAATAGTTTTTTAGCTTACCTTTATGCAATAGCTTCAGGCTTGAAGGGTTTAAAAATTGAAGAAAGAGCTCATGATATTCTTATCCGTTTGAATTCATTAGTTTTAGAGTTGAATAAGTTTAAAGAAGATTTTGAGACCCTTGGTATGCACTTAAATAGAGCTAAAAATAAATACGAAGAAGCTGACAAACAACTTTCACGATTTGATAATAAACTTTCTTCCCTTAATGAACTTTCAACTCAAGAAGATGATAGGAAAAGCTTACCGTCTTAAAAATAGGAAAAAGAGAAAATGGACATCTTAAATTTAATTAAAACGAGAAGAAGTGTAAGAGAGTTTACTGATGAACCTGTTTCTGATCAGGAGATTGAGAAGATACTGGAAGCTGCTCGCTGGGCTCCGTCTGGCCTAAATAATCAGCCTTGGCGCTTTTTAGTGATTAAAGATAAAGAAAAAAAGGATGGCCTTGGAGCTTTTACCACTGATAAACCCATAATTAAAAAGGCTAACTTACTTATTGTTGTCTTTTTGGACAAGAAAAGAAGTTATGACCGCACTAAAGATGTTCAAGCAATTGGTGCTTGCATTGAAAATATGCTCCTAGAAATTCACGCCTTGAACTTGGGGGCTTGCTGGCTTGGTCAAATTCTTAATCAGCGTGAAGAAGTTGAAAGATTTTTAAAGGTTTCCGAAGAGCTTGAATTAATGGCAGTTTTAGCAATTGGGCATCCAACACTTCAAGAACGGAAAAGTTCTCGCCGTCCCCTTAATGAGCTTTTAATTTAGCTTTTAGCTTAAAAGGTGAACATTGCCAATTTTAACCCTCTTTAATCCTGCTTCAAAGGCTACCTGGTAGCATTCTTGAGCTTGGCTTCTTGAGGTAGTTGGGAGGTCACTCATTTTAAATTGAGGGAAGAAAGCAAGGAGAGAATAGGGAATATTGGGGTCGAGGTGAGCAATAAATTTTGCGATTTTTCTTATTTCTTTTGCATCAATGTAACCCGGAACCAAAAGGGTACTGGCAATTAGAAAGGGTGGACTGGGTCTTTGAGGAATGTAGCTTGCTAATTCGCTAAAGTTTTCGAGGGTTCTTTTATTGCTCACACCGGTCAAGGCAATGTGCAAATTTTCATCAAAGGCTTTAAGGTCAAACTTGACACAGCCGCCTGAGCTGAGTGAAAGTTTTGCTACTTTCTTTAATAGTTTTTTATTCATTGAACCATTAGTTTC
Organism: Candidatus Geothermocultor quzhuomuensis; assembly: GCA_015711795.1. Classification (GTDB taxonomy): domain Bacteria; phylum Actinomycetota; class Aquicultoria; order Geothermocultorales; family Geothermocultoraceae; genus Geothermocultor; species Geothermocultor quzhuomuensis. The sequence goes on from JACVJC010000018.1 coordinate 27,356, forward strand.
CCAGCAAATTCTCAAAATTCGGTTAGCTTTTTTTTCGAGAGCAATTTCTGAAGCTTTAATTGCAAAGGGGAGTTGAGGGGTAGGGTCACCGCCAAAAAAACAAATACAAGATGTATTATCGTCGACAAATTGAGCAAAGTCAGGTGCGGTAAAGGTTGGTTTTAACTTTTGAGTTAATTTTTTAAAATGCCAGTTTTGACAAAAAAGGCAGTTAAAAGTGCAAGCTCCAAAAAAGACAGCTAAATTTTTATATCCATATTCAGGCCCTTTTCGATAAGCATATTGAGGATAACCACTTCCAGTGCCACCGGGGCAAACCCAATCACCAACGCAATTTGTAGGTAATGGGTCGTAATACCATGTCAAGATGCCTTTTGATGAAGTTCCACCAAGATGATGGAGTTTACCATTTTTGTTTACCCGAAGCCCACAAAATCCCTTTTCACCCACTCCTATTAAGCACTCATTGACACAAAGATGGCACTTAATCCCTCTTGAAGTACGAGGTGGAATAGGAGGTAGACTAAATTCCTTTCTTGACAGTGAATGTGCTTGGCAAGAAAAAGCCTTTGACTCTTCTGGAAACTTAATAACACACTGACCACATACTTTTAAATTTCTTGAGATTAAATAAGATTTTTGATGACAAACTTGGCACTCATTTAATTTAAACATTCTAATTCCATTTTAGATTTTTCAAATTAGTTTTTCTATTTAATTAAAGAAAAAGTAACAAAATTGACAAAGTCCTCTAAAGAAATTTTTAAGAAGTGTCGATAAAAAAGTAAGGTGGCTGGGATGGAGAAAAAGATAAAAGACATTGCAAAGTGCAGTTTTTGTGGTTCAACAAAAGGAAAAATTTTGGGGGAGTGTTACTTTTGCCATAAGGTCGTTTGCTATGAGTGTGGCAACAAGCAGTTTTCTCAAGAAAATGGAGAGTTTATTCTCCATTCTTATTGTTTTAATAAAAAATTTTCTACTCAGAAAATTTCTTATAAGTTTTTCCTGTTCAAATCCAACTCTTCTTAATCCATCTTTAACCAACTTACAAGCGAAACAGTTTCAAGTTAACAAAGCCAATAACCTGAAAGGGTTTTTCTTTGAGACAAGTACTTATCCCTAAGGTATAATATTTTTTATGGAATTACTTAAAGAGCTAAATCCAGCTCAAAGAGATGCTGTTACTCACGGTGAAGGTCCCCTTTTAATTTTCGCTGGAGCCGGTAGCGGTAAAACTAAAGTTCTTACTCATCGAATTGCTTACCTTATAAAGGAAAAAGGAGTTTTGCCTCAAGAGATTTTGGGTATAACCTTTACAAACAAAGCAGCTGAAGAAATGCGAGAGCGGGTTTTTTCTCTCATTGGAAAAGAGGCAGAAAAAATTTGGTTAATGACCTTTCATTCTGCTTGTGCTCGTATTTTAAGGAAGGAAATTGAAAGGTTAGGTTATCGAAAGAATTTTATTATTTATGATGAAAGTGATGCTCATCGGCTTATTACTTCTTGCCTTAAAGATTTAGACTTCGACCCAAAGAGATACACTCCTGGAGGAATATTAAGTGCGATTTCGATGTCGAAGGACAATCTGATTGACCCAGAAGAATATGCTTCTATGGTTCACACTTATCAAGAAAAAGTTATCTCAGAAGTTTATCGTATTTATCAGGAGAGACTTTCTCAAAACAATGCTTTAGACTTTGATGACTTAATTGTTCTTACCGTTCGGTTGTTTGAACTCTATCCTTCAGTTTTGAAGGCTTATCAAAGAAGATTTAACTACATTTTAGTTGATGAATATCAAGATACCAATCACGCTCAATACCGGTTAGTTAGCCTTTTAGCTCAAAAACATCGCAACCTTTGCGTTGTGGGCGATGATGACCAGAGTGTTTATGGATGGAGGGGAGCTGATATTCGAAATATTTTGGAGTTTGAGAAGGATTTTCCTGATGCAAGAGTGATTAAGCTGGAGCAAAACTACCGTTCAACACAGATTATCCTTGAAGCAGCCAATTATGTTATTAGAAACAATCAAGGAAGGAAACCTAAGACTTTGTGGACAACCAATGTGCGTGGTGAAGCTATTACTACTTATCAAGCAGAAGATGAACATGATGAGGGTATCTTTGTTGCTACTGAAATTGAAAGATTAGTTAACTTAGATAAAAGAAAATACACTGATTTTGCTATTTTCTATCGAACCCATGCTCAATCAAGAGTTTTTGAAGAGATTCTAATGCGTTACGGAATTCCCTATAAAATTGTCGGTGGGTTAAAGTTTTATGAGCGCCAGGAAATCAAAGATATCATCGCCTATCTTAGAGTAATTTTAAATATTTCTGATTCAGTAAGCATTAAAAGAATTATTAACAATCCTAAGAGAAGAATTGGTAAGACTACCTTAGAGCATGTCGATTGGTTTGCTCGCCGTAACAATATATCTTTTTATCAAAGCCTTTTGAGGGTGGAGGAAAATCCTTATCTTTCACCTAAAGCAAGGCTGGAAATTCAGTCTTTCCTTTTTCTTATGGATGATTTAAGAGCATTAAGAGAGAAGGAAGATTTGGTCAATTTGGTGAAAAAAGTTTTAGAGAGAACAGGTTATTTAAAAAGTTTAAAAGAACAAAGAACCATTGAAGCGGAATCAAGAGTTGAAAACCTCAATGAGTTTCTAACCGTAGTTAGAGAATTTCAAGATTCACACCCCGGTGAAGGACTTGAAGAATTTTTGGAAAAAATCTCTCTTATTACTGAAATAGATGTTTATGACGAGAAAGAAGAAGCAGTTACTCTAATGACCCTCCATAATGCAAAGGGATTAGAATTTCCTGTGGTCTTTATGGTTGGTCTTGAGGAAAATCTTTTTCCTCATATTCGCTCAAAAACAGATCTTTCTGAGCTTGAAGAGGAAAGAAGACTTTGTTATGTTGGCATTACTAGAGCTCGGGAAAGGCTTTATCTTACCCACGCTTGGACTCGAAGCCTTTGGGGAGGGCGCAATTACAATTCTCCTTCCCGATTTTTAAAAGAAATTCCAGAGGAATTAACTCAGTCAAAGCAAGAAGAGAAAATAAAGGAAAGAGCAAAGGTTATTTACTCTTTTAATGTTGGTGATGAGGTTTTTCACAAGCAATTTGGCAAAGGAAAGGTTTTGACAGTAAAAGAGCCAGACCAGTTGGTTGTTTATTTTCCATCCTTTGGTGAAAAAACTCTCCTTGTTGAGTATGCTCCCCTGGAGAAAATTAGCTAGAAAAGAAGAAAATGAGCTTTTTGTAAACAATTGTTAAGGAAGAAGAATGGGAAAAAGGAAAAAGAGTTGGCAAGAAAAATTACTGGATAGCAAAGACCTGCCGCGAGTTGAGAAAATTCCAGAAAAAAGGAGTAAGAAGTGGGGAAGAGGAACAGTTGTTATTCCTGCTCCCATTGAAGTAAATGAAATTATGAGCAAGGTTCCCAAGGGGAAACTTATCACGATTAATGATATTCGGAAAAAACTTGCTCAAAAACATGGTGCTACCGTTGCTTGACCAATAACTACGGGCATTTTTGCCTCAATTGCGGCTCGTGCGGCCGAAGAGTTAGCTGTTCAAGGAAAACCAATTACTCCCTATTGGCGAACTTTAAAAATGGGTGGAGTTATCAACGAAAAGTACCCTGGAGGAGCTGAGTATCAAAAAAAGCTTTTAGAGGGAGAGGGGCATACTGTCCTTAAAAAAGGTAAAAAATTTATTGTCCTTGATTATGAAAAAGCTTTGATTAAATTGTGACATTATTAGCTTGCTTTTTAAAAGGTGTATTTGGATGTTTGACCTCGAGTTATTAATTAAATACAATTAATATATTAAGATTATTTATTTGATTCTCCTAAATCTTTTATCTGACTGAAAGGGGAAAAGTGAAAGAACCTAGAAAGTTTTTGATAAAACTCGGATTCGAAATGGTGATTGTTCCAGGAAATCCTCCTACTGTTCAGGTCATCAGTGACGCTGGTGACCTAATTTACAAAGCTACTCTTAATACTTTTGATAGAAGAAAGGTTTCTAGAAGATGGCTCAGTTTTAACACCATTCTTTTTAATTTAGGAAGTGGTTTTGCTAAGAGTAGTAAAGAGGCAGATGAGCTAGTTGAAAAAAAGCTTATTGAGCTTTGGGGAAATCCTCATGTAAATGATTTTCCTGACTGGGCAATCTTAAGTTAATTTACTTTGGAGTTAAACTTGATAAAAGAATTTCCACCCTTTGCTTTAGAATTAAATGAAAAGGATGTTCAAGTTTTACTTGGTTATCCTCGATATTTCATTGTTGAGGAGCCAGTTCAATCATATATCAAGAAGGAAATTCTTCAAGGAAGAAAGTTGATTAAACCAGTAGGGGTTTACGCTTTTTTCACTGTTAAAAACTCTTCTGGTTCAACTATTACAGTAAATGGAAAAAAATTAAGGTTTAAAGACAAGAAGCTAATCAAAGAGATTAAAGAGGTAGAGAAACTAGTTTTTTTCCTGGTTACGCTTGGTGACATACTGGAAAAAAAAGTAAAAAAATATTTTTCAACTGGTGAATTTGAACGGGGAACAATTTTAGATGCAGTTGGAACTGCTTTTATTAAGTCCTTTTCAGAAAAAGCCAGGAATTTTCTTGAAGAGTTATTAAAAAAACAAGGTCATATTATAACTTCTTGTTATTCTCTAGATCAAGTTCAGTGTGGTTCTCAAACCTTAAAAACAATTTTTGAATTGTGTAAGGCTAGCAAAATTGGCATTTTCTTAACTGAAGGATTAATGTTTAAGCCAAGAAAATCAAAGCTAGCCGTTCTTGGTTGGAGAAAGCAAGATTTAAATTAAATTTTAAGGAGCAAGTTTGAGGTTTAAACCATTTTGTTTACCAACAGCTATTGGGAGCGTTCCTCATATCGATCCCAGAGAAGCTTGTAAAATAATCTTAGAAAATTTTAAAGAGATTCCCCCTTGGCCTCAGTTGCCCAATCGGTCATTTTTGGAAAATATGTATGTTCAATATACTGAAGGAATGCCTTGTGTGGTGATTGATAAAGAAAACAGGAAAATTTATTTTGACCTTTCTAAACAGTTTGATCAGCAAGTTGAAGATTTTTACCAGAGGTATTTATCTGACGATTTGGAGAGTTTTTCGATCAGCCGTCGTTTTGCTTCTGGTTTTTACTCCATGCTCGAAGCTTTGAAGGAAAGCTCTTGGGAAGGGATTAAGTTTATTAAAGGCCAAATAACAGGTCCTGTAAGTTTTGGCCTTACTGTAACGGATGAAGATAAAAAGCCCCTTCTTTATAATGAGCTTATGATTGATGTCATTGTTAAATCGCTTTCAATGAAATTACGTTGGCAAGAAAAGGAATTAAATAAAAATTTTCCCAAAACAAAAGCGATTATTTTTTTTGATGAGCCTTACTTAATGTCTTACGGCTCAGCTTTTGTTAGTTTGGATAGAGAAGCAATCATTGGTTATTTAAGAGAATTAAAGAATTCAATTAAAGGTCTTTCTGGGGTTCATTGTTGTGGCAATACTGACTGGAGTCTTTTCACTGAAGCAGGAGTCGATATTATCAGTTTTGATGCTTATGATTACACGGAAAAAATCGCTCTTTACCCTTCTCAGTTAAAAAGTTTTATTAAAAAGGGAGGGATTCTGGCTTGGGGAATTGTTCCTTCATCCTTTCCTACTCCTAACCAAATTGCTAAAGAAGACTTAAGAAGCTTAGTTAAGAAATTTGAGGAGAAGGTGGGGCTTTTTGTAAGTAAAGGATTTGATAAGGATGAGCTTTTTCAAAATGCTCTCGTTACTCCTAACTGTGGAACTGGTTCAATGCCTCAGGATTTAGCAGAAAAGACGCTAAAGCTTACTCGAGAAGTTTCTGATGAAATGAGAAGAAAATACAAACTAGCTTAGTGGTTTGTTATTTCTTAAAATGATAAGGGAAAATTAGCTCTTTAACTTTTTCAACTAAAGCTTTAGTCCTTTCTAATTTTTTATTTTCTTCTTTCATTTTAACAGGAAATTCTTCAATATAAAGATTTTTAGGTAATCGGTGGGAAGCTGATTGACAAAGTTTAAACCAGCTGGAAGGAATTTCTGGTGGGAGAGTGACACTAGACATTTCAGCAAAAAGAATTGTCCAGGCTCGGGGAACAACTGAAAAAATATCATATCCACCACCCCCTAAAGCAAGCCATTTTCCATTTGTTTTTTCATGTGCCAGTTGGTGCATTTCTTTAAAAACTTTTTGGTAAGCTCGAATTGATAAGTTTAGGTGGGAAAGAGGGTCTTGAAAATGAGCATCACATCCACACTGAGTTACGAGGATATTAGGCTTAAATGTTTCAATTAGGGGGGGAACAATTTGATTGAAAGCGTAGAGAAAAGACTGATCATCTGTTTCTGGCTCAAAGGGGACATTAACTGAGTAACCTCTCCCTTCTCCCTCTCCAATTTCTTCAACGAAACCAGTTCCGGGAAAAAGATATTTACCTGATTCATGAAGGGAAATAGTTAGAACTTGAGGGGAGTTGTAAAATGCCCACTGGACACCATCGCCATGATGGGCGTCAATATCAATATAAACCACTTTCATTTGATAATTTTTAACCAAATGAGCAATGGAAATAGCTGCATCATTGTAAATACAAAAACCAGAAGCTCTGCTTTTTAAAGCATGGTGGAGTCCGCCAGAAATGTTAAAAGCATGCTCAGCTTTCCCTTGAGCAATTAAATCAGCAGCGATTAATGAGCCACCAACAATATAAGAAGAGACTTCATGGATTTTAGGAAAAACTGGATTATCTGAGGTTCCCAAACCATATCGAAGAGCACGGGTAAGACTTAAACCACCCTGACCAGCTTTTTTAACTGCTTCTATATACTCACGGTTGTGGATTAATTCCAGCTCCTTTTCAGTTGCTCTTTTTGGTTTCTTTTCTTCACCATCAGGGATAAGTTTATAAGACTTAATTAAATCATAAGTGAGTTTAAGACGAATTGGTTGCATTGGATGAGCTGAGGAGAAATCAAATTTCCAGTAAATATTATCAAAAATAAAAAATGATTTTTTACTCATCATTTCTCTCTTTTAGTGGTTATATTATTTTAGCACAATTGCTAAAAATGGTATTAATTTTTAGAAAGTTCAAAGAGGTGTTTGCATAAGGAGAAAGATCATAGTAAACTAATTGAACTCTAAATGATATATAGGGAGAAAAAGTGAAATTTGTTAATGAGTTTCGTAATCCCAAACTAGTTCAAGCTTTAATTAAAAAAGTTAGGGAGTATTCTTCTACTCCGATTAAACTAATGGAAGTTTGTGGAACCCACACCGTTGCCATTTCCAAGAGTGGACTTCGTCAAGTTATCCCTAATTCCATTACGCTTCTTTCAGGACCAGGTTGCCCCGTTTGCGTTACTTCTCATCGAGACCTTGACCGTGCAATTACTCTAGCTAGCATCCCTAATGTTATCATTACGACCTTTGGTGATATGATGAAAGTCCCTGGTTCTTTTTCTAGTTTGTCTAAGGAGAAAGCATCAGGGAAAGATATCCGAGTTGTTTACTCCACTCTTGATGCACTTAAAATTGCTGAAGAAAACAGGGATAAAAGGATAATCTTTCTAGGAGTGGGGTTTGAAACTTCAGCACCAACAGTTGGACAAGCCATTATTGAGGCAAGAAGAAGAAACTTAAAGAATTTTTTTGTTTTTTCGGCTTTAAAGACAATGCCTTTAGTTTTGAAAGCACTTATTGATTTAGGTGAGGTAAATTTTCAAGGATATATCTTACCAGGCCATGTTAGTGTGATTATTGGGGTTAAACCTTATCAATTTTTAAGTCGAGATTATGGTATGCCAGGGGTTATTGCGGGATTTGAGCCTCTCGATGTTTTACAAACCATTTTAATGCTGGTTGAAATGATTGAAAAAGGTGAACCTGAGATAAAGATACAATATAAGCGGGCAGTAAGTCCTGAAGGAAATTTGATTGCCCAAGAACTTTTAAAGAAAGTTTTTGAGCCTTCCGATGCCGATTGGCGAGGGATTGGAGTTATTCCTGAGACAGGATTAAAGATAGCTGAGAATTATGGAGATTTTGACGCAGAGAGAATTTTTAAGGTTGAAACACCTGAACCTGTTGAACCAAAAGGCTGTCGTTGCGGCGAGGTTCTTCGCGGTCTTATTTTTCCTTATCAGTGCGGGCTTTTTGCTAAAGCTTGTACCCCAGAGAGTCCAGTAGGTCCTTGTATGGTCTCAAGCGAAGGTGCTTGTGCAGCTTATTACCGCTATAATAAACTTTAACAAATATGAGCTGAAATTTAAAATGAAAGCTTCTTAAGATGGCTAAAAAAGAAAGGAAAGATTCTCAATCTTTTAATGAAGAACTGATTGAGAAAGCTAAAAAATTAGGAGTTTCAACTTGCTTGACTAGGGCAAAAGAAATAAAACCTTGTTCTATTGGAGTTACTGGGGCTTGCTGCTCTCTTTGCTATATGGGCCCTTGTCGTTTAGCAGGAGGAGAAGCACAAGGTGTATGTGGTGCAACTATTGATACCATTACCTCAAGAAACTTCGCTCGCTCAGTAGCAGCTGGTGCGGCCGCCCATTCAGATCATGCTCGTGACCTTGTTTTTACATTATTGGCTGTTGCTTTGGGTAAAATTCCTGGAATTAAGATAAAAGATGAGGAAAAATTGCGCAAAGTCGCTCTTGACTGGGGAATAAAGGTTGAAAGTAAAACAACCCTTGAATTAGCAAAAGAGGTTGCTCAAATTGCTCTTGACCAGTTTAGCTTGAAAAATAAAGAACTAAATTTTCTTTCTCGAGCCCCTCGAAAGCGTCAAGATTGTTGGAAGAAACAAGCTCTTTCTCCTAGAGGAATTGATTGGGAAGTAGCTGAAACTTTAAACCGAACTCATGAAGGAACTGACCAAGAAGCGGAAAGTATTTTAAATCAAGCTTTGAGAACAGCTTTAGCTGACGGATGGGGAGGCTCTATGCTAGCAACTGAAATTTCTGATATTCTCTTTGGAACACCCAAAGCAGCTCTTTCTCGAATAAATTTAGGAGTGATTAAAGAAGACGAGGTCAATATTGTTGTTCATGGCCATAATCCCTTAGTAGCTGAGGCAATTCTTCAAGTAGCAAATGAAAATGAATTTAAAAAAACTGCTCTTGAAAGAGGAGCAAAAGGAATAAATTTGATTGGTATTTGTTGCACTGCTAATGAGATTTTAATGCGTCACGGGATACCTTCAGCTGGCAATTTCCTACACCAAGAGCTAACGATTTTAACTGGAGCTGTCGATTTAATGGTTGTTGATGTTCAATGTATTATGCAAGCTTTAGCTGAAGTAGCAAAAAAATTTCATACCAAATTGGTAACGACTTCTTCAAAGACAAGGATTCCAGGGGCAATTCATATTGAGTTTAATCCTGAGGATTGCTTAAAGAAAGCAAGGGAAGTAGTTGAGTTAGCGATTGAAAATTTTCCAAGGCGGTTAAAGGTTAATATTCCTTCAAAAGAAACTCCTTTAGTAACTGGTTTTTCCCATGAATATATCAATTTTATGCTAGGTGGCAAATATTTAGCTTCTTTAAGGGAGCTTAATAACTCGATAATTGATGGACGGCTTCAAGGAGTTGTCGCTGTTATTGGTTGTAATAATCCACGGGTTGGGTTAAATGAAGGACATCGGTATGTGGTTAAAGAATTAATCCGAAACAATGTTGTAGTTTTTCAAACAGGTTGTGGTGCTTTAACTAACGCCCAATATGGTTTTCTTTTACCAGAAGCAATGGAGGAAGCTGGTCCTATCCTTAAGGTAATTTGTAAATCAGTGGGAATTCCACCCGTTCTTCATCTTGGCTCTTGCGTTAATAATTCTCGCCTTTTAACTATCTTTTCTCAGATGGTAAAGGATGGTGGTTTAGGAAATGACATAAGCACTTTACCAGTAGCTGGCATTTGTCCTGAGTGGAAAAGCGAAAAAGCTCTTTCCATTGGAACATATTTGGCTGCTTCTGGTGTTTATGTCCTTTTTGGAGTAGGCTCTCCTGTCGGTGCAAGCTGTAAAGTTGTTGAGCTTATGAGTAAGGGGTGGGAAAGAAAGATTGGAGGAAAACTTGAGTTTGAACCCAATTATCAAAAGATTATTCAAAAAGTTTTAGAACACTTAAAAGAGAAAAGGAAAGCTTTAGGATTAGGGCCAGAAAGGGATAGAGAGGTTCATGACATTGAAAGGAGAAGAGCTTTGTTATGGTGGAGGAACCAGTTAAAAGGTTGGCAGTAGCAGCCATTAAAGGAGCTGAGAACATCCTCAATGAAGCTGAGGAAAAGTTAAATTTATCTTTAAAGACGAGGGGCTTAAAAAGAGATATAAATTTTCATCACTTCTTTCCAGTCACTTATGGTTTAAATAGTTGGCAAGTTAAAAACCTTTCTCATCTCGGTAAATTATTAAAAGACATTAAAAAGCTTCTTCCTACTCAAATTCCCTTTGAGAAGAACTGGCTTCCTTATTTAGGTGATGCTCTTAATGCTGGAATAGCTGCTATTTTTGCCCAAGAGATTCTGGTATTTTTATCACAATTAGAGAATAAGAAAGATAATGAAGTTGAAAAAATTTATAGTTATTTTACTAAGAAAGCATTATCACATATTAAGAAAAGAGAACCTTCTGGATTTGTTGTGGTTATTGGAAAAGCCCCTTCTTTAAAGAAAGCCTCTCAGTTGGTTGAGATGATTAAAGGAAAAAAGCTAGTTGCTTTTTTAATTGGCGATGAAAAAAGAGAAAGTTTAGCCTATCAAGCTTTCCTTCATCCAACCTCAAAAATTGAATTCCTAACTATTTTAAATGACTCATTTGTTTTCCTTGGGAATGAGCTTTTTAATATAACCCCTTTTTTTGGATTTTTAGTTAAATTTTCTTTAGCTTATGGCAAGTTTAGACCAGGTCAATCTAGGGAAATTCTTAATTTTATTAAAGAAAACCTCTTTTCTTTTCTCCTAGTTTTAGGGAAAATTACCGACAAAAAAGCAGCTAATATTGCTGGAGCCATTTCTTTTGGTGTCCAGTCAGTTGGCCAAACTTATATCCCTCAGCTTTTACCTATTCATTCTTTACCCTGATAGTTGTCTAGATACAATTGTTTACATGGAATAATGCCTAGGGTATTTACTTCAATATTAACAGAGCTTTGTTAGTTTCTAAGCAGGTTGTGGTTCGGGTGGCTCTTTTGGTTTAGTTAATTCCAGGTAGCAAAAGGTCCAGTAATTACATTTAAAAGCTCCCATGAATCCCTGAGCAATCAAGGAGAAAACAATTAAAAGGAAAATCCCAATCGAGGCGATAAAAATTCCTAAAGCAATTAAGGGAATAGATTTAATGCTGATTGAATAACCAACAAGAAGAACGATTGGTATAGCCAGGAGAATAAAAAAGACAATGGCTATAATTAATAAAAATCCTAAAACGATTCCAATTACTAATCCAATAAGCCAGAGAATAAAAAGATTTAATAAATTAGATTTAAATAAAGTCCAAGTTGACTTAATTGATTCTATAACTTTTTTATCTTTGGTTACCAGTTCCCGATAAGCTAACTCAGTGAAAACAGAAAGGGGAATTATAATTGGTAGAAAGAGAAGAGCAAATCCCAGTAAGGGGAGTAGACTCGAGAGTAATTTTAATGGGTTAGTAGGTTTGAGGGTAAAAAGATAAATATGGTAAATGAATAAGATGATTACTGGAGCGAACAAAAGGACCAGAGGAAACCAAAGGAGCCAACCAAGAAGAATATAACGGATGAGAAAATGCCAACCTGTTTCAAGACCTTTTTTTAAAGTAGGTTTTTCCACTTCGGCTTGATTGACTAATCCTATCAGGGCTGGTTTAGAAAGGTATCTCGCAATTAGGAAAAGAAGAAAGAAAAGAAACAAGATGAATCCAACTATCAAGACGATAGCGAGGTAGTTAATTAAAAACTCTCTAATTAATTTAATGATTTCATTAGGGGGAACTGTTTTTTTTACTTTTGTTTCTGAAAAGCTAGGTAGATTTAAATTAAAGTTGGCACCACTTCCTCCAAGAAAAAAACCAAAGACCCAAAGAATTTTGTATTTCCATGTGACTTCCCATGTTCTTTTAATGATTTTTCCAAAATCAATGCTCATTTCTATTCCTTTCTGTGACTATTGATAAGTGAGATGCGACATGTAAACAGCTTCAAAATTCTACTAATCACTTTTCACTTTCAGAGGGTTTCTTTTAGCTTTTTGTAAGTTTCTCTTAGGTGTTCTGGCATAACCTTCGTATCAGCAATCACAGGCATAAAATTAGTATCTCCAAGCCAGCGGGGAACAATATGGATATGAAAGTGATCTTCAACTCCTGCTCCTGCTATTTTCCCTAGGTTGATTCCGATATTAAAACCATCAGGTTTAAGCACTTTCTTTAGAACCTCGATGCTTTTTCTTAAAAGAAGCATCATCTCTAAAAGCTCATTTTCCTTTAAACCACTGGGTTCAGCTACATGTCGGTAAGGAGCAACCATTAAGTGACCATTATTATAAGGGAAAATATTCATGATGATAAAACCTAGTTGACCTCGCCAAATAATATAGTTTTTTTCATCCTTGTTTTCTTGGGATTTTTGGCAAAAGATACAGTTTTTGTCTTTTTTGTTCAAGATATATTTAATTCGCCATGGTGCCCAAAGATTTTTCATTTTTAAAACTTGCTAATCATTTTACCAAAATAAAAAGCGGTAAGAAATTATCCTTCGAGTGAAGCTCTTCCCCAGAGGCTACTAGCTCGAAGAATTGATTCCATCCCAAATCGATTTCGGATTGAGTCGATTGCTTTTTCCACTTTTTCTTGAGAATATTCTGAGGGGAAAAGGGAGAGCTGAGAATTTTTCTTAGGAGTTAAACTTGATTCAACTATCCCTATCAATCTAACTGGGAGTTTCAAGGGAAAGAAGCTATTTATTATTGACCAAGCTTTTTTAAAAATAAAGTTAAAATTATCAGTTGGGGAAGAAAGCCTAGATTGAGCAAATTGGTAAGTGAGGTCACTGTAGCGAACACCAACTGAAATAACTTGAGTGAGAAGGCAGGAATTTCTTAATTTTTGGGTGATTTCATCAGTTAAATAAAAGAGAGTTGAGCGGATTAATTCTTTATCGGAGGTATTTTCTTTTAAAGTAGAAGCGTGACTAAGTGATTTGGGCAGGGAATTGATAAGATTAGGATTAACGGGGGAGTCATCAAGTCCCCAGGCAGCGTTATAGAGATACTCACCAGTTATTCCAAAAGTGCGGCGAAGATTAGCGAGGGGATAATTGGCTAAATCACCAATGGTTCTAATACCAAGGATTCTCAACCTCCTTTCTCGGCGCTCACCAATTCCAGGTATTTCCTTGACTGAAAGATGCCAGAGGCATTGGGGTAAATCTTTTGCCTTTAAGAGAGTAAGACCATTAGGTTTTTGCATATTGGAAGCCATTTTAGCGATTAGTTTATTAGGTCCAATCCCAATTGAACAAGTGATACCAAAACGTTTTTGAATTTCCTTTTTAATTAAGATTGCAATTTTCTCTGCTCCTCCAAACCGTGAGCTGGTTTCACTAACATCAAGAAAAGCTTCATCAATTGAATAAGGCTCGACTAAATCAGTGTATTTTTCAAAGATTTTAAGGATTTCGAGGGAAATAGTTTCGTATTTGTGAACATTTCCCTTGACTAAAATAGCATTGGGGCAGAGAGCTAGAGCTTCAAAGAGGGGCATTCCTGACTTAATTCCTAAAGCTTTTGCTTCATAGCTAGCTGCAGCAGTAACAGAGCGCTTTCCTTTAGGATTTCCGTAAGGATCGGCGGTGACAATTAATGGTAAGTGGCGCAAATAAGGGCGATGAGCTTGTTCAACTGAGGCAAAGTAAGAATTCATATCAATGTGAAGGATTATACGATTACTCTGCTTCAACCTGGTTGAGATACCAAGCAAAGGTCTTGGGATTGAAGGAAATCTCGTAATAGGTTCCATTCTCGTTCACCACACTCAAGTGGAGAATTTCTGTTTGGCCTTCCTTGCTTTTCCAAAAGCCTGTTACTTGCACAATTTTGTGGGTTACTCCATGCCAATTGATTTTAAGAGGAAAAATCTGCCCCCGACTAAACTTAGCTAAAACTGAAATTGGCTCATTAACTTGAGTAACGTTCATCTTTCTTCCTTTAGGTTTTTGTTAACTGCTACCTAAATTATCGAACAAATGTTCGCATAAGTCAAGGGTTTAGATACTAAGAACCAAGAGCCAAATTTCAAATTTTGATATTTAGAATTTTTTATGAGTTGAGAATGGCTCTTTTGACTTCTTCAAAACCAATTCGGTCAATCATTCGACCTAATCTTTCATGGGGCCTAGCATTTTTCTCATAATAGTTGATAATTTTCTCGACCAAAGAGGTGATTTTATCAGGAGGAATATCTTCAGCAAGCAAATCAGCAATTCGTGGACGGGCTCCAGCTGTTCCTCCAATTAAGATATTAAAACCGTTTTTTCTTCCAATTAAGCCTATATCCTTAACTGCTGCTTCGGCACAAGAATTAGGACAGCCGCTGACTCCTATTTTAAGCTTACCTGGAAGTTTTTTTCCTGTGTAAAGGGAATCCAACTTTAAGCCAATTGAAACAGAGTCTTGAATACCTCTTTTACAAAAAGTAGTACCCGGACAAATTTTTACACTTCGCACACACAGTCCTATGGCAGCTCCTGGTTTCATCTTTAACTCTTTCCAGATAGCATCAATATCTTCTTTCTTTATGCCGATTAAAGCAATGCGTTGAGCGCCGGTAATTTTAATTGCTTTTACCCGATATTTGTCAGCAACATCAGCAATTTTCCGAAGGATGTTGGAGTCAAGAATTCCTCCTGGAATATGAGGAGCAACAGCAAAAAGTTCTCTATCCCGCTGAATAATAGCACCTTTTTCTTCAATGTCACCTTTCATTTGTAACCTCCTTGTTTAAACTTCATTAAAAATTATAGTTTGATTCATCTTTTATTATTTTATTAAGTACAGATGGTTTTAAAATTTACAAAAACTCTCTTTTCTTTAATATTTGTAAGGCTTATTATAATATTAAAAAAAGTAAAAAAGTGTTATGGTTTTCTAATTTAAAGGAGAGAAGTAGTGGAGTAATTTTCTATTTTTCCAAGGAAGGTAAAAGATTTAGTTCAAATTTCTCTTCTATTTCACTTAATTTTACCTTTTTTATCTCTTGGAAGATTAATAAAAGGTTCTAAAGTTTTTTCTGAGAATTACCTTCCTGTTAATTTCTCTCCTCGTTATAAAAAGTCTAGTAATTTAAAGGGAAGGGAGAAGATGAAAACAAACTGTAATGTGTTTCTAAGTCAGTCCTTTTTTCGCAATCTTTCTTACTTTCTTATATTCCTTTTAATTGTGGAACTTACTTTATCACCTTTTATTATTACTCCTGCATGGGCAAGCAACAGCCCTAAACCAGTAACTCTTACTCAAGATGTTACTTTTGTTTGTGACGCGCCTGCAGGAGAGTGGCCACCTCCTCCCTGGGAAGGTGAGTTGGCAGTGGAAGACCCTTGGTGGCACCAGACCAAAGTAGGTTACCAATGGATGGTTGGCTCTATGCCTTATTCTTTCCGCTTTCCTTTTAGAGTTACCATTCACTATGACCAGAGTCAAGTATATCCCGGGAATACTTTTCCGGTAGAAGTTTCTATTAAGCCGTTATCAGGCGCTAAGCTGAAGGTTAAATATGGTTTAGAGTATGGCTTAAATGTTAAAAATCGACCAAATCCATTTGCCAAGTGGCAAACTATTTACAGTAATTTTGGGTTTGATTTTGGTTTAAATGTTGACGAAGAGGGAATAACCCCTCTTAACAACCAGGAGCTTATAGGTTATGATAGTGTGCAATTTCTTGATCTTCTCGAATTGATTGAAGCGTCATATCAAGCTTCAAAAAGCGGTGGCAACCAGAGCGGTCAAAGCACCGGCGGCAGTCAGTCTGATGGCTCAGGCGGTTCAGGTTGGTCTTTAGATGATGTCAAGGATGTCTTAATGCCCAGTATTAATTTAAATCTTCTGGGTGGTTTAAAAGTTAAAGGGAAGCATCTTAGAGCCAGATTAGTGGCAGTTGGCGCAGGATATGGAGACGGTGGCTACATAAACTTTAATGGAACAGAGGACACCCAAACAGTAAATGTTACTGTTTCTTCGCAGGCTAAGGTGGGTGATGTCATTTATTTTGAAGTGAATGAAATGGAATATTTTTTTGATTTATATAAAGGCTTAGGAGTTCAACTGGATGTTTTTGGCATCGGCAGCGCTGAATCGCCTCTTTCTTGGATATCAACCGGGGAGTGGTCAAGCTACAATCTCTCTCCAGCCAATGTTTTTTCGAGCAATGGCGCCGGCACGCCAAATGCAGTTTGCTTGCCTTTACGAGTAACAAACTCCCCCTATGATTTAGCAGCTAAAAATGCTTTTTTCGTTGATAATCACGGGACTTCTCATCTTCTCAGTGATGGAAAAATTTTTCCAGTAGCGGCTGGTCTGCCCCTTGACTTTGCTTTTGAAGTAATCAATTTGGGTTGGCAAGATTTTCTGACAGACCCTTCCGATAATCGCCCACTAGCAGCTTTATATATTGATGGGGTCTGTGAAGGAACAGTTTCGGCAGGTAGTATTAATAGTTTTCCAGTGGGGTGGGAGCAAGTTATTACTTCTCCAGCCTGGGATGATATCACTTTAGCCCCTGGTTATCACACAGTAAAATTTGTTTTAGATCCTCAAAAAGTCTTTTTTGATTCTTTTCGGGAAAACAACGAACTAACTTTTAACTTTTTGGTGCCACCTTACCAGGGTGAACTCTTTGGTTACCTTTACCAGTCTGGTACCGATGACACTTCAGTTCCTCTTGAACAAATTGAGCGGGTTTGTTTAGATGATGGTTCTTACCATTACGAAACATCAGTTACTTCCAATGCTCTTGGAACTTATTATTATTTTCATAATATTTCAGCCACTATTGATTCGACAACTTCAGATTCTACTCCGAGAGAGTATGTTTTAAGCGTGATTACCAAACCCACTTCTACTTTCGCCAACAAAATCACAACAGTGACTATTCCTATCAATAATTTAGGTTTTTGCGACCTCTGGCTTGACCAGACAGCCCAGCTGTCGGGAGTGGTAAGAGATACTGCTGGGAATCCCTTGGAAAATGCTCAAATTTCTTTGTTTGGCGGCATTACCACCACTGCTCCCGACGGAAGCTACTTCATCAGCAAGTTAAAACCCGATATTTATGATATTTGCTATGACCATCCAAAATGCTTTAGCCATACCTATACAAGCGTTACTCTCTCCTCAGGCTCGAATACACTGGATTGCACCTTAACACCTTACTTTGACTCTTTAGTCATGAACATTAATCAAGGAGCAGCTCAGACTACCTCATCAGCGGTTAAAATCAATTTTACTGGTCGGCCCGAAAACATGGCTCCTGTTTATGTTCGACTCAGCGAAAATTTAAGCAGTTTAAGTTCTTCACCCTTTCAAGCTTATCCTGAAAGCGATGAATTACCATTTTCTTTATCAACAACTGAGGGTTCTAAAACCGTTTGGGCGCAGTTTCGAGCACCAGATGGTTGGTGGTCTAACCCTATTTTTGACAGCATTATTCTCGATGGGACAGGCCCAACAGGAACTGTACTTATTAATAATGACGAGGCTACTTCAACATCATCTCAAGTAAACCTATCTTTATCTGCTAATGATGTTTCCAATGTCACTGAAGTTGAAATATCTAACGATGGGGTCAAATGGTGGAGATTGCCTTACTCTACCTCTCTTTCTTGGACACTTAATGGTGGAGGCTATCAAACCGTTTATGTCCGTTTTATTGACGAGTGGGGCAATATTGGTCCAGTTGCCAGCGATGGAATTAATGTAGATTATCCCTCGGCTGTAATTATTAATGACGGAGCTACTTATACTAATTCGCTTACCGTTACTTGTCAGTTTATTCCTGGTGGTACTCCGGTGGTTGAGCAAACTGAGGATTATAGTGGTGCCCTTTTTGGAGCACTTGGCTATCCTTATAAAGTAGCTCAACCCTTTTCTCTTAGTCAGAGCAAATTGGTTTCAGGTTTTAGTCTGGCTTTAGCTCACTCAGACCCTTGTGAAAGTAATGTACAAGTCGGCATATATAATTCTTCTGGTGGAGTTCCGGGGCAACCTGTATCTGGGGCAACAATTACCCTTACACCAGCTCAGATTCCCCCATCTATTTATATAACGAAGAGTTTTTCTCAACCAGTAAACTTGGCTGCTGGCGATTATTTCTTGGTAGTTGAAACTTCACCTTCAGCTGGAAACTGGTACTGGCTTTTCGGGACAATAGGTTATCTTCCTGGGGGGGTTCTTTCTTACGAGGACGACCCGCCATCTTGGCAAGACACTGGTTACTGGGACAATCTTGGTTTTAAAATCTGGCCAAGCCAGCCTTATATGCGGATTTCTTTAGACGGGTTATTTGATACTGAAACCTGGCAATCTTATCAAACCGCTCGCCAGCTTAATTTAGGTGGGGAAGGAGAAAAAACTGTTTGGGTTCAATATGGCAATTCTTCCTACCAAGTAGTTGCTACAGCTTCTAATAATATATTTGTTGACACAGAGCCACCAACGACTAGTTTTCAGGTTAAAAATTATACTCCTGGGACCTGGAGTGCTTCACGAGACCTTGTTTTAGATATTACTGCAACAGACACAGCTGGTGGATCGGGGATTGAAGCAATGCGGATACAATATGGCTCAACAATTGGGGCTTGGGAACCTTTTTCTCCACTCAAACAAGTTAATTTGCCAACTGATGGAATTTTTGAAATTCAGCTGGAAGTTAAAGATCGGGCTGGAAATGTTACAGCTACAAGTCAAACGGTGAAAGTAGACACAGAACCACCTTTAGCTTCTGTTTCTATTAATGATGGTCAGGATTTTACAAATAGCAATATTGTTACCGTTTCTTTGGAAGCTACTGATTCTGCTTCTGGAGTTAAAGATGTTCGATTAGCTTCAGGACCACTCTGGACTGAATGGATACCTTATTTACCAGGTATGTCAATAGGTTGGATTCTTCCTTCAGCGGAAGGGTGTAAAACTATCCGAGCCCAGTTTCGAGATAATGCCGGTCGGGTCAAAGAAGTTTCCGATGGGATATGTATTACCTATATTCGCCCTCCTAAACCGATGCCGGGCTGGCTTAACTTTCTGGGAGATTATGTTAATAGTTTACCTGTAACCGCTATTTGGAATGCGGTTCAAGACTTCACCGGTGTTAAATTTTATAAAGTTCAGCTTGCCGAAGATGACCCTAATTTTAGCTCTGCTTCAATTCGTGATAGTCGCACGGTTACGCCAGATAGTTTTGCAATTTTTCAGATTTTATATGGAAGTCCTACTTTGAAAGATGGTCATACCTACTATTTGCGCGTTTTAGCAATCAACAATGCTGGTAGTGAAAGTGAATGGGGCAAATCAACTTGGCCTCTTATGGTGGATTTAAGTCCACCTCAAATTCAGTTTACCCCTTCTAACTTATCTGGAGGCGCGTTTAATACTACCATTACACCTTGGGCAATTTTTAGTGATAATTTCTCTGGAGTGAGCACAACAAATACTGTTCTTTATAAAGAGGGGACTACTGTCACTGCTTGGCAGTCAGGTGACCCAATCGCTGATGAAGGAAAATACACCCTCTTTGCTGAAGCTATTGACATTGCTGAAAATTATTCAACAGCTTCAGCAAGCTTTATAATTGACAAAACATCCCCAACTATTACTATTACAGGTATTTCTGGTGGAGATTATTACAATACTAATGTTACTCCAATAATTACTATTATTGATAGCAACTTAACAACTACGACAATCACTTTAAACAGCAATCCATTTACATCTGGCACAATTATAACAGCAGAAGGTAACTATACTCTTTATGCATTAGGGAAAGATGCTGCTGGAAATGAAACCACACAATCTATCAATTTCACTATCGATAAGACTAATCCAACAGAAGTTTCTCTTTCTTGGACAAACATCACAACAAACTCTGTTACCTTATCTTGGACTAATTCAATTGATACCATAGGATTGGCTGGTTATTATCTTTACGATGGGGACAATGATACTACTATTACCCAAACCACTAACACTACTTGGGCAGCTACTAATCTTATCCCTTCGACAACTTATTCCTATTATGTTAAAGCTTATGATTTAGCAAATAATTATTCTTTAAAAAGTAATACTTTAAAAGTAACTCTTCCTTCAGATATGGTTAATCAAACTATTTCAACTACTGGCACTGTTGAAACAACTCAAACCGTTCCTCTTCCTTCTGGTGAAACGATAACAATTACCGTAAGCTTCACCCAAATTGTTTCTGAAGGTGTTCTTAATATTGCAGCTACTGAAAGCACTCCAACAACTGGTCCCCCAAGTAGTTACAAGTTTATGGGCTACTACTATGATATTACCTTTACTGGGGTTACAACTGATTATATTTACATTACTTTGCCTTATAACCCTTCAATTCCTGATGCTCAAGCTCAAAATCTAAAGTTTCTTCACTGGAAAAACAGCAGTTGGGAGGACTGCACTTATTCTCGCGATTTAACTAATCATACTATTACTGGAAGGGTAACTTCACTTTCTCCCTTTGTTCTTGCTTTATATACTCCTCCACCTAGTGGAGGAGGTGGTGGAGGAGGTGGCTCTACCACTACCTTAGAAAAAGTTGAGCGTTTGTGGGGCTCAAATCGATATGCTACAGCAGC
>JACVJC010000019.1 GCA_015711795.1 Candidatus Geothermocultor quzhuomuensis
TCATCTATTTTTAAAAATACGTCGACCACCAATACCTACACGCCATCCCAGATATCTATATGTATGACTTATCAACCCAAACTGAAACAGCCATTTGCACCCAAACCTCTGACCAAGTGTATCCTTCCATCTATCAAGATAAAATTGTCTGGTATGACCGGCGCAACGGCGACTGGGATATCTATATGGCAGTTTTACCAGTTCCACCTCCAAGTCCGCCAACGGTTGTTTTGGGCAATTACAATGCAGGCGAAGTAAGCTCTTATACAATTAATGCTACTTTAACTGCTGGAATATATGGGACGCAAGGCGATTACATTACCATAACCTTTCCAGGTGAAACTAGCCTTCCTGTCAGTTTTAATGTGGCTGATGTCACTATCAATGGAACCAATCCGTCTTCTGTTGATAAATTTAACTGGGATGTTCAGCTCAATCTTGCTCCTAATCAAAGCTTTTCCACTGGAACTCCAATTACAATAGTTTTTGATGCGGTAGCAGGAATTACCAACCCCCTAACGCCCGGCTTTTACCAGTTATGGTTCTCAACTAGCAAAGAGCCAACTTTGCAGTCTGCTCCATATGAAATAACTGGAGGTCCACCGCCATCAGCTTGGATAGATATTGATATCTGGAACGACCATATCGATGTTTGCAATGCGCCACCTAATATGCCAGTAACAGTTGAAGTTAAGGATTCAACTGGGACCGTTAAAGGTTCAACTGTTAAAGTGGCTGACCCAAGCGGTTGGGCAGAAGTTCACTGCTATGAACTTAATAATATTGACATTATCTCAGGCGACATTGTTAGGGCAACTTTCTGGGATGGAAGCTTTGTTGAGATGACCGTAGCTAATATTGATGCTAGTTGCAATATGGCAACTAATGTTGTCTCAGGCATAGGTTCAGCCAACAGCCCGATTAATTTATGGGCAAGAGGAGTAAATGGAGAATATCAAACCAGTGTCACCAGCACGGCTGGCGGTGCCTTTTCTTATGACTTCACTCCTCAGCTCGATATTGTCTATAACTACGAGTACGGAGCAAGCTACACTGATGTTGATGGTAATCAGACTCATGTTACTAAATGGACTCCTGGATTAGTCGTTGATGTCAACAATGATTATGTCGATGGAAAAGGAGCGACTCCGAATACAACAGTTACGGTTGAGGTTAGAAATGCAAGCAATGTTTTAAAAGCGAGCAAGTCTGTAAAAGCTTATCGCAACGGGGATTTCAAGGTTGATCGCTCAACGCTGGGAGAAATTAACATTATTCCTGGTGACAAAGTTAAAGCGACCTTCTATGACTCAAGCTATGTTCAAATAACCGTAGCTAACATTACTGCAAGTTGTGATATGGCAACTAATATCGTAAGCGGCAGCGCTCCAGCTAACAGCATGGTTCATATCAATGTTGATGGTGTAAGCGGTCATTTTGAAGGTGACACCACAGCGGGTGCCATCGGGTTTTATAGCTTCGATTTCACCCCTCAAGTTGATATCCGCTATAACTACTGGTTTGATGCAGTTTACAATCACTCTGATGGCAATGTGACTCATTTTGGCGACAACACTCCAGGTGCAGAGACTAATATCTTTTATGATGATATTTGGGGCTTTAAAGCTCCTCCTAATTCTTGGATAACAGTTGAACTCAAAGATTCTTTTGATTCTCTAAAGGGGACAGATGTTGTCCAAGCCGACCAGTATGGTAGCTGGTCCTCTCCTAATTGGATGGGAAGATACCTCACCGATATTGTGCCAGGCGATAAAATAATTGCTACTACTACTGGCTATGAAGTAACGATGACCGTTGCTAATTTAGATGCAAACTGTGATGTAGAGACTAACATTGTTTCTGGTGTAGGTCCTCCAAATACTTCTCTTGAAGTTCAAGCTTGGGGGATGAGTGGTGCAGGTGCTGGCGCTCAAGTTATAGCAGATACTTTTGGCAATTTTTCCTATGACTTTTCTAGCCAAAGAGACATTCTCTATAACGACTGGTTTGAAGTCATTTACAACGGAAACGATGGCAACAAAACTCACTATCAGCGCCAAGTACCTGGTTTAAGAACTGATATCTTTTGGGATAACATTTCTGGTCAAAGCCCAGTAGTTAATTCTTATGTTAATATTTACCTTTATGACCAGTCTGACACGACTAAAGCAGTTGCTAGTGTTTGGTCTAATCAACATGGTGAATTTAGGGCTAGCTCTTGGGATTTAAGCAGCGTAGATGTTGCACCATATGACAAAGTTATAGCTGTTTTTGCTGACTTTTCAGGAGTGATGATGACTGTTCCTTACCTAACCGCTGAGCTTGACAAGGCAACTAATGTTCTTTCCGGAGATGCTCCAGCCAATAGCTTGATATATGCTTATGTCTCTGACCCAGCTGGATTCTATGATGGAAATATTTCGGTTAGTAGCTCTGGTACTTATTCCCGCAACCTTACGGGGATATTTGATGTCACTATTGATTCTAATGCTTATTTGAGGTACCAGAATCTAGAGGGCAATATTGCTGAGACTAATGCTTTCTCATTAGGTTTTGAAGTCAGCTTAAACCCTGACTATGTCCGTGGGCAGGGGCTTTATCCTTATCAGAATGTCAGCATTGAAGTTAAGAATGCTTCTAATCTTCTCAAGGGAAGCGGAACAGTCTGGACTGATAGACAAGGCTTCTTCTCAGCTGAACCTTATGATTTGGGCTTAATGAATACTGACATGGCGAGTGGAGATAAGGTTTATATGACTTACATGGATTGGAAAACCGAAATGACTACGACTGTTGCCATTGCTACTAATCTGACGGGCAAAATTAACATTGATACCGATACGGTCAGCGGCTCAACTTTACCAAATAGCAAGGTAAAGATTGAAGTTTATACTCCAGGCACAGAAATTACTACTGCGGTGGCAGCTAATTCTTCTGGCAACTACTCATACTCTGCCCCGGTTAACATTAGAAGAGACGATGAGGTTAATGTTTCTTATCTTAATGCTGAGGGCAACCGAGTGAGGTTGGAGATTCCTAACGGAGCGGTTAATGCTAATCTTACCTTTAACATTGTTAAATCAACTAATTTTGCTCTTCCAGGAACGACTGTTTATGCTGAAGTTAGAGACCAATTTAATAAGTTTAAGGGTGGTGCTGTTATCTCTATAAACCGCTGGAACATGCTCTTAATTGAACCTTGGCAGTGGAACACAACTGAGCCAATTGACCTTGAGAGCGGTGACACTATCTACCTTACAAGTGATGAGCGAAATGATACGATTCCTACCAACTTGACAGCTGAGACAAGCTGGACTGCCAATACCGTTTCTGGCTCCAGTGTCCCAAACAGTAATGTCGAG
Source organism: Candidatus Geothermocultor quzhuomuensis (assembly GCA_015711795.1). Taxonomy (GTDB): domain Bacteria; phylum Actinomycetota; class Aquicultoria; order Geothermocultorales; family Geothermocultoraceae; genus Geothermocultor; species Geothermocultor quzhuomuensis. Next base: position 3,363 of record JACVJC010000019.1, read on the forward strand.
CTATTAATTAAAGAACAAGATCAACCAAGTTGGATGGGGGAAAGTACAACACTGGCAACTGGATTAGATGGCTCCTTCTTCTATCAATCGTATCAAGACATTGGAGCGGGGTGGGAGGTTCACGCTGCTCATTATAATCCTGACAATAATGTAGTGACGGTGGCTAATGTTTATCCGAGCACTCATATCTTAATTACTCAGGATGAAATTTATGGCGTTGGTTATCCAGTGGGAAGGAAAGTTCAGGTTGATATCTATGATGAGTCCGGGAGTTACAAAGGCTTAGTCTTAACCAATACCGATTCAGGCGGTTCTTACAATGTTCACAAGAGCGACTTTAGCCCGCCAATTGATATTGTCTCGGGCGACAATGTCTATGTCTTTATTGAAGGCGAGACACCAATTTATATCCCAATTAATTTAACAGGGAGTGTCGATTTGGCCTTAGATTATGTTTTTGGGAATAGTACTCCTAATACAACTGTTACAGTTGAGGTTAATGGTTATTATGGGTCGGATAAGCAAACCATCATAACTAATCTTGAAGGTTCCTATTTTGCTTCTTTCTTCTTTGACATTATTCCTGGTGACTGGATTAAAGTTAAATACGTTAATCCAGAGGGCAATTTTGTCCACTTGACTATTCCAACTGGTTTAGAGCCACCAATTATAACTTTTCCTCCTGAAGGCTCAACCATTGATACTTCCTCGACGGTAGTTGAAGGTTTGGCTAGACCAAATGCCCAAATTCAGATAATTCACGGTTACTATGATGAGTATGGCTACTATCTGTCCGATTTCACCACGGCAACCGCCGATTCCTTAGGTAACATCACGGCAACTATTCCTGTTTACAATGGCTGGAATGAACTTCATGTTACCCAAAAAGTGGCGTCTGGCGAGGTAAGCGGTCCTGCTTGGACTTACTTCTGGGGAGATATTAGCGCCAAAGTTAGAGTTAGCGGAACGGTAAATCAAGGAGGTTTGCCTGTTCAGGACGCCTATGTTTATTTCTGGGATATCTACACCTATCAGTCTTACGAGACGACATCTAATGCTTTAGGTTTTTATTCTTTGGATGTTCCTCAAGGCAAGAGTTATTCAGGTTACGCGTATAAAGGAGATGACTGGAGCGAAACTACAACAACCGGTATTCTCACATCTGACACGACTATTAACTTTGCTTTCATACCTCAACTTCCTGTCATTTCTTATCCTCCTTCTGGAGAATTGATAACTAGCTCACCAATAAATGCAACTGGAACTGCTTTTCCTGGTGCTCAAGTAAAGATTCGCCACGCTTGGTGGAATAGTTACGGTTACTATCAGGAAGAAATCACAACGACCACGGCTGATGAGTCTGGCAATTGGAGCAAGTCAATCAATGTTTATGATGGAGAAAACGACCTTTATGTCAGCCAGCAAGTTTCTGGCCAGTGGAGTTACGAGGAATTTAGTTACTTCTTTGGTGATATACCTGAAAACAAGGTTGCTCTTCAAGGAAAAATTACAAAAGGTGTTACACCTCAACCGGACGCTTATGTCTATTTCTGGGATAATTACACATATGCTTTTTATTCCGCAATAAGTGATAGTAACGGTGATTATTTAGTTCAAGTTCCTTCAGGCTCTTCCTACTCAGGTTATGCTTACAAGGGCTATGATTACAGCAACACAACCTCAACCGCAATTATTTCAACTACAACTACTGTCAACTTTGCCTTTAAGCCTGACATGCCCTTAATTAGTGTGCCCCTCTATGGCCAAACCTTTACCACCTCTTCGGTTGCAGTAAGCGGAACAGCGGTAAACAATGCTGATATATACATTGAATTATACGGTTATCCTTATTCTGGAAGTTACATCAGCAAGTCTGTTACCACCACTGCTAATGGCTCCGGTAACTGGTCATACACCTTTAGCGGGCTTAAGGATGGTTCCTATAACCTCTATGTAAGCCAGAAAGATGTAAGTGGCTTAATGAGTGACTATGCTTACAGCTATTTCTATGTCAATTTAGCAATTTCTGGAACTGTTTCTCTTTCTGGAAAGGTAACAACCTTTGAGGAAACACCTGTTTCAGCTGCTACCGTTTACATTTGGGGCTATCCTTCAGGAAGTGGTTATTTCAGCACCTATAAAGATACTGATGCTGGTGGAAACTACAGCTTTGATGTCCCTCAAGATACTAATTACTATCTTTATGCCTATAAATATGACCCTTCAGCCTATACCTATAAGTGGACAGATACTACTTATGTGGCTGTTGAAAGCACCAACGTATCAGGGGTCAATCTTAAGTTTAAACCTAACCCACCAGTGATTATTTCTCCAGCTTTAGGAGAAACAACAACTCCGCCTAGTGGAGATGAGATTACCCTTGAAGGAACAGCTTTAGCTAATGCTAACATTTATCTCTACAGCTATGCTTATGATGACTTTGGCTTCTGGAAGTCCAATTGCTATACTCCTATTGCTGATGGGAGCGGCGCTTTCACTGTTTCCAATTTCAAGGTTTACAATGATAAAAATGACATCTACATTTATCAGGAAAAAGATGGTATGTGGAGTGATTATGGTTATCATTACTTCTATGGGTTAAATGTCCCTGTTTCTCCCAACTATGCTACTGTTACTGGGGAAGTTAAAACTCAAGGCGGTATTCCCATTCAGGGGGCTACAGTTAACTTAGATAACTACCTTTTACACTTTGAGGCAACCACTGATGCTCAAGGCAAGTACACCATTAAAGGAGTTCCTTACTCCAACTGGACTTACTATACTGCCTTTGCTGATAAGAAAACTGAAGGCTATATGCCCAGTGAAGCTCAGCAAATTTGGATTTCTCAAGGAACTACTTATACTGCTAACTTTATCTTAACAAAACCTTCATCTGAGAAAGGCATCTTAGCATCAAGCTGGAACTACCGCTTAGGTAAGATTGACTATCGAATGGTCATTGGTGCCTCACCAGGCATTGGAAATGTTGATGGAAAAACAGCTAACCTAGAAACAGCTTGTGGGAGCGATGAATACTGGCCTAAACCAGAAACTGAGGTAGTGGGAACTCCTGTCTCAGGTATCTGGCGTCTCTTTAGAGCCAATGGTAACTTAGTTTGGGCGCGGGCAACCGAAAACGATGAAGCTCGCTCATCGGTTGCTTTAGTTGATGTTGATGGAGACAAGAAACTGGAAATTGTTGGTGGAACAACCTCTGGCTCAAGTGTTGAAGTAATTGACCAAGCTGATACCACTCAACCGACTTTAGCTAAGTTCTACACGGGTGGCTTTGTCCACTCATCACCAGCCGTGGCTGATTTGGACCCATCAAATCCAGGTCTTGAAATTGTGGCAACCTCATACAGTGGCAAGGTTTACTGCCTTGGAGTAACTACCACTACAGTTGATTCTAACATTGTAGTCGATGACTTAAAAGAGGCCTGGTCACAACCATTTAACATGGGCGGCTATAACACAATGGTTTCTTCCCCAGCTATTGAAGATATTGATGGAAATGGCAAGAAAGATGTGGTCTTTGGTACTTCTGATGGTTATGTCTATGTCTTAAATTCTGATGGGACTCTTAAGTGGAAATACAAAACTGGTGGAGGGGTATATGCTTCTCCTGCCTTGTTCGATGTTGATGGTGACGGCAACCGTGATGTTATCATTGGTTCGAGCGACACAAAGCTTTATGCCATTAAGTCAACGGTTGGCGGTCCTTCTGTCTTGTGGACTTACAAAACAGGCGGAGAAATTTATTCCTCACCTGCGGTTGCTGACATTGACTTAGATGGAATCCATGAAATAGTCGTTGGCTCCAATGATGGTAAGGTTTATGCTTTTGAGCTAAACGGAACCAAGAAGTGGGAATATAACACGGGCAAAGCTATTTATTCATCTCCTGCTATTGCTTACAGAAACTATGATGGAAGTGGCAATGTGACATCAGTTGGGGTATATGTTGGAAGCGAAAATGGTGACCTCTATCTCTTAGATGGAGCTGACGGAAAACTAATTGACCGCTTTATGACTGGAGCTGTAATTCGAACCTCTCCTGCTGTTGCTGACACTGATGGCGATAAGAAACTGGAAGTCTTATTCCAGGACTGGAGAAGCAGTGGCGACCTGGTTTGGTGTCTGGAAGACGCATCATCGACTGTTCCTTCCTATGCCAATGAATGGCCTCAATTTCGCTATGGTCCAGCTAGAAGGGGAGTTAAGCCTTTAACTCAAGTTCAAGCAGTGACACCGCCTCCTTTGTCACCAATTATTAAGGGGACTAACCCTGCTAGTCCGTCAAGCACGGGTACAGTTAATGTCTTTGGAATCTCTGAGGCAGGAACTTTAGTTGAGCTTTTTGATGGAACAATAACAGCTAGCCTTGGAACAACAACAGCAACTGTGATAAATGAGTTTAACAAAACAGTCAGCTTGTCCGAAGGAAGCCACACTCTTAAAGCTAAAGCAACTGATACAGGAACGGGACTTTCAAGCGACCTTTCCCTTGGTTACACTGTTGTTGTTGATAAAACTGCTCCCATTATTACTATCACTGGCGTTACTTCTGGCACAACATATGGTGCTTCTGGAGTTACACCAGTCATATCAATTTGTGATGTTTCTTCTTATGATTCGACTACTACTTTAAATGGAGCGACATTTGTCAGCGGAACTAAGATAACGGCTGGAGGAGCTTATACCTTAGTAGTTACGGCTAAAGACGGAGCTGGAAATACTTCAAGCAAGGAAGTTACATTTGGCATTGACGATACTCCACCAATAACTACTCTTTCGATTATTCCTGACTCACCTGATGGTACTCCCGCTGGTTGGTATGCAACTACTCCAACGGTCAATATGTCTCGAAGCGAACCCGGCTCAACCTATTATCAGTGGGATTCAACCTCGGCTACCGGCTGGAAGACTTACTCTACTTCCATTACTGGTTCTTCTGGTGTTCACACCCTGTATTATTTTAGCAAGGATATTTATGGTAACAAGGAAAATACCAAGTCGTTTGTGTTTAAAGTTGGCATGGATAACTCACCACCAGTTGTTAACTTTACTTATCCGCCGGCTGGACTCACTCCTCTTAACAACAAGATTACTTATACTTCATCAGTAACAGTGACAGCTAATGCAACTGATACGGGCTTAGGTGTGGCTGCGGGAACTATTAACTTCACTCACTTCTATCCAGAAAAAAATACTACTTGCTGCATCGCCACTATAGGTTCAGGAATAACTCAGGTTGGCGATGAACTCATTATTCCACTCCATGACTTAAGTACGCAGGAAGGGCTTCACATTCTTAAGATAGACCTTAAAGATATGGCAGGAAATTCAACCCAAGCCACATCGAAGTTCTATTACAAGGCAACTCCACCAAGCATTACTTTAAGCACGACTCAAACTGTTCCCGGAGATTCCCTTGGAATTGATGGTAGTAACTTTATTCCTAAAGATGTCATCTCGCTCTATCGAGAAACAGCAGCTGGTGCTTCAACTCTTATTGAGAGTACAACAGCTAGTGCTAGTGGTTCCTTCTCAACTACTGTAACAGTTCCTTCGGGTCTTTCGGTTGGTACTTACAACATTGTTGCAAGAGGTTCTTATGGAACGAGTGCCCAAGCTTCCTTTAATGTTAACCTTAAACTACTCTTCTCACCGCCATCAGGTACTTCCTTTAGCCCATCGGATAATCCTAAGATTGGAGTAAAAGCTGATTCCGCTTCTGTTGCGACGGTTGATGCTTCTTACACTGCTGGAAATGGTCTTTGGTTATCTCTAGGCAAACTTACAAAAGAGGGTTCAACTCCATGGTACTACACTAACTGGTCAACTGGCTACTTGGCTGAAGGAACCTATACTGTCTTAGCAGAGGCAAGAGATAAAAATGGTTCCTTAATAACAACTGAAGATGTTACCTACACCATTAAGCCTGACTTATCGTTAGAGCTATCGCCAGCTAATTTAGCTAATGTATTCCCCGATTCAACCTTGATGGCTAAAGGAGGAAAGGATGTCTCCACAGTCCTTTATCAAGTTCAAAAAGATGGGGTTTGGACCAATATTGGATATGCTACTAAGATTTCAGGAACATCCTGGTGGCAGGTGAAGTGGGACACATTAGCTACAGTTAGTAATTCTCCTGGAACTTACTACTTAAGAGCTATACCAAATAACCAAGGAGGTAAAGCAGCTTATATCTATTACAAGCTAGTTTCCGACCTCTTCCTTTCCTTTACACCTGATAGCACTACTTTGGTCAGAAGTGCTTCCCAGTCTCTCATTGTAACAGGTGGAAGCAGTGTTACAACGGTCACCGTTTCTTACAAGAAAGAATCTGACCCATCCTGGACAACTATTGGCACTAAGTCAAGACCAACTGGAACAACTGGAAGCTACAACTTTACCTTTAGTTGGAACACTTTAGGATTGCTTACAAACACTACTTACACAGTGAGAGCTCAACCTAATTTAAGTATCAATCCCTCTGACCTTGCTTACTCGAATTACTGGTTCAAAGAAGATTTAAGCTTAATTCTTTATCCTGCTGATGGCTCAACTATCAATCCCAATGAGACCTTATCTTGTTATGCTGGACAAGATGTTACAGCTGTTACCTTTGAGTATTATGATAAGGGTATCTGGACGACAATTGGTAACGGTGCACAGAGTGGAAGCTGGTTTACGATTACCTTTGATACTTCTCAACTAGCGAGCGGGAGTTACTATCAAGTGAGAGCTTATCCAAATGGAGACACTTCTAAAGCTGTAACTGTTACATACTACTATGAAGATACTTTATCCTTATCGATTTACTATCCCCATGATGGCTTCTCGGTTACCGCTAACCCAACTATTTGGATGATGGCTGGAAGTGCCGTTAACTACATTGAGATGTTTATTTCAACTGATACTGTAACCTGGATCCCAGCTAAATGGTATGATATAGCAGCTGGCTTGGCTGATGCTAATACAACTAGAGCTGCTCAGTACCCTTTAACTAGCGACTGGTACTACTCTTTATCAACTCAAGAAATAGCAACTGGTACTTCCTTTATGGTCAAAGCAATCCCTAACGGAAGCCTATCTCATGCGGCAGTAGTTACTTATAACTTAGTTGACTTATCTTTAGAGCTCTATCCAGAATCGTCATCAGAAGCAACTACGACCCTTAAAGCTAATCCAGTTATTAAAGCCAAGGGTGGAGCCGGTGTCTATCAAGTTGAGTTTTACTATCAACAGTTGCTTGATGACGGAAGTTACTCTAGCCTCACTCTCATTCCTGCTTACGTTGGTTATACGAATATTGTAACGAGAACAGCCGGGTCTGACTGGTTTGAGACAAGAATCGACACCTCTAATTTAGAAGATGGTACCTACAAGATAGTTGCTATTGGTTGGGATGCTTCTTTAACAGTTTTTAATACTGTTGAAGCTCCTTACTTACTTGACACTCACCCACCGAAGAAACCAAATATTATTGAAGTTACTTACTCACCACAAAAGGGTGTCGAAATTCACTGGGCTGACCCACAAAACCAAGCAGAAGATAGAGCCGGCTATAACATTTATCGGGCTGAAAGTACTCCAACTGGATTCCAGAACATTGCTTATGTTGTTTGGGATGGACATGACTCAAGCTACTTCTACAATGACTGGAACATCCAAAAGACAACTACTTATTACTATTATGTAACAGCAGTAGATACAGCTGGAAACGAAAGTGATGGAAGTGAGATTAAATCTATTACTGTTCATACTCTTCCTGATACTCAATATGGCAAAGGTAAGAAGAAAGGTGGGCCTGACCAAGATACTACTGCAAGTGCTCAAGGCGATTCCTATATTACTGTTTCCATTCCCAAAGAAGCTCTCCATCAAGATGTCATCATTACTCTGGAAGCTTTGACGACTAAAACAGCTGATACTCCTTTGAAGTTTGAGCTCTTGCAAACTGTTGGAAGTGCTCTTCTTGAGGGAGTTGATGCTTCCAAGCTAGTTGGTTCAGCTTACTCACTTTTAGTTATGGATGCCCAAACAGGCCTTGTTGTTTCAGAGTTTGATTCACCAATCACTATCACTATTCACTATACAGAAGAGGAATGGCAAGCAGTTAAAAATACTCTTTCAGGAACTGTTTCACTCTACTTTACTTACTATCATCCAGCTAAAGGAAAATGGGTTAGTGTTCAAGCGACTCAAGGAACTGATGAGCAAGGTAACAAGACTTTAACTGTTCAAATTAGTCATGCCACCTTGTTTGGCTTAACAGCTGGTGCTATTGTGGCTGGTGGCTTTGGAGGAGGTGGAGGTGCAGCTGCTCCAAGTGCTGGAGCTGCTATTAGCCGGTTGTCTGGGACAAACCGCTATGAGACAGCTGTTTTAATCTCCCGGAAAGGCTGGTCAAGTGCCTCAACAGTTATCATTGCTACTGGAAAGAACTTCCCCGATGCCTTAGCTGGAGCACCACTTGCTAAAGCTTACAATGCCCCCATTTTATTAACTGAGCCTGGTTTCTTACCATCAGTTACTAAAAATGAGATAAACCGCTTGAAGGCAACTAAAGCTATTATCTTAGGTGGAACGGGGGCAGTATCAGATTCTGTTAAGTCGGCTATCATCTCAAAAACAACGGTAAATGTGGTTGAAAGAGTTTATGGTTCTAACCGTTATGAAACAGCAGCTGCTATTGCGAGGAAACTCAAGAGCAAACTGGGCTCCGGCTTATCAAAATATGCTATTATTGCGACAGGTGAAAACTATCCTGATGCCTTAGCTGTTTCTGGTCTAGCTGGGTATAAGAAGATGGCTATCTTACTGGTTACTAAAAATTCAATTCCAAGTGCTACCTCAAAAGCTATATCTGACTTAGGCATCACAAGAACCATTATTGTTGGAGGAACTGGTGTTGTTTCAAGTGGTGTTAAGGCGCAGTTGCCTAATGCGACGAGACTGGCTGGCACCAACAGATACGAGACGGCTAGGGAAATTGCTGAATACGCTATTGACCAGGGAATGAGTTGGAGTAAAACTCTTATTGCCACTGGTGCTAATTACCCAGATGCTTTAGCTGGTGGTGCCTTAGCAGCTAAGCTAGCTGGGCCAATGCTTTTAGTTCATCCAACTGACTTAGATAAGTCACCAGCGACTAAGAGCATTTTGGTAGCAAAGAGAGCAAGTATTAATTACATTTACCTCTTAGGTGGAACAGGAGCTGTTTCAACTGTTGTTCAAGAAGAGATAGATGAGGCAGTGAGCTAAAAATACAGATTGAAGACTGTAGACTGAAGAAAAGGTCAGGCTTCTTTGGAAGCGTGACCTTTTCTGTTGATTTTTCTTCCAAGTTACGGTAATTTTATTTCAGTTCTCTTAAATGAAAAGGAGGTAGAGATGGGAAGAAAGTTTTCTGTGAGGTTGTTACTTCAAATTTCTCTCTTTCTTATGGTTTTTCTCTTGATTGGATTATTAACTAAATTACTACCTGTTTTTTCTCAATCAACTACTATAAAAACTCATATTACAACTCCAACTGCAAATACTACTGTTACTGGCAATACAACTATTACTGCTCTTGCTACTGATACAGCTGGTGAAACTATTACAGCTATGGAGTATTTTATTGATACAACAGGAGGGAGTGGAACCACAATGACCTTAACAAATACCCCTTCAGCTTCTGATGAATTCACAACCGGAACAGCTATTTGGGACACTACTAAAGTTGATGACGGAACAAGAACCATTTACGTCCATGCTAGAGTAGCTACTAGCACCTGGGGTGATTTTGATTCAACTCCCGTGGTAGTAGATAATCCCCCGCGAGTGAAATCTCGCACACCAGCTTCCGGCGAGACTAGCGTTTCACTCAGCACAAATGTCACAGTGACCTTCTCAGACGATGTTAAAAATGTTTCTACTAGTACCTTTTATCTCAAGACTTCTGGGGGGACTACAGTAGCAGCAACCGTCAGTTACGCCAATCGAGTTGCGACCCTTGACCCTTCATCTGATTTAAGCCCTTCAACTTCTTACACTGCTTATTTAACCAGTTCAATTGAGGATTATACAGGTCATTCCCTTTCTTCAGAAAGTTGGAGTTTTATGACTCGTTCAGCAGCAGCAGCCAGTCGAATTTATGGTGCCACTCGTTATCAGACGGCCGTTGAAATTTCTAAAAAAGGTTGGTCAAGTGCCTCAACAGTTGTTTTAGCAACTGGTGAAAATTTCCCTGACGCTTTAGCAGCTGCACCTTTAGCTTATGCTTATGATGGACCGATACTTTTAACCTTGCCCGATTCTTTGCCTTCTGACACTAAGAATGAAATTATCCGTTTAGGAGCAACCAAGGTATTTTTAATAGGAGGGACGGGAGCAATATCAGCCACGGTTGAGAGTGCTGTTAAAGCAATTAGTTCGAGCATTTCCGTTAGTCGAATTGGTGGTTTAGACCGCTATGAGACTGCTTACCTCATTGGTAAAGAACTTAAGTCAAAGAAAGGTTCAGCCATGAGTACTACGGCTGTTATTGCTACTGGCTTGAACTTCCCTGATGCTTTAGCTGTTTCATCATTGGCTGCTTATAAGTCAATGCCCATTCTTTTAGTTAAAAAAGATATTATTCCTTGGTCAACTTCTCAAGGAATATCTGAATTTGGCATAACCAGCACAATTATTATGGGTGGAACAGGAGTTGTTTCTGATGCTGTGGCTGCTAAGCTTCCCTCCTCAAGTCGCTACTCTGGAGCCAATCGGTTTGAGACAGCCAAAGCTTTGGCAGAGGCAGCTACTTCACTAGGAATGAGCTGGTCAAAAGTTTTAATTGCAACGGGGTATAACTTCCCGGATGCTTTAGCAGGTGGTCCCTATGGCGGGAAAACCTCTTCAATTATTTTGCTAGTTTTTCCAACTGATCTTGATTCATCTTTAGCTACTAAGACTTTTTTAACTAATAACAAAGGTAAGATAAGTGAGATATATATTCTTGGTGGACAAGGAGCTGTTTCCAGCACGGTAGAAACACAGATAAATAATGCCCTTAAGTAGTAAAGCTGGGAGCATTAAGTAAATTGAAGACAGTAGAACTTTAGTTTTTCAGGTCTGTAAAATACTTTAGTCTAATAGCTTCTAAGCTTAAGTTCTTGTTCGTTGGTTGTGTTATACTTGATTTGTGTCTTTTTTGAGGATTAATCTGGGAATTACATTTAAGAGAGGCTTCTTTATACTCCCTTTCTTTTTTTTGTTTTTTTTACTTTCTTCCCTTCCTACTCAAGCCAGCCCTTCTTACTACTATATAAGCCGAAAGAAATTCGTTCTTAATGTAGAGAAAGGAGCTTTAGCTAATTCTCCTTTTGACGAAAAAGGCATTCCAGTTGTTGAGTACCCCCGAAGGGGTAATCCTAACTCAAAAAGGTATTATAACCCCAGTGCAGTTGCCCAATATGGATTGGGAGCTTATGAGCTATACTTGGATGGAGATGGTCGTTATTTTCCTATCTTTATCAAGCAGGCAGATTGGTTAGTTAGCAACCAGAGAAATGGTTTATGGAGACACAGTAATGCTGTTCAATCCCATTCTTTAAGACCAGGCTGGATTTCAGCGATGACTCAAGGGTTGGGTATATCTCTTTTAACTCGAGCTTACATTGCAACTAGTGATGAAAAATATTTAAAGGTTGCTAAGATGGCTGTTGCGCCTTTCTGGAAAGATGTAAGGAACGGGGGGGTTGCTTCTTATGATTATGGAGGGATTTGGTTTGAGGAATACCCTACAAATCCTCCCAGCCATGTTTTAAACGGCTTTATCTTTGCTCTTTTCGGCCTTTACGATTACTGCCTTGTTACTCAGGATTTAAAAGCTTATAAGCTTTTAAATCAAGCTGTTATCACCCTCTCCAAGAATCTTCACCGGTATGAGAAAAACGGTAAGGTTTTGTATCAACTAAAAGGCGAGGTAGTGAAGGATAATTACGATAATCTCATTTTTGAGCAGCTCCACGCTTTAACTCAAATAACTCTTCGGGGAGAATTTGGTCAAGCCGCTCTTCAATGGGAAAGAGCAAAGAGCCGCCGACAACTAAGCTTGCCTCACAATTCAATATCACACAAGAGTTTTTTAAAGAAGAGTTCCACTAAGAAGATTTTCATGGTTGATGAAGATAATAAAATGTCAAAGTGGTGGAAGTCTCTTCAGTTTATGGTAGCAGAGATTTTGGGTGTAACAAGCTGACCAAGCAAGGTAGAGGGTGGGTATCTGTCTGCTAGGCAGTAGTGAGAAGAAAGACTAAGAGATAGCAGGGCTCATTAAATTGGAGGCTAGGGTTTAGTCAAAATTCACTAGACCTTAGCTACTAAACTAAAATGATATTTATTATATTTTGATTTTTGATTTTGATTGGTTTAATACCAATAGTTACTTTGAGGAGATATGGAAATCAAGCAGAGGACTATAATTAACTTTTTTTTGCTTCTTTTCTTATTTTTGGAGCCATTAATTTTTAATCCTTGGGGATATAACATGTTTAATCCTCCAAAATTAGTCCTTTTTTATCATGTTTTCTTTCTTACTTTCTTTTTCTCTTTATTTTCTTGGGGAAAAGAGGACTTTAAGCTCTTTGGGTCACCGTCTTTCTTTTTCCTTATTTTATTAACTTTTGTTTTAATTATAGCTACTTTTACCTCTTTACACTTTCCGACCAGCTTCTTTGGGCAGTATTCTCGGTATGAAGGTTTAACTTCTTGGCTCGGCTATTTCTGGCTAGCTTTTTGTGGGTATTACTTTTTAAGTGATAAAGATAACTTAAATAAATTAATTTGGCTTGTTCCTTTAAGCCTTTTGCTTGTTTCAATTTATGGGATAGTTCAGCATTTTGGGCTTGACTTTATAAGATGGGCTCAAAGTGTCGATATTACAAGGAGTCGTTCGACTTTTGGCAACGCTTCTTATTTAGGTGCTTATCTTGCCCTTTTTCTACCAATAATTTTTTCTTTTTTATTTAAAACTCAAAGCAAAGAAACAAAAATTTTGGCATTTATTTCTTTTCTAGTCGGTATGGCTTGTCTTTTTTTCACTGATTCTCGGGGGGCTTGGGTTGGTTTAATTGGGGGACTTTTGTTCTTTTCTCTCCTTTGGAAATTAAAAGATTTTAAAAGGTTTTTTGAGCAGAGAAGGATTTTTCTTTTGATACCTGCTTTATTTATCATTGTAACTTCTCTCTTTGCTTTTTTCTCCTGGTCATTAAGGAAATATACAGTGAGCGGAAGATTTATTATCTGGAAGGAAAGCCTCAAGATAATAGCTGACCGTCCTATCTCGGGTTGGGGTCTCGATTCCTTTCAGATGGTCTTTCCTCGTTACTTAACATCTGACTTTGAAAGGTGGTATGGGCATGGGGTTGTAACTGATAAAGCTCATAATTTCTTGCTAGATTTTTCTGCATCAGCTGGCCTCTTTTTTCTCCTCTTTTTTCTTGCCCTGATGCTTTATTTTTTTATCCGAGGATGGATAACTGTGCCGATTGCAAGAGAAAATGGTGTCTTGATTAGCGGGATATTGGCCGGGACATTAAGTTATTTATTAACTTTGCTTTTCCATTTTAGCACGATTGAAGTTTCCTCCCTTTTTTGGTTTATTCTTGGTGTTGGTTTTTACTTGCTCGAGCAAGATGATGAGGCGATAAAAAAACCAGTTCAACTTTTTAATTTTCCTAAAAATTCTCTTTTGTTTGCTATTTTTCCTTTAGGTCTTCTCTTAATTTTCCTTTTGTTCCCTCCTTCTCTTTCTTTAGTTGGTGATTATCATTTGCGCCAGGCTTCAATTGCTTTGTCAAATGAGGATTTACCAAGGATGGTTTCTCATTTGACTTTCTCTGAAAAAGTTTATCCTTTGGAAAGCGAATACTCTCTAATTAAAGGGAAAATATTGACTGAGATTGTTGAGCAAACAAAGGAATTGACCTATTTTAACCAAGCAGAACAATCTCTTCAACGGGTGGCTTTGCTCAATCCACACAATGAATATACTTATTTATATCTAGGAGACTTATTTTATTCAAAAGGTAAATTAGAACCTAATAGTTTAGATATTGAAAAGGCGGTCAAGTACTATAAACTTCTTTTGTTGATTGATTCCAATTATTCTTTAGCACGATATAAGTTAAGCTTGGCATATGCTTCGTTGGGAAGATTAGAAGAAGCTCTTGGTGAGCTGATGTTAGCCCTTAGGCTTAAGCCCAGATCATTAAAGTATCTTATTGAAATTGGAAAAGTGTGTGAAGAAATGGGCAAGAAGGAAGAAGCTATTAGGTACTATCAAAAAGCTTTAAAGCTTGACCCTCAAAATCCCTTTTTGAAGCAGGCTCTCTTGCGTTTGAGGTAGAATAGTCGATAAAGACTTAAGGGCTTGAGGTTTCTAAGAATAAACTAGAAAATCAGTGAAGGAGGTTGGGGAGTGAAAGGGAATAGCAAATGGTGTTTAATTTATATTACTGCAAGCAATATAGAAGAAGGACGGAAGATTGGACAGCACTTAACAAAAAAGCGTTTAGCTGCATGTGCTAATATTGTGCCAAAGATTGAATCCTTTTATTGGTGGGAAGGTGAACTTTGCTCTCAAAGCGAAACACTTGTTTTGGCCAAAACCCGATGTGAACTTGTGAAGAAGCTAATTTCAGAAGTTAAAAAAATTCATTCCTATACTTTACCTTGCATTGTTTCTCTTCAAATTTCAGGAGGTAATCCCGATTTTTTGAAATGGATTGAAGAAGAGACTGAAATACGAGAGAAATTGGACAGAGGCAAAGGTTGAGCGGAGCAGTGAGAGGCGAGTAAATAAAAATTCAAAAATAGAAAGAAAGTCCCTTTTCTTTTTGATTTGATTGGCAAGTCGGGTGTGATGATTTCAAGTTACTATATTCCCGATTTGAATGGGAGGATAGATGCTTGGGGTTTCAACGAGCTGGCTTTCAGAGCAAGTAAATAGCCCTAAGGAATTAGTTGAAAAACTATTGGAGTTAAGTGTTAGCCTAGTTGAGCTTGAATACCGTCTTTCAGCTAGTTGGGTGGAGGAGTTATTGCCTCTTTTTAAAAAAGAAGCCTTTGAAGTAAAAAGCGTCCATAATTTCCTTCCTACTCCCTCTAGTGTTTCTAATGTTAGTGGTAATGCTTTTTCCTTTTCCTCTGAAGACAAGGAGGAAAGGGATTTGGCAGTAAAGTACACTATTTTGACGATGGAGCATGCCCTTGATTTTGGAGCTAATATTGTCATTCTCCATTTGGGAAAAGCCCCCCTTAAAGTTGATTTGAAGAGGCTTGAGAAACTTTTTGAAGAGGGAAAGATTGAGAGTGAAGAAGCAAGGGAAATCATTGAGGAAGTTAGGGAGGAGAGATTGAAGAAAAGCTCCAAGTTTCTTGACTATACCCTTTTGACCCTTGATAAAATTCTAAAGGTTGCCGAGAAATATCAAATCTTTCTTGGCATTGAAAATCGCTATTTTTATGATGAGATACCCAGTTTTGAGGAAATTAGCTTTATTTTAAAAGAATTTCAAGGGAGCAACTTGAGGTATTGGCACGATGTCGGGCATGCTAATTCCCTTGAAAAACTTAATCTTCTTGAGCCAGGAAAACTACTGAAAAATTATGGTGATCAAATGATTGGTATTCATCTTCATGACTGTATTGGACGCCTTGACCATAGAGTTCCTGGTCAAGGAGAGATTGATTTTCAATTAATTAAACCTTATCTCAAGCCGGAAACTATAAAGATAGTCGAGGTTTTTCCTGAATTTTCTGTTGAAGAATTAAGAAAAGGGCTGGATTTTTTAAAAAATTTAGGGATTGACTAACTCGTTTTTTAATTTAACTTGTTACTGTGAAGGAGAAATTTTTAAAAGTTTGTTAAACTTTTTCTGAAAGCTAAAAATGCAGGAGAAAATTTTAGTCATCGAAGACGAAGAAAATATTATTGATTTGATAAAACTTTACCTTTCTAATGAAGGATTCCAAGTTGAAGGAGTTTCTGATGGAGGAAAGGCTCTTGAAGCATTTGAGCTTTTCAAACCCTCTTTGATAATTCTTGATATTATGCTTCCAGGAGTTGATGGCTGGGAAATTTGCCGAGAAATCCGAAAAAGTTCTCCTGTTCCTATTATTATGTTAACAGCTAAAGAAACTGAAGTCGATAAGGTTTTGGGGTTGGAGTTAGGCGCTGATGATTACATCACCAAGCCTTTTAGTCCCAGGGAACTAATTGCCAGAGTAAGAGCGGTTTTAAGGAGGTCTCAAGCCCCAATTGAGGAAAAGGAAAAGCTCCAATTTCAAGATTTAACGATAGATTTAAAAAGGAGAGAAGTTTGTCGGGCCAATGAAGTGATAACTTTAACAGCCAAAGAATTTGACCTTTTAAAATTTCTTGCTTCAAGCCCAGGTGTTGTTTTTAGTCGAGATAGACTTTTGGAAAAAGTTTGGGGATATGAATTTTATGGTGATTTACGCACTGTTGATGTTCACATTCGCCATCTGCGGGAGAAATTAAAGGATGATGTGGAAAATCCCTCTTTCATTGAAACGATTTGGGGGGTTGGATATAAATTTAAGGGGAAGTAAATGTTTAAATCTCTTAGCTCAAAAATTATTTCATCTTATGCTTTAGTGATTTTAATCTCTCTTTTTCTCGTTTCTTTTCTTTTTTTTCGGTTTTTGACTTCTTATGCTATTAAGTCAAAAAGTCGTGAATTAACTAGCCAAGCTTTGTTGCTTTCTCGCTTTTTGGGAAGGGAAAGGCTTCAAAAAAACCTCATAGTTAATCGAGGAAAGGTAATTTCTTTTGGGAGTAAGTTTTTGAAAGCTCGATTGATTTTGCTTGGTCCTTATGGAGAAACAACTTTTGACACTCAAGCCTCTCCCTTTAAGAGAAGCTTAGAGCTAGATTTACCTTCTTTATATAAAGGTCAGGTTGTTCAAAAGCAAATATTTCTTCCTCAATTGGGAACAAGGGTTTTAATAGTTGGTGCCCCATTAATAAAAGATGGAGATTTTGATGGGGCAGTTATTTTGATCACCCCTTTAAGAGACTTAGCTAAAGCTCAGCGTCCCCTTTTAACTCTTCTTTTATGGTCGGCTTTAATTTCCTTTACCTTTTCTATCCTCGTTGGATTATATCTTTCTCTTTCCATTTCCCGACCACTCCAGCGGCTAACCAAAGCCTCTCTCCAGGTAGCCCAAGGAAAATTTGACCAAAAAGTTGAGGTACTTTCCTCAGATGAAGTTGGCCAGCTAGCTAGAACCTTTAATTTTATGGCTCAAATGCTTAAGAAGACTTACCAAATGCAAAAGGATTTTCTTGCTAATGTTGCCCACGAACTTCGCACTCCTTTAACATCAATCGAAGGATTTTCTCAAGCATTGCTCGACGGGGTGACTCGAGGGGAAGAGGAAGCAAAGAAAGCTCTTTTGATTATAAATGAAGAAAGCAAAAGGTTAATAAGGTTGATAAAGAAATTTTTGGCCCTAGCGACCATCGATGCAGGAAAAATTCAGTTGACACTTCGAGATGTGGAAATAAGAGAACTTTTTGCTCGGATTTCCGAGAAGTTTGAATCTATTGCTAGAGAGAAGAAAATACTTTTTCAAGTTGAGTTAGGCAAAGAAGTAAACCGAGTCTTCAGCGATGAAGATCGCCTTGAACAGGTTTTAAGTAACCTTCTAGATAATGCTTTTAAGTATACTCCTGAGGGTGGCAGGGTTATTTTAAGAGCTTTCCCGGGACGGTTAAGGGAGGTAAAGATTCAGGTTGAGGATAGCGGAATTGGCATTAGCCCGGAGCATTTGCCCTATATTTTTAACCGCTTCTACTGTGTTGACAAGTCGCGCTCTAAAAAGGCAGGAGGAGCTGGGCTGGGGCTTGCTATCTCCAAAGAGATGATTGAAGCCCTTGGGGGAAAAATTGAAGTAATAAGTGAGGTCGGCAAAGGAACCGTTTTCACGGTTTCTTTGCCGACCATTTGAAAGAGTTTATGGGAGCTATGGGAAACTTAGATAAACAAATCATCTAAGGAAAGCCCTTCCCCATTCTGGCTTGCGTCTTGATTTCCTATAAAATCAAGAGCTTTTTGAGAGAAGAATATGGCTTGGTCAAGTTCCTGATTTGCTTTTAATAGAAGCTTTCTGACCCTTTGAAATCCTTTTCTGGCTCCTCTTAAACGATTTAAGATATTTCTTCTGCTCTTGCCTTTCAGGCGTTCTTTAAGATGTGGAGCCTTTTCTTTTTTTAAGTTCTTTGCCTCCTGTCGCTTTTTCTTTAATTCTTTTAAGATGGCTTTTGCCTTCTGGAAATGTTGCTTTGCTTTCTCAATAAAGTTTCGGGCATCTTTGGGTGGGTTAGGATTTTCCTTATGCGCTTCTTTAATTTCCTCTTTGAGCTCTTTGAGGATTTCTAATTTTTCTTTAATTTTACCTAGTAAACCCCTTAGTTCTTCAATGCCCTTTCTGGGCGCTCCAAAATTGCCTTTGGGAGCCTGTTGAGTTTGGGGAGATGAGGGCATTTCTGCAAGGGCAATTCCTTCGGTGAGCAACATACCAAAAATTAAGAAATTGACCATTATCTTTTTTAAGATATTCTTTATTTTCATTTTTAATACCTCCTTGTTTTTTAATTTGTTAGGCATTGGTTGCCCCGCCAGAGGCGGGGCAACTTTTTTACTGGCTAGCTGAGTTTGTCGTCTCTTTAGTCTCGCTCACTTCGATATAGGTACTCCTTAGTGACCATCTGCCTTTCTTTTCATTGACATGGTAAGTTCCTTTGCCTCTCAGGTAGGCTGTTCCTGTGCCCTTGACGACCATATGAATTCTCCAGCCTCGAATTCTAACCTTGATATTTGAGCCAGAGATTTTGGCATGCCCATGGAAGCCACTATAGCGAACAGTTCCGTCAGAAAGCACTTTCTTATAACCATAGCCTTTAACATCAATTTGAGCGTCTCCAGCGTTATCCTTAACCCAGAGGACCCCGTTTCCTTTAAGGTTGAGGTCACTGCTTCCTTTAAACTTGGCAGTCCCTTGTCCTTTGGCAATCAAGGTGCCGCTTCCTTCCAAAGTAACTGCTTCCGCTAACGGAGCAAACACCATACAAAAGACAGCCACTAGACTTAAGATTGTTCTCACCTTTTTCATCTTAATCACCTCCTTCCTTCAGAGTTTTTACCTTGATTATTGAAAGGTCTACCTCAATTGTCGGAAGGAGGTGTTAAGCGTTAGTTATGAAAATATTAAAAATCTGTTAAATTTTCATCGAGGCTCTTAATCTCTTCTTTCTCACTAAAGTAAGAAAGTGTGAAAGCGTTGATGGGCATGAGAGCTTCAAAATTAAATAATTTAACAGGTAGAATCGCTTCTTAAAAAATCTTAATAAAATGGTTTATAATCTTTAGAGTTGGTGAAGGAAAAACAAAGGAGGGATTGGAAATGGACTGGGGATTAAGAAACAGATTAGCTCGAATTATCAAACCTGATACGGGGCGGACAGTTATGTTAGCGGTTGACCATGGATATTTTTTGGGTCCAACAACTGGGCTTGAGGTGCCGCGCAAGACAATCGAGCCACTAATTCCTTATGCGGACACCTTGATGCTTACAAGGGGAGTTTTGCGAACTTCAATTGACCCAAGTTTTGACATTCCTATAGTTTTAAGGGTTTCTGGGGGCAATAGCATTCTCAAAGATGACCTTTCTGATGAAGGGATTATCACTTCAATGGAAGAGGCAATTCGCCTTAATGCAGCTGGCGTTGCCCTTTCCATTTATGTTGGCTCTCCCCATGAGCATCAAACCTTGCTTAACCTTTCAAAGCTAGTTGATGAAGGTGAAAAATATGGTATTGCAGTACTTGCGGTTACGGCAGTAGGAAAAGAGATGGCTAGGGATGCTCGTTACTTAGGTCTTGCTTGTCGTATTGCTTCTGAGCTGGGAGCTCACCTTGTTAAAACTTACTACTGTGAGGGCTTTGAAAAGGTGGTTGAAAGCACACCTGTTCCTTTGGTTATTGCTGGTGGCAAAAAAATACCTGAACGCGATGCTTTAGAACTTACTTTTAAAGCAATTCAAGCTGGGGCAGTCGGAGTTGATATGGGAAGAAATATTTTTCAATCAGATTCTCCAGTAGCTATGATTCAAGCGGTGCGCAAAATTGTCCATGAAAACGCAACTGTTGATGAAGCTTACAACCTTTATGAGAACATAAAAGCTAGTAGTTAACCTGCCTGCTGACGAGCAGGTGTTCAGGGTTCAGTCAAAATTCATTGGACCCGAGACCTGTGGCAATTTGACCTTAGGAAATTGACTAGTCACGAGTGACAAGTTACTATTCACGAGGTGAGTGATGCGGGTTGCTATGTATTACAACAACAGCGATGTGAGGCTAGAGGAAATGCCTATTCCTGAAATTGGTCCCGGTGAGTTACTGGTAAAAGTAATGGCGAGCGGAATTTGTGGCAGCGATGTTATGGAGTGGTACCGCCTCAAAAAAGCACCCTTAGTTTTGGGACACGAAATTGCTGGGGAGATTGTTCAGGTCGGAGAAGGTGTTGAGCGATACAAAATTGGTGATCGAGTCTTTGTTTCTCATCATGTCCCCTGCAACACTTGTCACTATTGCTTAGGAGGGCATCATACCGCCTGTGAAACTCTCCATACAACTAATTATCACCCTGGTGGCTTTGCTGAGTATATCCAAGTGCCAAGATTGAATGTCGAGAGTGGAGTTTATCTCTTACCTGATGAGGTATCTTTTGAGGAGGGAACCTTTATTGAGCCCCTGGCTTGTGTAATCCGGGGCCAAAGATTAGCAAAAATAAAATCAGGCAATAGTGTTTTGGTTATTGGAAGTGGTGTTTCTGGTCTGCTTCACATTCAACTAGCTCATTACTTAGAAGCAGCTCCAATCGTTGCAGTTGATGTCAATGATTATCGCCTTGAAGCGGCTCAAAAGTTTGGAGCAGATGTTACTTTAAAGGCTAGTGAAGATGTGCCTGCTCGCTTGCGCCAAGTAAACGAAGGGAGGTTGGCAGATAAAGTAATTGTTTGTACAGGAGCCCTTCCTGCTTTTTCTCAAGCACTTCAGTCAATTGACCGGGGAGGCACTATTTTATTTTTCGCAGTCCCTGAACCAGGC
Source organism: Candidatus Geothermocultor quzhuomuensis (assembly GCA_015711795.1). Lineage (GTDB taxonomy): Bacteria > Actinomycetota > Aquicultoria > Geothermocultorales > Geothermocultoraceae > Geothermocultor > Geothermocultor quzhuomuensis. Next base: position 24,538 of record JACVJC010000019.1, read on the forward strand.
ATTAATATTCCCATCCACCTTAATGAACTTTGGCGCAACGAAATTACTCTTTTAACTTCGTATGGTGCTGCTCCTGATGACTTGAAGGAGGCACTGGAACTTATTAAAGCAAAGCGGATAAATGTTAAGGATATGATTTCTCATCGCTTAAGTCTTTCGGAAGCTGGCTTAGGCTTCAGACTTGTGGTTGAAGCTAAGGAATCTCTCAAAGTTATCATCGAACCCCAAAAGTGATTGGGTCGCTATAACTCTTCAAAAGGTAGGGGAAGAATCTTATAAAATGAAGAAAAAACAAATATTTACTGTTGGGACAAGCACTAGGACTTTTAGGGAATTTCTTGAATGCCTTAAAGCTTACCAAATAGAAAGTTTAGTCGATGTTAGAAGTTTTCCCACCAGCCGTTTGGGGCATTTTAAACAAGAGAATTTAAGAAAATTACTTGAGGAAGCGGGTATTTCCTATATTTATCTTGGGAAGGAGTTGGGTGGCTATCGCAAGGGAGGATATGAAGCTTACACCCAAACTAGTGATTTTAAAGAAGGGATTAGAAGGCTGGAGAATGTTGTTAGGAAAGGTAAATTTGCTTTTTTCTGTGCTGAGCGCTTTCCTTGGCGTTGCCATCGCCGTTTTATTGCGCTGGAATTGAAAAAAAAGGGCTGGGAAGTGGTGCACATCATTGAAAAAGATAAGGTGTGGATTCCGAAAACCTAAGGGTCAAACTTTTGCTTTCAGGGCTAGTCTTGCAGCAAAGTCTGACCCTTAGGTACTTATTTGTTAAGATGCTAAAATATTGACGAAAGAGCAGCGCGGTACGGTAAATTTATTAGTCCCCTAAGGTGGTCAGGAGTATGAAGGTTTTATTGGTTAATACTAACTTGATGAAGCCGGTTGTAGCACCAATTGCTCTTGATTATTTAGGGGCAGCTTTAGAGGCAAAGGGTTTTGCTGTTGACACTCTTGATTTAGCTTTTGCTAATGATTTTCGAAAAGCTATTATTACTTACTTCAAAGAAAACTCCCCCGATGTTATCGGGATAACCATTAGGAATACTGATGATTGCTATTTTACCAGCCAGGATTTTATTATTCCTCAGATTAAAGAGATTGTTGAATGGCTTAAGAAAAAGAGTGATGCTCCAATAATTTTGGGTGGTGTTGGCTTTTCAGTAATGCCCGATTTAATTCTTAATTATCTCGGATTAGATTTGGGAATAAAAGGTGAAGGAGAAGAAGCTTTTCCTCTTCTTTTGGAGAAAATTTCCCAAAACGAGAGCTATTTAGAGGTTCCTGGGCTTGTTTTTCGAAGAGGAAATGGCTACTTTTCCAATCCTCCTCAATTTATTGATTTGTCCCAGTTTAATTTTTTTAGAAGAAGCTTTATCAATAACGAAAGATATTATCGAGAAGGTGGAATGGGGAATGTTGAAACTAAACGGGGTTGCGAAAAAGCTTGTATTTACTGTGCAGACCCAGTAGGTAGGGGAAGAAAATTCCGTTTGCGTTCGCCTGAATCAGCCGTTGATGAAATTGAAGCCCTCGTGAGTAAGAAAATTTTCCATTTTCATTTTTGTGATTCAGAATTTAATCTTCCCTATGAGCATGCTGTCGATGTTTGTAAAGAAATTATTCGAAGGAAATTAGGTAAGGAGCTTGCTTGGTATGCTTATCTTTCTCCTACTCCCTTTGATCTAGAACTCGCAAGACTGATGAAAAAGGCTGGTTGTGCTGGGGTTGACTTTGGAGTCGACTCTGGGAGTGATGAAATTTTAAAAAATTTAAGACGTGATTTTACTTCAGATGATTTAGTTAAAGTGGCTAAAATTTGCCATCAACTAGAAATTCCCTTTATGTACGATTTACTCTTGGGCGGACCAGGTGAAACAAGGGAAACGGTTAAAGAAACAATTGCTTTAATGCGGAAAATTAAGCCTTCGAGAGTGGGAATGGCGATTGGAATAAGAATTTATCCCGAAACTGCCTTGGGGGAAATGGTACAAAGGGAAGGGGTTACTAAAGATAATCCAAGTTTATTTGGTAAGGTTGAGGGAAATGAAAACCTTTTTGAGCCAATTTATTACATTTCACCGAGGGTAGGAATGGAGATTATCTCGCTTGCTTACACTGAAGTTGGGGAAAATAGGTCAATGTTTTTTGCTATCTCTGATGAGTTAGGGAGAAATTATAACTATAATATGAACAAACTCTTAGTTGATGCTATTAAAAAAGGTTATCGAGGTGCCTTCTGGGATATTTTGAGACGAGTTTCTGAAGGTAAGAAGTAAAGGAAAGAAATGATGATTGAGTAGCAAGAAGAGAAGAAGATTTGGTAAAATTATTTAATTTATTTAATCTTTATGTCATGAACCTAAAAGGATCTTTAAGTCAAATATTAAAAAACCCAATTTGGCGAGTTGTCTTTTTTTGCTTGACCTTTTGCCTTGCTAATTTAATTTTAATAGCATTGGTTTTTTTAATTGCTTATTTTTTCTTTTCCAGCCGTCAAATTAGTCCCCTTTGGATTTTAATTGCTCTCTACCCCATGTGGTTTGCTCTTGTTTTCTTTTTCAGACGTAAAATTGAGAAAAGAGATGTAAAGAGCTTAGGATTTTCAAGTGAAGGATGGTTTAAATATTTTGTTCTTGGACTTTTATCAGGTAGCTTGATTATTGCTTTCATCTTTTTCGTTAACTTATTGATGGGGGAAATTGCTATTAAAAGCTATGGTTGGGCTGGTGGAAGACCTTTAATAATTAAGAGCCTCCTTTTTTTCACCGCTGTTGCTTTCATGGAAGAAATTATCTTTAGGGGTTACATTTTTCAAAATCTCCTTGAAGGGGCCAACCCTTTTTGGGCAATTACTATTTCTTCCCTTCTTTTTGCTTTAGGTCACATAATTAATGCGGGCTTGAACCCTCTTGGTATCTTTAATATTTTCCTCTTTGGAGTTTTTCTCTGCCTTATCTATATACTCTTAAGAAATCTTTGGTTCCCAGTAGGCTTTCACCTCACTTGGAATTTTTTTCAAGGCAACATTTTTGGCTTTCCTATTTACAATCTTCCTAGTCAAAGTTATTTTCAGATTACTCGTCGAGCTGGTTTATATACGGGGGGTGGTTTTGGGCCTGAAGGAAGTATTCTTTGTACTATGATACTTGCAACCATGATTTTAATTTTAAGTTACTTAATTGATTGGAGAGTACATCGGTTTATTATGGTGGGTGAAGAAGCTAAGGTGGATTTGACCGGAGAGGGAGTTGAAAAGGAGGAAAAAGGAGAAGTAAAAGAAGAAATAAAGGTGGAAAAGGAAAAGATTCAGAAGAAAGAGGAAAAGGTAGAGAAAAAAGAAAAAGAGTTTTTTATTGACTTTTTTGACCATTTTTCTTAAAGAGCAAATAATTTAGCCATTATTCTCTGAGCAAAGAAGTTTGTGGTGTTTTTCGATTGCTCTTTTGAATATCTCCTTTACCTACGGAGAGGGTTGGAAGGTGAAAAAACGGGTTACTTATAAAGAGTCAGGGGTCAATATCGAAGCAGGAGAAAAAGCGGTAAAGTTAATAAAACCTTATGTTAAGTCGACCTTTGCTCCTCAAGTTCTCAGTGAGCTTGGTGGTTTTGCGGGTTTATTCTCTTTTGAGAAGGATAAGTACAAGGAACCAGTTTTAGTAGCAGCGACCGATGGAGTAGGGACAAAACTAAAGATTGCTCAAGCTCTTAATAGTCATAGCACAGTCGGTATTGATCTGGTGGCAATGTGCGTTAATGACCTTTTAACCAGTGGAGCCCAGCCTTTATTTTTTCTTGACTATATTGCTTGTGGTAAGCTTATTCCTGAAAGGATTGCTCAAATTGTAAAAGGGATTGCTGATGGGTGTCGTTTAGCTGGCTGTTCACTTTTAGGCGGTGAAACTGCTGAGATGCCTGATTTTTATGGTGAAGATGAATATGATTTAGCTGGTTTTGCTGTTGGGGTGGTTGAAAAGAAAAAAATTATTGATGGTTCAGAAATAAGGGAGGGGGATATAGTTTTAGGGATTGCTTCTTCTGGACTCCATAGTAATGGCTATTCTCTAGTTCGCAAGATAATTAAGGAAAATAATCTTTCCTTAAAAGAAAAGCCACAAGAACTTGGTCAAGAAATTAGTCAAGAGCTTATGACGCCAACTCGAGTTTACTCATTTCCTCTTTTAAAAGTTATAGAAAGTTGTCGTATCCATGGAATAGCTCACATCACAGGTGGGGGTTTAAGTTTAAATCTCCCTCGTCTTTTAAAAAGTGAACTTTCCTTTTTCATCAAATTATCTGCTTGGAAGCCCCCTCCTATCTTTAGTTTTCTTCAAAAGTTGGGCAACTTAGATTTAAATGAGATGCTAAGAACTTTTAATATGGGGATTGGCTTAGCCCTTGTACTACCCCTTGAGGAGGTTAAAAGAGCTCAAAGGATTTTGAAAGAAAGTGGCCAAAAATCCTTTGAAATTGGTATCGTTAAAAAGGGTAACAAAGGGGTCGTTTATCAAAGATGACATCTTTTGGTGAAAAAAAATCTCACTTTCTTAATAAAAATCGGCCAAAAGATGTCATCGGATTTGGTGCTTTAAATGTCGACTTAATTTACCAAGTCAAAAGTCCTCAATTATTAGGTGAGGAGGAGCAGAAATTTCGACCAGGGAGGGAAATTTACGGGAGTTATCAGGAATTTGAGACATCTTTAGCTTTATTTAATCGAGTTGGGGAAAAAGTTTGGCAAAGTGGTGGTGGTCAAGCAGCTAATACTATTTATGCCTTAGCTAAGATGGGTTTCGAAGTTGGATTTGTGGGAAAGGTTGGCAGGGACAAATTTGGTCAATTCTTAATTGAAAGTCTTGAAGGGATTGATGTTAGTCGGGTTAGAAAAGATAAATTTAGTGGTGTTTGCCTGGTTCTTCTAGATGAGAAGGGAGAAAGATCAAATTTAGTTTTTCCTAATGCTAATGATTTTTTAACCTTTAATGAGATAGACCTCTTTTATTTAGAGAAAACTGAGTTTCTTCACCTTAGCTCTTTTGTTGGTGAGATTTCTTTTAGAACTCAGAAAAGCGTAGCTGAGATCCTTTCTTCCAAAGTAAAGATTAGCTTTGATTTAGGGGAGTTATACGCAAGGAAAGGCATTAAAGCTTTAAAACCTTTGATAGAAAGGAGTTACATTTTTTTTGCTACCGACCAAGAAATATCAATTTTAACTGGCCGAAATTATTTAGAAGGAGCTAAGGAGATTTTATCTTTAGGACCTGAGATAGTTGTATGTAAAAAGGGAGAAGAAGGCTCCCATATCTTTTCTCAAAGTGAAAATTTTTTAATGCCATCGGAATCAGTTGAAGTAGTTGATAAAACGGGAGCTGGTGATGTTTATGCAGCTGGTTTTTTAGCGGGGCTTCTTTTAAAGAAATCTCTTCACGATTGTGCCTTCTTGGCAACAAAGGCAGCTGCTTTAAGCATATCGGGCTATGGGCGGGAAAATTACCCCGACCATAACTTCTTAGAAATAGTTTTAGCTCAAATTGAAGCAAACAAATCTTGAAGAATTGTACCTTGTCCCTAAAGCTTAGGCATTAATTACCAAAAAATAAACAAAGTTTGCAAGGGGAGAGGATCAAGGAGAAAGGAGTAAAAATTCTAAGCGTCAAATCCTAGAAAATGTCAAATGTCTAAAGCAAAAATGACCGAAATGAAGTTATTTTGAGGAGGATTTGTGATTTGAGATTTAGGAATTATGATTTATCAACTTATTTTTCCAAGAAATTAACTTAGCATAGAAACTTTTTGGTAAGGGAGCAAATATGGAGTTTAAGTTTGGTTGGTTTTCAACAGGACGAGACCAAGCTGCTATTGATCTTTTTCAAGTTATTTATGATGGGATAAGGAAAAGGGATATTTTAGCTGAGATTTCTTTTGTCTTTACCAATCGTCAAAAAAAAGAAGCATTAATAACAGATGAGTTTTTAAAAATTATTGAATGTTATGATCTCCCGCTTCTTTCCCTCTCTTCTCAAAGATTTCTTCCTAACTTAAGAAAGGAAAATCTTGAGGAGTGGCGAACTCTTTACCATCGGGAGGTTGAGAAACTTATTCAGCCTTACAAACCAAACTTAATTGTTCTAGCTGGTTACATGCTCATTGTCAGCCCAGAATTATGCCAAAAATATAACATGATTAACCTTCACCCAGCTTTACCAGGGGGTCCTAGGGGGACTTGGCAAGAAGTAATCTGGCAGTTAATTGAGGCAAGAGCTATTGAAACTGGGGCAATGATGCATTTGGTTACCCCAGAATTGGATGGGGGGCCGCCTATTACATACTATTCTTTCTCTTTAAGAGGTTTATCATTTGAACCTTTGTGGAATGATTTGGAAAAAAAGTTAAAAGAGAAAAGTTTAAATCAAATTATCGAGGAAGAGGGCGAAAGCAACTTGCTCTTTAATAAGATTCGGAAGGAAGGGGTCAAGAGAGAACTCCCTTTGATTTATTTTACTTTGAAAGAAATGGCTCAGGGAAAAATTGAAATTAGAGACGGTAAAGTATTTGAGGGAGGAAAAGAAGTAAAAGGGGGATATTGTTTAAACGAGCAAATTAGTCAGTATTTAAAAGGAGAAGAAAAAAATGAGGCAGTTAAATACTGATTGCGAAGGCCCAATTTGTTTAAATGATAATGCTTTTGAGTTATGTGCTCATTTTATTCCCCATGGAGAAGCTTTCTTTACTCGGGTAAGCAAATATGATGATTATTTAGCTTTAATTGCTAAAAAGCCAGGTTATAAAGCGGGGGATACCCTTAAGCTAATAGCCCCATTTTTAAAAGCTTATGACCTTACCAGTGATAAAGTTAAAGAATTTTCTCAGAAGAGTCTTCTTTTTGTTCCGGGGGCTCAAGAATGCTTTAGTTATCTCGTTAACAATATACCTACCTATATGATTAGCACTAGTTATGAGCAGTTTGCCTATGCAGTTGGAGGGAGGATAAACCTCCCTTGGCAAAATATTTATTGCACTAAAATTAATTGGGACAATTACAGTTTAGGTGATAAAGATAAGAAGAAACTAAAAATGTGGGTTGATGAGATTGTTTCTTTACCCCTGATTGAATTTAACCCTGAGGCTAAATCACTCTTTGATTTAGAGCCAGCCTCTCAAGAAGTAGTGAAGAGGATGGATAAGATTTTTTGGTTTGAAGTTCCCTTGCTTCCTTGCGGAAAAATATTTAAAGATTTAAATCCTATTGGAGGAAAGGAAAAAGCTAAAGCTATTCTTGATAGTCTAAAAAGGACTGGCAATAGTTTAAAAGAAGTAGTATATGTTGGTGACAGCATTACTGATGTTGAAGCTTTTGAACTAGTCAGGAGTGGAGGAGGCTTAACCATTTCTTTTAATGGTAATCGTTACGCAGTGAGAGGAGCTGAGATTGCTTGCTTCTCAGAGAGTGCCTTCCCTCTAGCTATTATAATTAATGTTTTCTTTCAAGCAGGGAAGGGAGAAACCCTAGAGTTGGTTAAAGAGTGGAGCTTTGAGCGAATTAAAAAATTAAGATTGGGAAAGATAATCCAAGATTTTCTCAATAAAGAAAATAAGCCTTTATCGTCAGTTAGGATTGTTGAAAAAAACAATCTTGATGAGCTGATTGAGTTAAGTGAGGAAACTAGGAAGAAGATTAGGGGTGAAGCTATTGGAGCTTTGGGTTAAAATTTCTTAGTGAAAGGGGGAAAGATGGTTAAAGTAAAAAGAGCTTTAATTAGTGTTTCTAACAAGACAGGAATAGTTGATTTTGCCAGGGAGCTTAAGGAATTTGGAGTCGAAATTATTTCAACTGGGGGGACAGCTAAAGTCTTAAGGGAAGCAGGGGTTGAGGTGGTAGAGGTTTCTAGTGTTACAGGATTTCCAGAAATTTTAGAAGGAAGGGTTAAAACTCTTCATCCAGTTATTTCAGCTGGGATTTTAGCTGATAAGACTAAGGAATCACACTTGAAGCAACTTGAGGAGCTTAATATCAAACCCATTGATATGATTGTTGTTAATCTTTATCCTTTTAAGGAAATAATTGCTAAGGAAGGTGTTACTTTAGAAGAGGCAATTGAAAATATTGACATTGGAGGCCCTACTATGCTTAGAGCAGCCGCTAAGAATTACAATTCTGTGGTGGTTATTGTTAATCATCATCGCTACACTGAAATTTTAGAAGAGATGAAAAAAAATGATGGTTCAATTTCCACTGAGACTTGTTTTGATTTAGCTAAGGAGGTTTTTGAGCACACAGCTGATTATGATGAGACAATTCATCATTACTTAATTGGCAAGGAAGCTGAGGAGTTTCCCTCTCTTTTGACTTTTCACTTTGAAAAAATTCAGGATTTGAGGTATGGAGAAAACCCCCACCAAAGAGCGGCTTATTATCGAGAAATTGGAGCTGATAAATATTCTTTAGTATATGGTGAACAACTTCACGGGAAAGAACTTTCTTTTAATAATATTTTAGATATGGAGAGCGGCTGGGGCTTGGTAAAAACTTTTAAAGTTCCTGCTTGTGTTATTATCAAACATACCAATCCTTGTGGCGTTGCTTTGGGTAAGAATTTAGTCGAGGCTTATCAAAAAGCCTATGAGTGTGACTCTGTTTCTGCTTTTGGTGGTGTTGTTGCAGTTAATGAAGTTGTCACTGAAGAATTGGCCCGGCTTTTGACTGAAGTCTTTTATGAGATTGTTATTGCTCCTGCCTTTATTGAGGAAGCTTTGGAGATTTTAATGGAAAAGAAGAATTTGCGCCTTATTTATATGGGTGAAGAAAGAGTTCGTGTTTCTCCCACGGGGAAAGATTTAAAGAGAATAGATGGGGGATTGTTACTTCAAGATTACGATGTTATACAAGATAGTCGGGAAGAAATGAAAGTAGTTACTAAAGTTCAACCAACTAAAGAAGAGTGGGAAAATCTCCTTTTTTCTTGGCAAGTGGCAAGGTATGTCAAATCTAATGCTATTGTTTTAGCTAAAGGTTTAACAACCGTTGGGGTAGGAGCTGGGCAAATGAGCCGAATTGATTCAATGAAAATTGCTTTAGAGAAATCGGGTGAGAAAGCAAGGGGCTCAGTTTTAGCTTCTGATGCTTTCTTCCCTTTTAGGGATGTGGTTGATTTAGCCGCTAAAGCTGGGATTAAAGCGATAATTCAGCCTGGTGGAGCTATGAGGGACCAAGATTCAATTGATGCTTGTAATGAGAATGGTTTAGCAATGGTCTTTACAGGAAAGCGACATTTCAAGCACTAGAGAGTTGGAAAAATTCTGGGCACTTGCCAGCTAAATAGCTGGATAGTTAAAAGGCAAACCAGCGTGCAAGCTTGCTATTTTATTAGCCAAGATGTGATTTAATGAACAGACTTATAACATTTTGGAATTCGTATCTCAAATAAAAATTAATATAAAATATAATATTACCGTTTAATTTGTGAGGATTTTTGAAGGAGGAGGTGGTTAAAATTAAGCCAGAAATAAAGGTTTCAAAGAAGAAATTTTTTGTTGCGGGAGTTACCCTTTTTTTAGTTTTATCTTTTTTGAGTGGATTGGCAGGTTGTAGGCCACTCTCGATGGCTGGTTATGAAAAGAGGATGAAGCAAGTTCTTGAGGACACTCAAGGAAAGATTGAGGATTTCCAAAAGGAGCTTGGCATGGCTGGTACCAATCGGGAAAAGATGAAGAAGGTTCAAGAAGAAGAATTGAAGATTCTCGAAGAAGTAAGTGATCAGGTGAAAAGAATCAATCCTCCAGATCAATTTTTTGTAGGTCATTCTGATTTAGTTGAATTCCTTGAATTAATTGTCGAGTCAAAAAAGCTTTTTCTCCAGGTAACGGAAAGTTCAACTCAAGGTGCAGCGGGAGGAGAACTTAGATCGAAAGCTTTGGAAAAGATGCAAGCTGGGCTGACTTCCTTTAAAAGAGCCACCAATGAACTGCCATTTTTACAGTATGAGCTGGATAAAACTTTTGGCTACTTAACAAGTTCTTTCTATGGGCAACCTTTTGCTCCATCCGGATATCCATCAAACTATCCTTTTAGTTATTCACCACGGGGACCATATCCTAGTTACCTTCAACCTGGTCAACCAAGCTATCCTTTTCCCCAAGGGTCTAAGACACGACCTCACCTTTCAACAGGAACAACCCCTTAAAAAATTTCTATTACTCTTTTTTGCTGCTAAAATTAGTTAACAAAGTAAGCCAAAGCATAAAGTAAATAAAGAATAAAATAAATTGGGGGGAAGGGCCCGCGAGAGGAGCGGAGGTGAGGTACGAACCCTTCCCAATGGTTTCCTAATGAGCCTTTAATGTAAAAGTATGAACCAAGTTTATTTTAAAGAATAGGTATGACAAAATTTAAACTTTTAAAGAAAGAATTTTAAAGAATAATCTTAGAAGTTTTGAATTTTAAGGAGGGTTTTTGTTTTGAACATTAAGGGATTTTTAAATTCCCATCCTTTTTTAAGCGAGGTTTTAGCTCAAGTTTTCACTCCTTCTGATTCTTTAATTGACTGGGAAATGGCTGCTGGTATCGCCTTTAATCTTTCTCAAACTGAAACAGTGATTTCTCGAGAACATGAAAAAGAATTAACTGCTAAGTATAAAGAAATATTGAGCTTAATTAGACCTTTAATTGCTGATTTTGTTGGCAAACCCTGGTTCATAAATAAGGAACCAGTTTTTGTCTTTAATCGTGAAGACTGGATTTTAGCTAATATTGAAACCATTCAATCTTTAATTAATCCTCTAATTGCTAATTACTGGGAAGCGCTGAAAGAGGATTTTTTACCCTCTTCGCTTATGAGTCGGACTGTAAAAAAAACTAATCAAACCCTTCTCACAACTCAGATTGGCATTTCCTTAGGTTATTTAGCCACTAAAGTTCTTGCCCAATACGATTTAGCTCTGCCTTGCCCGAGTGAAATTTTTCCTCAACACTTTTTTTACTTTGTTGAGCCAAATATTTTGAAACTTGAAGAGAGACTTAGTTTAAGCCAAGCACCTTTAAGATTTTGGATTGCTCTTCATGAAGCTACTCATAGTTTTCAGTTTCATTCTTATCCTTGGATCCGTAACTACTTACATTCACTCTTAAACCAATATGTAGCTCAAGCAAATCAGATTATTGATGGAATAAAATGGAAAATTAAGAGAGGTTCAAATAAGGGATATGGGCTTTGGTTTAATTTCTTTCAGCTTAGTTTTAAGGAAGTTATTAAAAAGATTCAAGCATTTATGAGTCTTCTTGAAGGTTTTAGTGATTATGTAATGTTTAATGTGGGGAAAGAATTTCCTGCTTATGATAGAATGGCTTTAATCTTTCGGGAGAGATCAAGGAGAATTAGTTGGGCTGAACGCCTTTTGGGAAAGCTTGTTGGGTTTGACTTTAAAGTTCAGCAATATTTTTTAGGAGAAAAGTTTGTTTCTCAGGTAATTGAGTGGGGGGGAAGGGATTTTTTTAATCAAATTTGGCAAAGTGAGGAAAATCTTCCTCTTCTTGAGGAGATTTCTCAGCCAGAAGCTTGGATTGAAAGGATGAAGAAGAAAGTCTAAGATGTTACTACCTCGTGCTATAATTATAAAAATTTATTGAGAGAAAAGAGGTGGTAATGAAAAAAGAGGGGAAAATTAGGGGAAATCAAAGGTTAATTTAAAAAGTAAAGGGGAGAAAGCCGAAAAGGTTGTAACTTAGGATGAAAATAAGGAAAATTTTACTGCTTATTGCCCTCTTAGCGGTTTTAGTTTCTTCTCTTTTTTATGTTTTAAGGATAAGAGAATTAGAAAGTTCACCCGCTAAAAGGAGATATCCTGAAAGAGCAAAGAAAGAACCAAAAGAAAAAATTAAACCTATTTTTTATTATTGTCCTCTTTGTGGTGGGGCTACTCAAAATGAGCATTTAATTAGACGTCGACCACTTATTATAAAAGTTGAAAACTCTCCATCAGCTCGTCCTCAGTCGGGTTTGGGTAAAGCCTGCGTTGTTTATGAAATGCAAGTTGAAGGGGGAATAACTAGATTTACTGCTATTTATCTTTGCCAAGAAGCTGATTCGGTTGGGCCAGTGAGAAGTGCTCGTTTAGACGACGCAACTCTTGTTCCTCAGTATGATGGAATTTTTGCTCACTGTGGAGGACAACTTGCTGTTAAGAGTGCAATTCGAGCGGCTGGGGTTACTGATCTGGATGAAATGGTTTACGGTCCTCCTACTTACTGGCGAGTGAGAAATAAAAGGGCGCCCCATAATCTTTATACGAGTACTAGACGCTTAAGGGAACTAGCTGAAAGAAAGGGATTTGATGGGGAGATTACTTATCAAGGATTTCTTTTTAAAGAAGATTCACCTGAAACAACTCCTGCCGCCACTTTAATTACTATTCCTGACTCTCATCTCTGTACTACTCAATACCAATATGATAAGAATTCCAATTCTTACCTTAGGTTTATTAGGAAAATTCCTCACATAGATGGGGTTACGGGAAACCAAATAAAAGTGAAAAATATTGTTGTCCTTTATACTCAAAAAATAGTGACTGACTTAAAAGATAAAACGGGCTCCCGTTCTCCCAGATTTCCTTTATCTGGTCAAGGAGAAGCAATTGTCTTTCAAGATGGTCGCCAAATTAAAGGCTTTTGGGAGGCTGGAACTTTAACTCCTCCTTCTTTCTTTGATGAGAAGGGAAATACTATCTTTTTTAACAGAGGAAATACTTGGATAGAGGTTGTTCCGCTGGGTGTTAAGGTAATTATAACCTCTCAATAATCAAGACTAGGAAATAACCATAGTTGGTAGCTCCAATAGTTGGAGCTGGGGTCAGTTTTCTAATGCTACATTTTCCAATTTAAAAACTATCTATATAACTATCTATAGATACTCTTTATACTCTTCAATGAGGCACTAAACCAACCATTCTTAAATTCTTAAGAATTTAAGAATAACTAGATGGGGGAGCACTCTTTCAAGGAAGATAAGGGTTGAGGATTGATTTTGGGAAGTAGCTTTTCTTGAGTTCTTTTGTTAACTATATAGAGTTGCCAGTTAGTTTCCTTCTTCAATTTGGGGTTTTCTCTATAAGCCTTGGCGGAAAAATCGGCCAAAAGAATTAAACTGACTTGAAAGATAAGATATATTCCAATTAAAGCTCCGCTTAAAATGTTTGTCATTCCAATTCACCTACCTACTCTTATCTTCGGTAGTTTGCCAAAAATTGGCTATCGCTAAAGAGGAGTAGAAGGTGTCACTTATATGAGGTAAAATAAAATAGCTATTCTTCTCAGAATACCTAAAAAGTGGGGAAAATTAGTTTGCTACTTAGGCTAAGGGTTGGGAAGGCATCTCGAAATAAATTAAAATCAGCTAGAGTGAGGTAATAAAATTTTTTTATTTTTTTGTTGATAATTATTGTAAGTATTGTTACAATACATAGCTAACCCTTCCAAAAGGTGGTGAAAGTGGAATTTTATCTTTTGGATGTCCTTTTGGTCCTTATTTTTTCTGGTATTGGCATAATCTTAATCGCTCTCATTTTTGGGCTTTCTAAATTAATTTCTACTGCTAAACCAAGTGAGGTTAAAGAAAGCACTTATGAGTGTGGTAATGTTCCAATTGGAGAATCGTGGATTCAGTTTCGTGTTCGCTATTATATTTTTGCTCTTCTTTTTGTCATTCTTGATATTGAGATGATTTTCCTTTTTCCTTGGGCAATAGTTTTTCAAAGAATGGGTCTTTTTGCCCTTATTGAGATGGCAATTTTTGTTGGCCTTTTAGTTGTTGGTTTAGTCTATGCTTGGCGAAAGGGGGCGTTAAAATGGGTTTAATTAGAAAAGTGAGCCCTGAGAAGATAATTCCTAAAAAAGTTATTGAAAAAAAGGCTGTGTCTCTCGAAGAAAGGAAATTAGTTGAGGCAAGAGTAAAAATAGTTCCTTTAACTAAACTTTTAAGCTGGGGTCGCCGCTCTTCCATTTGGCCTTTAGCTTTTGGTTTAGCTTGCTGTGCTATTGAGATGATGGCTACAGCTGCTTCCCATTATGACCTTGACCGATTTGGAATTATGTTTCGAGCCTCTCCTCGTCAAGCTGATGCCATGATTGTAGCTGGTACGGTAACTATTAAGATGGCACCCCTTGTTAAGCGGCTTTACGAGCAACTGGCGGAACCAAAGTTTGTTATTGCTATGGGAAGTTGCGCTATTTCAGGTGGGGCTTTTTTCTATGATTCTTACTCAGTGGTTAAAGGTGTTGACAAGATTATTCCTGTCGATGTCTATGTGCCAGGATGTCCCCCCAGACCTGAGACATTAATTCAAGGGTTAATGGAATTACAACGAAAGATTAAGGAGGGATTTTAAAGATAAATGAAGAATCCTCAGTTTATCAAGGAGATTAAAAAGAAGTTTGGTAAAGTAATTTTAGATTTCAAATCTTACAATGATGAAATTATTTTAACAATTGATAAAACTTCTCTCTTGCCTCTTGCTAAAGAATTGAAAAAAATTGGCTTTGAATATTTTTCTTTTGTTACTGCCGTTGATTACCAAGAAAGGATTATTTTGGTTTATCGCCTTTCTTCATTTAAGGACAAAGTTAATTTAATTTTGAAAGCAATTTTGCCCTTAAGTGACTTAAAGATAGATTCAGTTTCTTCCATCTGGGGTGGGGCAAATTGGCATGAGCGAGAAGTCTTTGACCTCTTTGGCGTGGTCTTTGATCACCATCCTGACCTTAGGAGAATATTACTTCCAGAGAATTGGTCTGGTCATCCGTTAAGGAAGGATTATAGAGATGAGGATGTAGTTAAGAGAAAAGAATACTTTTAATTTTAGGGAGCTTAATAAGTGATTAGAACAGAAGAACTGCAGTTAAATATGGGTCCTCAACATCCAAGTACTCATGGAGTTTTACGGATTGTTCTTAGGTTGGATGGTGAGGTAATAGTGGAAGCTATCCCCCATATTGGTTATTTACATCGGGGAATAGAAAAAATAGCTGAAAATAGAACATATACCCAAGTTATTCCTTTGACTGATCGTTTAGATTATGTCTCCTCGATGATGAACAACTTTGCTTATGTCTTAGCGGTTGAGGAACTTATGGGCATTGAGGTTCCTGAGCGAGCTAGTTTTATCCGAATCATTATGGCTGAGCTACAGCGAATTGCCAGTCATTTAATTGCTTTTGGGACAGGTGGATTGGATGCTGGAGCAATGACCGTTTTTCTTTATTGTTTTCGGGAAAGAGAAAGAATTTTAGAGCTTTTTGAGATGGTTTGTGGGGCAAGGCTTACCTATAACTATTTCCGTTTTGGAGGAGTTAGCCAAGATTTTCCAAAAGAGTTTGCCGAGTCAGCTAGGAATTTTATTAAGTACATGAGACCAAAATTGGATGAGTATGAGGATTTACTTTTAAACAACTACATCTTTCAAAAAAGGACTAAGGGAGTTGGTGTTCTCAAGAAAAAAGATGCCTTGAGTTATGGGGCGAGTGGGCCGGTTTTAAGAGGCTCTGGTATAAAACGAGATATCCGAAAGGAAAAACCTTATTCCCTTTATGATCGGTTTGATTTCGAGATCCCAGTGGGGAAGAATGGAGATACCTGGGATAGAACCTGGGTTCGGCTTGAGGAGATGAGACAGAGTTTAAATATTGTTGAACAAGCTTTAGATGGTCTTCCTTCAGGTAAAGTAAAAGCGTGGGGAGTCCCGAGAATGATTAAGCCGCCACCAGGTGAAGTTTATCGACCAATTGAATCAACCCGTGGTGAACTTGGTTTTTATATTGTAAGTGATGGCTCTGCTCGTCCTTATCGAATGAAAGTACGCAGTCCTGCTTTTTCTAATTTAAGTCTCATTCCGGTTGTTATAAAAGGTCACCAAATAGCTGATGTGGTTGTTATTTTGGGTAGCTTAGATCCTGTCTTTGGCGAGGTTGATAGATGAACTTTAGTTTTTTGTATTTAATGGGAGTAGCTGGAGTTGGGATTTTTATCTTTATTGCTCTTTCGGTTTTAATTTTAGTTTGGTTAGAAAGGAAAGTCGCTGGTCATATTCAAAGTCGAATGGGCCCAATGCGAGTTGGCTGGCATGGTTTAGTTCAAACCTTAGCTGACATGGTGAAATTAATTTCAAAAGAAAGTATTTTACCTGCAAAGGCTGATAAATGGCTTTTTTTCCTTGCTCCTTTTGTTGTCTTTATCCCGGCTTACCTTTCTTACATGGTTATTCCTTTTGCGCCCAAATTGATCATTAGGGATTTTAATATTGGCCTTCTTTACTTTCTAGCTATTCCTTCAATTAGTGTCGTTGGAATAATTATGGCAGGATGGGGTTCTAATAATAAATACGCTCTTTTAGGAGGATTGCGTTCAGCTGCTCAAATTATTAGTTATGAAATTCCTCGAGCTCTCTCAGTCGTTGGGGTTGTAATGTTAGCTGGTTCAATGAGTACGGTGACCATTGTTAAATCGCAAAGTTCTATTTGGTTTATTCTTTTACAACCTTTGGGTTTTCTCATTTACTTTATATCTACTTTAGCTGAAGTTAATCGAATTCCTTTTGATTTACCAGAAGCTGAGTCAGAATTAGTCGCTGGTTTTCATACTGAATATAGCGGAATTAAATGGTCAATTTTTATGATGTCTGAATATGCAAATGTTTTTGCAGGTTGTGCTCTCTGCGTTGTTTTGTTTTTAGGGGGGTGGCATGGTTTTTTAATTCCTAAGGGAGAACCTTGGTCAAGTGTGGTTTCTTTAATTTGGTTTATGGTTAAGACATTAATTTTAATCTTTTTGATGATGTGGCTGAGGTGGACATTGCCTCGCTTTCGAGTTGACCAATTAATGGATTTAAGTTGGAAAGTATTTTTACCTCTAGCTTTAATTAACATTGGTTTAACTGGACTTTTTATCCTTGGGGCTTTAAAACTTTTTTCTTAGGAGAGCTAAATGCTTAAAAAGTTTTGGAAATTTTTTGAAGCTTTTCAAAGTATTTTTATCGGGATGGGGATAACTTTTAAGTATTTAACAAGTAAAGCTGTAACTTTTCAATATCCTGACCAAAAGAGACCCATTTCTCTCCGCTGGCGAGGCCTTTTGGCTCTTAAAGGTTTTATGGGAGAAACTCCACATCAGTTGTTAAGAGAAAGTGGGGCTGAGCCTCAAACTTATAAAGCTTATGTTCACAAAAGACTAAAGGAAGATACCCTACCCCACTGCACCGGCGCTTGTCCAGCAAATGTTGATGTTTCAGGTCAAAATGCATTAGTAGCTGAGGGTAAGTATCTAGAGGCTTTTGAAATTGTTCAAGAGAGAAATATTTTACCTGGTGTTTTAGGTCGAATTTGCCATCATCCTTGCGAAGGAAGATGTCGGCGTGGTTATTATGACGAGCCTGTATCAATAAAATTTCTTCACAGGTTTATTGCTGAAGAGGCTAGAAAAACTAGAAGGAAAAATAACCCTAAATTAAAAAGGGAGCTAAAGAAGAGGGAGGAAAAAGTAGCAATTATTGGTTCTGGACCTTCTGGATTAGCGGCTGCCTTTGATTTAGCTAAGGAAGGCTATCAAGTTACCATTTTTGAGAAGCAAAAATTTCCTGGAGGAATGTTAGCAATTGGAGTCCCCTTATATCGTTTACCTCGGGATGTTCTTCTTTTTGATATCGAGAGAGTCAAAGGTTTAGGGGTGGAGATAAGAACAGGTGTTGAGGTTGGTAAGGATTTAACGATCAAAGATTTAAAGAAGCAAGGTTTCAAGGCAATCTTAATTGCCGTTGGTTTGCAAGTTAGCAGAAGTCTCCCTATACCTGGCATTGACCTTGATGGAGTTCTCTTAGCTGTTCCTTTTTTGAAAGCTGTTAATTCTGGAGAGAAAGTAAAAATAGGTAAGGATGTGATTGTTATTGGAGGGGGAAATGTCGCTGTTGATGTGGCTCGGTGCGCTCGGCGAGTTGGAGCTGAGAAAGTCAAGATGGTTTGTCTTGAGGCAAGACATGAAATGCCAGCCTTTCCATGGGAAATAGAAGAATCTTTGGAGGAAGGAATTGAAATTCATTGTTCCTGGGGTCCGAAGCAAATTTTAGGAAAGGATGGTAGGGTAGTGGGCTTAGAGGTTAAAGAGTGTACAGCTGTTTTTGATGCCCAAGGGAGATTTGCTCCAACTTTTTGCGAGGAGCATACCAAAGTTGTTGAGGGTGATACTGTTATTTTAGCAATTGGACAAGCTTCTGACCTTTCTTTAGTTGAAGGAACAGAAATAAAGCTGAATGAGAGGAGACAGCTCATTTTTGATAAGGTTACATTAGAAACAACTGAAACTGGTGTTTTTGCTTGCGGAGAGGTGACAACAGGTCCGAGTACAGCAATTGGTTCTATTGCCACTGGGCATGAGGCAGCTATTTCAATTAGCCGCTTCTTAAGGGGTGAGGATTTAAGAAAGGGTCGTTTACCAGCAATAAATTTAGAAGAATTTGAGGAGTATCCTCAGGTAGATTTAGAAGATATTGAGGAAGAGCGACTGAGACCAAGACCAGTAAAGCTTTCAGTTGAAGAAAGAATCGATAACTTTAAGGAAATAGAATTAGGTTTTAAAGAAAAGGTTGCTGTTAAGGAAGCACTTCGCTGCTTAAGGTGCTACAGCGAAAAGTGTGTTGGCTGTACCTTTTGTGCCCGCACATGCCCTGATTTTTGTATTGAAGTGGAAAGAACAAGGGATGGCAAGAGAGTTGCTAAGTACCAAATCGAGATGGGTAAATGCATGTT
The DNA here is from genome assembly GCA_015711795.1 of Candidatus Geothermocultor quzhuomuensis. Lineage (GTDB taxonomy): Bacteria > Actinomycetota > Aquicultoria > Geothermocultorales > Geothermocultoraceae > Geothermocultor > Geothermocultor quzhuomuensis. The sequence goes on from JACVJC010000019.1 coordinate 43,323, forward strand.
CTGTGGTTTGTGCTCCGAGCAATGTCCAACTAGATCTTTAGTTATGACACCTCAACATGAATTAGCTTTTTATCAAAAAGAACTTTTGGAATACGATAAAGAAAAATTGTTAAGAAGTGAAAAAGGATACGCATTTAAAGAAAAAGAGAAGGAGAGAAAATATGCCTAGTTCAATTGAGATAGTAATTTTTTCTTTTTTAGCAATCTCAGGTATTGTCTCAAGTTTTTTGGCGGTGACCGGAAGAAATCTTTTCCGTTCTTTCCTTTTTTTTGGCTATTTCCTTTTGAGTGTAGCAGGTTTTTACTTTCTTTTAAAGGCAGATTTTATTGCTATGGTTCAAATTATTGTTTATGTTGGGGGTATTCTTGTTCTTATCTTATTTTTTCTGATGCTCACTCCAAAACTAGCAAGTGAGGAACTGAAAGAGGTAAGATTAAAGGTTTCTTCTATTTTTTTGAGCCTTTTCTTTTTTGGCTTACTTGTTTCGGTTCTTTCTAAAATGGCTCCAACTGTAATAGAAAAAGACAGATTTCCGGATGTGTTAACCTTGAGCAAGATACTTTTAACTAAATTTTCTTTACCTTTTGAGGTTGCTGGGGTTATTTTACTCGTTGCCCTAGTCGGAGTTGTTGTTCTCATTGGGGGGGAATAACGTGATACCATTATCTTGGTATTTATTTTTAGGAGCTATCTTTTTTTCTTTTGGTCTTTATGGCATTTTGACTAGGCGAAACATCATTAGCATATTAGTCTCAATTGAGATTATGTTTAATGCTGCTAATTTAAATTTTGTTGCTTTTTCCCGCTACTTCCCTTTAAAATCAATTGGCGACCAAACAACAGGTCCAATCTTTGCTCTTTTTGTTGTTACTGTAGCGGTTGCTGAAATAGCTATTGGTTTGGCTTTAATCTTAATTGCTTATAGTAAGTTAGGAACTATTAATATTGGTGAAATAAAACTAATGAAAGGCTAAGGGGGTTAAGTTGACTTCATTTGGTTGGTTAGTGCTAATTTTCCCTTTTATTTCATTTATTATCTTAGTTTTTCTAGGCAAAAAACTTCCTCGAGGTGGGGCATTTCTCTCTATCTTAGCTGTTTTTTTCTCTTTCCTTTTATCTCTCTTAATCTTAATTGATGTGGCTGGGGGGGCAAGATTTTATAATTCTATTACTTGGCTTTCAATTGAAGGCCTTCATCTTAAAATGGGAGTTACCATTGACCCTCTTGCTTCCCTGATGTTAGTTGTTGTTTCTTTTATTTCCCTTCTCGTTCAGATTTATTCCCTTTCCTATATGGCAGGGGAAGTGAGATTTTCCTGGTATTATGCTTGTCTTTCACTTTTTTCCGCTGCTATGCTTGGGCTTGTTTTGTCCAATAATTACCTTCAAATGTATATGTTTTGGGAATTAGTTGGTTTATGCTCTTATCTTTTAATTGGTTTTTGGTATGAAAAAAAAGAAGCTTCAGCAGCAGCAAAGAAAGCTTTTATCACAACGAGAATTGGAGACGTTGGTTTTCTTCTCGGTATTTTACTTTTATTTTATGTCACAGGAACCTTCGACATGAAAACAATCTTTGATGCTAAACTCCTTTCACCTGTAGCTACCATTGCCTCTTTGCTCCTTTTCTCAGGAGCAGTTGGCAAAAGTGCTCAATTTCCCTTACATGTTTGGTTACCTGATGCCATGGAAGGCCCCACTCCAGTATCGGCTTTAATCCATGCGGCTACCATGGTTGCTGCTGGTGTCTACCTGGTTGCCCGAAGTTACCCACTCTTTTCAGCTTCACCCCTTGCCTTACAAATAGTTGCTATTATTGGGACAATAACTGCTTTAATGGCAGCTACTATTGCCATTACGATGAGAGACATTAAAAAAATCTTAGCTTACTCAACCATTTCCCAACTTGGCTACATGATGCTTGGACTGGGAGTAGGAGGGATGGTTGCTTCCATCTTTCATTTAATGACCCATGCTTTCTTTAAAGCTTTACTTTTCTTAGGAGCAGGAAGCGTCATCCATGCCACCCATACCAACGATATCTTTGAGATGGGAGGATTAGCCAAAAAGATGAAGATAACTACTTTCACTTTTATCTTAGGTGCCTTATCTTTATCTGGCATTCCTCCTTTAGCTGGATTCTTCTCTAAAGATGAGATAATAACTGCTGCCTTTCATTCCCATAACTACCTCATCTTTTTGATTGCTTTATTTGTTG
>JACVJC010000020.1 GCA_015711795.1 Candidatus Geothermocultor quzhuomuensis
TATTTAAAATACTGAAAGCTCAGAAGACTGTGAGCGCATCTCAGTGGGCTGAAAGGATGAAGCTTTCACCTGCTTCAGTATCAGGGATGGTAAAAAAGCTGGAGCAAAATGGTTTTTTGAAGTCAGTTGGTAAAAATGGGATTACTTTAACTAGGAAAGGCGAGAAGGTTGCTAAAGGAGTTATTCGGCGTCATCGGCTCACAGAACGTTTTCTCACTGACGTTCTTGATATAAGCTGGGATAAAGTTCACGATGAAGCTTGTAAACTAGAACATGTTATTAGCTCTGAAGTTGAAGATAAGCTCGATGAAAAACTGGGAAAACCCGAAACCTGTCCCCATGGTCATCCCATACCTACTAAAGAAGGGAAGATTAAAGAAGAAAAGTTAAAGTCGTTAGTGGAACTCAAACCGAAAAAAAGCGGAGTGATTGTCACTGTTGATGAAGAAAACCCTCAAATGCTTCATTATTTAGCAGATTTAGGTTTAATTCCTCAAGTTGTTGTTGAGGTAGAAGAAGTTGCTCCTTTTAGTGGTCCTTTGCTGGTAAAAGTAAAAGGAGCCAAATATGCTCTTGGTCCAGAAGTGGCATCCAAAATTTTGGTAAGGGAGAAGTAATTAAAATGCCACTTTCTTGTCATTCCGCTTTAAATAAAATAAAAGGGGAGACTGATTATACATTTGCTTTAGCAGGCAACCCCAATGTAGGAAAATCAACTTTGTTTAACCGCTTAACCGGGATGGGTGTGGTTACTGCTAATTATCCTGGTAAAACAGTAGAAGTGAATTTAGGGGTAACAACCTTTGCTGGCAAAAAGATTGGAATAGTCGATTTGCCTGGTACTTATGCTATTGGTGCGGTTTCAGAAGACCAGTGGGTGGCTCGCCAAGCTGTTCTTGATGGCAAACCTGATGTTGTTGTTGTCATTATTGATGCTACCAACTTAACTCGTAATCTTTATATAGCCCTTCAATTTCTTGACTTGGGTTTTCCATTGGTCATTGCTCTCAACCTAATTGACCAGGCAGAAAAGTCAGGGATTAAAATTGATACGCTCGAGCTTTCAAAATATTTAGGGGTTCCAGTTGTCCCAACTGTGGCTATTCGAGGTCAAGGTTTAGATAAACTGATGGAAAAGGCAATTGAGGTTGCCAGAAGAAGAAAAAAATACAAGCCGCCTCGATATGGCCATGATGTCGAGAGACTTCTGGAAATTCTCTCACAGGAAATAGAACTGTTTATAAAGGAACTCTCTCTCCCTCGAGATATGTGCAGACATCGGTATAGGTGGGGAGGGAGAGAAGAAAAAATTCTTCCTCCGATAAAAAAAGAATTTTTTAATCAAAAACTCTTACACCAGTTACCACCTCGAGCTATTGCTATTCTTCTTTTTGAACGGGATCCTGAGTTTATTGAAGCATTTAGAGCTTCTCCAACTGGGAAGAAGATTTTAAGAAAAGCTGAGAAATTAATCGAAGAAATGGAAGGGAAACACGGGGAGAGTTCGTTAACTAGGCTGGTACGTGAGCGCTATGGCTTAGCTGGTTCAATTGTTACCCATGTCCAAAGCATCGAAAAAAAGCCTAAAATTAGGAGAGATTTGCTCTGGCGTTATACAACAATGCCCTTCTCGGGCATCCCTCTTTTGATTATTACTCTTATCTTTATTTTTTATGTTCTCTTTAGCTTAGGGGGATTTTTAGCTAATTCTTTTGCTTTTTTGTGGGGGAGGTATGTTTCTCCCATTCTTGTTAATTTTGCTCAATTAGTTTTTGGGGAGACAATTTTTTCTCGGATTTTTCTTTGGGGATTTGATGCAGGAGTTGAAGCTGCTTTAGAAGTTGGAATTCCTTATGTTCTCACTTTTTACCTCATCTTAGCTTTTCTTGAGGACACTGGCTATCTTAACTCTATTGCTTTTCTGACCGACCGGGTGATGCACAAAATTGGCCTTCATGGAAGGGCTATCATTCCTTTAGTTGCTGGTGGTGGCTGTAATGTTCCTGCTATCATTGGGACGAGAGTTTTAACTACAATGCGGGAAAGGATTATTGCTAGCACCTTAATTGTTTTAATTCCTTGCAGTGCCAGAACTGCAGTGATTATAGGAGGAATGTCGAAATATGGTGGTTGGTTGCCAGCTATCGGGATTTATCTTATTGATTTGTTTTTAGTCATTCTGGTTGGCTTGGGTCTTAATCGAATTATGCCTGGTCAATCAACAGGTTTAGTCATGGAAATGTTTCCTTTTCGCTTACCCTCTCTTCCTTTAATTGTTAAAAAAACCTGGTTTCGCTTTAAAGACTTTATTTTTGTGGCGACGCCGATTGTTTTAGCTGGTAGTTTTCTTCTTGGTTTTCTTTATGAGAGCGGTTACATTTGGACTGTTTCTTCACCACTATCACCTTTAGTTAAAGGCTGGCTCGGTCTTCCACCAGTTGCAGGATTAACCCTTATTTTTGCTGTTTTAAGAAAAGAACTGGCTCTTCAATTACTGGTTACTTTAGCAATTGTTAAGTATGGTCATCAGGCAAACGACCTCCTCTATTTTATGAATGTCAAGCAAATTTTTATTTATTCTTTGGTCAATACTATTTATATTCCTTGTCTTGCGACCATTGCGGTACTTAGTAGAGAGTTAGGCTGGAAAAAAGCTTTACTTATTTCACTATTTACAGTAAGTTTAGCCCTTTTTATTGGGGGGATTATTAATCGAATACCTCTTGACTTTTAAAAGTGAATTGCTATATTTATAGTAGATTACTTAAGATTACTTAAAAAGATGGACAATAGCGAAAGTATTTTAGTTTCACTCTTATTAAGCTTGAGTTAAAAATTAGAATTTTAAAGAAGAAAGAGTAATGAATATAAAAGAGAAAAGAAGAGAGATTATTTTTCCTTAATGACCGAAGAAATTGTAGCAAATGTTTCAAGATTTTTAGTATAATTAATTTAAATTTTTCGTTATATAGTACAAGACAAAGGGGGTGACGCTTATGAATATAGGTCTTTTTATTAGTCGAGCTAATGGAGCTATTAGTCAAGTAATTGATTTAAATGATTTAGCTAAGGAATATCGCAATTTATCAGTCGTAAAAATTTATGATAACTTTTTTAAAGCCTCACGAGATTTAATTTACCAAACCCGCCTTAATCAACTTGAAGGAGTTGTTTTGGCGGGAGATTCTAAAATGTTTTATCAAACTAACCGCAGTGGTTCTTACCTCATTAGACTTTTTGAAAATGCTGGAATTAATTTAAATAAAATTGGTTTTGTTAACTTAAAGGAGCAAGTTGCTTTTCCTCATCGAAAGGAGCGGAAATCTGCTTATAAAAAAGCTAAAGCTTTAATTAATGTCGCCCTCGAAAAAGTAAAATTGTCTCCTTTAATTGAAGTTTTGAGTGTGGCGCCCCGACGTCAAATTGCTATTTTAGGAACAACTGTTAGTGGGCTTTTAGCAGCTCAAAGACTTTTGGAGAAAGGATACAAAGTTTTTTTAATTGATCGAGGAGAAAAAATTAGAGATTTAAAAGAAGCAAAAGAGAAGGTTTTACCTACCTTATCCTATATTGATGGTCATAAAAAGGTAGAATATCGCCTGGGTGTTAAAGTAACTGATGTATCGGGTTATGCAGGTGATTATACAATTGTTCTTGAAAAAGAGGGGAAGCAAGAAGAACTTTTGGTTGGTGGGATTATTCTTGCTCTTGATACTGATGAAGACGCTTCCTGGTTTGAAGAATTACATCAATTTATGCATTTACAAATGAGCGATGATGGCTTTTTCTCTCCGCTTGATGCTGAAACTCTCCCAGTTCAAACAATTGATGAAGGAATATGTTTAGTTTTTCAAGGTGGTAGCCAATCTTTAAGAGAACTAGCCCTAAGGGCAGATTCTGCAGCTCTTTCTTTAGGTAATTTGTTAGACCACAATGAGATTATTCATGAGGTAACTATTTCTCGAGTTGATGAAAAAGTTTGTGGTGGTTGTGGAGTTTGCGTTAAAACTTGTATGTTTAAAGCTTCCTCTATTGACCTTGTTGAGAAACATTCTCATATCGATCCAAGGCGATGTATTGGTTGCGGTAATTGTGTTGCGGCTTGCCCAACTGGAGCTAGAGATTTGCTTAGTTTTCCCTCAGAGTTTATTTTTAAAGCTATTGACATTCTTTCTCAATATGAATCCCCTAATGGCATTAAAGTACTTACCTTAGTTTGTGATGGATGTGGTTATGAAGCCCTTGATTATGCCGGAAAAATGGGATTGGAATATTCACCGAGTATTTTACCGCTGGAAGTTCATTGTGCTGGGCGCATTGATACTCAGTTTATCCTTTATGCTTTTGTCCGCGGTTTTGATGGAGTAATGATTTGTGAATGCGTGGAAGGAAGGTGTCGCAATTTAGTTGGGAACATTGATTTAGACAGGCGAGCTAATCTCTTTCGTGATGTTTTAAGGAGTCGACAAATTAACCCTGAAAGGCTGAGGATTTTAGGTTTAACCCCTTGTGAAGGAGTGACTTGCGTCAATGTTGTAGCTGAGTTTATTAATGAGTTAAAAAAATTAGGAGGTGAATCGAGTGGCTAAAAAGAAAGTTACTGTAGCAACAGCTTCTCTTCAAAGTTGTTTTGGTTGTCACATTTCCTTTTTGGATTTGCACGAAGAGGTTCTTGGAGTTTTCGATTTAATTGAGATTTTACATTCCCCTATTATGGATGTGAAAGAAGTTCCTCAAGTAACGGTGGGGTTAATTGAAGGGGCAGTAGCTAATGAAAATAATCTAAGAGTTATTGAGGAGTTTCGGAAGAAAGCAAAAATTATTTTAGCTATGGGTTCTTGCGCTAATCTTGGAGGGGTTCCTGGAATGCGCAATTTTTTTTATCAAGAAGATGTTTTAAAAAGAGCTTATGTTGAGACAGAAAGTACTGTTAAAGGGAAAATTCCTACTTCAAATCAAATTCCAAAGCTACTTGATGAAGTTAAGCCAGTCCACAAAGTAATAAAGGTCGATTATTATATTCCTGGTTGTCCTCCTTTGCCTGAAATGATTAAAGATGCAATTATTGCTTTAGTTCAAGGGAAAGAGCCAGAATGGCCAACTTACAATTTATGTAAAGAGTGCAAACGATATCATACCTTAATGTACATCCCTCAAAGAGAATTTCTTACTGAAACTGTTTTCTCACCTATGGAACTGGAACAAATCGATACGGAAAAATGCTTTTTGGAACAGGGAGTTTTATGTATGGGACCAGCAACTAGAGCTGGATGTCACACCCGTTGTATCAATGGAAATATTCCTTGCCGAGGTTGTTTTGGACCTACCCCCGATGCTTTAGAACAAGGTTCAAAAATGATAAATGCTCTGTCTTCTATTCTTCCAGCTGGTACTTTAATGCATTTAGAGGATGTGGTTGGGGTTGGTTATCGTTATTCACTTCCAGTCTCAATTTATCCTAAAGTTTCTCCACCCAAAGGAGGGAAGAAATGAGCAAGTTAGTGGCTATTGAACCAGTTACAAGGATTGAAGGTCATGGAAAAGTCACCATTCAACTCGACAATAAGGGAAGAGTTGCTGATTGTCAATTTAATGTTATTGAGTTTAGGGGATTTGAAAAGTTCTGTGAGGGCAGAATGCTTTGGGAGATGCCTTTAATTGTCCCAAGAATTTGTGGGATTTGTTCGATTAGTCACCATTTAGCCTCAGTTAAGGCTTGCGAAGACTTACTTAAAGTAAAACCTCCAAGAGCCGCTGGAAAGTTAAGAGAATTAATGTATATGGGGCAGATTATTCACTCACACGCTGAACACTTTTTTATCTTAGCTGCTCCAGACTATGTTGTTGGACCAGATGCTAAGCCAGCTATAAGAAATATTTTAGGAATAATCAAGGCAAATCCTAAAATAGCTAAAAAAGCTCTCCAAATTCGGAGAATTGGGGGAATGCTGGTTGAAAAAATTGGGGGGCGAGCAATTCATCCTGTTTCGATAATCCCTGGTGGAGTGAGCAAACCTTTATCGCATGAAGATAGATATATTTTAAGGAAAGAAATCGATAAGGCTATTCCTCTAGCGGAAGAAACAGTTGGAGTTGCTAAAAAACTAGCTAAGAAATATGCTGATTTGATACCTCTCCTTGGTGTTTTAGACACCAATTATTTAGGGCTGGTTAAAGATGGGAATCTTTCATTCGTGGGGGATAAATTGCGCCTTAGTGATTGGAAAGGCAAAGTTAAAGTAGAATTTGAACCCCGTAAATACTTAAATTATTTAGGTGAACATGTTAAAGATTTCTCTTATATGAAGTTTCCCTATTACCAAAAGGATGGCTGGCCAAAAGGGATTTATCGAGTTGGGCCTTTAGCCAGGCTTAATGTTGCTGATAGAGCAGGAACCCCTTTAGCTGATAAAGAATTAAAAGAATTTAAAAAATTAGGAAAAGGTCTCCCAGTTAAGGAAAATTTTTATTATCATTATGCTAGAGCCATTGAAATACTCTATGCTTGTGAGAGAGCGAAGGAGCTTCTTCAGGATGACGAGATTGTGAGTGACAAAGTAAGAGTAAAAGCGAGCAGGAGAGGCGGAGAAGGAGTTGGAGTAGTCGAAGCACCAAGGGGAACTCTAATTCATCATTATTGGGCTGATGAAATAGGAAAGATTAAAAAAGTTAATTTAATTGTAGCAACTGTCAATAATAATGGTGCTATTAACTTAAGTGTTAAAGAGGTAGCGAGGAATTTTATCAAAAAAGAAAAGCTTGATGAAGGAGTTTTAAATCGGATTGAGATGACAGTGAGGTGTTTTGACCCTTGTCTCTCTTGTGCTACTCATGAAATTAGAAAGAAGGTGATAGAAAACAAATGACGCCATTCCATGCTCTTCAGCAAGTTGTTAAACCTGCTTTAGAAAATACATTTGGAGTAGCTATGGCTGCAAATATCATTATGGTAGCAAGGAACAAGTCAGGTGTCCCAGTGGTTGGAATGAGTAAGGAAGATTTTAATCGCTTAGTTGAAGAAATTTGTGCTGATGAGCGTGTAGTGGCTATGTGGGGTCAAGCTGGGACAAAGGAACGTTTAGCAAGGTGGAAAAAATCAGTTGAGTAAAGGTTAAGATTAATTATTATATATTTTTTATCCTCACTTTTTTCTTTTAAAGTTTTATAAACAAAATAATAAATATTTAAGGAAAGATTAAAAAAATCATCAAAAAATAATATTAATACTGCTTTTAAAGCAAGTTTTATGGTTAATATTGACTGATGTTTTTAGGTGATGTAAATTAAAATCAAAGGTCAGAAAAGAAAAAACTTATTGATTTGTAAAAATTTAGAAAAGGGAAAACAAAAATGAGCTTGGAAGGGAACTTAAAAGATTTTTCTCTCCCTGAGATATTCCGTTTAATAGGCTCAACCAAAAAGACGGGAACTCTCCACTTAAAACAGGACAAGCTAGAAGGAACGGTTTGTTTTCAAGAAGGGGAGATTTTTTTTGCTACATCAAATTGGAATAGAACTTCTTTAGGCCAGAGGTTAGTGAAAACTGGGAAAATTACTGAGAAACAGCTTCGTCAAGCATTGGGTTTACAAAAAATTCAAAAGAAAGAAAAGCAATATCGGCGCTTAGGCCAAATTTTAGTTGATGAAGGTTATATCGCTCAGGATGTTTTAGAATCAACTATCAAGAGCCAAATCATTGATACTGTTTTTGATCTTCTTCGCTGGGATGCGGGGGAATATTATTTTGAACCTGATGTTGTTCCTTTAGAAGAGGACATTGGAATTTCTGTAAATATTGAAAATGTCATTATGGAAGGGGCCCGCCGCCTTGAAGCTTGGCAAACTATCAAGCAAAAAATCAGAAGCCTCGACGAAGTGTTTGAGATGGCAAGTTCAGTTGCGGAAAGAGCCGTTGAAATTCGGTTAAAACCAATGGAATGGAAGCTTTTATGTTTGCTCGATGGAAAACGAACTATCGCTGATTTAATAAAACTCTTGGAGTTAAGTGATTTTCATGTCTGTAAAATTATTTATGGACTTTATAGCGTTGGGTTAATTGAGAGAGTCGGTGAAGGTCCGGAAATTTATCGGAAAAGAGTCGAGTTGGTTTCTACACCTGATGAGGAAGAAAGGGTGAAAGAAGAAGTGGTTGGAGAGCCTTCAGTTGGAGGGCAGCAGGTAGCCAGTGTTCGTCCCCAAGTTAAGGTGGGGAGCGTTTTTACTCCAACTAACCAATCAAAGCTGACAAAAGAAGTCATCCTTCGCTTAATCACAGCAATAAAAAATTTGTAGAGGCAGGGAATGTTGCAGCCAAAAATAATAATTGCTGGACCTTTTGATGCTGGAAGAATTGCAATAATTAAAAATTTGAGCCAGGTAAGCATCAAAGCTGGTGAGAAACTTGATGTGGATTTAGGGTTAGGTAACCAAACGGTTCCCATTGATTATGGAAGAGTTGACTTAGAGGAAGATGTAACATTACACCTTTTCGGTGTGAGCGATGTTGAAGGAGTTAAGGCTTTAGTGGAAGTTTTAACTGAAGAATTGTTAGGTTTTATCCTAGTGGTTGATGCTCGAGATGAGGAATCAATAAAAAAATGTCGAGAGCTTGCAAGTTATCTTTTATCAACTAATGCAGGAAACATTGTTTTAGCAGTTGATGGGGTGGAAAGTAGTGATGAGATAAATAAAGTTAAAAACGAACTCCAAGTTGACAACAATATCCGTATTTTTTCTTGCAATACAAGTGACAAAGAAAGTTCTAAAGAAGTTTTAATTAATTTTTTTTACGGAGTTTTAAAGGGCTTATCTTAAAAAAGGAGAAAAAACGATTCAAAACAATAAGCCTAGTTTTTTAATTAATAGGAGGCTAAAACCTGACCTTTCTCAAGGTGAATTTATCATGTTTCGAGATTACATTCATGAACACAGTGGTATTTTTTTGGATGAAAGCAAACTTGATTCCTTGAGGATAAGTCTCCACACCCGAGCTAGTCGAACTAACTGCTTTAGCTATAATGACTATTTTCAAATTTTAAAAGGGAGCGAAGAAGAGTTTCGAGAGCTTATCAGCCTAATTACTATTAATGAAACTTCATTCTTTCGTTATTTTGCCCAATTTGAAGTTTTCAGAAATAATATCTTGCCTGATATTATAAGAAGAAAGGAAAAAATAGGTAATAAATCTCTTCGAATTTGGAGTGCTGGCTGTTCAACAGGTGAGGAACCATATACAGTTGCTTTGATTATCTTAGATGGATTTCCTGAGATTCTCACTTGGAATATTGAAATTTTAGGAACTGATGTGAGTAAAAAGGCATTATCCCAAGCTAAAGAGGGATTTTATCATAGCAGGTCTTTAAGGATTACTCCTCAAAGATATATCGATAAATACTTCGAACCTTCAGGTGATGGTTTTCAAATTAAAGATGAAGTTAAGAGAATGGTCAATTTTAAATATCATAACTTGGTTAAAGAACCTTATCCCCTCTCAGTGCTGGGAAGTTGGGATGTTATTTTTTGTCGTAATGTCACCATCTATTTTAAACCAGAGTCAACTAAGCGAGTTGTTAGAAAATTTTATGAGAGTTTAAATGATGATGGTTATTTATTAATTGGTCATTCCGAAACACTTTACCAAATTTCTTCTGATTTTGTTCCTATTGAAATTAATGGTCTTTTTGTTTATCAAAAACAAACTCAAAAAAGTTGGCTTACTCAATTAAATAATCAGTATATTTCTCACCTTCCTTCTTTAAGAAAAGCTCCCGTTAAGCTAATTGAAATTCCTGAGGAAGAAAAAATTGAAGCTGATGAGGAGATAGAAAATCTTTTAGGAAAAGCAGTTGAGTTATTAAATGATGGAAAAAATGAAGAAGCTAAAAAGCTTTTAAAAAAGATATTTAAGCAAGACGAGAAAATTTTTCGGGTTCATCTTTTACTTGCTCGTATCTATGCTGATGAAGGTAAATTTGATCAGTCAGTAAATTATTGTCACAATGCTTTAAAAATTAATCCTATGCAAGCTGCTCCTCACTATTTGCTTGGGCTTATATATAAGAAACAAGGCAAAATAACCGATGCTATTGATGAGTTTCGGAAAACTATTTATCTCGATGAAAATTTTGCTCTTGCCCATATTCATTTAGCCCAAATTCTTCAATTAGAAAATAAACTTGATGAAGCTACTAGAGAGTTAAGAAACGCAATTAATGCAATGAATAGAGCACCGGAAGGGGAATGGCTCCAATTTTCGGGTGGTTACAATAGTGAATTTTTAATCCGGACCTGCCAGGAAATGCTGAAAAAAATAAAGCCCATTGAGAAATTGGGGTAACAATTAAACTAAAGAAGGTTGCAGAAAGTTCATGAAAGGATGAAAAAATTGTGTCAAAAAAAATAATGGTAGTTGATGACAGCCCAACGGTAATTGAGATTGTTAAATCTATCTTAGTGGGGGAAGGCTATGAGGTTATTACGGCTTCCGATGGTTCTCAAGCTCTAAATTTAGCGAGGGAGAAGTCTCCTGATTTAATTATCCTAGATATCATGTTGCCTAAACTTGATGGTTATCGTGTTTGTCGATTACTTAAATTTGATCAAAAGTATAAACATATTCCCATATTGATGTTTACTGCAAAGACGGAAGAAAGAAGTGTTGAAACGGGTATGAAAACAGGAGCAGATGCTTATTTAACTAAGCCAATTGAAGCTGAAAAACTTATCGAGGCAGTTAATAATTTTCTAAAAAAGTAGGTAGTTATGGTAGGAAGAGCTATGGCTCAGGATGAACCTGAAGGGTTAATAGAGAGACTTTGCTTTGCTTTAGTTGGCAGAGGTCTTTTATCAGAAAAACAATTAAGTGAAGCAAAAGAAAGGCAAATAAAGACAGGGGAATCTATAGGAGATATTTTAGTTGATTTGAATTTAGTCTCCCCTGAAGATATAAGTCTTTGTCTTGAGGAAGAGCTTGAGATTCCCTGGGTTGATCTTTCCAGTTACATTCCTGAGAAGGAAGCTTTAAATTTAGTACCGGAACAGTTTGTCCGGAAGTATCTAATCTTACCTTTATTTATTATTGAAGGAGTTTTAACTGTTGCCCTTTCAAATCCCTTGGATATTTTTGTCCTTGAATCAATTAAAAAAGAAATTGGATGCAAACTGGAGCCTGTCCTTAGTTCTGAAGAAAGCATCATCCAAGCAATTGCTCAGTATTATGGTGAGAGACCTGGAGCGGAGGAAAAGGAAGTTAAAGAGCCCCCTTTAAAAGAAGAGAAAGTTAAGAAAGAGGAGAAGAAAGAAAAAAGAGAAGAAAGGGAAATTAAAGAGTTAGTTGCGACTGAGAAAGTCGAAGAAGTTGAAGAAAAGTCAGTTATTATGTCAGGAGAAGAATTTAAGGGAGAAATTGTAAAAGCCTTGAGCGAAGACGAAACTTTTAAAATAATAGAGGTTAAGGAAGAAGAAATTCCACTCCATATTGACCTTGAGAGGCTAGCTGTTCCTGACCCTGTTAGCCTCAATAATTTATTTTTAGAAATAATTAAAAAAGCTAAAATTGTTGGTTCAAGAAGTATTCATATTGAACCGGGAAAAACCAGTTTTGACTTAATCTTTCGGATTGATAATTCTTTGACTAAAGTTGGTTCAGCTCCTTTAAGTCTAGCTAGCCCCTTAGTTTCTAAGATTAAGTCTTTGGCTAATTTCCCTGATGAAAAATTTAATCGGATCAGAGAAGGAGAAATAGAGTTAAAAGAAGCTGGTTTTGAGGTTAATCTCAAAGTTTCAATCTTACCGACTTATTTTGGCGAGAGAGTTGTTTTGACTTTTCTCACTCAAAAGGCATTTCACCTTTCTTTTGAGGAACTTGGGTTGTCTCATTTTGATTTAAATCTTTTGAAAAAAGTTTTCAGAGAAAGAAACGGTTTGATAATTCTTAGTGCTCCCCATAATAGTGGTAAAACCACTACTTTCCAAGCTACCTTAACAAGTTTTGAGTTAAGAGAAAGGAATAAGCTTGCTTTGGTTGATACTTTTCAAAGGGAGATTTCTCAAATAAATCAAGTGATTACTTCAGAGTTAAAAGATTTAAGCACATCAGAACTTATTTCATCCTTTGTGACCCAAGACCTTAACTTAATCGGTATTGACGAAATAAAAGAAGTTGAAACAATTAAATCAATCATCAAATTAGCCCTGAGAGATACTTTAGTTGTTGGAACTTTTGTTGCTAGTAATGTTTTCGACACTCTCAATCGATTTTTTGAACTAGGTCTTGAGCGTTTTTCCCTTTCTTGGTCTTTGAAAGCAATTTTAAATCAACGGTTAGTTAAGAAAAATTGTCCTAACTGTCGGGAGAAAGTAAAGGTAGAACAGCTTGATCCTTCTCTTTCTCATTTGTTTCCTGAGAAAGAATTGGTTTTCTATCAAGGCAAGGGTTGCAAAAGTTGCAATAAAACTGGTTATTCAGGTTTAACTGGGATTTTTGAGTTACTAGTGGTAAATAAAGAGATTGGTCATCTCATTTCAAGCTTTTCTCCACTTGAGAAGATTTGTGAGGTAGCTAAAGAAGAAGGGATGAAAAGTTTGCTGGAAAACGGAGTTGATAAAGCTTTAGAGGGAGTTACTACTCTTGAAGAAGTTTTAAGAGTTACTCAATGATTTTAAAGAATAACGACTTAATTAGGAGAAAAGAATTTGAATAAAACTGAATCTACTGAGGAATTAAAAGTTCTCGCATTTAAGTTAGGGGATAGGCAATTTGGCATTGACATTGCAAATATTCGCGAAGTCATTAGAATGGTTGAAATTACACCAGTTCCTGAAGCTCCTAATTTTATTCAAGGGGTTATTAATTTAAGAGGATTAGTAGTTCCAATTCTCGATTTAAGAACCATTTTAGGATTGGATTTTCAACCTTATACGCTTCAAACTCCGATTATAATTTCAGAGATTGGTGGTACAGTTGTTGGTTTGGTTATCGATGCGTTAATTGATGTTTTAACAATTTCAAAAGATGATATTGAGCTGCCCAGCCAAATAAATGTTTTTATGAACCTTCTCAAAGGTGTTTGCAAACTGGAGGAAAACCTCCTTTTGCTTTTGGAGCTTGAGAAAATCTTACCAATTGAAAAAAGAGCCCTAGTTCAGCAATTAGAGTTTTAGTAGGGGGAAAGATGGATTTAGTTTGTCCTAAGTGTAAGAAGAAATCAGCTTATTATCGTGTTTCAACTAAAGAATGGCGTTGCCGAAAGTGTGGAGCTGTTTGGGAAGATAAGTCAGTTAAGAAAGAAAAACCTCTACCAAAAAAGAAAGTTTTAAAGAAGGAAAAGCTCAAAAAGAAAGTGAAGGTTTTAAAAGAAGGAAAAGAGGAAAAAGTTGTTAGAACAGAGGCGGAAGAGAAAATGGTCGAAGAATTGAAGGGTGAACCACTTGTTCTTAAAGAAGAGGAAAAAACAATAAAACCAGAAGTTTTTCTTTCAATGGATTTGCAAGAAGAAGAAAAAATGAAAATTTTACATCAAAGAGCAATTCGGTTAAGCCAAATAGAAGAAGAGGAGAAAGAAGAAAAAGTTAATGTGGTCATCTTAATTTTAAATGATGAGTGGTACGGGATACCGGTAGAAAATGTTAGAGAAATCCTTAAAAGAGGAGAGATTACAAGGGTTCCTTGCGCCCCCCCTGAAGTTATAGGGATTATAAATTTAAGAGGAGAAATTATCTCTATAATTGATTTAAAGAAGGTTTTAGGTTTAGAATTGACCTCTTCTGCTTTAGGTTCTCAAATTATAATAGTTCAAGTTTCTGATTTGAAATTTGGTTTGCTCGTTGATTTTGTCTCTGATTTGGTTGGAGTAAACATTAAGTCTTTAGAATCACCTCTCCCAACTATTGAAAAAGCTAAGGCAGAATATATTTATGGTGAGATTATCATTGATAAAAGGTTGGTTGGCATTTTAAATGTGGAAAAGATTTCGGTGGCAAGTGAGATATTTAGGGAAGCAAAAGCAAGTCAATATTAGCTTAGCAGTATTTTAATTTTTATTTTAATGAGAGGGAGTGGTTAATGTGTTTGAAAAAGGGAAAGGTTTAATCTTATCCCGCTTATTAGTTAAATTTTATTTTGTCACCGCTTTAGGGATGATTCCACTGCTGGCGATTCAGTTTTATTTAACCTTTATTTTATTTAAACCTTATTTATTAAAAAATCTCAATTTATCTCTGATAATTGCTCAAGCTATGATAATTGATGGAGCCCTCGGAGTTTTTTTAACTGCTCTCTTCTTTATCGTTGGAAATAACTTGTTAAAACCTTTGAATCAACTTATCTCAGTTGTTGAAGCTAGTCGGGAAGGTGATTTAAGCCAAAGAGTTAATGTCAATAGCGATGATGAGATTGGTATTCTTTCTCGTGCTTTTAATGATTTGCTTGATAAGTTAAGTGTTTTGGTTAAGCAAATTCAAGAATCAGGGTCTCGTTTAGCAACTGCTTCCTCTCAAATTTTGGCTTCTTCTGAATCCCAAGCTTCAGGTGCTTCTGAACAGGCAGCTTCAATTGCTGAGACAACAGCCACTATTGAGCAATTAGCTCAAACAACAAAGCAGATAGCTGAATATGCTCAATCGGTAGAGGCAGGAGCTGAAGAAACTCTAAGTTCAGCAGAGACAGGCCGTAAGGCAGTTGAAGACACTATTTCTTCAATGTTAGAGATAAAGAAAAAGACTCAAGCTTCAGCCAATAGAATACTTGTTTTGGGAGAAAAATCTCAGCAAATCGGTTCAGTTCTTGCCATTATCAATGACATAGCAGATCAAACAAAAATTCTTGCCCTTAATGCAGCCATTGAGGCAGCTCGAGCCGGAGAAGCTGGAAAAGGCTTTTCAGTAGTGGCTGTGGAAATTAGAAAGCTTGCAGAATCAGTTGTTGAGTCAACTCAAGAGATAAAGAAGATTATGACTGAAATTCAATCTTCAACTAATGCTTTTGTTATGGCAACTGAAGAAGAAATTAAAAAGGTCGAAGAGGGTGTTGTTTTGGCTCAAAGAGCAGGAGACGCCTTGAATAAAATTCTTGAGATGATTGAGCAGATGACCGAAGCTGCTCGGCAAATTTCGATAGCTACCCAACAAGAAAGAAGTGCTTCAGAGCAAGTAGCTATGGCGATGAAAGAAGTAGCAATGGTGGCGGAGCAGTCAGCTAATGGGAGCAAAGAAATTGCCAGTTCGGTTGAGGAACTAACTAAAATTGCTTCGGAGATGAAAGAAGGAATTAGTGCCATTAAGGTGAGTGATTGGTGGAGAGAAAAAAAGGAGGAAGCAGCTGATGGCGGAGGTCAATCGAAAGGTTTTTCTCGCAAAGTTTAAAGAAGAAGCCACTGAACGTCTTCAAAAAATTAATGAGGGAATAATCAATCTAGAACAAGACCCAAACAATCAAGCTCTTCTCAATGAACTTTTGCGAGAATCTCATACTTTAAAAGGTTCTGCTAGAATGGTTGGATTAATTGAAATAGGGGAAGTAGCTCATCGGGTTGAAGACATTTTGGTTCAAGTAAAGAAAGGAAATTTAAAAATTGGTGGTGAAAACTCTGAATTATTATTTGAGGCACTTGATATCATTAGTAATTTAACTGAAGCTGCAATAAAAGGAAAAGAGGCAAGTTTTAATATTGATTCTTTTTGTTCCAAAATTGACCGACTTGTGAAAGATTCAGGAGAAAAGATTAAGAAAGAAAAATTGGAAGAAAAAGAAGAACAACTTTTAAAGCTTGAAAAAAGGGAAGAAGAGGAAGTTTTACAGGCTAAGCTAGTTTCTCAAAAAATAGAAACTATTAGGGTGAGGACTTCTCAAGTAGATAAGATTTTAAATTTAGTTGGAGAAATGGTTATTAATCAAATCAAAGCTGAACAGAGGATTTTTAGCGTTCGAGCTTTAGCTAGTTTAATGGGTGAAATTAATTCACTTTGGAAAGAAATAAAAAGCTCCCTTGATGAGGATGAAGGTGAGGGTTTATTAAGTGAAGAAAAGGTAAATCAACTGGAGGAGCATATTGACGAGATGAGAAGAAGAGCCATTAACTTTTATAAAGAGTATACTGAAGATACCTCTCGAGTTAGCACTATAGTTAATGAGCTTCAAGAAAGTACGATGAATATTAGAATGCTCCCAATATCAACTATTTTTAATACTTTTCCAAGAGCTGTTCGAGAAATGGCTAAAGAGTACGGAAAGGAAATTAATCTTGAAATTAGAGGAGCCGAGACAGAATTAGACAAAAAGGTTATTGAGGAAATAAATGACCCTTTAATTCATATCATCAGAAATGCAGTTTGTCATGGAATTGAATCAGTTGAAGAGAGAGAAGCTAAAGGTAAACCACGGAAAGGAAAAATAGAAATCACTGCTTCACAAGAAGGTGACCATATCCTTATTTCAATTCGAGATGATGGAAGAGGAATTAACCCCAGTCTTGTTAAGGAAACTGCTATTAAGAAAGGCTTTTTGTCTCCCGTGGAAGCAGAAGCAATGAGTGAGTTAGAGGCTCAGTATCTTATCTTTGAACCAGGTTTTACCACTAGCCAAATCATTACTGATGTTTCCGGACGAGGAATTGGTTTGGATGTTGTCAAATTAAATATTGAAGAGAAGCTTAAAGGCTCTATTCAAATTCAGTCAGAGGTGGATAAAGGAACAACTTTCTTGCTTACCCTTCCTTTAACTTTAGCAATAATTCGCGCTTTGATGGTTAAAAGTTGCGATCAAACCTTTGCTATACCAACTACCTCGATTGAAGAAACAATGGTCATTTCACCTTCAGAGATTCATCGAGTTGAAGGTAGAGAAGCAATTCAAATTAGAGGGAAAAGTGTCCCTATTGTTCAATTAGCTGAGGTTCTTAAGTTAGAAAAGGTTAGTGATGAGTTAAATCTCAAAAAATTACCTTTAGTTATTATGGTCTCTGGTGGCCAACGCTTTGGGTTTATTGTCGATGAGTTGCTTGGCGAACAGCAAATTGTCATTAAAAGCTTAGGTTCTCATTTAAGGAAAGTTGAGAATGTTGCTGGAGCAACCATTTTAGGTGCGGGTGAAGTTGTTATTATTCTTCATCCCTCAGATTTAGCCAATTCAGCAAAGGTTATAACTGGTTTAAAACCCCTTAAAGAAAAGACAAAGGTTTTAAAAGAAAAGGTAAAAAGAATTTTAATAGTTGAGGATTCTCTAACCACTCGTGAACTAGAGCGAAGCATTTTTGAGGCTTCGGGTTATCAAGTGGAAACAGCTCGGGATGGAATTGAGGCTTTAGAAAAAATTCAAAAAAACCAGTTTGATTTAGTAGTAGCTGATATTCAAATGCCAAGGATGGATGGCTTTGAGTTAACGAGAAAACTTAAGATGGATGAGAGATATAAAGAATTGCCAGTTGTTATAGTAACCTCACTTGAGAAAGAAGAGGAAAAGAAAAAAGGGATTGAAGTTGGAGCAAATGCTTACATTTTAAAAAGTGCTTTTGACCAAGTTTCTCTTTTGGAAGTCGTTGAGAGACTAATCGGGTAATTTTTAAAATGCCTGGAAAGTGATAAAGCTTCTCCAGATTGAAGCAAAAGAACTAAAAGGAAAAAATAGGACGAGGCAGAGGCAAATGGTCTTAGCTCGGAACGAGAATCTGAAATGCTTATTTTTAGGTGAGGGAAGTTGGCTACAAGGGAAAAAATAAAAGTTTTAGTTGTTGATGATTCGTTAGTTTGTCGGGAGTTGATAAAACATATTTTAGAAACGGATAGTTCTATTGAGGTTGTTGGAATGGCTAAAAATGGAAAAGAGGCTTGTGAACTTATTCCTATCCTTAAACCAAGTCTCATAACAATGGATATTCATATGCCGATTATGGATGGGGTGGAAGCAACAGAATATATTATGGCTTACTATCCAACACCTATTTTGGTTGTTTCTTCTTCGGTTCACCAAGAAGGGATTGGCCTTGCCTTTGATGCTTTAAAGGCTGGAGCCTTAGATGTTCTCAAGAAGCCCGAGCCTCAAATTTGGTCTGACTTAGCAGAAGTTGGCGAGGAATTAATTCGGAAAGTAAAGATGTTACATGGGATTAAAGTTATTACACACCTAAAAGGAAAGAAAAAAAGGATTCCCAAAGAAGAAATTAAGTCAAAAAAAACATATAAAATTTTAGCGATTGGAGCTTCAACTGGAGGTCCCAAGGCTCTTTTTCAAATATTGAGCAAATTACCTGCAGATTTCCCCTTAGGAATTCTTGTAGCTCAACATATTGCTGATGGTTTTATCGATGGCTTAGTTGAGTGGCTTGATGCAGTTTCACCAATTAAAGTGAGAAAAGCTCTAGATGGAGATGAGATTAGACCGGGAGAAGCTCTCGTTTCTCCCACTGCTTGCCATATGGTTATCAATGAGGAAGAAAAAACTGAACTAGTAGAACCTAGAGCAGGGGAAATTTATTGTCCCTCCATTGATTTACTCTTTTTTTCAGTAGCAAAAGTTTTTAATTCTAAAGCAATTGGGGTAATTTTGACTGGCATGGGGACTGATGGAGCTGCGGGTTTAAAAAGAATTAATGAGAGTGGTGGTTATACTTTAGCCCAAGACGAGCACACGAGTACAGTTTATGGCATGCCAAAAGTAGCTCTTGATATGGGAGGAGTAGAAAAAGTCTTGCCAGTCGACGAGATGTCTCAATTTATCATTTCTTTACTTTAAATCATCTCTAGCTGAGAAGTTTCTTTCTTGTTAACTATTTTTCCCACTTTCTCCAATACAATTTCAATACTTAATTTGCTAATAACTAGCCAGCTAAACAACGAAACAGCACAAGAACTAAACAGTTTGCGGTTTAGCTTCTTGAATTGGAGCTTAAATTTTGTTTTAAGTAGGGATATAGTAATTAGGTATGTATCAAGTATTGAGAGAAATAGAGGTAAAGAACATATTAGTTAAGTCGGGTATACCAGGTGCAACTTACTGTCTCAATCCTTATGTTGGATGTGAGCATGCTTGCCGTTATTGTTATGCCCGTTTCATGAAAAGGTTTTCTAAGCACGAGGAAAAATGGGGAAGCTTCGTTGATGTCAAAATAAATGCTGCTCACCTCCTTAGAAAAATAATTTTTAGAGCGAAGAGAGGAGAGGTTTTACTTAGTAGTGTTTGTGACCCTTATCAACCTCTGGAAAAAAAGTATGAATTGACCCGTGCGTGCTTGGAGATACTACTTCAAAATGATTTCCCTGTTTCTATCTTGACTAAATCATCTTTAGTTGTCAGGGATATTGATTTATTCCTCTCATTTAGTCAGTGTGAAGTTGGCTTAACTGTAACTACTGATAATGAAAGAATGAGAAGAATTTTTGAACCTAATGCTTCGACCATAAAAGAAAGAGTTGAGGCATTAGCCAAACTTCATCGTTCGGGTGTAAAAACTTATGCCTTTATTGGACCCATTCTTCCTCAGAATCCTGAAAAACTTGCTAATATGCTGGTAGGGAAGGTAAACTGGATAATGGTTGATAAAATGAACTATCCATGGCTGGTTAAGAATTTATATCAAAAGCTTAGAATAGGTTATGCGTTAACTGAAGATTATTTTGAGGAAGTCAAGCAAATTCTAAGAGAAATTTTTAGGAAAAACCAAATTCAATTTGAAGTTGTTTAACATCTAGTGAGCAGGTCGAAGTTAATAATCAGCTTACTTTTAACTCTTCACTCTTTTGGATTTTGGAGAGCGAATTGGTTAGAATTTCGTTATTAAATTTTTGACAAAAAAGAGTATGAGTTTTAAAATAATAATAGTAATAATTACTATTAACAAATGAAAAGGGATAAAAGACTAAAAGAAAAAAAATTAATAAACTTTGTTTTAATTAGTTTTATTATCTTTTTTGGACTATTAATCTTATTTTTTGGAGTAATTGCTTTTTCTTCGCGTTCTCAATTTTGCGCTCTTTGTCATGAGCAAAAGGCGCAGGTTGATTCCTGGAAAGTTTCAACTCACCGAAAAGTCAATTGTATTGCTTGCCATGTTGACCCGGGCTTGGTTAATTTGTTAAAAGATAAACTTTTAGCGAGCAAAAGTCTTTACCATCACCTGTTTGGTGGTTTTGAAAAACCAATCAACAAGGAAAGCAAATTAAGTCTTCGTATGAGCAGTGAATCTTGTCTTAGTTGCCATCGACTTAAAGGGGAAGTTGTCTCACTGGGAATTATTATGAATCATAAAGCCCATGAAAATGTTAATTTTAAATGCCCCTTTTGCCATAACCGTGTCGCTCACCAGATTAAAGGTTATGAAAAAAGATTGACAATGGAGTATTGTTTAACTTGCCACACAGGAAATCCAATAAGCAATAGGTGTACTCTCTGTCATACCCCTTCTTTTTTGGAGAAAAACAAAGAAAGGTCAAAAATAAAATCAGGGAGCAAGTAGGTGAGAAGTGACCAGTTAGAAGAGAGGTTTAAGGGAAAGGGATATCGGTTAACCAAGCAGCGAGAAATTATCTTGGAAGAAATTAGTAAAGGAAAAACTCATCCGAGTGCTGATGAGATTTACCTTATGGTTAAGAAAAAAATTCCCAATATTAGCTTTGGGACAGTTTATCGCAATTTAAAAGTACTTCGAGATTTAGGTTTAATAAGAGAGCTTGAATTCAGTAAAAGTTTTAGTCGGTATGATGGTAATACCAAAGACCACTATCATTTTACTTGTACTAAGTGTAATAAAATATTTGATTTAGATATACCTGTTATGGAAGAATTAAATAATAATTTAAGAGCTAAGACTAGCTTTCAAGTTTTATTTCATCGGCTGGAATTTTATGGAATTTGCCACGATTGTAGTTCAGGATTGAGATAATTTCAGGAGAAAAAATGGCAAAAAAAGTTAGAGATGTGATGAGACACGGAGTGGTTACTTGCCAAGCTAGTTCAAACCTTAGTGAAGTTGCTAAAATTATGATGAATAATAAAACCCAGTTTGTTCTTGTCGTTGATGAGATGGGAGAAGCTTGCGGGCAAGTTAGAGGTTTTCAGCTTTTGAAATATTTTGGTCAAGACCTTTCAAAGATACCGGTTGAGGAGGTAATGGAAGAAAACTTTATTACAATTTCTCCCCATGCTGATTTGCCCGAAGCCGTTTCCATAATGCTTAAAGAAGGTATTGAATGCCTTATCATTGTTCACGATATCCCCTCGCAACCATTGAAGCCTGTTGGCACAATCTCACTCAGTGAAATTATCGCTGAAATGACTTGAAAATATTGTTTACCTAATGAGTTTAAAACGATTCTTCTCAATTCCTAAAAGTCTTGTTAAAATTATTTACAAAGGGCCCGTAGCTCAATTGGTTAGAGCAACGGACTCATAATCCGTTGGTTCAAGGTTCGAGTCCTTGCGGGCCCACCAACTTTATTTTCAACAAGTTGGAGATTCAAAAATCAAGAATTAAGCAATTTTAATTTATTGAATTTCGAAAACAATAAATGGCTTGCCAAAGTTACTTTTTAATAAATGCAAGCGAAAAACTTTTATTTTTGATTTTCTCATCATTACCACTTAATTTGCTATCGTGGGTTAAAAAGTTGAAAAGAAACTGAATTTTTTTGAGATTTAATGAAAAAACTAATAACTGACGAGAGATGCTACTTTCTCTATATAACTTATATAAACGACTAGGTTGGAGCTGGAAAGAAATTTCTTCTAAACATCAGATTATCTGCCGTGATGCTGGAGCTGGCGGCTATCAAGCTTTTCCTGATATTTGCAAGCTAACTAATGGTGATTTGCTCTCTGTTTTTTATGCTGGTTATAGTCATGTATCAAAACCTTGCAAAAGCTTACCAAAGGGTGGGCGCATTTGTGGTTCTATTTCATTAGATAATGGAAAGAGCTGGAGCGCACCATTTATAGTCGTTGACACTGATGGTGATGATAATTCTCCTCATGTCTCTCAATTATCTGACGGGAGAATTATTTGTACCTTTAACACTTGGGTTGGGCGAACTAAGCAAGAAACAAGGACAGGAGATGTAAAGATATCATTAGTTGAATCAAAAGATTTTGGAAATACTTGGAGTGAGCCCCATCAAATTAATCTAAATTCAGATTTAGTTTATTATGTTGCGGCACCAGTTCGTGAGTTAACTGATGGTTCTTTAATACTCGGTCTTTATCACGAGAATCCTGAGAAAAAGGTTGCCTTTGGGGCTTCAATTAAATCATATGATGGGGGAAAAACATGGACTGATTTAGTTCATATAGGGGAAGGAGCTGGTATTTATCTTGATGCAGAGACAAATATTATTCAACTTTCTGATGGAAATTTACTTGCGGTGCTCCGAGCCCATGAAGCAGATATGCACTATTCATTTTCGAAAGATTTAGGTAAAACCTGGAGTAAGGTGAAGTCAATTGGTTTCCCTGGGCATTCTCCTTGTCTCCTCCTTACTTCTAAAGGTATCCTTCTTTTAGCTCACCGTATTCCATATACGGCTCTTCATTACAGTTTTGATGAAGGGAGAACTTGGGACGGTCCGATTATTATTGATACCGTTATTGGAGCTTATCCTGGGCTGGTTGAACTTGATGATGGGAAAGTCCTAGCAGTTTATTACGAAGAAGGTAAAAACTCAAAAATTTGTGGGAAACTCATTGAGTTAGATGAAAAAGGGATAAAGTTTAAAAAGATTAATCTCTTTCAAAAACTACTTTTTGGCTTAACTGAAGGAGTAAGAGAAAAATCGCGATTTTTTTAGTTAACTTCAAAGAGTAAAACTTTAAAACTTGACCCAACGCTTGCTACTTAGAAAAAGCACTTGTTATACTTATTAAATAGTTATTTAATTTTTAATAATCATTGCTAATTTTTTTCGGCTTGTTAAACAGTAAGTGGGGATGTAGCTCAGTTGGGAGAGCGCCGCCCTTGCAAGGCGGAGGTCGTCGGTTCGAATCCGATCATCTCCACCAAAATTAAAAAAGGCAAGGTTATCGAACTAGAGGGCTGAAGGATGTCAAGGTTCCTTGTTTATCATTTTTAAATCAAACTTTTGTTGTTTATGTGAAAATAAGTTATCATGTTGGAGTAAAGTGGAATTAATAGACAAATAGATTAAATTTAAGGAGACTAAGATGTTAAAAAACCCTCATGTTAAAAATGTTTTATCTGCCCTGGTGGTGGCCATTTTTGGTTTTATATTATTAAATCTTACCTTTCTTTTAGACTTTTTCTTCCAAAACTTGGTGGATCGATTCATCAAGTTTTTCATCCCACACAATTTAAATATGAGTAACAGCTGGTTTCCACTGATGAAGCACGCTATGTTTGTAGTTATTATTGGTTTGATTTCTTGGTATATCTTTCGGTCAAAACTGGGTTTACTTTATAAAGCAATTTATATGACCGTGCCAGTGGTTGTAGTTTTAGCGACATTTGGGATATTTTTGTACCATTGGCCGCTGATTGCAATTTCAGTAGGTAGCTTGCTTACTGTCGGCACCCTGTATTATTTTCATCGCACTAAACAATCCTGGCTTTACTATTTTTCTGTAATAATTGTGCCCTTGGTTTTACTAATTATGACTTTAGCAGGTGGAGAAATTTAAACTAGCACTTTCTTAAAAGTTTACTACGCTCACCTCGAGTCAGATTTCCATCTCTTTTTGGTTGCCTTTTAGCAAACTTACTTATAATATAAACGTAGGTCTGATAAAGCTTATTTTCCTTTAAATTTCTATATCCTTTAAGGGGGTGAGAAGAAATGATGTGGAATTGGCAATCTGGTGGCTGGGGAATGGGGCTTGGTATAATTTTCATGGTAGTTTTTTGGGTTTTAATCATCGCTGGCATTATCTTTTTAATTAAATGGCTAGTTGAAGGGGCAAGCAGAAAAGGACCTTCTGGCAGTGAGGAATCAGCGCTTGATATTTTAAAGAAGCGTTATGCTCGTGGGGAAATCAGCAAGAAAGAGTTTGAAGAAAAAAAGAAAGATTTACTTTAGTTTTTTACCTTTTGAAGATAAACCTTTTAAGGGGAGATGGTGTGAGTGAAACAACGGACCTTTTTGTGGTTGGCGCTAGCTCTAATATTAGTTGGTCTGGTTGGCTTAATTTATTTAGGGCTTTACTCTGGTGGATTTGGGGTGGGTACAGGTGTTTGCCCCTGGTGTGGTGGTCGAGGGACAATTGGTCCTGGAATCACCAGTCCTGGTATGATGCGCGGCTTTAGAGGACCATCAGGAATTTTCAAAAAGCCATCGGTTAAACCTATTACGATTGAAAAAGCATTGGAAATTGCTGAAGAATATATCTCTGGTGATAACCGCTTGGAGATAGACGAAATTATTGAGTTTCCTGACTCTTATGAAGTTGAGTTTCGAGAAAAAGCTGGCATTCACGCTTTTGAGATTTTAATTGATAAGGCTACTGGTGATACCTATTTTGAAATGGGTCCCAATATGATGTGGAATACCAAATATGGAATGATGCAAGGTGGTTGGGGCATGATGCGTGGTCGCTATTTAATTACTCCCACTACTGAGACTCCTATCAGTGAAGAAGAAGCTAAGGCAATTGTTGAAGATTACATTAAGAAAAACAATCTAGGTCTTAAGGTTGAGGAAGCTGAAGTTTACTATGGTTATTACGAGTTTCATGCTGAGAAAGATGGAAAACCTTTTGCTCAAATAAATGTTGATGGTTATAGTGGACAAGTTTGGTATGAAAGCTGGCACGGGCCCATTTTAAAAGTTAAGGAAGTAGCCAAAGAATAAGCGCTTTGCCCCATGACTAATTAAGAAAGGAAGGAAAATGACAGTAAAGATTTTTTTTCAAACTCTTCCCTATTTATTTTTAAGGCTGGTTGTTTATTTTGTCTTTGGTTTAATCCTTCTCTTTTTCTTAAGCATGATGGGCGGGATGGGCTTTCTAGTTTTGAAGGTTTTTAAGGAAGTAGCCGCTGCTCCCTTGATTTTTATCGCCATTTTCACTGTTCCAATTCTCATAGCTCTAACTAGGTTTTTCCAGAGATATGCTTTATATCTAGTTCGAGGTGGCCACATTGTTGTTATTACAGAACTGGTTAGAAAAGGAAAGCTGCCCCAAGGTGAAAACCAAATTTCCTACGGCAAAGACAAAATAGCTAAACATTTTGGGGGTGCTTCTGTGCTCTTTATTGTTGACAACATGGTGAGAAAGGCAGTCAAACAAGTTTTGAACTGGTTAACGAGTGCTGATGGCTGCCTTGGTCAAATTCCTGGAATGAATTTAGTCCTTTCAGTAATCAAAAGAGTGCTGAGGATTGCGGGAAATTACATTGATGAAGCTGTCCTTAGCTACATTGTCAGTCACGAAGAAGAAAAAAATGTTTGGAAAACAGCCGCTGATGGAGTGATTTTATATGCTCAAAGCTGGAAAAGCTTGCTGATAACGGCTGTCTTTGTTTCTTTAGTGGTTATGTGTATCTGGCTGGCAGTGTTTGGGGTTTCTTTATTTTTGCTCCTAATTCCAGTTTCAACTTACGGTGGAGAGATTGCAGCAAGAATAACAACTAGCCCTCAAGCACAACAAGGGCTTAAAGTTCTATTTGGGTTTATTGCCCTGGCTCTTTCTCAAACAATTGCCAATTTTGTCAAATGGATAACGGTTGATCCACTAGCAACTGTCTCAATGATTGTTTCTTACAATAAAGCAATCGACGGAGCCCAGCCATCTTATGACCTTTACACACAGTTAAGT
Source organism: Candidatus Geothermocultor quzhuomuensis (assembly GCA_015711795.1). Taxonomy (GTDB): domain Bacteria; phylum Actinomycetota; class Aquicultoria; order Geothermocultorales; family Geothermocultoraceae; genus Geothermocultor; species Geothermocultor quzhuomuensis. The sequence goes on from JACVJC010000020.1 coordinate 25,745, forward strand.
CGTGTTTCCCGAAGTTTTCGCCAGATGACTGAAAGAGCAAAACAACTCCAACCTACTGCTTAAATCAAGTTAACAGTTAGCCTACCAAAGGTGAGTAAAAAGTTAACCAGGGTAGGGAACAGTGAGCAGCTGAGCAGCTTCTCTTCCTACTAATCTCACCTATTACTTACCTTATTTAAGATACTCTTTCAGGTTTATAATTTTTATTCCTTCATATTCCCTAAGTTTTAACATCTCTTTACCGCTTGAAAATTGCATCTGCTTTTCCTGCTAATGCGCACTCAAGTATTCTATTGTGAGGTTCATCTTTAAAGATTTTAATTCTTCTTATTGGTTTCACCATAAAGGCAATATCAGAAAGGTGAAGATCAAGTACGGCTAATGGCCTCTCTATCTCAGCTGAATTTAGAGGAAAGAAAGAGATTTTAAATATCATCAATAATTTCCTTAGAAATTACTGGTGAATCATTGCTTGCTATAACCTTTAAAATAGCTTTCCCGCCTTGAGTGTTTGTCTTGAGACTGTTTGGAATAGTAAAGGCAGAAATATGAAATATATATGTTGGTATACAAAAGTTGGTATACAAAAACGATTTTCACTTTTCCAGATATCTTTCAATCGTTCCTTTTGCATCATTCTCAATGCGTCTTGAGCCACTCCACTTATGGTTTTGCTTCCTTCCTTGGCTATTTTTTCAGCTTCTTCCGCATGATTAGGAGGCAGAGATGTTGTTTTTTAGCTGCTGTTCCCACTTCAAACCTCCTCAGTTTGGGATGAATTAATCAGACCATTCCTTGGTTTCCCATTCAAGTCAACCCAATTTTTTCTTAAGTTCATTCTCTACAGTAAACTGGGATATAATCTTCATACTTTTTACAGCAGGTTTAAATTTATTTTTAAGTTGTGAACTGGTATGTTCCAATGTTCTTAAGAATTTAAGAATAGTTTGAAACCAATAAGTTTTAAGATGATTTTATTTGATGACTTCAGAATAGGTAATAATGGTTAACCTCAACCCATATGTTTCCAAAGAGATGCAAATTTGTAAAATGAAAAAGGTTCAAGATTATTCTCTAAAAAATGCAACTTTAAAGCAACTTTAAATTAGGTAGCGTATTTTAGCAATGCGTATGAAACACCCGTGGAATATACCAATTCCCATCCCTGATGGTCATGCAAATTCATAATAGTTGTACTTTGATAATAAAGTAAATCCTTATTAACATTCTCAATGCCATAACCTCATTCTCAATATTTATGAATGAGGAAGTTGCGATAATCCTACAAAAGAATAATATGCAAAAATCACTGATTAGTTTGCGCTCTTATTTGTGGCATTAGCTGAGGGTTCATCCTGTTGGGGATGGGCACTCAAATCATAAACCCCTCCTCTGCCCAACATGAGCAAGAATACCAAGAATTACCACAAGAAGAATTTTTTGATGTAAAGGGTCAGTAACTTTAGAAATGTCTTTATTGGTATTACAGAAGTGAGCCACAAGTGAAAAGTGACGATTTACAATTTGAGATTTAGAATTTTTTGGATAAAGATTAACTTTAATTATTCCAAAACTATAAGCTGAGATATTCTGGCGTTTTCCTTGATCCTAAGTCCTTTTTCTCCAACCCTTAAGATATTTCTAACTTGAGAATCGGCTGAAGTAACTATTAAAGTAGGATGAAAAGCACCACCCATGATAATTCTTAAATGAGGTTGAATAATTCCCACTTTATCTTGAGGGATTTTTAAGGTTTCATTATATTCAATTAGATATTCTCCTTTCTCCAATAGCCACCACCCATATTTTTCCTCTTTGCTTTCCTTGATTGGCTCAATTTTAATTTTTTTAGCTTCTTTGAATTCACTACCACCAAAATCTAAATGAGCTTCTGATTTCAGTTGGGAAATCGTTTTTATAGTAAGGTCAAAGCTAAATGAATTGACTTGCTTTTTTTCATAAATAAAGCCTTCAATAAAATTTTTTATTTCTTCACCTTTTAAAACTTTCATCTCTTTCTATCTCACTTTTTTAGTTTAAAGAAATTTTACCCTAACTTTTCTTTTAAGAAAATTTTATTAAGGTTTCTTTTTATTATTTTTTAAAACAGGTTAAAATGAAATTTGAAAAAATGTTAAGTTAGGGGGAAGGCGAATTGGGAAGAAAAATTGCTTTAATTGATGGAAACAGCCTTGTTTATCGGGCTTTTTTTGCTTTACCAATTTCAATTAAGACTTCAACCGGGCAGGTAACTAATGCTGTTTATGGTTTTACGAGTATGCTCATAAGATTAATTCAGGAAGATAAGCCAGATGCTATTTTAGTTGCTTTTGATAAAGCAGTTCCAACTTTTCGGGAAGAATTATTTGCGGAATACAAAGCTCATCGTCCATCAATGCCTAATGAGTTAAAAGCACAGTTTCCTCTAGTCAAAGAAGTTTTAAATGCATTTGGCATTCCAATTTTAGAGATTGAGGGTTTCGAAGCAGACGATATTATCGCCACCATTTCCAAGCAAGCTGAACAAAAAGGCAATTTAGTTGAGATTGTCACTGCTGACCGCGATGCCCTTCAACTTGTTTCTGATAAAGTTAAGGTTATTTCTACGCGGAAGGGGGTAACTGAAGTTAAAGTTTATGATGTTAAAAAGGTTTTGGAAAGATTTGGAGTTTCTCCTGAAAAAATTGCTGATGTCCTTGGTTTAATGGGAGAACCTTCAGATAATATCCCTGGAATTCCTGGGATTGGTGAAAAAACAGCCTTAAAATTGATTCAAGAATATGGTTCCCTGGAAAATCTTTTGGAAAATATCGAGAGTATTAAGAGTGACAAATTGAAAGAACTTCTAAAAATTTACTCTCAACAAGCAAGGTTAAGTAAAGAGCTAGCTACTCTTCGAGTCGATGTTCCACTTAAGATAAATTTTTCCCAACTGAAATTGAGACCAAATCCTAAAGCAATAAAGGAGACCTTTCTTTCTTTGGAGTTTAATACTTTGTTAAAGAGGATCAACTTTGAAGGAGAGACTATCCCTCCTAAAATAATTGAAATTTCTCCCAAGATTGAGAGGGTTGAATCTGAGAAAAGATTGGAAGAAATTTTGATTCGCCTTGAAAAGGAAGGAAAGTTTGGTCTTCTTATTGAGACTTCAGGAGAGTTTTTAACTGGAGAAATCAGCAAAGTTTACCTTTCTTTTTCAAAAAACTCGGTTATTTATTTTTCTCTTGATGGCTTTCAAAAAACTTTTTTCCTCCCTTACCTTAAGAATCTTTTAGAATCCCCACAAATAATGAAAATTATTTATGATTTAAAAGCTCTTTTGCCTTATTTTAGGAGGGAGAAAATAAATTTAAGTGAACCAGTTTTCGATATTCTCATTGCTACCTATCTGCTCTCACCTACTCTGGGGAAATATAACCTTTCTGATGCTGTTAAGAGGTATCTTAGAGCTTCACTCGGGGGAAAGAAAAAAGTTGAGGAAAACAGCCAAAAAGTTTTAGCCTTACTCAAACTTTATCCAATTTTAAACCAAAAGATTGAGGAAGAAGAGCTAAAAAATCTCTTTTTCGAAATTGAAATGCCCCTTGCCCGAATCCTTTCTAAAATGGAAGAAGTTGGAATTAAAATTGACCCCAAAATACTCAATAACTTAAGCAAAGAGATGGAGAGGCTTTTGGAGAAAACAGAAGAGGAGATATATTCCCTGGTTGGAGAAGAGTTTAATCTTAATTCCCCTCAGCAATTAAGTAAGGTTTTATTTGAAAAGTTAGGACTTAAATCGAAGAAAAGGACAAAACGGCATTTAGCTACAGACTTTTCGGTCTTGATTAAACTGGTCAACGAGCATCCTGTTATAGAAAAGATTTTGCAACATCGGGAGCTATTTAAATTAAAGTCAACTTATGTTGATGTCTTGCCCAATTTAATTAACCCTCAGACTAGTCGAGTTCATACTACCTTTAATCAAACGGGAACAGCTACTGGACGTTTAAGTAGCAATAATCCGAATTTACAAAATATTCCAATTCGGGGTGAATTTGGTCAAAGAATTAGAGAAGCTTTCGTGGCTGAACCAGGTTGGTTATTTCTTTCAGCTGATTACTCCCAGATTGACTTGAGAATTTTAGCTCATCTTGCTCAGGATGAAACCTTATGCCAGTTCTTTAGAAAAGGGAAGGATATTCATGAGATGACTGCTTGTGAAATCTTTGGAGTTAGAGAAGAAAATGTTACTCCAGAGATGAGAAGAGCAGCTAAGGCAGTTAATTTTGGGATTCTCTATGGGATAAGTGCTTTTGGCTTGGCTGAGCAACTAAATATTTCAAAAGAGGAAGCTCAAAGATATATTGAAAAATACCTCTCTCGCTATCCTAAAATTCGAAATTTTATCGAAAGGTCTATTTCTGATGCCTTTCGTACGGGATATGTTAAAACTATTTTAGGTCGGAGGCGCTACCTTCCTGAGCTTAAAAGTGATAACATTAAGATAAGAAATTTAGGTGAGAGATTAGCAGTAAATACACCAGTTCAGGGAAGCTCAGCAGATATAATAAAACTTGCAATGGTGCAAATAGGAAAAGAGATTGAAGAAAAGAACTTAAGAACACGGTTACTTCTTCAAATTCATGATGAATTAATTTTCGAAGTGCCAAAGGAAGAAAGAGACGAAGTAGAAAGGCTTGTCAGGGGTAAAATGGAGCGGGCTTACCCTTTAAGTTGTGGCCTTAAAGTAGAAATTTCTCTCGGTCCAAATTGGGCAGAGGTAAAATAAAAATAAGGATTCAGGATTCAAAGTTCAAGTTCAGTCAAATGAAGCTGGCACTTGAACATTGAACTGGTCACTAATAAAGGGGGTTATTATGATATGGAAAAAAATACACAAAACGAGATGCCCAATTACGCAGAAACATTTAAGACTTTTGAAGAAGGAGACATTATTAAGGGGACAGTTTTAAGAATTGACCCTGACGAAGTTTTAGTTGATGTTGGCTATAAATCTGAAGGGGTTATTTCTCAAAAAGAATTAACTTTTAAGGGTGACTGTAAACCATCTGATTTGCTTAAGGTTGGACAAGAAATTGAAGCAATGGTGGTTCAAAAAGAAGACAATGAAGGTAGGCTCATTCTTTCCAAAAAGAGAGCTGATTTTGAAAAAGCATGGATAGAAGTAGAGCGAGTTAAAGAAGAAAATGGAATTATAAAGGGTAAAGTAATTGAGGTTGTTAAAGGTGGTTTAATTTTAGATGTTGGCCTTAGAGCATTTCTTCCAGCTTCTCTTATTGAACTTTCTCGCGTAACTGACCTTGGTAGCTATCTTGGGAAAGAACTGGAGTGCAAGATTATAGATATGAATAAGTTGAGGAAAAGCGTTGTCCTTTCCCGAAAAGCTCTTTTAGAAGAACAATCAAAGACAAGCAAAAAGAATTTACTATCCAAAATTGAAAAAGGCCAGGTTGTTCGAGGCAGAGTCACAAATATAACTGATTTTGGAGCTTTTGTTGACATTGGGGGGATAACTGGTCTTGTTCATCTTTCTGAACTTTCTTGGAAAAAAATAAATCATCCTTCAGAAGTGGTTGCTATTGGCGATCAAGTTAAAGTGCAAGTTCTTCAAATTGATGAAGAAAAGGGACGAGTTTCCTTAGGCTTAAAGCAAACGCAAGAAGACCCTTGGCGGAAAGCAGTTAAGAAACTTTCAGTTGGGAGTATTGTTAAGGCTAAGGTAACTCATCTTGTACCTTATGGCGCTTTTGTTGAAGTAGAAAAAGGGATTGAAGGCTTAATTCACATTTCCGAACTCTCCAGTGATTTAATTGAAGACCCTCAACTTATTGTTCGCAAAGGTCAGATTGTCCAGGTGAAAGTGATTGATATTGATGAGGAAAGGCGAAGGGTTAGCTTCAGCTTAAAGAAGGCAAGGGCAGAAGTAAGAGTAAGGGAAGAGAAGCAGGAAAAACTAACTTTAACAAAAGAAGAAAAAATAAAAACTGAAAAAGTTCAAGATAAAATGGAAGAAAAAGTAAAGGAGGGCGTTAAAGCTCAAGCAAAGAGGATAAAGGAGGAAAAAAAGAAGTTAGAGAAAATAAAAGAGGAATTAGTTGAAGCTAAAGAAGAGATAAAAGAACCTACCCTTCTTGATAAATTGGAGGAACAGGAAGAGGAATTTCAAGAACCAGTTTCGCTTGAGCAAGTTCTTGAAGAGATGAAAAAATCAAGGAAGCTTGAGAAAAAATAATAGAAAAAAATAATTAAACAGGTGTTAATGTGAGGGTTATAGCTGTCACAGGTGGGATAGCTTCGGGGAAAAGCTCCGTAACAAGAATGTTAGAAGCTAAAGGTGCAAGAGGAATTTTTGTCGATCAGCTTTACAGTGAGCTAATTCAACCAGGGAGTAAACTTTTAGGTGAAATAGTAAAGAGTTTTGGAAGAGACATTTTATTATGGGATGGAAATTTAAACCGCAGGGCTTTATCAAGAATTGTTTTTTTTCAACCTCTAAAACTCCAAATTTTAAACAAGATTACTCATCCAAAAATAATAGAACGGTTAAGAAAAGATTTAGAGGCAATCACCTCTGAGGGAAAAGATGTTAAAATCGTTATTGATGTCCCTCTTTTAGTTGAATCTTACTGGGTTAATTTGGTTGATTTAATTTTAGTTGTTTATTCTTCTAAGGATAAACAAATTGAACGTTTAGAAAAAAAAGGCATGTCTTTTGCTGAAGCATTAGCTCGCTTGAGAGTCCAAACTCCTTGGTCAAAACTTTTCAAGTATGCTGATTTTATAATTGAAAATAACGGAACAATAAAAGAGCTTGAAAAAAAAGTTGAGGATTTTTGGGCCAAGTTAGCCAGTGAAGAATTTGAAAAAGAAGTTACGGGTTTTGCCTAGAAATTTTAGTAAGTTATTCGAATAGCTTGAATTCGGTTACTTTCTTTGTCGGCAACAAAGATAATGCCATCTGGTCGGACAGCAATGTCGTTAGGGAAATTAAAATAGCCACTTCCTCCTCCCCTTGAGCCAAGACGGGCGAGAAGTTCTCCTTTTGGACTAAAAACAAGAATGTTAGAGTTTAAAGCATCGATAACGAGCAAATTCCCTTTTTTGTCAATAGCCATTCCTCGAGGGATGCCAATTCTTTCATTTTTAGTTGGGCCACCATAGACCCACTTCAATTTATTATCTGGTGTAAAGGCTTGAATACGGAAGTTATTAGTATCAGCAACATAAATTGTTCCATCATTACCTACAGCTACACCATTGGGATGGTCCAGCCAGCCTTCAGCAAAACCAATTTTTTTGCTCCCAATTGACCTTATGTGTTTACCTTCAAGAGAAAATATGGCAACTCTAAAACTATCGCAAACATAAACTTTATCTCCTTTGACCGTCAAGTTTTGAGGATGGAGCATAAACTTGTGCCCAAGTAATTCTGGGTCAAAGGCTTTTTCTTTGGGGAAAAAATCAATGAAATCACCATCGTTATCGAAATACTGGACTCTTCCATTTAACATATCAGCTACATAAATTCTTCCATCTTCGCTTACATCGATGCCATAGGGGAAAGCAAATTGGCCTCCTCTCCAAGTTGATTCTATTTCACCAGGAGGATTAGCGACACCAAAGCTCCCAAATTCAAAGATAAACCTTCCTTGCCAGTCAAAGACGCAAATTCGACGGTTGTTAGTATCGGAGACATAAAGATTTTTATTCTTATCAACTCTAACTGCTAGAGGACGCCAGAAGTAAGGAACAGGACTTTTGGGCCCAGGCCCATAAATGCTGTAAAGAAATTCAATACCGGGTGGAGGTGTTGCTCCTGGATATCTTTCAACAAAGCCACCTTTCCCCCAGTGATGAGTGAAATAGTAGTAGGCAAGAGCTAAAACAATAATGAGGAGGATGATTGCCAGAAGTTTAAAGAGCTTATCGATTTTTTCTTGGAGAGATTTCATTCAAAAAAGCTTAAGGCAATTCTGTAGTGATATGACAATTAAGGCAAAGGTCATCTCCTGTTTCCACAGTCATTCGAGGATTATTAACTTCGTGAGGGAAGTTGTCAGAATAAGTATAAGTGGTGGTGTAAGGAAGTTCTTCAACATCCATTCTATCATCGTGGCAGTTCATGCAAATAGGAGCGGGAGCACCAGATGTTGCATTGTAGGCGTGATTGAAAAAGTAAACATCATAATTTGCATCGTATGTATATCGGGGATCGGAAACTGGATTTAACGAACTACCGGTTGCCCAATTATAAGGAGTTGAGGTATCAACTGGGTGGTCAGGGGCGGAAGAAATCATATCAGCTGCTTTCCAGTGGCAAGTGGCACACCAACCCCCACTATAAGTAGTAGCTGTATTTCCATTGATATACCTTTTTAAGAGCATATTTTGGTCATATTGTCCATAGGAAACGCCACTTGTCCAATCAGGAGAATCGGGCACGGCTGACTTGGAGTTAAAGATATCTACAATCTTAGTAGAAGTGCCATGGGGGCTGTGACAGGTGGTGCATTTTAAAGGAGTATCAAGAGGTGGGCTCCCTAATGGTATGGTGGAGGTAGCCCCAGTTTCAAAGTATTTAGTATTGTTGCTATTGACTCGGTGACGGGAAATAGGCCCTAGTGAGGTGGTAACTAATCCATAAATAATGTTGTTAGCAGTGTAGTATCCTAAAGTGGGATTATAAGCATCAGCATCAATATCTCCATCAACATTCGCTGAGGTCCCATCGTGGCAAAGAAAGCAAAAATCGGAAATAGTTTGCTCAGGTAAGAGATTTCTCTGCTCAGCTTCGTGGATATCGTGGCAAATTAAACACCAACCAGCTGCTGTTAAGGTTGTCCCGGTATAAGCGCTACTAATCATATAATCATGGATACCTTTGGTATAAACATTGCGATCTCCTCCGTGACAAGCAGTACACATTTCAGAGCTATTTAAGTTGTGAGTAGAATAAGCTTTAGTTTGTGTTGCAAAATCATGTAAAGCTGCCCAGCTAGTTAGAGGGGAAAACAACAATAAAAGGAGGAAAAAACAAATAAGATAAAAATTTCGAGCCGCTCGAAATTTTCTCAATACAACCTCCTTATCAAGATGTAAAAAAATAATACAAAAAGATTTTTTTGAAGTCAAGAAAAAAAATTGAAAAAAATATAATTTTACAATTTGATTACAAAAATTTTAGATAAAAGATGATAAGTTGAGAAGAATTGAGTCGATTTTTAAAAAAATATAGAGATGCAAAAGATTCAGTGCTAAAATTATGCGCAACGAAATCGATGAAAAAAAGGTTACTTTTTAAAAAAGGAATATTTGCAATTTTAATAGGACTTATAGTGATAATATTTTTCTTTTTCACTTTTGAGAAAAGGATTTCAGAAGTTATTCTGTATCAGCCAGTTAAAAAAATTATTCAACCATTTTTTAGTGAAAGAGAAGAACAGATTAGCGATGAAGAACTGGTTAATCAAGCTCAAAAGACAGTTAAGCTTTGGTATCAGGCTTCTGATGAAAATAACGAGAAAAAACTCAAATCACTATTGGCCGCTAGGTGGTTTCGGCCAGCAAGAGCCCGCCAGCTTAAGGAGCTTTTAAATTATTGGCTTTTCTCCCCTGAGGAATTCGAAAAAGGCCACAAAGGGATAACCCGGAAAATTGAGTTTAAGTTCGCCAAGGTTTTTAAAGATGTTTATGGAAGAGTTGTTAAGTTGAGAGTCATTGTCGAATCAGAAATTTGGGATTCTTCTGGTCACCACTTAGTGGAAGGAGAAACCACTTTCATTGTTACTTTTGAAAGGGAAAAAGAAGGCAGTCCCCTTGAACCAAGAGTTAGAGACATCACCTGGCGAGTTTTAAAAGACACTAAGGTATAATTACACTTTTTCAATCGGAAAGGTAGAGAAAATTTTAAATTTTCAAAAAAATTCTCATTTATTTATTGACAGGGTTTCTTTCTTTTGATAAATTTGAGATACCTAAACTGAGTGATAGGGGGTCACCCATAAAGGGGTAGGATAAAGAGATTAAAAGAAAGTGAGGATTTCAAACTGAGCTCAAAGAAATCCGATGGGAAAAACTGGAAAATTCCCCCTATTTATGTTATATTTTTAATTTTTTGTTTTGTTTTTTTAATTGTCTCTATAGTTAGTGCTAAGATTAGCTCACTTCAAAATTCTTCTCATCTTTCTAGGAGTAAAAATTCCGATTTAGAGAGTTATTTTCTTGATTTAGATGATGAGCTTGATTTTTCCCTTCCTCATTCTTTAAGTTTTTCTTCCTTAGGTCTTTCTCGGGGAGGTAATACCCTAGAGAGGACTGGTGTTGAAAGTAGTTCTTCTAGGGGAGTAAGTAATAATGGAGGAAAAGGGAATAGCAATGAGGCAATTTTTCAAAATGAAGGAGCTAATTCGGGAATTTCTCAAGAGTCTGAAGAAAGAATAACTAGAGGAGACTATGCATTAGAACTTGCTAACAAACTCAAACTTTCTCCTTACTACCCCCAATCTCCAACTTTTCTAGATGTTCACCCAAAAGACTATTTTTATCCCTTTATTGAAGCTTTAGTTAAAGCAGGCGTCATTTACCCTGAAGACTATAAAGTCGCGGATAAGGCTATAAAAGAAGGGGAAAATGCCCAAGATGGCCTTTATGTTTTTAGACCCTACTTTGCTATTACTGAAGGGGAGAAAGCTTTATGGGAGGAAAGAGCAAGACAAATTTTTACCCCCATAATTTTATCTAAGTCTCCAGAAGATGGAGCAACTGGAGTTTCCATTAATGTTATAGTTACTGTTACCTTTTCCCAGGAGATGGATCCTCAAACTATTAATAATTCTACCTTTAAGCTTTACCAGGGAGGTAATTTAGTCTCTTCCACGGTAACTTATGATAACGCTACAAAGACAGTTTACTTAAAACCTGACACAAACCTAGCTTATGGAACTGACTATCTCGCTTGTGTGAGTGAAAGTGTTAAAAGCATTCAAGGATTTAATTTAGGTATTGATCCCTCATGGAGCTTTAAGACAGAAGCAAAGCCAGATACCACCCCACCGGAAACTACTCTTGAAACTAACCCTTTAACCCCTGATGGGGAAAACGGCTGGTTTATTACCTCTCCTTTCATCTCTTTAACCTCAAATGAACCGGGCATAACTTATTACAAGCTTGATTTAGAATCATCATATAATATATATTCTTCTCCCTTTAGTTTTCCCGAAGGAATTCACACTATATATTATTATTCAGTTGACTTAGCTGGAAATACTGAAGGGGTAAAAGAAGTTCAATTTAAAGTTGACTTAACTGACCCCACATCTTCAATTACTTCTCCAATCGAAGGGGAAGAGATTGCCTCTTCTCCTTATGAAATTAAAGGAACCTCAACTGATGCTAACTTTTCCTCTTATACTCTAGAATATGCCACAGCTGATTCTCCTCATCTCTGGAATCTCATTACAACTTCTCAAGAGAAGAAGGAAGATGACATTTTAGCAAGCTGGGATATGAGTTATTTAAATGGAATTTATTCCTTAAGACTAACTACCTTTGATGATTCAGGAAGGAAAAGCACCTTTATTGTTAATGATTTAAAGATTGACAATGGTTTGCCATCTCCTCCTTTAACTTTTCAAGTATATGCTGGTAATTTAGAAAATAATCTTTCTTGGTCTCCCTCACCTGAATGGGATGTCACTTCTTATAATATCTATCGCTCTACTGCTCAGGATGGAGAATATCAAATAATAGCCAATGTTTTAGGGACTTCTTATTCTGACCCCATTCCTGAAAGTAAAATTGGCACTTACTGGTACAAAGTATCTGCTGTTGATATCTTTGGGAATGAAAGCGCTTTATCAGAAGAAAAAGCTAATACTTTAGTTCATATTGTTAAAGAATTTTCACCTGATACTGAAACGAAAGTAATTGCCTCCAATGGCAAACTGACCTTTACTGTTCCTGCTGGTTCATTATCATGCCCTCAAACAATTGAAATTAAAGAAGAAGTAAGTGCCCCACAAGCTTCTGGCTTTACTCCCATATCTTCACCCTTTGACCTTTCTCCATCAGGTCTTACCTTTGATTCCAGCAATCCAGCCCTTTTAACTATTCCCTACAACCTTTACTTCACTGACCCCGATGTTGCTCAAATAGTTGAAAAAAATTCGGCTGTCTGGTACTGGAACGAAGCAACCTTAGATTGGGAAAGAATAGAATCTACAGTTGATACAACAGCAAACACTGTAACTGGAAAGATAACTCACTTTACCTATTACTGGTCAGGAGCGGTTAGTAATCCCCATGGAAGTGAAAGTGTGATGATTGACAAGTGTGATGTTTGTCATTTACCTAAAGGTGATGTAACAACTTGGAAGGGAAGAGATGTTTGTTATCAATGTCATGGAAATACTACCTCTACAGCTCCAGCTGCTGGCTCAATGGGTCCCAATATTCAGGGAGAGTTGATTGACTGTGCTAATCAGTCATTTACCACTTCTTCTATGAGCCGCCATGATGTTCCAGAACTTAGCCTTTACTGCAGTGATTGTCACTATGCCCATGGAAATGTCAGTGAACATACTGATCTTTTGAGGGTTTGGAGTCCAACAGCATCAGTCTTTGTGAAAACTGGTGGATATTTTTATTCTTATAATTCTTCTCCCTTAGGCAATAGCTTTTGCTACGCTTGCCATGGAACTTATTACAACAAACGCATTAACCGTTATCGCTATTCTGGTTACTATACTTTAACTAAGGGAGATCATCAAACTAACTATCAAGGTTCTATCCATGATATTGGTTTGCCTAATCCTACCACAACTATTGATAATGCTACTGGAACAATATCAACTGAAATTAAATGTTTAAACTGCCATCAAGAGCACGGCTCAGCTAGTGCTACTGTTTTACTGAGAGGAAACAATATTACAGGAAACAATAATACTTTTTGTGCTTCCTGCCACTTAACCTTGAGCAATAACTATCCAACACCAACCATTATAACTAGCGGTAACTATAAAAAGGGTTATCCTGTTACGGGAACATATCCTGGAACAGGCACCTATGATGTTTCACCTCACAATACTTCAACTTTGATTTATCCTGGCTCAGGCTATGCTGGTGGAGACTGTAAGAACTGCCACAATCCTCATGGAACATCTAACTTATTTGATATGCTTGTTTCAACCTTCACTTCCCCTGAAGGTTATGCCTCTAACAACTGTGAGAATGCTTATACTCTCTGTTTTGTTTGCCATGATGGAAGTCCCGCTTCAAATATCCAGCAATACTATCAAGACTCAGCTTCCCAAAATGAAAGAGTCGGACACAGGATGAAGCAAGAATCAACAATTATAGGTAATGCTGCTAGTGCTACTTATTCTCAAAATTTAAAGATGCCATGCTATGTCTGTCACAATCCTCATGAAAATACTTACAAGATGATAAACAAAGAGCTTGCTAATGAATATGAAGCTGCCTCAGGTACTGTAAATAGTGAGAGAAAATTCTGTCTAGCATGCCATAGGGAAAATGATTCAACAAGGCCAACACCTTCTGTTCCCACTCGCTATCTTGGTTATGAGATTAAAGTGCTTCCTCCAAGAAGCGGTCATTATCAGTCAGATTCAGTTGCTAACACACCTTGCTCACAATGTCATGGTGGTGGGAGTGGCATTGTTGCAGCTCACAAGCCACTACCTCGTCTTTCTGAGGGTGGTCAGGCTTGCTCAACTTGCCATTCCTCAATCTATACCCGAATGACCTCAACAACAACTGGTTACCATCACTTAATGACAACTGATACTGCTGACCCAA
>JACVJC010000021.1 GCA_015711795.1 Candidatus Geothermocultor quzhuomuensis
TTACGCATTCAACCCTTGGAGATGTTCCAGTTACCGGGTGCTTGTAAGCTTTATTAAATTGAGTTTGAGTGCTTGAGTGACAGAGGTAGCACTGATTTTCTTCATCAGCTTTGGCAATTACTTTGTACTCTGAATCATGGGTTCCAAAGGTTCCAAAGGTAATGGTTGTTTGATAAGTCTTGCCCATAGTGTCGTTGTGGCACTTTGTGCAGTTAGCATTAAACTGAGTATTGTCAGAAAATTGAGAAGCTGTTGCATAGTTATGAGCACTTGAAGAATAGCTTGAGGTTTCAATCTTAGCTTCCTGGGTCTTACCTAAAGTTGAAGTGTATGATGAATAGACAGTCTGACTTACCTTATGGCAAGTGGTGCAAATACCCCCTGAAGGATAACTTAAGTTAAAGTCAGTTGAAGCTGTAGCTAAGTTAGTTCCAGTTGTTTGCCTTAAGTTAGCTGCTTTATAGTTATTAAATCTATCATGGTCAACATGGCAAGAGTTAATACAATTTCTGTTGGGATCAGAAAAGCTAGTTGTTGGGTCAGCAGTATCAGTTGTCATTAAGTGATGGTAACCAGTTGTTGTTGAGGTCATTCGGGTATAGATTGAGGAATGGCAAGTTGAGCAAGCCTGACCACCACCTGAGACGCCTGGTAGTGGTTTGTGAGGAACTCCAGTATGGCAACTACTGCAAGCTATGTTAGCCGTGGTATCAGATAAGTAGTGACCACTCTTGGCAGGTAGCTTTTGAAGCTCATAGCCTAAGTAACGCTCAGGAACAGTTGGGGTTGTACGGCTTGAATCATTTTCCCTATGGCATGCTAGACAGAATCTTCTCTCTGAATTTAAGGTGTTTCCAGTTTCAGCTTCATACTCTTGTTTTAGCTCTTTGTTAACCATCTTGTAACTTGATTCATGAGGATTATGGCAAACATAGCATGGAAGCTTGGTTCCTTGTGAATAAATGGCTGTTGAGGTTGCTGCAGCAATGTCTGGGTCAAAGTTAATCCTGTGCCCTACTCTTTCATTGTTTTCAGCTGAGTCAGTGTAGTCACTCTTTACATCAGTAGCTGGGTTTCCATCATGACATTCGAAGCAGAAAGAGTATGCAAGCTCATTATTGTTAGAGGCATAACTTTCAGGGGAAGTGAAGGTTGAAATAAGCATATCAAATAAGTTAGATGTTCCATGAGGATTGTGGCAGTTCTTACAGTCTCCAGCAGGATATGATGAACCTGGCCAGGTAACACTAGGATTAGTTGAGTGAGTTGATAACTCATAAGTTGATGTTCCTGGGAAGGTTCCAGTTATTGGATACCCATCATTGTAGTTCCCAGCAGTTCCTTTAGGAACAATGCCTGAGGTTGGATAGCCATTGGTTGAGTTAAAGTGGCAAGCACCACAGACTGATATGTCGTTAGTGGTAACTGCCCTTGAGTTAATGGTTGCCTTCAATAGTTTAACCAGTGATGAAGCGTGTTTCTCATGGCAGGAGTCACATCTTATGTTAATGGTTGAGGTACCATGGCCAGTTGATGAATAGTAGGTGTTTTTGTTAGCAGTAGCTGTTGCATTCATTCTTACACTGTATGGAATATAGGTGGTATCATTTCTTGTTTCTTCTGGTAAAGCTCCATCGTGGCATTTTAAGCAGAAGGAGTTAGCGGTTGAAGTTGATGAATTAAAGCCAGTTATTAAGTTATAGGTGTTATCTGGATCAGTCAGTTTACTACCTGCATTTATGGTAATTACATGGGGGTTATGGCAGTTAGCACATTCTGCTCTTTGAGTTGAGCCATCAATTGGATGTTTTGAGGTCTTTCCAGTAAATTCAGTTTCAATATCGTCTGAGGCACTGCCTCCACTCTTATGGCAAATAAAGCACTGATTTTCTTCATCAGCTTTGGCAATTACTTTGTACTCTGAATCATGGGTTCCAAAGGTTCCAAAGGTAATGGTTGTTTGATATTCCTTGCCCATAGTGTCGTTGTGGCACTTTGTGCAGTTAGCATTAAACTGAGTATTGTCAGAAAATTGAGAAGCTGTTGCATAGTTATGAGCACTTGAAGAATAGCTTGAGGTTTCAATCTTAGCTTCCTGGGTCTTACCTAAAGTTGAAGTGTATGATGAATAGACAGTCTGACTTACCTTATGGCAAGTGGTGCAAATACCCCCTGAAGGATAACTTAAGTTAAAGTCAGTTGAAGCTGTAGCTAAGTTAGTTCCAGTTGTTTGCCTTAAGTTAGCTGCTTTATAGTTATTAAATCTATCATGGTCAACATGGCAAGAGTTAATACAATTTCTGTTGGGATCAGAAAAGCTAGTTGTTGGGTCAGCAGTATCAGTTGTCATTAAGTGATGGTAACCAGTTGTTGTTGAGGTCATTCGGGTATAGATTGAGGAATGGCAAGTTGAGCAAGCCTGACCACCACCTGAGACGCCTGGTAGTGGTTTGTGAGGAGCTAGCTGATGACAATAAGAACAGGTAGGTTGAGGAGCATTTGATTCATGGCCACTCTTTTCTGGCAACTTCTTTAAAGTCAAACCTTCAATAGTTGGCGTAGCAGCGCTTGAATCATAAGGTCGATGGCAATAGTTACATAATTGCCTTTGAGTTTGGATAACTGTTCCAGTTGAAGTTTCAAAGTAATCTGGAGCCATTGCATAGTTTCCATTTTGAGAGCCATGAGGGTTGTGGCAGTCGTAGCAAGGAAGCATGGCGCCTTGAGGTAACCATGCCGTAGCTGTAGATTCCACAATTGTTGAAGCCCAATTGATTCGATGACCAGCTCGTTCATCGCTTCCAATATAATATTGGGCAATATCAGGACCAGGACCACCAGCTTTATGACACTCTAGGCAAAGTTGGTAGGAAGATTGTGTAATAGTGGTTGGTGATAGTGGAAAACTCTCTGGTGAAGAAAAGGTTGCCACCAACATATCATAGGAAGAACTGGTTCCATGAGGTCCATGACACAAATCGCAATCTCCAGGGGTAGAAACCTTGCCAGTTAGTGGATTGTAAGTTGCTATCCGATGTCCATTAGTCACAGTGGTATAAGCTGTCTCTCCAGGATAAGTCCCAGTAGCTGGATAACCAGTATCATTAGAAGGAGTTGGCAAGCGATATTGAGTATTAGTTGGACTACCTGGATAACCATTTGATTGATTAGTATGGCAATTAAAGCAAACAATAGTTGGAGTTGGAATGGTCATTGAAGTTGTCCGAATTCTAAGCATTTCGGGAATAACACCGCTGGCATCGCTATAGCCATGGGTGTCGTGGCACTGCAAGCACAGACTACCAGGTCGGGTTGTCCCAGAGGCAAGGCCAAAGTCCCCTGGTATATCATAGTTTTGAGTTGTTTTTCCGTGAGGAGAATTTTCATAGGTTGAGCGGCCAAAATAAAGAGTTTGAGTTGGTCCAGTGTGACAAGCAAAGCAAATCTCGTTCCACTCAGTACTGGTTGGATTAGCAGTTTGTGGAATTGAAACACCGCTAATGGTTGGTTGAATTAAAGCTTGGAATTTTGAACCGTGGCGAGCATGACACTGACCACACTTAGTTTGATATGGACTAGTTGGTATCCTCATATGATAAGTAGTGGTAAATTCAGAGTGATCTTTGCCTGTTTCAACCCAATAGTTACTGACTGAAGAAAAGAGGTCAGTATTGGCTCCTTGGTCATTTGGTCCATGGCAGAAGAGACAAAATCTTTCACCTAATGGAACTAGCGAAAAAGTTATTCCTTTAAAATTATATTCTGAGTAATAAGGAGGAGTAGACTTATTAACATAAATTATGCTGCTACTTGGGTCACGATAATAAATAATTTTCTCATACCTATCTTCTCTCAAGATAATAATTGAACCATCGTTACCGACGAAGTGGACTGAATGACAGCTTGTGCAGATGGGACCTTGAGCGTCTGAGTCAAAATGATTGGTAGTAGCAGAAGGTTGACCAGTGTATTCTCCAAACTCAGCTTGTGAATTAGTATCACCAACCGAGCCTTCAGCACGATAATAAGTCAAGCTTCCATGGCACGCATAACAAGTTGATTTGCTCTTTGCCCCTAAAGCTTCTCCACTAGCATCGTGTAACTTATGGCAATCGGTACACCAGGTTGACCAAGAATAATTATGGAAACCACCGGCAAAGACACCTGAGCCCGTTTCAAAAGGAATGTTAGTATTACTAACCGTGCCACCTTCAACAATGAAATTAGAAGTTGAAGAAATATTTAAACCAGCCAAAGCATGGCCAGGAGCAGAAGCACTAATATCGTAAACAACAAAGGTTGAGGTTGTTTCGCCACTTGCAATTACAATTGGGCTGGTAAAAGTGAATGTAGTGATTTCGTCAGAGTAGTTTGAAGGTGATGCTGAAATTAATCCGTCTTGAGAGGGATTGAACACTCCATCCCCGTTATCGCGATAAAACTTAACTGCTGAGACAGTTTGAGTAGCGGTGCCATTCCAATAGTCAGTAAGAAAAGGAGTAACATATTCATAAAGTGATATCGCAGTCCAAGTTGTTGTGCCGCCACTAGCGCTCAAATCAAGTCTAACCATTGGGACATTTGTTCTACCTACCTTGATATATCGAGGAGCTAATAATACTGGTGAAACTGTTAATTGAGCTAAAACTGTTAATTGAGCTAAAGGGGGTGTTATTGAAGCAAGAGACGAAGAATATGGAAGATTAAGGGGAGAAGCGCTATCAGGGGGGTCAACAGTAAATGAGTTAATCCTTGCTCCAATTGTTCTCGTGGTTGAAGCAGTGTTGCTCATAGCTAAGGTAATAAAGTAATAGAAATTAGAAGTGGTAGAAGCTTCTTCAGACGGGCTAATGTTAATAGTAGTTTCTCCACCATTAAAAGTACCGCTACCTAAAAGAGTATCCCCATCATCCCATATGCTATCGATGGAACGGTAAATCTTAACGCCACCCGTTTGAACATCAGAATCTAAAGCAGTTCCAGTTGAATTTATCGTGATTGAACTCATATAGCCCGTTCCAGCCGTAGTTGACATCGTAAATCTAATAAAATCATCAGTTGCTCCCTGGTTAATAGTTAAAGGAGCAGTATCAAATGGAGAAAGGGTAACAACATTACCAGTAATTGGTCGGGCGACAGTTTCAGCTGGCAAATTAGTATCAGCTACTGTGTCCGGTGATTCAACAATGATGTAGCTTGTGCCCGGTGTGCCAATTCGGGCGCCGACTGTAGTATTAACTGTGGCATTATTAGATAAGTCATAAGCAACAAAATAATAATCGCTCACTGAGGTAGTGATAGTTTGAGTCGTTGTCAAGGTAACAGTTGTCACCCCACTCACAAAGGTATTAGAACCCAAGAAGGTGTCCGCCCCATCTAAAATGTTATCAGTTGAGGAGTAAACCTTAACTGCAGAAATATCACTATCAGAAGCTGTCCCAATCTTGTCAACCCGCAATTTAGTCCAGTCAGCCGTACTAGCATCAGTTTGAAGCCTGAACCAAAGCATAGGCACCCGAAGCTCTCCTTGAGCAATTGAAGAGGGGCTAGCATCAGCTTTAGAGTTAACAGAAACAGTATTGCTAGCTGGAGCAGATGGTGTACCAATATCAGCATTGATATCAGGAGCAACTGTATCAGTTGTATCATTCCATAAACCATTTGAGTTTTTAGCAAAGACAACAAAACGATAATCTACTCCATTGGTCAACCCAGTAATTGTTGTAGTTTCATTAGAGTTAGGAATTGGGGAAAGATTCTGATAAGCAACGGTAGCAAAAGCATCACTGGAAGAAGTTGGCCAAACACCATCGGTTCGATAGAGAACTTTAACTTCCGCTAAATCACCATTGTTAGGATTGGTCCAGGATAAAGTGGACTGAGAATCTTCGCCATCAGTAGCATTAAAATTAGTTACTTGGTTTGGTGCAACATCAACATTAACATTGTCAAGGTAAACTCCTGCATCTTCATTGGCATCATTTTGCATATCATAGTAAAACCTTAGTATATACGAAGTTTGAGCACTTACCTGAATCGGAGTAGCAGGTAGCCAACCCGTATTCACCCATCCTGTATTTCCAGATGCATCAACATCTAATGTCCAAACAGTTTGAGTAGTTGGCAAGTCACCCCCTCCAATTTGTCCATATAACCAGCAGGGGTCATTTGACGCTTCAACCACATTGTAATCGGTTTTAAATCTAATATAAGTTTTAGTGCCCGCAGTACCGGTTGTTGAGAAACTTTGCCAAAGTTCACCATCAGCTTGTGAATTGTTACCAGTACCCGTCCATCTTCCATAAAAACAACCATTAGGATTGCCGCCTGTTGCCTGCTGAGCAAATGTAGTCATCGCATTTGCTCTATTAACAGGTGTTTGCTTAGTCCAGCTAGTCTCACCACTTTCAAAATCACCATTGCTTATCAAATTTATAGCTACCGTGGGGCCATAAATGCTAAAAACAAAGGCAACAACGAGAACAAGAGCAAATAAAACCAGAATAAAAAGGTTAAGCCAGTTTAAATAAGTGCTAGGGAAGAGGGCTAAACGCTTTACAAAATAAAGCAGTAAAAGTAATAAAAAGATAACTCCAGCAACCCAGTAAAAAAGAGGGGTGGAACGAACGGGAAAATCTTCTACCCCTGGTTTAGCAGTTTTTAAAACATCTTCTTCTCTGGCTTCAAAGTCTTCAAGAATTCCCTTTGAAGCTAGAATTTTGGATTTATCCTTGTTTCCGCTTGGTTTGTTAAATTTTTTGTTAGGGTAGAAAGAATTAATATCCTTCGTTTCCTTCTTGTTAATAAAACTGGAAAGGGTTGAAATTTTGGGCTGAGAAAAACCGGAAAAAACTTGCTTTTCTCCTTCATCCTGGCTTTCCGTTAAAGAATCCCTATTAGAAAAGTAATTTGCTTCTGCTAACCAAGAAGCAATACCAGAACCCCCACCTGATGATGAAGGAGGGGGATTTAAGTTCTTTCCGTAAATTGCCCATTTCTCACCGTCAAATTTCTGCCAGGCAAAAAGGTTGCTTCCCGTAACCGAGAAATACTCATCACTGGAACCCCGAGCAAGGCTTATTTTTTCTTGAGTATCAAGATTATAAGCATAGATATTGTAATTATCGCCCTCCAATTCGGTCCAAGAAATTAAATTGCCTGAGATGTTGGGGAGAAGCTGAGGATTGTCATTTGAGGCAATAGCAACTGTTTCTAAGGTATTGACATTATAAAGAAATATATCGCCATTGCCCAGGGTGGGATCAGCATAAACCACTCTTCCATCCGAAATGTTGGGAGTATATTGGTCACCAGGTTTAACACAAATGGGGAATTCTTCACCAGTTAAAAGGTTGTAGCCATAAATATCATAGTTTCCACCTCTTCTGTCCTGCCAGACAACAATGTCTCCATCAACATCCGGTAGATAAGCTTGATTGGCTGGTAAGACTCCTCTAATTCCAGTAAGTAAATCAAAGTAACAAATTTTACTTAAATCGCTATTTCCAGAAACCTCCTTTTTTTGCCAGACAATATAACGCTCGCTTACACGAGGGGTAGTTTGATTTGCTCCACTTACTTCTATAGGATATTCTATGCCTGTGCTCTGGTCTAAAAGAATGATGTCACCATTTCCACTGCGCCAATCTTCATAGACAATCTTGTCACTATAGATATCTGGGTGAACCTGGTCACCTCCGTGGGAACAAATAGCTAATTCTTTGCCTGAACCTGTAGCCAAATCTTTTAAGTAAATATCCCAATCGCCTCTTCTCATATCCTGCCAAACGACATAAAAACCAGAAGCACTTGGTCTCTTAGCAAGAATATTAGGAGGACTTATTAACCCCTCAGCAAAGTAGAAAGGTTCTGGCTCCGGTGGTGGTTGTTCTCCTCCACCACCTCCAGGTTGAGCAGGAGTAGCTGGAATTGCTGGCGTAGCTGGAGTGGCTGGTTGAGTAGGTTTACTAGGCTTTCCAGGCTGAGCAGGAGTTGCTGGTTGGGCAGGTGTAGCTGGTTGTGCCGGAGTGGCTGGTTGAGTAGAATTTTGGGGTAAAGGACCTTTTTTAAGGGAAGACTTCTCTGAGAAAGAAGAAATGTTCAAATTGAATTTTGCATCTTCAGGGTTGTAAAGGTCACCTTTAATTTCTCCTTGACCACCAAGAAAATCACTTTCCTCATCAAATCTTTGAGCCAATTTTCCCTTTTGCTCACTTTGGATTATTGAGCCAATAATGGGAATCTTAGAAGCAACTCTGGGGTTTGCCTTAACCAAAACACCTGTGCCGGCAACGGTTATAGTTATCACAATGGCTAATGCTTTTACCAAGGCTGGATGGGCACTAAAAATTGACTGAATCGATTGAGAAGAAGAGTTAACTAAGTTCTGAGCAAAAGCAGCTGTAGAACCTAAGAAGCTTTTTATTAAACCAAAAACTCCAAGAGAATAAAGGATTTTTTGTCTCGGCAGTGGTTTACTTTTTAACTCTAAAGAGACTTTCTGCCAAATTCTTTCGCGAATTTCTGGGGTAAAAGGTACCTGCTGTGTTCCCTTTAAAGCAAGATAAGATTCTAAAAGAGGTTCGAGTTCTCCTTTTTTATCCGAATACCTCTCAAGACATTCACGAACACTTAATCCTGCTTTAATCAACTCTATACATTCTTCTAAAATATCTTCAATGTTTTCCATTTGTATTCCAGAAGCCTTCCAGAGGATAAAACGGAAAAGGAGGTTTAATGATACGCTTTAATAGGAGATTTTAAAGAAGATTTTCTAACTTTGCATAGCTGTTGAAAATTCGAGACAAGGTTGCTAATCCCCTCCGTTGAA
This sequence comes from Candidatus Geothermocultor quzhuomuensis, assembly GCA_015711795.1. Classification (GTDB taxonomy): domain Bacteria; phylum Actinomycetota; class Aquicultoria; order Geothermocultorales; family Geothermocultoraceae; genus Geothermocultor; species Geothermocultor quzhuomuensis. The sequence continues at coordinate 8,831 of JACVJC010000021.1, forward strand.
GTGCTCTTACCCCTCCTTCAGTTTTTCCCATAATTTTAGCGACTTCTGAAGCGGTCAATCTTTCAATAAACCTTAAAATAATCACTTCTCGCTGCTCTTCAGTTAAATTCATCAAAGCTTCATAAAGACTTTCTAAGGTTAAATTATTTACCACAATTTCTTCTGGTTCTACTTTTGCTTCCTTGATACTTTCTGCTTTTTCAAACTCATCAAGGATATATTTTCTTCTTTCACGGAACAAGTCTATCACCACGTTGTGAGCAATTTTATAAAGCCAGGCTGTGAAAGGTTTTTCCGTTATTTGGTAATCCTTTATCTTTTCAAAAGCTTTCAAAAAAACTTGACCAGTTAATTCCTCAGCATCAAAGGGATTTCCTACCTTAAAGTAGATGTATTTATATATTCCCTCGACAAAGAGGTTATAAATTCTTTCAAAAGCTTTTAAACTTCCCTTTGTTGCCTCTTCAACTAATTTATTAAGAGCCTCTCTTTCCACAACTTCCTTCTTTCACTTCTTTTAAAATAAAAAGTTAATTCCTTAAGCCTTCCTTTTTATATTTTAATCGACAAATTTCTCCTTTTTCTTTAGTAAATTTTAGCGATTCCTCCTCCCCATCCTTAATCCTCCCAGAGGGAAAGGGAAAACCCTTACCTCCTATCTGGGTCCGGTACTGTTTGCTACTTACTCCTCCCTGCTCGCTTTTTAACTCGTTTTAAAGCCTCGCTTATCCCTGAATAGTTGGGGTCTTCTTGATATACTTTTTGGTAAGCTTGATAAGCCTCGCTAAGTTTTCCTAAATTTTCATAAGCTTGACCTAAGCTAAACAAGACCTCACTGTTTCCTGGCTCTATCCTTAAGAACTCTTTTGCTTGAACAACTGCCTCTTCAAATCTACCTAGCTGTAGAAGAACCCTTATGAGACCTCGACGAGGACCTTTGAATAAAGGGTCGATCTCTACAACCATTCGATAATATCTAGCCGCTTCCTCAATCATCAAAGAATTGTAATTTAACCCCAAGTATTCATAAACCTGAGCCAACCTAGCAATAACATCTTCCTCGTAAGGATTGAGCCTTACTCCTTCCTTTAAAATTTCAATCCCCTTATTGATTGAAGTTAAATCACTCCCTGCTTGACCTCGAGTTAAATACATATCAGCTAAGGCGTTTCGATAAATTGCACGGTAAGGGTTAAGCTCTAAAGCTCTTTGATACTTTTGAGCATAAATTTGAGGATTGCCTTTCCCATAGAAAGTCATAGAAGCAACAGAATAAAAATTCATATCGGCAATAAAAGGCTTTGTTGCTAAAAGAGATAAAAATAAGAAAGGAAAAAAGACCAGGAAAACTAAACCAAGCTTATAAGAGCTGGGTAAAGTAATTTCTAACTTGAAATAACTTTTTTGCTTAAATAAAAAAGAACAAAGCAAACCAAAAAATATCCAGATAACAGTAACAATACCAATAATAGTGATGCTAAAAAATGCCTGTACAAGATAACCAAAAAGTGCAGCAGCCATTCCTTTAAGATAAATGTTATCCCCCTTTAATTGAGGGAATATAAAAAGACCAACCATTAAAAGAAGCCAAAAGAAGAAGAGAAAGGCAAGAAGCCCCATATCAGCAGCGATTTGGAAATACTCATTATGAACCCTATCGGGCATAGTCATCTCTCCCTCAAGCTTGGTGTAGCGAACGGTTCGATATTTTGGAAATTGATAAAGCATCTGGTCTAAGCCAAAACCCCAAAGAGGTCTATCTCTAATCATTTTGAGGGTACCTTTCCAAATTTCTATCCTGGTCGCGGCAGTCCCAGCTGAGATTTCCACTGTTGACCTAGCTCTACCTTTCAAGTATTCCAATTTTTGACCCACATTTCCTTGAGAAGTCATAAAAAGAAGAAAAAAAACAACAACAAAAGTAGCGAGAAATAAAAATATCAGTCGGCTTAAATTAGGAAATATTCCTTTATAATAAAGGATTAGAACAAAAATTAATCCTGACGCAATGCCCAACCAAGCTCCTCTTGACAAAGCAAAAAGAGAACTAGCTAAGCAAAAAATAAATAAAAAACTATAGGGAAGAAAAAGAGGAATTCGGTAGGTTGAAAATAACTTAATGTGTCTTCTGCCCTCACTAAAGAAGAAATTTAAGATCAAGGGAATGATAGTAGCCAAATATCCTCCAAAAAAAACAGCATTCCCTAGGGTTGAACGGGCTCTATCCCTTTCAGGTCGCTGCATAAAGTCTGGAAGAAAATCCCAGCCAAAGGCTTGAGCAACTCCATAGAGAGCAATAAAGAGGCAAGAAATAAGAAGAGCTATAAAAATCTTTCTTGCCCATTTTTCTTCTTTCATGTATTGGGAAGTCAGAAAAAAAATGAAAGCAAAACAATAAATTGTTTGTAAGGTTTCGTATCTCCCATATTCCCCAAAAATGCTAGCAATAGGAAGGGGAGAAAATAAAACAGAAATAGTTGCCACTAAAACAAAAAGAAGAACAGGATAAAAAAGGGGAAACTTTTCAATAACAATTTCTCCTCTGAAGATTATTCGAGCTAAATAAAGAAAAAGAAGCAAAAGTGAAAAGAGATAAAGAAGAGTGGCTTTAGTTAAATCAAAAGCATCAAAAGTGCGAGGTGAAACAATTAAAGGAATGGTAAAGGCAATAACAACAATAGTCCAACGGATAAAATTATCAAAAAGATTGGAAATCTCTTGAAATCCTCTTCTCATAACATCCTTTTTCTTTAAGGGTTTTATGTCTTATATTACCCTACTTTGCAATCTTATTTGCGTCGCTCCTAACCCATGACTTGTCATAAAAATTAAAATTTAAAGATAAAATAGCTCTGAAAACTGATGATTCAAATAAATGATTAAAAATTGATTATCTTCAAAAAGGTTTTTAGTTTTACTCTTTAGTCTTAATGTTTGCTTTAGCTCTACGACCTTCATTCTTCAACCTCTCCTTAGTACTGTTTTTCATACTCTTTTTTCTTATGGCAACCGCTATCAGGAGAAATTCCACAAGAACCACCTCTTTTGGTAAGAGAAAAATCAATAAAATAGGTTTTCCCATCTATGGAAAATTTGTCCGTTATTAAATAAGGATGTTTTGAACCGTGACTTTCATGGCAAGCCCGGCAGGAAAATTTACTAGTATGAATATAATGGGAAGAAAATCGAGTATAAGGCGAAGGTTCTTTATATACTTCATATCGATGACATAAAAAGCAAATTTCCCTCTGATGATTAGGAAACTTTTCTTGGTAAGGCATTTTTAAAATATAGGAATAATTTGAGCCATGGACGCCTTTACTGCCATCTTCACTCCCATGGCAATTAAGGCAAGAGACCAGGCTATTTTCATCCCAAGGAGAAATGAAAGCTTCTTCTTTAATTCCTTTATTTTTTCCTCTTCCTTCAAGGGGATGGTAAGAAGGATTAAGCAAGCTAAACGCTTTACTTAAATCACTCTGCCCCGGAGGCAAAATTGTGTAGTTAGAATGGCATTTAAAACAAAGTTCATAATCCTTAGTAATTGGATTGACCACCTGTAGAGAGCTATTAACCCCTCCTACTCCTTTTAAAACACCTTGAATTACACTCCCGCCTGAAGTATTACTTGCTAAATGCGGGTCATGGCAATCAACACACTCTGCATGCCTCATTGAATTAACAGGAAAATAAGCTAAATCAGCAAAATCCTCTCCATCTCGATGGAGAAAAGACCTCTCAATAGGGTGAGAAAATCTCTTTTTAAACTCTCTCTCTACATCTTTAGCTCCACCTCCCTGACAATGACAAGTAAGGCAAAGCTTCTCTTCACTGTAAGAAAAAGAATTATCTCCCTTAAATGAAGTTAAATTTAAATTTCTTGAGCCATGGGGGTGATGACAAGTAAAACAAGAAAAACCAGCTTTAAAATGGCTGGATGATAAAAAATCTTCTTTGTTCCAACCATTAAAAAATGGACCGTAATTTGAGCGAAAATTAATGGAGTAAGGAATAAAAACACTAGTAGTGATTGTTACTTGAGGAGCATTGCCAGAGTGGCATTTTAGGCAAAATTCACTTGTCGTTAAAGAGAACTTTTGTGTATTTTGGGGATCTGATACTTCTTTACCCTCCTCACTTTGAACGGAATGGGGATTATGACAAGAAACGCACTCTAAGCCAGTTTTTTTAGAAGAAACAGGATGGTGAGAAGCGTAAGAAAACTCTTTTTCTTCTTTTTTATGGCAAGAAAAACAAAGATTTTCTTCCTTGTGGCTTTCGTCTTCTCCTTTAAAACTTATCAAAAAGGGATTAGTTGAACCATGAGGATTATGGCATTGCAAACAACTAATTTTTGAATTAGTTGAAGAGGGGGTTCTAATAAAGTGAGCTGAATTTAAAAAATTATTTTGAGGGAGTCTTCCCATCGTCGAAGTTGATTCTTGAATGTGGCAATCGAGACAAATCCCCTCTCCACTTTGAGTCATTCCCCTAGATTTTAAAAGTTTTGGATTGGAAGAGCGATTAACATGAGGGGAATGACATAAGCCACAATCAAGCTTTTTATCCTTATTTAAATGGATTGATTTCTTCTTAAGAGGGTCAAAATCTTCTAGAACATTTGCCCCTGGGGTAGTTCCATCGTGACAAAAGAGGCAGAAGTTTGCTTTCTCACCAGGAAACTGAGATAAGATGCGGTGGCAACTTTCACACAAGTTTGAAGTGTTACTAAAATCTCCGTGGAAATTGTGAGCAAGAACTGAATAAAAGGGAAATTTAACAAAAATGACCAATAAAATAAATAATTCCGATAATTTAATCGCAAATTTTTTCACAAGTTCTCCCTCATGAATTTTAGCAAAAAAGACCAAATCTGCCAAGCGAGCAACCTAAGCCTGAAAAGTCCGCCTTAGACTTCTGTTAACTTTCCTTTTAAGATATAATTCCAGAAGAAATAGAGGTGATTTTTCCCCTTGAGCCATAAATATTACAACAAAATTATTGAATGGGGATTCCTAGCTTTTCTCTTCCTCTATCCAATTTCAATTAATCCTTTTTTCCGCCCCACTTTTTCTCTTTTTAAATTAACGATACTCCGTCTTTTCACCTTAACTTTTCTTATTTTGTGGTTAGGAAAAGCAATTGTTCAAAAAAAATTGAAAATAACTTCTTCTCCTCTGCTTCCCCCTTTATTTACTCTTCTTACTTTAACTGCTCTCTCTACCATCTTCTCCATTAACTTACCAACTGCCCTCCTAGGTGAATACACAAGATTTGAGGGTTTCCTAACCCAAGTTAACTACTTTCTCATTGCCTTTCTCTTTTTAAACTATCAACTTAATGAAAAAAAAAGAATCACCCGAATTACCTTTTACTTCCTTGCTGGAGCCACTCTTGTTTCTTTAATCGCTATTTTTGAACATTTCTTCTTTAACCCTGTATTTTTTAGCCAAATAGAACATCTGGGAAAAGAAGGGTATCTCCAAAAAATTAGTGCTCGTTCCATTGCTACCTTTGGCAATACTGTCTTTTTAGGCTGGTATCTTTCCATGGCTTTCCCTTTCTCCCTTGCTACTTTTTGGAATCAAATAATTTTAAAAAAACATCGATTAATTCACTTTTTCTTTCTTTTCGCTATTCTCACTGCTATGATTTTCACCTACTCCCGAGGGGCTTGGGTCAGTGCTTTTCTATCAACCATTTTTCTCTTAACCATCTTAAGGAAAGAATTCAACAAAAAGCTATTTATTTCACTCATTGCTTTAATTCTTCTAGTTCTCTTAATTAATTCCCTCCCTACCCACTCAGGTTATCAGGTAACTATGCGGTTAAAAGGGTTAATTGAAACGGAAAGAGGGACAAGTGGTGGAAATCGTTTAATTATGTGGAAGTACACACTCCCAATCATTTTTAAATATCCCTTATTAGGAGCAGGGCTTGATACCTACAAATTAACCTTTCCTAGATTTAAGGGTTCTCCTTGGGCAACCTCATATCGAAGTGCTTTAGTTGATAAAGCCCACAATGAGCTTTTACAAATAGGGGCGACCATTGGGCTTTTTGGTGTTATTACTTTTCTTTGGGTAATTGTTCTTACCTTTATTAAGGGGCTTTCTTTCCTCCAAAGAGAAAAAGAGAAAAGCTATCGCTTCTTGACCGCTGGTTTACTGGGGGCTGTTCTTGCCTACTCTATTGATATGCAGTTTCTTTTTAGCCAATTTGCAGTAACTCCTTTTCTTTGGTTCTTCATTGGGGTGGTTTTCTCGATAATCTCCACAAAAGCTAGGGAAAAAGATGACATCGAGATTGATTTATCTAAGGGAAAGGTTAAAGCTCTTTATCCTATAATTGCCCTTTTTCTCCTTTCAATGCTCATTTCTCTTAGCTTATGGCTAGCTGATGTTTACTATCAAAAAGCTCAGACAATTAATTTTGGTAAGCAAAGCTCAAAGGAGGCAATTAAGTTGATGGAAAAAGCAACCACCTTAAATCCTTTTGAGAGTTTCTACTGGTCTTATTTAGCCCGAAATTACTTAGCTATTGGGAAAAGCTCCAACAATCCTCAACTATACCTTTATTGGTTACAAAAAGCTGAACAATGCTATCTCAAATCAATCTCACTTAACCCATACAAAGAAATAACCTATTACTCAGCTTCTCAAGATTTTGTATCCGCTGGTCAACAGCTCTTTAGAAAAGACCTCATTGAAAAAGGCATAAGCTATGCTGCTAAAACTCTTGAGATAAACCCTTACTCCTCAGACCACAATGCCCAAATGGGAAATGCCTATGGCAGTCTGGGTGTTTTAAACAGTCAAAAAGAAATGTTTAAAAAAGCATTATTTTATTTCAAGAAAAGTGTCCAACTTGACCCTCAAAATGCCGATTATTATAACCTAGGCTGGGCATATGAAAAGCTAGGAAAAATCAAAGAAGCTATTTGGGCTTATAAAAAAGCAGTAGAACTAAGAAAAGATAAAGACGCTCAAAAAGCCCTTAAGAGACTGATGACTCAAATAAATGATTAAAAATTGATTATCTTCAAAAAGGTTTTTAATTTTACTTTTAAGTCCAATGTTTACCTTAGCTCTTATCGCCTTTAGTTCCTCCACCCCTGGTTATTCTGGTAGTTGAGAGGTGGGGTGGCAGTTTAGGCAAAGGTCATCACCGGTTTCTAAGCGGAAAAGAGGATTTTCAGTTCGATGAGGAAAAAATTTCAATCCAGGATTATCAGTAGCAGAATAAGTAGTGGGGCTATTACAAGTAAAAGTAAGAATAGCATCAGTTACATCATCATCAACTTCACGAGAATCCTCATGGCAATACTGACAAATTGGTGAAGTTCGAGGTTGCCAACCTGCTGGACTCATTCGATATGCCCCATTTGACCTTGCTAATGAAGAATTAGCCCATGTCAAAGCTGCTGTATTGGTTTGGTGATTTGTTCCTCCCATACCGGTTCGGACATTGTGACAGTCAGTGCACCAATCGCCACTATAATCACTAATGGTTTGCGTTCCATAACCAGGAAGAGAAGGTGCATAAGTTTGAGAGCCACCTTTCCGCAGAAGACGAGAAGAGCTATAAGTAGCAGAGGTATCAGAGATATATGGATTAACCGTATTTCTATCATGAGGACTATGACACCCTCCACAAAGAGGTTTCTCCTCTTCAGGAGTACCAATACCCAAGGTAGATGAAGCAGTTAAAGTTGCATTAGGATTATGGTCCGCCAAAGTAGTTACACCAATAGTAGTATAAGGTTTAAATAGAGCCTGTCCACCTGCTCCATGACAAACCTCACAAGTTGCTAAGAAGGTTGCCCCAAGTAAAAGCTTATAACCTCCCGGTGCATCGTGAAGAGTGTGACAATCACTACACTTATCTGTTGTCGAAGCATAACCTCCATGAGGATTTTCAACACTAAAAGCTATTCCAACCAAGCAAAAAAGGGAAAAAAGAATAAAAACTAAAAAAAGTAATATATACCTTTTCACTCCGTTTCCTTTCTGCCCCTTATATCTGCAAAATACTGGATAAAGTATAAAACCCAAGATAGTATGTTGTCAAGAATTCTTTTAAAAAAAATTTTTAAAAAAACTAATAATTAAATTCTAATAATTAAATTCAGGGAGAATTTCGTATCGAAGAAGTTTCACTGCTTGGACTCTCTGGTTACCACTATCTGCTAGATAAATTACCCAATTAGAGCCAACTTTTAACCCCCGAGGGAAGTTAAAATGCCCTTTATCTTCTCCTCTTCCACCAACTTCAGCTAAGCGTTCACCTTGAGGGCTATACACTTGAATGGTGTGGTGAAAAGTATCAGCCACATAGATATTCCCATCAGGAGCTATCCCTAATCCAGCCGGGAGCCCAAACCTCCTTTGCGCTTCCCGAATACCTGCTGGAGGTTTACCAACTACCCACTTAAGCTTTCCTTTGGAAGAATAAGCATGAAGAGTCATGTTTAAGCCATCAGCCACATAAATTGTCCCATCGTCTCCAACTGCTATTCCGTCCGGTCCATCAAGTTGACTTCTTTCTCTTCCAGTTTCTCCAATCGTTTTTAAGAATCTTCCTTTCTCATTAAAAACTACGATTCTTCCTCGGTCGGTCACATAAATTTTCCCTCTGTAAACCGCTACCATCAAAGGATTTATTAAAGAATAGTTTGATGAATTAGGGAAAAAGCGAATAAAGTTACCATCTGAGGTGTAGATATTAATCCGCCGATTGCCTGAGTCTACTACATAAACATTCCCATTAATATCAATATCAATACCGGCTGGATAATGAAAATCCCCTGGTTTCCAGGTTGCTTTAACTCCCCCAGGTGGAGTGGCAATACCCGTTTCTCCAAAACTAAATTTGAAGCGACCAAACCGATTAAAAACAAAAACTTTATCTGCATCAATATCAGTAACATAAATATCACCTAAATCATTTAAGGCAACATCATAAGGACGAATAAACTTAGGTTGAGGTTCGGTGCCTGGGCCGCAAATAGCCATTATAAATTCTAGAGCACCAATTCTTTCAGTCCCAGAAAGGATTATTCCTGTCCCTCGTTTGGGCAACATAAAAAGATAAAAATAAGCCAAGAAATTAACTAAAATGAGCAAAAAAACCAACAAGATTTTCTGCTTAGTTAATTTTGAAAATTTCAACTAAAAACTCCTCCTAAATCAAAAATACATATCATTTTAGCACCTAATTGTCAGGGTCTAGAGTTTAGTGAATTTTGACTGGACCCTGTCCTTTAAGCTGATTTTTTACTTTTGATTTCTTTAACCTTATAATCTTTGTCTATCTCTTTTGTTCTTCAGTCCTATGGCAACTCTGTTGTTATATGGCAATTTAAACAAAGGTCATCGCCAGTCTCAACTACAAACCTGGGAGAAGCCCCTTGATGGGGATAAGATTTATATTGAGGATTATCGCTTGCCCCGTAGCCAACCGTCGTAATGAAAAAGTCATTTTCAGTGTCTCTTAAGTCTTCATGGCAATATTGACAAATTGGAGAAGTCCTTGGTGCAAATCCAACTGGAGACATCCGATAAGCTCCGTTACTTCTAGGTAAATTTGATGAGGCATAAGAAAGGTCTTCGTTAGTTGGATGATTCCTTAAATTAGGATAAGAGCTCATTCGACGATTGTGGCAAATCGAACACCAATAACCACCATAAAAAGGTGAGTAAACAGAAGTGTTAGGATTTGGTCTTTTTAAAAGGAGATGTGAGGTAAGAGTAGTGGTAGTGTCACAATAATAAAAGGAAGTTGGGGGAATCATCCGATTAGGATTCCCATGAACTGAATGGCAAGAAGAACAAGTTAAAGTTCTTGGTAAAGAGTAATCGCCGCCAGGGATGGTGATAGTCCCTTCAGCCGTGTGAGTACTTTCAGGATTAAGAACTACACCATAAACAGCAATCCCTGGACCACCACTAGGATCGTGGCAATACTGACAGTTATCAAAAATTGTTTCATAACGAAGAAGTTTAAAAGCTGACTGAGCAAGGTGAACAGCGTGACATTCCTTACACTTATTAGTTGTTGCTGTATAATCGCCGTGAGGTCCATAAGGAGGAGAGGTATACTGTAAAGGAACATTATAACCAGCCCCTAAAACTAATGACGGAGCTAATAGTAAAAAAATCAATAGTATTATACCCCATAAATAATTTCTGTATCCAAATTCATAAATTTTGTGCATAAATATCCAATCTAAATGGTTCTTAAATTTTAATTTTCCAATTTTTCAAACAAAAGAAATTTGAAATTTTGAGACATTGTAATTTATTATTTATTTTTTGGCTTCGGATTTTCTCTAACTCCTATTTTACTTCACCTTTTAGCCTTTCAACTCTCTTTCTTGGCGCTTTCAAGGGAATTTCTCTCCAATTATAGTTATAAGTTATAAAAAATTAAAAAGAGATTTTTCTTTCTTTCATTTTCCTTCCATACCAAAAATCATTTTTTATCTTATCTTCTAAAGAATTAAGCGTCAATAGAAAAAACAGTGGAGAGCAAAGGAGTGGGCAATTTTTGTTACCCGCTATCTGCTAGGGCTTTAATGAAAGTAACTTTTTTCGATTAATCTTAAAGATTTGAAGGCGATTATTTTCCATATCAACAACAGCAAGAATATTTTGAAAAACTCTTATCCCTCGAGCAAAATTAAACTGCCCAGCCTCAATCCCTCGGCTACCGACTTCCGAAACTAACTTAGCTTGGGGATTAAAAATTTTAATTGTGAAATTAAAGGCATCGACAACAAAAATATAACCATCCTTATTAACAGCCACTCCAGCTGGTAAACCAAAAAATCTTTTACTTTCTGCCATACTCTTTGGAACATCCCCTAAAACCCAAGCAACTTTTCCTGAAAGTTCAAAAGCATTTAAAGTCATATTAAACTTATCACTCACATAAAGAATCCCTTTTTTGCTGAGACCAATTCCATTGGGAGCATTTAGTTTTCCTTTCTCACGTCCCTTTTCCCCCAAGCTAAAGAGGTAATTTCCCCTTAAATCAAAGACGGCTATTCTATCAAGACTATTATCACAAACATAAACCTGGTCTTTAGAAACCAGGATTTCGGTGGGATAAACTTCTGCTTTTTCTCCATCCTCAAATTTGGGAAACCAAAAAAGAGGCTTTCCTGATGGAGAAAAGACTTGAACGCGCCAATTAAGGGTATCGGCAACATAAATTTTACCATCTTTAGAAACACCTATTCCATAGGGATAATTAAATTCCCCAGGTTTCCAGGTGATTTTCATACCAGGGGGAGGTTTAGCTGAGCCAAGCTTCCCAAAAGAAAAGAGAAATCTTCCTTCCTTATTAAAGACACAAACTCGATTATTTCCCGTGTCAGTAACATAAATTTTACCCTCTTGATCAAAAGCAACAGAATTTGGCCTTTTAAAATAGGGAGTTTCACCGCCTGGTCCATAAATTGACATTTTAAATTGAAGGGGACCCAACTCTCGAAATCCATATTCGATAATTCCAACACCTCTCTTGGGTAAAAGAAAAAAGTAATAGTAAGCTAGAATAAAAAGGGCAATTAGGAGGATAAAAATGATTATTTTGAAGAGAGTGTTAATTTTAACTTTTTGGAGCTTAAGTTTTTCGACTAGCAGGGTCTTGCAATTCTCCTTCCTCTTTTAAAGTCATATCTCTGAAATATAATTTTTAATGCAAATTTATAAGCCCCTATTCACAAATCCTAATTTCTAAATCCTTGCCTTAACCCCTATCTCAATCTTAACTTTCGTCTCTCATCTTCACTTTTTCCTCTTTTGATTGAACCCTAGCCACAACCCCTGTGGACACTACTTGGAATTTTATCTTTATTTCAAAGCGTTTTACTTCTCGTTTAGAAATGCTTTAAAAAGGATAGTTAAAAAAGATTAGAGAGTCAACAATAAGAGTTTTGAAACGCTGAAGCTTTGATGAGCGAAGCAAAAATTCAAAAATCAAAATGATTTAAGTTGCAAGAAAAAACTGGAAACTTAGAACTTGATACCTAAAACTTGTGTTTCCTGGAACTATTCTCAGGGCAAAAATAATAAATATTAAAGCTCAAAAGGTAAACTAGGATAAAGACAAGTCCTTGCGTTACAATATATTTTGAGCAATATTTCTTTCTTTTGGTTTTTTAAAAAATCTATTACATAATTTGATAATAGGATTGAGAGAATATTCAAGGTTAAGCTAATGGTTAAAAAAGTTTCTCTTTTACAGGTTTCTCAATGGGTTTTTGTTTTTTTGTTGTGGGTTTTTCCTTTTGTTGTTATTCCCCTCTGCTTTGACTTTGAGGTTCTGCCCAAACTTATTTTCTTAAGAATTTCAACTATTATCCTAATCTTCCTATGGTTATTACACTCCTTTGAAATTAAGAAAGTAGTTATCAGGCGAACCTTTTTAGACTTACCTTTAATTACTTCTAGTTTTATTTTACTTCTCGCCACTTTTTTTGGTCTTAATCCTAGGCTAAGCTTTTATGGATTGAGATTTCGTTACGATGGTTTAATTACTTCCTTAAATTACTTTGTTCTTTACTTCCTCACTGTTAATCTAGTTAAAAAGAGAGAGCAAATTAAAAAGGTATTTTTAGGCTTAATCATTTCAGCTTCGATTGTTTCAATTTATGCTATCGTTCAAAGATTTGGCTTTGAAGTATTTAGTGGCATATTCCAAGATGATTTAAGTCGAGCTTCAGCTAGTTTTGGTAATCCATTATTTTTAGGTGGCTACTTAGCTTTAATTTGCCCTCTTTCTTTAACATCCCTTTTACTCACCAAAGAAAAGCCAAGTTGGAAGCAAATCCTTTTTTCTCTAACAACTCTTTTAACGGGCGCTGCTTTAACTTCATCTCTTGCCCGTTCAGCCTGGATAGGAGTGGTTTTTTCTCTCATTTTTATCCTAAGTTGGGCTATCCGATGGCATAAATTAAGGTGGCAACAACTGATTTCCCTTGCTTTAATCTTCTTTTTAATTGTTAAAATCTTTGCGCTCCAAAGCCAGAAAGTAAGTGGGCCTTCCCTTTTTGCTCGATTAAACTCGATTTTTAAATTTGATCCAACCTCGGCTGACCGTCTTTTAATTTGGGAAGGTGCTTTCTCAATAATTAAAAATTTTCCTTTGCTAGGCACCGGTCCTGATGGTTTTAGCCTTGTTTTTGCTCAACACCGCCCTTTTATTTGGTCAAGAACTGTTTCCAATCCCCAAGCTTTGCCTGACAAAGCTCATAACGATTTTCTCCAAGTTGCCTCCACCAGTGGAATAATAGAATTAAATTTCTATCTCTGGATTTTAATTCTTTTCCTTTTAATTTGCTTTCAAGAATTGAGGAAAGATAGAGAAAGAAGTTTTCACCAGCTTATTTTGATAATAGCAGCAACTTCTTCTATTATTAGCGGGCTTATTCAACTCCAGTTTAGCTTTTCTATTCCTTCTGTCGCCCCCTTTTTTTGGGCAATAATTGGTTTAGGGGTAAGCTCCGTTTATCTTGAAAAAAAAGGGCAAATTTTTCAAATCTCCCTTGACCGAATTGACCAGCGAAAAAAGCTTAGTTATTCCCTAATTATTTGCCTGATTGCAATCTTACTCATTTATTCAGGCCTCAAAGTTATTTGGGCTGACACCTTTTATCAAAAAGCAATAAGTTTTCGCCTGAGTAACCAATATCAAAAAGCAATAGTTTATTCTCATAAAGCAGTGAGGATTAATCCCAATGAGAGTGAATATTTAAAGGAGTTATCACTTGATTATGCTCAAGCAGCGGCACATCAGGGCAATCAACTTTATTTTCAACAAGCATTATCTGCTATAAAAAGGGCAAAAAAGCTCAATCGATTAGATAAAATGGTTTATTTTAGTTCAGGCGAAATTTATCGTGCTTGGGCACTTTACGAGCCAGCTTATATTGATAACGCTATCCTTAACTATAAGCAAGCCTTAAAACTAGACCCAGAGTTTATTGATACTTGGCGAGGATTAGCTAGAGCAAGAGAAATTTTAGGTCAAAAAAAAGAAGCAAGAAAAGCTTGGCAAGAAATCTTGCGCCTTAACCCAACTGATGAAGAAGCAAAAGAAGAAATTAAAAGAACCACAAGGAGTAGGGAGTAGGACAAATATGGGGAAAATTATTAAGATAAGGGTGGAATAAGATGACAAAATTAAGAGACAAAGAAAACCCCGAGTGTCCAGTGGACACTCGGGGTTAATTTCATACCAGTACTGGTCCTATTTTTATATTAGCTTTAAGCCTAGGGCAACTCCGTAGTTATATGGCAATTCTGGCAAAGGTCGTCACCAGTTTCTGCTCTCAGTCTTGTGCTAATAGTTTCATGTGGGAAATTAGCGTACTCTGGGTTGACACCAGTTGGATAAGTTGCTGAAATTGGATTAAAGTTAAAGGCAGTTTCAACATCTCGGTAATCCTCATGGCACTGCTGACAAATGGGGTCAGGGTCATCACCGCTAGTGAGTGTCATTTTATAACGGGCATTGGTTCTACCCAAGTTTCCCGTGCCAGCCGATGAAGTAACATAGTTATAGTAGTAAGTTGCAGTATCTACCGGGTGGTTAGCCAGAGTCCCAGTGACATGTCTTCTAGAGTGGCAGTCAGCACAGAATCTCGCACCATAATTAACAGTTTGGGATGTCGCCACAGGTTGATTGGGATTGGGGTCCCTCAGGACTAAGCGGTTAGATTGAGTATCAGTAGTATCACCAAGAAAAACATCGACTACTCTATTAGGGTTATCATGAGGGCTGTGGCAAGATGAGCAAGTTAAAGTAGTTGTGAGATTTTCAATTCCGAGTTCCAGACTACCAGTAGTAGTCTCACAAGTATGGCTTGCTCCTTCAGTATAAGTGAACTCGTAAACCCTTTTAGCTGTAGCTCCATCATGACAATATTGACAAGTGTCATAAACAGTGTTTCTCATTAACAACTTTAAAGTGCCCTGTGCTTCGTGGACATCATGGCATTCTTTACATTTATCAGTAACATCTGAATAATTACCATGAGGTCCAGCTGCTCCCATAGCCAAAGTAATGGAAAGGGTCAAGAGGCCAATAACCAGTACTATCAAAAGAGAAGCTTTACGCAAATTATTCACCTCCTTTCGCTTTACCTTAAATTTTCATTATTAAGTTTTAAAAAGCTTTTTTATTATAATTACTCTTCTTTGAAGTTGTCAAGCTTTTTATAATTTTTTTTAAAAAAATTTACTCAAAGGGTTCGATTACATACTTTAATATTCTTATTTTTTGGATACGGTCATTTTCCATATCAGCTACATAAAGGTCACCATATCGGTCAATATCTAACCCTCGAGCAAAATTGAATGTCCCTTTCTCAACCCCCCTTTGACCAACTTCTGCTAGCTTTTTGCCTTGAGGTGAATAAACTTGAATGGTAAAGTGGAAAGCGTCAACCACATTTATTCTACCTTTGGGATCAAGGGCAACACCAGCTGGAAGCCCAAATTCTCTTGGTGTTTCACGTAACCCTTTGGGAACTTTCCCTTTAACCCACTTAAGTTTTCCCTTAGAAGTAAAGGCATTTAAAGTCATATTTAAGCCATCAGCCACATAAACTGTCCCACCAGCTCCAACCTCTACTCCTATTGGCCCATCAAGAGCTCCTTCTACTCTTCCTTTTTGACCAATTGAGGAAATTAGCTTCCCATTAAGGGAAAACACTGCTATTCTCCCATGAGAACGGTCAGTAACATAAATTTTATTCCCTTTCAAATGTAAATCAATAGGATAAATACCTCCCCCTTTAGGAAACCAGCGCAAAAAACGACCTTCAGGATTAAAAACTTGAATTCTCCCATTCATTGTATCAGCTACATAAATATTGCCATCGTCATCAAGGTCAATCCCGTAAGGTAGCCAAAAGCGGCCCGGACGCCAAGTAGCCCTTTCTCCAGGCAAAACTAAAGCTCGACCGTGTTCACCAAACTGGAAGAGAAAACGCCCATAGCGATTAAAAACACAAATTCGATCATTCCTCCCATCGGTTACATAAATCTTTCCATCTTCTCCGACAGCTACACTATTAGGGCGGTTAAAATAAGGATTAACTCTCGTCCCCGGTCCATAAATAACCATCAAACAGCGAATATTACCAACATCAACTGGGACTGTATCGACTAAGCCACCTCCTCTCTTTGGGAGAAGAAAGAAATAATAATAACTTAAGAGAACCAATCCAACCAAAATTAAAAAAGCCAAAATTTTTAATATTGTTTCAACCTTAACCCCTTTTGCTTTAGCTACCATTGATTTTCCTCCTTTCCAATTATATTGTTTTAAATTTAAATACTATCAATTAATATTACTCCTTTTTTACCAGAAAATTGATTATTTGTAAACTACCTTTTATAACTAAAACTTACCAGGTAACAGTAAACAAGCAAGAAGAAGCTGCTACTTGTTACTTGTTATTAAGGTAATTCTATTGGTTGATGACACAATATGCACAAACCATCTCGAACCCAAACCAACATTCGAAAATTTCGTGTCCCGTGAGGGTCATGACAAGTAGAGGAACAAATAAGGTCTGCCTTCCTCCTCTCATCATAATAAGGAAGGTCTACAGGGTGAGTCTTTATGGTATATTTTCTTCCATAAACATATTTATCATGACAAATAAAGCAAAGGTCGCACTCGCGCATAATCTTTAGGGGAGGGAAATCAGAACCGTGAGGGGTATGACAGTTTAAACATAAACCAACCCCAACCCTCCTCGCTAATCTACCATGGGAACTAGCTTCATAAATACTTCGATTAGAATTGGGGGTAATCTTTTTCGAATGGCAAAGAAAACAAAGGTTATTATCTTTAGCAATACATAACTTGGGATACAAGGTAGCATGGGGGTGATGACACTTTAGGCAAGTCCAGCTAATATCAACCGGGTGATGGGAAATCTTTAAAAATTCAAGCCTGATACTGGGGTGGCAACGATAGCAAAGAGAGGGTAACTGCTCATATAGCAACATTTCAACCTCGGCTGAATGAGGTTTATGGCACTCAGTACAACTTTTGCCCCTCACAAATGGCACGTGTTGAACAGGGAGTTTAGCCTGTTGAGCTACTTTTAAATGGCAAGAAAAACAAACATTCCTTTGGCTATCCTGCAATATCCCATAGTAATTTGAAGCGTGGGGATGATGACAGCTAAGGCAAACTCTTTCAGCAAAGGGTTTATGAAGAAGAGGAAGTCGATATTCTTTTGAAAGATTATGACAGGAAAGGCACAAATCTCTCTCATCAGCTAACAAAATTCCCAAGTAATCAGAAGCATGAGGGTCATGACAAGAGGAACATTTACCAACTTCAAAAGGGCTATGCTGATAGCCCCGCTTAGTTTGCTCAAGAAGCTTTTGGTGACAAGTTAAACAAAGTTGTTTTTGAGGCATAATTAGTCCTGGCTTACCAAAGGGGTGATACCAATCAATAAAGGTTGTTTTTAAAAGAATCCCTTTCTTTACCAATTTAAGCTCTAAGCCCAGCACTTTTCCGCAAGGACTTTTGCTTGAAATGCCAAAAGTCTCTCCACAAACCTTCTTTACCCACCTCTTCCCACGGGTTTCTTCAAATAAGCGCCTCACTTCTTTTCGAATTTGCTCAGCATGTTCAAGATGACAATCAGTGCATCTCTTCTTTAAAAATGGGTCATGAACCACTCTCAAACGAAGCTTAGCTAACATTTCTTTATGGCAAACTAGGCACTCTTTATTTTTTACAATGAATTCCTTCTCATAAGGTCTTAACCGAAAAAAGGAAAGATAAATTAGGGTAGCAAGCTGAAGTAAAAGGAGGAGAAGGAGAATTAAAAGGAGAATTTTTCTCCGCCTACCAGCTGGAGCTAATGGCCTAGCAGCTAAAAGAGGTGGTAAAACAAGCGCTTTGAAACACAAGTTTTGATTGGTTTTCTCTGCCCAACCGCCAATTTCAGTTGGGTCAGGATAAGAATAAAAAGAATTCTTTCCATAAAAACTATTATCCACATAAGGAGACTGAAGGTCGGTTGAAACCCCCAGAACTTCATAGTAAGATTTAGCAGTTGCCTGTGGTGCTTTGAGAACAAATCGGTATTTGGAATTAATCTTTAAGGTCTGTGGTGTTTTAAAAGAGTAAGAATGCCAGTCAAAGTCAACTTTTACTCTCCTAGCTTCAATTAATACCCCTTCTTCTAAGATTTCACCAGTTAAAGCATCTTGAAGGGAAAAGACTAAGTCACCAGCTGGTTTAAGAAGTGCTCCTTTTCGAACTAAAAAGGAGATGGAAGAAATCGTTTTAGGCTCGAGCATTAAGACAGACTCAGCAACCTCACTTTTGCCGTAAATTGGCTCGGAGATAAATGGTTCTCGATAAACTTGACCCTCAAAAGTTCCATCTTTAAACTCTAAGAGATAAATGGGGGCTGAATCTCTCTCTACTACCCACTTTTTTCCTTCTAAACTAGTTAAGGTAGCGCTTTCCTTTCGACGGTCACGAACAGTTAAAAAGGGAAGGGAAATAAAATTGTCTAAATTAGCTGACTCAGAATAAATAACAAGGTGATAAGTAAGATTTTCAGTGGCTATATATTCTGATAGTTCTACTTCCTGCCACCCTGAAGAGCGAGGCAAAAAAGAGCCTGAGGATAAGACTCTTCCCCTTGGCATGCCTCGATAATCTTCTTGAAGCTCAACTTGATAAGGTGGAACTTTACCAAAAATGTTTTGAATAAAAAAGTGGACTTTAGTTAAAGGTTTGCTTTTAGTTATGGGAAAACGGTAGGAAAATTTCTTAACGGGGCTATCGAGCGGATAAGATTCTTTTGACAAAATTACAAAATCATTACCCCAACGCTCCATTATGACCCTCAATTATTAAAAATATACCCCTCACCCTTTTAAAAAGACCAATTAGAAAATGAGGGGTGAATATTTTAATCAATTCTCTTCAGCTTACTTTGCTTCTAACCGTTTTAATCCTTCTTTTGCCTCTTTATCAGTAGGAAGAAATTGGAGAGTAGTTTTATACTCTTCGATTGCCTTCTCGTCTTCGCCGAGCTTCTCGTAAGCTTTACCAAGTTCGCGATGGACATTAGCCCAAGTTGGTTCAATCCTTAAAACATTGTTAAAGCAAATAATGGCTTCTTTGTAATTTTTCTGCTGGGCTCGGATTAAACCTAGCTGATACCAACTTAAAGCATGGTCAGGATTCCTTTCCACAATCTGCTCAAATTTATCAACTGCTTGCATATACTTTTTCTCTCGTAAATAAATAATTCCTAATTGATAATGAGCTTCAATTAATCCACTATCAATTTCAAGAGCAATATTATATTCCTTTTCAGCATCTTTAAGTTTATTCATCTGCTGATAAATCCAAGCTAAATTGAGATGAGCAGTAGCATCCCTCGGCCTTGACCTAACAGTTGCTTGCCATCTCTCCATTTCATATTGGAGAGGAGACTTTGGTTGAACTTGAGCATAGTAGCGATAAAGAATAAGCCCACTTAAGACAATAAAAGCAATCAGTAAAAGAACCAAGATAATACTTAAAAATAAGCTTACTTTTGCTTCCGATGGCTTTGGTTCAGCAATCTTTTCTTCCAAATCTCCTTCCATTAAAAATATCAATTCTTCCTCCTTTCTTTGCAATCTTACTTAAATAAAATTTTCTGAGTAAAGTATAAACCAATTTGTGAAAAAAAGCAAAACTTTTATCTAAAACCTTATTCCTATTGGATTAAAATAAAGATATTTATTTAATACTTGGTTTTCCCCCCTCTCCAAACCTTTTTTCATTTCCCCTTTTAATAATAGATTTTTCGCCTTTCGACAAATAGTAAGAAAGAATTTGAAATTCAACTGATAAATCGACATTTCTCACCGGTATCTTGTCAGAAACCTCAATTGAGACAGGAGCAAAATTTAGAATTGATTTAACCCCGGCCTCAACCAATTTTTCAGCAACTTCTTGAGCTTTTTGAGCTGGTGTGGTGATTATTCCAATATCAACCCCAATTTTTTTAACTATTTTCCTTAAAGAATCCATTTTATAAATATTGACCCCATTCATCTCCTTACCTATTTTAGAAGGGTCAACATCAAAACCAGCCACTATTTCAAATCCTCTCTCTTTAAAACCATTATATCCTAAAAGAGCAGAACCCAATCTTCCAACTCCAACAACGATTACTTTTTTTGCCTGAGCTAGCCCTAAAAATTGAGAAAGCTCCTCAATTAACTTTTCAATTTCATACCCAATACCCCTAATGCCAAATTCTCCTAAAAATGATAGGTCTTTCCTAACTTGAGCTGAATTAGTACCTATAAGTTCTGCTAACCTTGTTGAAGAAACTACCCTTTCTCCCTTAGAGTAAAAATTAACTAATCCTCTGAGATATAAAGGAAGACGATTGATAGTTGCTTTTGGAACTTTTTTTCTCACCATTTTCACCAGTTTTGCCTAGTAACCAGGCAAGTTAACTCTTTCACAAAGATTATAAGTTATTTTTGTCACTTTTTCCACCCTCACAGTGAGCAAGAAGCAGTTTCCCTTCCCTAGCAAAAGGGAGAATGTCAAAATAAGCCAAAAGATAGGGTTCAAAGACTAGTATTCAGTGTCCAGTTAAAATTTACTGAACCCTAGACCCAAAACCGGTCACTAACATGAAACTTAAAACTTGAAGCTGCTTGCTGTCTTCTCTCTGTGGTTGTGGCAAGTTGATTCATCCTGTAAAATAAAGGTGAGCTAAACAGTTTAATAGCTTGGTAAATTGCTTAGAATTTAAAGTTTACTTAGGAAAATTATGTTCCAATTAATCGATGAAAAACTTTTTGAGCTTCTTAAAAAAAAAGAAGCTAAAAAATTTTTGCTCATCCTTTCAATAGTTTTTTTATTTTTTCTTTTATTATTAGTAAGCTTGCTTGCTCTTTCTTCCCAATCTTCATTTTGTCCAACTTGCCATTTAATAAAAGAAGACTATCTTTCCTGGAAAAAATCTTCTCACTCTCAGATTTCCTGTATCTCCTGTCATCACCAGCGAGGTTACTTTTCCTACCTCACCTTTCAATTAAAAAAAATTAAAAATCTCAGTTCTTTTCTTTTCAATTCTTATCAAAAACCCTTAACAACAAAAGTCTTAAATGAAAGCTGTTTGTCTTGTCATCCTGCCATCATTGAAATATCTAAAGAAAGTGGCAAAATCAAGGTTAGCCATAAAGAATTCACTAATGCTGGTTACCTTTGCACTGATTGTCACAGTGCTTCTTTTCATCCCATTAAGGGGAGAGTAAGAAACTATCCCAATATGGATAAATGTTTTCAGTGCCACAATGGAAAAAATGCAAGTGCTCACTGCAATCTTTGCCATATGGAAAAAATCTCTAAAAAAATCAAATCAAGCACCAAGAGCCCTTACCTTCTTACCCATGGTTCAGCTGATAAAAAGCTCCACAGTATGGGTAATCTTGAAACTTGCTCAATTTGCCATACGGTCAATTTTTGCTCAAAATGTCACCGAAAAACTAAGATGCCTCATCCAGCTGAATGGGGTTACTACCACGGTATTTGGGGAAAGCAAACTTCTGAAGATTGCTATTCTTGCCATTCAAAAAAATATTGCATTAAATGTCATATTCTCCCTATGCCTCACCCAAAAGAATTTTTGCCAAGCCATGGGAAAATTGCAGTAAATATAGGTTTTGAAATTTGTTTCAGGTGTCATGTGATAGAAACTTGTGAATTTTGTCATGTAAAATCAGTTCACCGTTACATTGGAGGTCGATAAAGGAAAAAATCACCAAAGATAAAATCCCAAGCACTAAGCTCAAGTAGTATCCAGAGGGTAGTGGCAAGGATTCAGTTAAAATTCACTAGAGCCTGACCACTAAATTCTAAGAAAGGATTTAGAAACTATAATTTTTGGGCGAAGGTAAGGAAAAGGTAAAAAAATGGTTTTGCTTCCACTTATAAAGCTATTACTCGAAGAAAAGAGCCAGAGGCTATTAAATTTAAATAAAGGAGAAAAAGCTTCCTCGTTAGGTGACCTTTTTACAATTGTTAAAAAGATTGGTGAAAAGGTTCTTTATACTTTTCACCACCCATTAGCTTCCCCTAGAGAAACGGTCATTCTTATATCCATAGTTGTTGTTCTTATTCTCATCCTCATTGTTCTTTTTTTAATTATTTTATTGGTTAGGAAAAAAATTGAGGAAACTCCTGAAAAAGAAGAAGTAAAAGAAGTCAAGAAAAAATTGAGTAAGAAAAAAATTTTCGAATGTTATTTAATCTTCAGTGGAATGGCCCTCTTTTTGTTTTTAGTTTCTTTAACTATTACTTCTCATCCTAAATTTTGTGCTTCTTGCCATTTAATTAAAGAAGAATATGAAAGCTGGAAAAAATCGACTCACTCAAAAGTTACTTGTCTTAGTTGCCATAATGAACCAGGTGCCTTGAGTTATCTTATCGGAAAAGTTAAAGGAGCAGGAAATTTCTTAGCTTACATTGTTAGAAACTTCAAGAAACCAGTAGCTTATGTCTCTAATTCTTCCTGCCTTTCCTGCCACAAAAAAATTCTTTCTAAAATGACCGTCTCAAAGGTGAGGATAAGCCATCAAGAAATAATTAAAGCTGGTGCTTCCTGTGTTGATTGTCACAAATGCTTAGTCCACAAGAGAGCAAAGGGAGAAAAAGTCTTTGTAATGGATAAATGCCTAACTTGTCATAATGACCAAAAAGCTAGCTCTTCCTGTCCTACTTGCCACCATATTGATATTGCATATAACCCCAGTCTAAATTTAGATGATTTTCCCAAGGTTCACTTAGAAAGCCCGACTAATTGCCAAGGCTGCCACTCCAAGGCACTAGAAAGGAAATGTTTCAACTGTCATCGAATAGAAATGCCTCACACATCTGAGTTTATAAATGGTGGTCATGCTCGAGCTGCCTTTATCAATAAAGCTATTTGCTATCGTTGTCACGCTGGCTGTCAAAAATGCCACATAAAGTTGGGTGCTTTTTGGCCTCATCCTTCTAATTGGATTATTACCCATCGAAAGTATAAAGCTTCAGACTGTTCAAATTGTCATGTTGCTAACATTTGCGGTTTATGCCACCCAGAAATGAAGTAACAAATCCTGAAAATTAAAGAAATAAAGGAAAAGATTAATCTTTCTTACTTTCTTAAGAATGTGAAAAAGTTTTTAAGGTTAAGATGGCAAAAATAACAAATCTAAAGAGAAGGACAGAAAAAAACTTAATAGACTGGATTGCATATAAGGGGTTAGTTTCATTCACCTTTCTCCTTCCTCTAATTTATTTGCCTTTCCTCGAAGATAGCTTTAGTTTACCCAAAGCTATCTTGCTCAAACTTTTCCTCTTTTTCAGCCTTGCTTTATTTATTCTCATAATCAATCACAAAAAAATCTTCTTCCTTGCAGCACTAAAACTACCCTTATTCATCTTAATAATCTGGCTCATCGCCTCCTTACCCCTCTCGTCTAACCCCTCGCTCAGCTTCACTGGTAATTACCTTCGAGATGAAGGGATATTAGCTTTTTTAGGATACTTGTCTCTTTATTTCTTTGCTTTTAACTTTATCGATAGCGAAAAGAAAGCACTGGAAATTCTAAAGCTTCTTCTTATTATCTCAGTCGTTGAAAGTCTTATTGGCATTCTTCAAAGTTTTGGAATTGACCCAATTCATTTAAGTGGTAAAAGTTTTGAGGTGTCTCGAAGCTCTGGAACCTTTGGTAATCCTGTTTTCCTCGGCTCTTTCCTGGTTTTAACTTTACCCATTTCAATAACCTTTTCCCTAAACTCCAAACTAAAAAGAGAGAAAATACTTTACTCTATCATCACTATTACCCTTGGTATTTGCCTTCTTTTCACCTTTTCAAGAGGGGCCTGGGTAGGGTTTATTATTTCTCTCATCATTTTTCTTTTTCTCAGCCCCGAAATTCTCAAAGAAAAAAAGAAAGGACTTCTTGCCTTATTATTAATATTTATTTTCTTTTTAACTATTGCCAGCCTTACTCTCCCAAGAAAAACTCTTTTCTCTAGGATAAGCTGGAAAGCCGATGAAGGGATTCTTTCTCGAATTGATTTATGGAAGGGAACCATTAAGTTAATTTACCAAAAACCTCTTTGGGGTTATGGATTAGAAACTTTTAGAGGTTTAATCCCCAAGCACTTTACTCCTTTGTTGGCTCAACTAGCCACCCTTCAAGACCGCCCTCACAATCAATTCCTCTATCTAGCCTTTTCCCTGGGGATAGTAGGCTTACTTATCTTCAATTGGATAATTATTGCTTTTTTCCGAATTGAACTGCCTTCCCTCAGCCAGATGAAAAAAGAGAGAAAAATGATTTTAACAGGGATTCTGGCTTCAGCTGGGGGCTACTTAGTTCAAGAGCAATTTTCCTTTAGCTTAGTTGGTGTCACTCCCATTTTTTGGCTTTTTTTGGGAATAGCTCATCCCTTTGTTGCTAAAGAAAAACCTCTTGTTCCATTACCTTTCATTTTAAAAAATAACCTTGGGGAAAAACTTGTCTTTACAACGCTAGGTATCATCATTTTAGCTTGCTTCTTTTCCCAGATAAGCTTCTTTTTAGCTGATTATTATTTCAAAAAAGGATTAATCTTTTCCCAATACGCTCAAAACCAACTCCTTTGGGAAGAAGCAATAATTAATTTAAAAAAAGCCGTTACTTTAAATCCATTCCAAAATAAATATCGAGAAGTTTTAGGAGAAAGTTATCGAAAAGGCGGACAAGGGCTAGGAATTAAGGAATGGGGTTATCTCGCCCTTAAAACTTATTATGAAGGTATTAAAAGAGACCCATTAGATGAAAATTTCTGGCTTGGGTTGGGGGATGTTTACCTTTACAACTTTAAAGACAAAGAATCCAAGCAAAAAGCAATACAAGCCTATAAAGAAGCCCTGAAAATTGACCCTTTGTCACCCATTGCTAAATGGGCTATCGGCGATGTTTACTTAGAAGAAAAAAAATATGACCTAGCTATTAAAAACCTAGAGGAAGCAGTTGCTATCTCGCCAAGAAAACCTGGCATTTACTTTAGTTTAGGTCTTGCTTATGAAAGGATGGGAAAGTGGGATGAAGCTTATCAAGCTTACCAAAGGGTATATCAGCAAAACCCCAACTATTCAGGGATAAAAGAAACCTTAAAACGAGTTAAAAAGCGAGCCCTAAACAAAAGATAGTGAAAAGAAAGAGCAGTGAGCAAAGAAGAGTTTGTGAAGAAAACTGAAAGAGTAACAAGAGCGTCCTTAATCATTGCTCCAACTCTTATGCCCCTTCTTTTCCTTCCTCCTCTTTGGGGAGCAAGCGATGCTCCTAAATATACCTTTCTTATCTTATTTTCCCTCCTTCTTCTCTGGCTTTTTGCTCTTAAGATTTTATCAAATAGCAAAGTTAAGATTTATCATAATCCTTTGAACTTTCTTGTTCTTTCCTTTCTTTTAACTTTAGTTTCCTCAACCTTTTTCTCTCCCGATAAGGAAATTAGTTTTTGGGGTCTACCAAGCCGCCAGACTGGTTTAGTTACTTTCCTGGGATTTTTTATATTTTGGTTCTTCACAGCAAATTGCATCAAAGATAATAAAACTCGCTTGACTCTTTTTAAAGGAATTACTTTTTCTGCTTCTTTCGTTGGGATAATTGCCTTCCTTCAAAGATGTGGTTACACCTTTGGAAGCTGGTATCTTTTTTACTATCCCGACCCCTTAAGGTCTTTTGCCACTTTTGGCAACCCTAACTTCCTTGGCGCCTTTCTCATTATCTCCATTCCAATAACCTCCTCTCTTATCTTTATCTCAAAAGATGCCACTTTTAAATTAATTTCTCTTTTCTCCCTTTCTATCCAGGTTGTTTCCCTTTATTTTACTTACTCCAGAGGCACCTGGTTAGGTTTTCTTGCTGCTCTCATCTTTGGTTTTCTTCTTTTCCTTCAATATTTTAAGTTTAAACTCAAAAATTTCCTCTCCTCTTTTCTTATTCTTTCTCTTTTCACTTTACTCTTAATTATCGGAGCTGACCTTTTTCGTTCTCAGCAAATTTCTCAAACTTCTTATAACTTCTTATCACGACTTCGTTCTCTCCCAACTGAGGAAGGTTCAACTAAGGAAAGGGTAGTTTTCTGGAGAGTATGCCTCAAGATAATTAAGGAGCATCCCCTCCAAGGAACTGGTTTAGAAAGATATCAAAAGGCCTTTGAGCAATACCTCCCTACCCTTAAAGAAAGTACCTCAATTTCGCCCCCTGACCGTCCTCATAATGACTTTCTCCAAGTCGCCACAGGCTCTGGCCTTTTGGCTTTGACTTTTTATTTTGGGATTATCACTGCCTTTTTCCTCTCAGGAATTAATTTGCTCAAAAAAACAAGTAACCCTGAGGAAACTTTAATGCTCACTGCCATTTTAACTGGAGGTTTAGGTTACTTAGTTCAAAATCAATTCAATTTCCATACAGTGGGAACAGGGTTTTTCTTCTGGTTAACCTTAGGGCTCGTCGCTGGTTTTTCCCCTGAAAAAGAAGTCTTTACCTTACTGCAAGCTAAATTTTCAGAATCCTTAAGAATAAGTGGACTAGTATTCCTGGCTTTAGCCTTTTTAATTCTTGCCTTTAAACTAGGCTTAAGCCCTACCTTAGCCGACTGGTATTTTCACCAAAGCATCAATCCCCTTAACCCAATCCCCCTGGACCAGAAAATCCATCTTAACCAAAAAGCGATAAAGCTTATGCCTATTTACAAGCGGTATTTTTTTAATTTAAGCCAGCTTTACTTAACTAAATACGAACAAACTCAAAGCCCTGAATATTTTAAAAAATCAGTCCACCTCTTAGAGGAAATAGTTAAAGCTAACCCCAGAGAGGAATTGCCTAACTCTTTACTAGCAGGGGTGTACTTAAAATACGGAGAAGAAAAGAAGAACAAATGGGCTTTATTGAAAGCAGCTCAGAGATACCAAATTTTAACTCAATTAAATTCAAAAAACTCTGATTATTTTTATAACCTTGGGGTATCCCACTTCCTTTTGGAAGAATATAATGAAGCTCTCTTCGCTTTAAAAAGGGACATTTCTTTAAACCCAAAAGATGGCAAAGCTTACTTTATTCTGGGAAAAATTTATGAGAAAAAAAACCAAACTCAAAAAGCTATTGAAAACTACCAAAAAGCTTTGGAATTATATGAAAAAAGCAAGCAGGAAAGAAAAATCTCCCCTCAAGACAAAATTTTAGTTGAAAAAATTCAAAAAAGACTCAAGCAATTAGAAGTAAGAAAATAAAGAATAATAACATTAAAACAGTGATGTCAAGAAAGAAAAAAGTCTGTAAGGGAAGATTAAAATCGTTCAAAAAGAAAAGCCCCACCAATGGCGGGGCTTTTCACCTGCATTTGTTTTAACTAGGGCAAAGTGCGGGTATCGTGGCAATCCCAACAAACACCATCTAACTGGCTAGATGTTGCATTATCTTCCAAGAGAACATAACTGTTACTCTTGTGAGGCCAGTTGTAGTATTTTCCACCACTGACTTGCTTTGTCATTTTATGGCACTGACGACAAGTGGGACCATCATTAGTTGTAGCAGAAGTATCACTAGTGGGGTCTGTTGCCCAATTACCAGGCTCAACCTTGACTAGGCTATCAGTAGATTCTTTGTCTCCACAAGTTACATAATAATCGTCACCAAACTTATAACCGTCAGTCTCGCAATCATGGCTATAACCAGTAACCCATTGTTCATTAACATTATCCCACATTACTCTTCTATCAATGTATCTTCCTTTGTTACCCATATGGCAAGTTGCACACCAGTCAGTTAAGTCAACTGTTTTCTCGCAGAAAGCGTATTCCAAGTAT
>JACVJC010000022.1 GCA_015711795.1 Candidatus Geothermocultor quzhuomuensis
GACAATTTTATCTTGATAGATGGAAGGATACCATTGGTCAGCGGTTTGGGTGCAAATGGCTGTTTCAGTTTGGGTTGATAAGTCATACATATAGATATCCCAGTTGCCGTTGCGGTAGTCATCCCAGACAATTTTATCTTGATAGATGAAAGGATACCATTGGTTAGCGGTTTGGGTGCAAATGGCTGTTTCAGTTTGGGTTGATAAGTCATACATATAGATATCTGAGTTGCCGTTGCGGTAGTCATGCCAGACAATTTTATCTTGATAGATGGAAGGAGACACTTGGTCAAAGGTTTGGGTGCAAATGGCATACTCACCCGGCGCCCATACAGAGGCGATGTTATAGGGATTGGTGGAAACAGGCGTAGGCTCTTTGCTAGTCCAGATGTCCAAGGTGTAAGACCCCCCAGTTGTAGGATTAATAATCCCTGCCGATGGCAAAAAGGTTATATTTGCTGTTTGGCCCGTTAATATGTCCATCCCAGCAGGTATCACAAGGGTAACATTCTGACCACTTACTGAAACGCCCTGAGGAGGCATCTCATTAATGACAACCGCACTGGTCTCAATAGTAGCTGGAACAGAAGTATCAAGAGGAAAAGATATAGTCACGCTATCAGATGATAAATAAAGTAAATCTGCTCCAACGGTGATAGTGGTCGAATATGAGCTTACCTCGCCTGCATTGGGATTTTCAACTACAACATCAGAAGTCGTCAAAGCAAAAGCCTGGGGAATAGACAGACTAGTCCCTGGGAATCCTGAAAGAATGATTGAGAAGGTAAAAATCACTGTGGTTATAAAGGATGTGACCTTCCTAAAGATTTTTTCTCTTTTACTCATTTCTCCTCCTTTCGAGGTAAAAAAGCGAAAAATTTTTTTATATATTCCCACTGCCTCATTGCCCGCCTTGGCGAAGCAAACAAATAAACCTCAAAAAACTCAAAACCATTGTCACTTTCCCGAGAAAGTGACAATAAAGATATAAGCATCTAAGCCAACTGCCTCCCCATCATTAAAAAGAGAAGATAGAAAAGTCTTGATGGAAAGTGAGAGTCTTTCACAACAATATTTTGTATTTTCAAAATATCAAACATTCAAAAGATAATTGTTGTTTTTCCTTAAGTGCTAAAGTGAAAGCTACTACAGATAAAATAAGAAGTACTAATAATTTTTTTACTAATTTCTTTCTATCTTTCTTTAATTATAAAAACAAAAAGCTATTGAACCCCCACTTCAATAGCTCAATTTACCAGGGGGAAACCCCTTCCGTCAAGGTTACCTCCATAATGCTTAAGTAACTTTTATATTTTATAATAACTCTTCCTTCTTATTTGTCAAGCAAAAATTTGCCTTCAGGCAAAATGGATTGAAGTGCACAGACTAAAGGTTGAAGTTGCTGAAGGGAAGTTCAAATAAGAACCCAATTTACCTGATTGACAAGCGGAAAATACACCCCCACCGCCCAAAACTACCCCAAAGACTAACCATTGTCACTTTCTCGCGAAAGTGACAATGAAAACATACTGTCCAGGGATGTGAAATAGTTAAAATGGTATTTGATTTGTTTAAGCACTTTTCAATTTCCTTAATAAAATTTAAAATTAACCTTAAAACTAATTAAAATAGGAGGGGCAAAATGCATTTAAGTGAACTAGAGAAACTATTCAAAGCATTAGGAAATAAAAAGAGATTAGAGATAGTTAAACTGCTCTTGGAAAATGGCGAGATGAGTGTAGGTGAAATAAGTGAAAAACTGGACCTTCCTCTTAAAACTGCTTCCAGAAACCTAAGAATGCTTTATAATGCTGGTTTGCTTACTGTCAAGACTAAAAAAGGTTATGTTTTTTATTCCTACCGCCCTAAACAGGCGCCTATTATTAAAGAATTGCCTGTTCTTCTGAAAGAACATAAGGCACCTTCAAAAAAATTACTTTCTTATCAAGAAGCTCAATTGCTTCACCCCCAAATCAAACAAACTTTTAAAAAGCTTATTGAAGAAAAACCTAAAAATTAACTTATCCTCACTTTCTCACGAATGTGAGAATGGTAAGATCTAATATCCTTTTCACTGTTCCTCCTTATTACGCTTTGCCCCTATCAAGCTTATAAAAAGGTGGTGAGCTCCCTCGCACTTCTACGGCTTGGTTTCCTTCCCTCTCTTGAAGGATAGCCCAGAGGGATGATAGCTAAAGGACGAATCGATGAAGAAAGACCCAGAACCTTTGAAGCAACATCTTCATTAAAGGCACCAACCCAGCAAGTCCCCAAGCCTTCAGCGTAAGCTGCTAAAAGCAAATTTTCAATAGCGGCAGCCGTATCTTGAATGGAATAAAGGTAAAATCCCCTTTCACCATAGCCAGCCGATGATACTCTCAAATCAGCACAGACAACAACGACAATTGGTGCTTCAGCAATGAAGCTTTGACCTAAAGCAGCTCTTACCAAACCATCCTTTATCCTTTCATCCCGAACAACCCAAAAACGCCAAGGCTGTAAGTTCCCCGCTGTTGGGGCTTGACAAGCCGCTTCAAGCAACTTAAAAACAATCTCGTTAGAGACATCTTTAGAGGAATCGAAATGACGAATACTTTTTCTCCCATAAATTGCTTCGTAAACTTCCATTCCTTAACACCTCCACCATAATGAACAGACTGAAGACTTAAATTTCTCAAGCATTGAAGTCAATTTTTCAATTTTTTACATTTTAAATCTTTACCTCTTCAGGTTTACCTCTTCAGGCCTATAATTAATTACCTTAACCCGTCAGTTCTTTAGACTTCAGTCTTATGTAAATGATAGCACTTCTATTGACTTTACTAAGTCCAATGGAGTAACATTTTTTACAATCTCTAAAAATTGAAAATCAATTTATTTCCTTATTTTTTTTATATTAAAAGGTAGCAGTTAATAAGCAGCAGGTTATTAAAATATTTGATATATTTCCCCTGCTACTTATTTTTTTGTTATCTGTTAAATAATTATCTGTTAAATAATACTTACAAACTAGAGTGGAGGGAAAAGAAATGGAAAGGAAGCCTGACATCACTGATGAAGAAGTGGGAATGGAAACATTCCATTTAAGGAAAAGGAAAGGAGTGGAAAGAGCAATTGAAAAAATACGAAATGGCTTAAAGAAAGATTTTCTTAAACTTTCCCAGGATGAAATTAAAATTCTCGAATGGGCATTGGGAGAAACTTGGACTTTGATGGGATTTTACGAATGGGAACGCATTGCCTTTAGCACATTAAGCTTAGAAGAAGTAGATAAAATAATTTCAATAGCTCGAGAGATTATATCCCACAAAAAGCCTGGAATTAGAGGGCTTGAGGAAATTCACTCCTTGCTTAAAGCAAAGCTCATTCCTTAAGAAGCAGCAATAGCAGGAACTTTTTCTATCTTCTTCACTTGTTCTTTCTTCTTAGTTTCAAGAGCTTTTTTGACTTTCTTTAATCGGAAAAGATCTTCCCTTGCCCGCTCATCCAAAGCCATTTGAATAAATTTTACCTGCTCAGCGAGGTTGGGAATGACAACATAATCAAGAGCATTAACTCTTCTTCTTGTCTTTTGAATCTCAGCCCCTAATCTTCTCAGCTTTGTTTCGACTGCTGCAATTTCAATAATAGTACTAACTTCCACTTCAAACCTTTCAGCAACTTCGTCAATTCGGCTAGAGACACCTGTTATACTGTAACCTCTAGTTAAAGCAGAACGAGAAACAGTCTTTCGCTCAACCTCTGGAACCGGTACGCCCATAATATAGGAACCAGAAATATCAATGGTCACCTCACCTCGAGTCGCTAAAGCAGCTGACTTTAAATTGACAACTCCATCAACTGCTTTTGCTACCGCTAAAGCATAACTTGCTTCAGTTGCAACTTTTTGGAGCTTTTCGCTAGCTTGTAGAGCTAAATCCATTATTGACATAAACTCAATTAAGAGAGCATCCCTCTTTTTTTTAAGAAGGTCTCTACCTTGCTCAGCTAATTCAATTTGTCTCTTTCTAACTAATAGTTCTGACCTTGTAGTATGTATCTCTTCCATCTCTCTCCAATCAGATTAAAGATTAAAGTTTTAAGACTGAAGCTTTTTTCTTCACTCTACCCTCTTCAATCTCTCTTATATTCTGCTATTCCTCTTTGGGGCAATATTTTTCAATATACTCACGCTTGATTCTCTTTAATTCATCCCGCGGCAAGACAGAAAGAAGCTCCCAGCCAATCTCCAAAGTCTTCTCAATTGTTCTATTCTCGTCTCCCTGTCCAACGAAAATCTCCTCGAAGTCATCGGCAAACTTAAGATATTTACGATCAATGTCAGTTAGAGCTTCTTCACCAATAATAGAAACAAGTCTTCTCAAGTCCCTACCTTGAGCATAAGAAGCATAAAGCTGGTCAGCCCAATTTCGATGGTCTTCTCTTGTTTTCCCAGGACCAATTCCTAAGTTCATTAACCGAGAAAGAGAAGGTAAAACATCAATTGGAGGATAAACCCCTCGTCGATGGAGATGTCTTGAAAGAACAATCTGCCCTTCCGTAATGTATCCTGTCAAATCAGGGATGGGGTGAGTAATATCATCATCTGGCATCGTTAAGATAACAAGCTGAGTTATGGAACCCTTTTTGCCTTTAATTCGACCAGCTCTTTCATAAATTGTTGCTAAATCAGTATACATATAACCAGGGTATCCTCTTCTTCCAGGCACTTCCTCACGGGCGGTTGAGATTTCTCTCAAAGCTTCGCAATAGTTAGTCATATCAGAAAGAATAACTAAAACATGCATATCGTAATTGAAAGCAAGGTACTCAGCAGCGGTTAAAGCACATCGAGGAGTTAGAATTCTTTCAATTGTCGGGTCATCCGCTAAGTTTAAGAAGAAGATGACTCGCTCTAGAGCTCCAGTTAACTCAAATTCACGTCGGAAGAAAGAGGCTTCCCGATGAGTAATTCCCATCGCCGCAAAAACAATGGCAAATTCTTCACCGCCTCGAACTTGAGCTTGACGAATAATTTGAGCAACTAACTCATTAGCAGGCAAGCCAGCACCTGAGAAAATAGGAAGTTTTTGCCCCCTAACGAGAGTATTTAAACCATCAATTGCTGAAATACCCGTTTGAATAAAATCCTCAGGCCTAGCTCGAGCAAATGGATTAATTGGTGAGCCGGTTAGTTCCAGCCTCAATTCAGGTAAAAGGGCTGGACCACCATCAATAGGTATACCTCGCCCACTAAAAATTCTCCCCAACATGTCAGGAGAGACATCAATTTTTGCTACCTCATCCTTAAACCTTATCTTAGTTTTAGCTACATCGATTCCTTCTGTTCCTTCAAAAACTTGAATAACAGCATAGTTTTCTGAACTCTCAAGAACCTGACCTCTTCTTTTATCTCCGTCATGAGAAATAATTTCAACCATTTCCCCAAAAGAAACACCATGAACATTCTCCACAAAGAGAAGAGGTCCTGAAACATAGTTAATTGTTCTGTAATCTCTTTCTAAAAGTGAAATTTTTCTTTCCATCTTATAACACCTCTAAAGCAGTGATCTCCTGAGTAATTCTCTCAGCCAAGTTTTTGAGATTCTCTTCTGCCTCTTTGAGAGGAATCTCTTTCATCCTGGCAATTTCTGCTTTGAAAGGAAGACTAAAAATTTGACTTAAGGTAACTCCTCTCCTCAAAGCCTCCATGGCTGCATCATAAAAGGTTAAAATTACTTTAAGCATTCGATATTGCTTCTCGAGAGAACAATAAGAATCAACTTCATGAAAGGCAAACTGTTGCAAATAATCTTCTTTGAGCATCCGAGCAACTTCAAGAACCGCCCTTTCTGATTCAGGTAAAGCATCTGGCCCTACTAATTGGACAATTTCCTGGAGCTCAGTTTCTTTCTGTAAAATAAACATTGCTTTCTTTCTTAGCTCCTTAAACTCTGGAGAAATCTTATCTGAATACCAATCTTCAATTCTTTTTTGATAAAGAGAGTAACTTTTTATCCAGCTAATAGCAGGAAAATGACGGCGATGAGCAAGACTAGTATCGAGAGCCCAAAATGCACCAGCAATCCGAAGTGAATTTTGGGTCATTGGTTCAGAAAAGTCACCACCAGGAGGAGAAACAGCTCCAATCACACTAACCGAACCGACCCGGTCTTCAGAGCCAAGGCAAACGACTCTCCCTGCTCTTTCGTAAAAGTGAGCCAACTTGGTAGCTAAATAAGCTGGATAGCCTTCTTCACCAGGCATTTCCTCAAGTCTGCCAGAAACTTCTCTTAAGGCTTCTCCCCAGCGAGAAGTTGAGTCAGCCATCATCGCTACATCATAACCCATATCTCGATAGTATTCAGCCAAAGTTATTCCGGTATAAATTGAAGCTTCTCGAGCAGCCACTGGCATATTAGAGGTGTTAGCAATAAGAATGGTTCTATCCATCAAAGGAGTATTAGTTTTTGGGTCAACCAGCTCTGGGAACTCCGTTAAAACTTCAGTCATTTCGTTTCCCCTCTCTCCACAACCAACATAAATTATCACATCGGCATCAGCCCACTTAGCTAAAGTTTGCTCGGTGACAGTCTTTCCGGTTCCAAAACCACCAGGGATAATAGCTGTCCCCCCTTTGGGAACGGGGAAGAAGGTATCAAAAACTCTTTGGCCAGTTAAAAGAGGAACCTCTGGGTCAAGCTTGGCTTTAAAAGGACGAGGTTCTCGAACTGGCCACTGTTGCATTAATTTTATCTCAGTTCCATCAGAAAGAACTGCTACCGTATCTTCAACTGTAAACTCACCTTCTTTTATCTTTTCAACCTGGCCCGTAATGAGTGGAGGAACAAGAATTCGGTGCTCAATACTTCCTGTTTCTTGAACCGTCCCCACTATGTCTCCCCCTCTAACTAAGTCTCCCTGCTTGACAGCTGGCTTAAAGTGCCACTTTTTTGACCTTGAAAGAGGGGCAACCGTAACCCCTCTCGTAACAAAAGGACCAAAGTCATGCCAAATTTCAGGTAAAGGTCTTTGAACACCATCAAAAATACTAGTAAGTAAACCAGGTCCAAGCTCAACCATAAGGGGACTTTCTGTGCTCACAATTACCTCGCCAACTGTTAAGCCGGATGTGTCCTCATAAACCTGAATTACCGCCATGTCCTCCTCCAAGCGAATTACTTCACCGATTAAACCCTTTTCGCCTACTCTAACGACATCATACATCCTCGTCCCCCGCATCCCTTTGGCTTCGACAACGGGACCAGTTATTCTTGAAATATAACCCTTAATCATCTTTATCTCCCCTACTCTCGACTAAGTTTAATATCAAAACCAATTGCCCGCCGAATCAAACTAGCTAAATATTCCCTTCTTTCTTCGCTAATTTCGACTTTTTTCTTTGATGGAATTGGGATGACAATTGGTCGATAAATTTTGTCTATCTTCTCCCGAGTTCTTTCATCAATTGCTTCCATAAAATCTTCATTTACCGCAATGATTCCACTCTTATCATCATTCATTAAAGAAATTAGGGTTTTTCTGGCATCTTCAGGAGTTAAAGCTTCAACAACATCAATGCCTGCTAAACG
The DNA here is from genome assembly GCA_015711795.1 of Candidatus Geothermocultor quzhuomuensis. Taxonomy (GTDB): domain Bacteria; phylum Actinomycetota; class Aquicultoria; order Geothermocultorales; family Geothermocultoraceae; genus Geothermocultor; species Geothermocultor quzhuomuensis. The sequence goes on from JACVJC010000022.1 coordinate 7,572, forward strand.
AAAGCCATCAGCACTTTCTGGGTCAGTCAAAACAATCACTTTATACAAGGACTAACGCCTCCCTTATTTTTTTCTCCGGCATGCCAACTGACTTGCCTCGAATTATTATCCTTAAGTTAACTACTTCATTAAATTTTGCCCAGATATAGGCAATAATTAAAGCAATACTTAAAGGGTCAGCCTTAAACAAAGCAATACTTTTCCTCACAATTAATTCTTCCATCCTTCTTTGAATGGGAGAAACCAAGCCACTCTTAAAGTACTCCTCTAAGCCTTTTTTGAGCGCTTCGTAATAAGGAGTTCTTTTTAAAGAATTAACAATCTCTTCAGGTGACTTTAATTCAGCTAGAGTTAAAAATTTTTCTTTTGTTATATCTTTTCCTCCCTCGATAAAGAATTTTTCAATTTCTTCAGCTTCCACCTTTTCCCTTGTTAACCTTAACAAAGTCATAATGTTAACAAAATCGATTTCTCTTCTAACAACTTCCTTAACAAAGGATACATTGAGAGACTCTTTTCTTAAGCTCCTTAAAGCATTCTCATAATAAAAGCGGTCTAAAGCTAACTCTAAGTTAGCTAAGTTTAAAGTTCTCGCATATTCTGAAAAATGTTCTGTTAAAGGTTTAGCATAAGAAACTCCCCAAGTAGCTAAGAGGTCAATTATTCCTTTAACATCCTTTTCCTTTGCCATCTCAATAAGAAACGGTTCAGTTAGCTCCCCAGCAGGAATAAAGCTTTCAGTAACTGCTTCTGTGGGAGCTCCAATATGCTTTCCTCGTAAAACTGTCTTGATATTGTGAACATCCCATCTTCCTAAGACTATTTTAACCAGCTCTTTAGCTTCCCCTTCAACCAGACTTAAAATCTTAGAATAGGTCTTAATAATATTTCTCCTCAACCCTTCCTCTATACCCGGTACCCCTGGATGACGAAGAACTCCCTCCTCAATATCTTTTTTGTAAGGAGTTTTTTCTAAGGCTGCAATGATTTCATTTAAATCCTCCATCTCAATAAGGCGTTCATAAAACACCCTATCGATGAGGTAACTTTTCATCGCTCTAACTCGAGTATTTGCGTAATCATAAACCAGTGACATTAAGGATCAACCGCCGAAAAGAATTGTTGCTATCTCCGTCTTTAAAAAATTTTTTGCCTTTTCTAATCGTGATTCAAAGGTATTAATAAGAGTTATAGAACCATCGCCCACTACTGCTTCAATACCACCTAAACAAGAAAAATCTGTCTCCAAATTGTAATCCACTCCCATTTCGTCCAAAATTTTCTTAACCAAAAAGGCATCCTCTTTATTGGCTCGGACAGTTACCTTTCCACCAACATTTTCAAGTGTCTCACCAATTAACTTTCTTAAAACATCTTCATGCCGAGGAGTTTTTTTGATTTCCTTTAGTCTCTTCCCTGCTTCAGTAAATACCTTTTCTATCTCTTCTTCTTTAGCTTTAATCACCTCTCTTTTAACAAAAAGTCTGGCTGTATTCAATATCTTTGCTTGCTCTCCAACCAAAGTTACAGCCACTTTGTCAATCTCTTCTTGTTTTATTTTATCCGCTTCCTCTTTTCCATCATCTAAAATTTTCTGGGCTTGTGCTTTAGCCCGATTCAGGATTTCCTCACACTCTAACCTGCCTTCCTCCTCTAAAGCTTTCATAATATCTTCAAGACCCATTGACCATCACTTCCTATGCAGGAATTTTAAGAACAAGAATCATTGCTGCAATAACGAAGCCAAGAACAACTATAAGCTCTGGTAAAGCCTCAAGAGCAATAATCATACCAGCTACCTCTGGCTTTTCAGCAATTGCTCCAGCTCCAGCTGTACCAATTCTCGCTTGAGCATAAGAAGTGCAAAAAGCTGTAAGTGCAACCGCTAGTGCTGCTGCAAATGCTTTTAAGGCTACTGTGCTCAAACCTCTCACCTCCCCGTTTTAAATGGCTTATAAGGTTTCCCTCCTGACTCGTAAAATTTACCAAAGAATTCAATGACATTAAGTCGAAGGGCGTGAATAGTTGAGCTAAAGGAGTGGACAACCAAATTAATTGTATGCAAAAAGAGGGCAATAAACAAGCCAACATAGATGTTTCCAAAAGCCCCAGCCAACTGATTAGCTACAACTGCTAAAACAACTCCAGCCAAACCTAAAGCCATCAAACGGGCGTAAGATAAGATATTCCCAAAAGTGCTAAAGATATGCATCACTCCCATAAATCCTCCGCCCCAAATAAGAAGAACAATTGAGATTAAGACAAGGAAAAAGCCAAATGATTGCATCACTGGAGGGAGCCAGCGAGCCGCCGTAGCAATGACAAGAAAAATGCTGAACAAAAAGATGAGCATGCCAACTTTTTCAACCGCATGTTTTTTAGCGTGTTCTTTAAGAGCATTAACCACTCCTAAAATTAAACCCAAGACGATATGGCCAAAGCCAACGCCAACACAGAGGAAAAGAAAAGGAATGAGGTATTCGCCTTTTCCACGATCAAATGGCAATTTGAAAAGAACTTTTTCTTCACCTTCAAACGAATGCTTTTCCTCCTTAGCTCCTTCTTCCCCTTCAGCGTGAGGTTTAACAAATCGATATTGAAGGGCTTCTCCATCAACAGTTTTCACTCTAACAATCTCAAATTCCCTAATCCATTGATATCTTAAGGGTAAATCACCAAAAATCTCACCGTAAAGGAAGCCAAAAAAGATTGTTAGGATAGCTGCCATACTGAGCATAGAAGCAACCATTCGAACACCATAAAGATTCCAAAAGCGCTTCCGAACATAAAGAGTAATTAAAAGGAGAAGTAAACCGTAACCAATATCACCTATGATTAAACCAAACAAAATGGGATAAAAAAGAGCTAAAAGGGGTGTTGGGTCAATTGTTCCATAGCGAGGGGGAGAAAAAAGATTCATTACAAGCTCAAAAGGCTTAGCCCAGGTAGGATTTTCTAAAACGACTGGTGCTTCCTCAAGTTCTTCAGGTGAAACCTCTAACTCGCTAACGACAACCCTTTCACCAAAAGTTTCCCTCAATAACTTCTTCAAATTACCAAGATACTTTCGGGGAATCCAACCCTCAATCACAAAGGTATAATCTGTTTGACCAACCTGATGAATTACCGCTAACTGGCTACAGCGGTCTCTTAAAACATCTTGGATGGCTAAAATTTTTTGGTACCACTTCTCTGAGATTTCATTAAGTTCTTCTTTAATCTGAGCAATTCTTTTAGGGATTTTCCCTTTTTTCTCTTTTAAAATGTCAAGGGCTTCATTAAAAGGCTTTTCAGCTAAATCTCCTGGTAATTTTACTTCATTAACATTCTCAGCCCAAAGAAAAGAGTGAACTAGCTCAGAATAAATCTTATTAAAAATAAGAAGAGCAGCGGTTGTATCTTCATCAACATCAGCGGAGACAAGCTCAAACTGGTTTTTGGTTATTTTGCTAACTTCTTCCCGAATTAGGTCAAGAACATCTTTATACTTTCTCTCAACTAAGAGAGCAACTGTTTCAAAACCCTCAAGAGCAACCAATTGCTCAGCTAAAGGTTTTATCTTCTCAATAATTACCTCATATTTTCCTAAAGTAGCTAGTTCAAGTTCAAGATTATTTTTCTCATCAGCTAGAGCCTTAGTCTTTTCTTCTAGTTCTGTAAGGAGTTTTTCAATTTCCGCTTTTAGTTCATCACAGCTTTCACGCCAGATTTCCGCATAAAACCTTTCCCTTTCTTTTTCAGGCTTAGAAACTTTTTCTTCTTCCTCTGGTTTTAAAGTAGTGAGGATTGAATTAATTTTGATGAGGAGATTTTCTAATTCTCGTCGATCGTTTTCAGTCCTCTCGTCGACTTCCATTTTTCGGACAAGCATCTCACCTGGAACAATTCTTTTGGAAATATCCTCAAGGTGAAGATACCCAAATTGCTGGATTTTGGCCATAGTGTCATAAAAATACTTCTTAGGGCCAATTATTTCTACCTTTAACATTGAAAGAATCATTTATTTTCCCTCCTTGGGTAGGGGGGCTACTTCTAAAAGCTTAAGGTAAAATAAATTTTAAAACTTCTTCAACTGCTTTCTCAAAATTTTCTTTGCTTTTCTTTTTAATCTCTTCAACCTCTTTTTTAGCCTGCTCCTTGATTGACTCAGCCTCCTTCTTAGCTCTTTCAATCTCGCGGTTAAAGATAGTTTTTCCTTCCTCGTAGCCTTTCTTTACTGCTTCTTCCTTAAGTTTAGCTGATTTTTGCCTAGCCTCTTGAATTAATTCTTCAGCCTTCTTTTTTGCCTGCAAAACTTGAGCATTTATCTCCAACTCCTTCTCCCTAATTGCCACTAAGGGAGAGGACTTTTCAACAGCTTCTTTGTGAACCTTTAATTTTTCAAGCTCTTCAACCTTTATATCCATACTCTTCACCTCGCTAATTAATTTATATTCTCACAAATATTTCAAAATTTCAACTAGGTAATTTTTATTTTAAAAAATTTTTTCTCGCAAAATAAATAATAAAAAAAAATTATATACTTTTAAAATGACACCTTCATTTATTTAATCTTCTTGCACCTCTTCAAATAGTTCTGAACAAAGGAAATTGCTTCTTCGCGACTGGACAGCTTCTTCTCTAGCTGAGCTTTTTCGATAATGCTCATAATTTTACCAATAAAAGGTGAAGGCTTCAAATTAAAATTATCAATTAAATCCTGACCAGTGATAAGAAGGGGCTTTAACTCTCTTTTCTCAAAGTACTCTTCCATTAAAGCTCTAACCAACTTTTGATGCCGAGTTATTGTTTCTTTCTTAGAAAGAGGGCCTTTAGCAGCAAATCGGTCAGCTAGAGAAAGAATGAGAATTTCGGGAACCTCTTTTCCCCCATCTTTTAAAAAGTGACTAATTGCTTTTCCAGTTATTTTCTTCTCTTCAACGAGGTAGCCTGGCCTCATGTGCTCTTTAACTGTTGTCAAGATAGCTTTTTTTGCTCGATTACTTAACTTAAGCCTCTCTAAAATTGGTTTCAGCAAATTTAGCCCAACTTTTGGATGTTCATAAAAATGAATCCTTCTTTTTTCGTCAATTGACTTAGTTAAGCTCTTTCCAATATCGTGAAATAAAGTAGAGAATTTGAGAAAGATTAGGCGAGGAAAATCTCCATGAAGTGGTTCCTTTAAATGGTTTTTAATTTTTCTTACTCTTTTAAAATGCCCTTTTAAATTTAAAAGAATCTTATCCAGCTCAGCCAAAGTTAAGAGGGTATGGCCCCAAACATCAAGATGGTGAAATTGATTTTGGGTTAAGCCTTTTAGCAAGACAAGCTCAGGAAAGATTACTTTAATAAAACCTAGCTCTTCTAAAGACTGAAACCAATAAGAGGAATTGTTTAAAGCGAGAAGGCGTAAAAGTTCCTCGCAAACTCTCTCAACTGAAACTCTCTTAATTAAAATAGCTTCTTTTTTAAGAGAAGTTAAAGTCTCTGAGGATAGCTTAAACTTGAGTTCACCAGCTAACCGAAGGGCTCGAAGGAGTCTAACTGGATCTCCTTTAAAACTATCCTTAGAAGCCACTTTGATTCTTCCCGCTTTTAAATCCCTAAGACCACCCACTGGGTCAATTACTTCTTTTATTGAGATAACCTCTTTTCTAAAGAGAGAAGTATCTAAAGCCAAGGCATTAATAGTAAAATCTCTCTCCATAAGGTTTTTCTCAATCTGCCCGTAAAGTGGAGAAAGGTCAATTGTTCGAGTAACTTCATTCTTCCTCACCACAATCCTTCCCATCTTTCTTTTTTCATCGAGAGGATAATAAGAACTATTGAGGAAATCGGCAAGCTGACTCGAAAAAGAAAGAGTTTCCCCCTCAATAACCAAGTCAATGTCCAAAGTAGGGCGAGATAAAATTAAATCCCTTAAACAACCCCCGACAAGGTAAACACGGCGCGAGGAAGAAAAAACAAAATTTATTACTTGGTTCAATAAAGAGTCAGCTAAAACAGCCTCTTTTAAAGAAATCTCCTCTCTCACCTTAGTTCTTAAATTCCCTTTAAAGAAATCAACTCAAATTAATCCTTAATTTTAATTATCTCTTCTCCTCAATAATTTGACAAATCAACTCCTAGAGCGAAGCCTGAAGTCCTAAAGTTAGATTTTTTCTTTTCTTCAGCTCTTTTCCCCTCCTCTTACTCCCCCAGCAGAGGAAGTTGCAACACTGCTCTCTGCTCTTTATTTGGTATAATCAACAATAAGATGAGAGTACATGAAGCTATTTTAAAAAGGCGCTCGATTAGACTCTTTGAACAAAAGGAAATCTCCAAGAAAAAACTGGAAAAGTTAATTGAGGCAGCTCGGGTTGCTCCCTCAAGCTCAAATCTTCAGCCCCTTGAATATATCCTTGTAAATGAGAAAAAACTCATCTCAAAAGTTTTTTTCACCCTTGCTTGGGCAGGCTATGTAGCTCCCAAAAGAAACCCCCCAGAAGGAAAAAGGCCAGTAGCTTATATTGTTGTTTTAGTCAACAAGGAGATTAGAGAAAAAAGCTACGAACGAGACTTAGGAGCATCTGTTGAAAACATCCTTCTTTCAGCTGTTGAAGAAGGGATTGGCAGTTGTTGGATAGGTTCAATAAAGAAGAAAAAGCTCCGCTCAATTTTAAATGTTCCTAAAAACTATTTAATAGATTCAGTCATTGCTCTTGGCTATCCGGCTGAAGAGCCCTTGATGGAGGAGATGAAAAACTCAACCAAATATTATTTAGATAATTTTAACCGCCTTCACGTTCCTAAAAGGAAACTTCAAGACATCCTTCACTGGAATAAGTTCTAAAGCAGTAGGTAAAATATCAGGAAATTTAAGTTAGGCGATGTTACCTAAAAAGGAGACAAATTCTAAGTTTTTCAATTTACTGTAAGCTCTTCTATCAGCTGTGACATACACTAACTTAAACTTTTCGGCGCAGGCGAGAAAATAAGCATCGTAAATCGCCAGGTTTCTTTCTAAACTCAAATCAACTGCCCTTTCCAAAACTGAATAATTAAAGGGGGAAACTTCAATATCAGTTAAAAGTAAAGCTTGTAGAGACATTTTAATCTCTTCTTTTGAAAAAAGATTGGTAAAGCAAAGGGCATTAGCTAACTCATAGAGGAGAAGTTCAGTAATAATAAGATTAATGCTCTTTTCAAAAAATCTTTCTTGAAGCGTAAGGGCAAGCGACGTGTCTTCTCCTTCAATAAACCACTTAATGACAACGCTAGTGTTGATAATTACTCTGGGCATTTATTCTCCTTTAGATATATTTTTGATGAGGCAACAAGTAAGAAAGAAAAATTTTTATTTTTCCAATTTAATCTCTAAGGTTAATTAAAACCCAGCTTACAATTTACTATTTAGGATTCACAACCTACTTGCAAGGAGGTAGGAACAAAAAGGCAAATAAGGGCTGATTTTAGGAGAGTGGTGCCAGAGATGGGATTCGAACCCACACATCCTTGCGGACACACGGTCCTGAACCGTGCGCGTCTGCCAAATTCCGCCACTCTGGCACGCTAGTTTTCTTGTTCCACTTCTTTACAATTTGTCAAGCTTGAGGTATAAATCTTATTATACTTTTTTACATCTTTTCCTTAAAGCTCCAAAGAGAAATATGCTCTTTAGCGATGCCCTATCCTTTCCACTTTCCACTAAATGCTTCAGTCTCATAACTTCAGTTTTTCAGCCTTCGGTCTTGTTCTGTCAGACTGATAGCTTAAAATTAAACTGATGGGAGAAAAAGATTTGCTTTTAAAGCGCTACAAAATACTGGAAAAAGTAGGGCAAGGTGGCTTTGGAAAAGTCTATAAAGCCTATGACACCCGAATTGAGAGAATAGTTGCTTTAAAGGAAATCCCTGCCACACCTGAAACCTCTACCACAGCTTTGAAAGAAGCTAAAATGGTAGCTAACCTTAACCACCCTAACATCGTCACCCTCCACGATTTTGAAGAAATAAAAGGTTATTACTACTTAATAATGGAGTATATCGAGGGCTCAACTTTAGACAAAATCCTTAAAGTCAAATCTCCTCTCTCGATCGAAGAAAGCCTTGCCTTTGCCATGCAACTTTGTTACGCCTTAGAATATGCCCACTCAAATGAAGTTATCCATCTCGATATCAAACCAGAAAACTTAATCCTTCTTCCTGATGGAAGAGTAAAGGTAACTGATTTTGGCATTGCGAGATTGAAAACTCAAGACCTCACAACAGAAAAAATTGCTGGAACAGTCGCCTATATGGCACCAGAACAAGCTGCTGGCAAGTATATTGATGAAAAAGCTGATATCTTCTCAGCCGGACTGGTCATTTATGAAATGGTTACTGGAAAAAATCCTTTTAAGGCTGAAACCCCCTCAGCTACCATCTTTAAGATTTTAAACATCGAACTTCTTCCTCCAAGTAAATATAATCCTGAAATTCCTGAAGAGCTTGACCAAACCCTTCTTAAGGCTCTAGAAAAAGAACCTTCAAGAAGATTTGAGAATATTGTCAAATTTCGCTATCGACTAGAAAGGTCAAGGCGGAGTAAAGAACCTCCAGAGGAGATTTTAAAGCCATTGGCAAAGATTGAAATAAAAAAGAAAGAAGAAGTTCAAGAAAGTAAAGTTGAACCATTTTTCACCCAACGAGCTTTTGAAGGAATTAGGCGCTTCTTAATGGGGTCTTTTGTCTTCCTTACAACTCTTTTTTTCTTCCGCTTAATCCCATTCTATCCAGGGAATCTAAGTTTTATTATTCCTTTTCTTCTCTTTTCCTTCTTTTTCTTTAACCCTTTTATTGGAATAGTTTTGACTTTCTCTTCATTAATACCTCCCCTTCTCGATTACTCTTTCCCCTTAGGGGTAATTGCAACAGCTCTTTTAATTCTTTTAATCCCACTAGCTAAAAAAGATCCCCTTTATTCTTTAGCCCCTTTCCTAGCACCATTTGCTTCCTTTTTAAAGATTGATTTTTTTTATCCATTTTTTTTAGGTTTTTATCTTCCACCTTTATATGCTGCTCTTCTTTCTAGCTTGGGCGCTCTCTTCATTGAAATATATGGCATCCTCAGCCAAAACCCCTTCATTTCTTCCCTCACTAAACCTAACCAATATCGCCTTCTCCCTTTAATCAAAGAAGAAAGTGTCTTAAATGCCATTTCACTAATAGTAAAACCTTTCCTTAAACATCCCATTCTTATTTACCAGATTTTCCTCTGGGCAATTGTTACTTTATTTATAAGCTTGCTAAGAAAAAAAGGGGATCCTCTCCTTTCTTGGTTAGCTTTTTTTGGAGCAAGCCTCTTTTTCTTTCTTGGTTACGTTCTTATTCCCCCTCACTTTAAAATTTCTTCCCCAGTGCTAAGTCAACTAGCACCAAGGCTTTCTTTCTCCTTTCTTCTCTTCCTTAGCTTACTACTCCTAAAGGGAAAAGTGCGGAGTGAGAAAGAAAAAAGAAGGAAAAAATCTAAAGACTTCGCTAGCTCCTAAATAGCAAAAGAGATAACTTTTTTCTATAATTTATTGATAGTGATTAAAGATGAACTTATTGAAAGATTTAGAAAAAAAATTAGAGCGCATTTTTGAAGGTTTTTTCATTAAAGCTTTTAAATCCAATATCCAACCAATTGAAATCGCCAAGAAACTCTCGCAACATATGAATGATAAAAAGACCATTAGTTTAAAAAAAATTTATGCTCCTAACCAATTCCAAGTTTACCTTAGCCCTGAAGACTTTGAGATTTACTTCCCTTTTAAAGATGCCCTTACTCTTGAATTAGCTGATTATTTAAAAAATCATGCTGAAAAGGCTGGCTATCTTCTTTTAGGAAAAATTAAAATCGGACTTGCCCCCAGGGAAATACTAAGCTTAGGGGAAATAGAAATTGAAAGTAAAATAGTCGAAGAAAAACTAGCAATCTCCCTAGAAGATACCCAAACCATTACCAAAAAAGAGGCTTTTAAAGAAGAGCTTTTTCACGCTTCTGCTCTCCTCGCCCTTTTGGGGAAGGGAAGAATTTACTACCTGACTAAACCTGTAACTACACTTGGAAGACTTGATTCTAACGATATTGCTTTGGCAAGCCCGAGTGTTTCCAGAGTTCACGCCGAAATAATTGAGAAAAATAATAAATATATCCTCAAGGACCTGGAAAGCACAAATGGAACTTTTGTTAATGGAAAAAGAGTTAGAGAAAAATCCCTCCGAGATGGTGATACCATTTCTCTGGGTGATGTCAAGCTTGAGTTCAGGAGAATTAAAATTGAATAGCTCTCCCTTTTTAGACATTACTTTTCTTATTTTAATTTACTCTTTTCTTTTTCTTGCTCTTTATTTAATTAAACAAGATTTAAGCCAAATTCCTTCAACAACAAAAGAAGCTCTTCTTATCCTTCCCTACAGCCCTTCAAGGAGAAAGAAAAAAACATTTATCTTAAATGGGGAAAAAATAATTGGGCGAGATAAAAATTGCTCAATTATTCTGGAAGATTCTTATGCTTCTTCTCAACATGCTCGCATTTACCAAAAAGATAATCATTTCTTTATTGAGGACTTGGAAAGTAAAAATGGCACTTTTCTTAATGGAAAAAGAATTAAAAAGGAGACGGCTTTAAAAAATGGTGATAAGATAACAATTGGTAAAACAGAATTAAAATTTATGGAGAAATAGATGGAGTATTTTGCCCTTTCTGACATTGGAAAATATCGTGAATTAAATGAAGATTCATATTTAGCCAACGGCAAAATTTTTGCAGTAGCTGATGGTTTAGGTGGTCACGCTGCTGGTGAAGTTGCAAGCTCTATTGCCCTTAAAGTCATTGAGGATAGAATGAATAAAACTTTTAAAGATAGGAAGGAAATAGAGCAAGAAATGTTAGAAACAATTAAAGAGGCTAACAGGATAGTTTTTAAAAAAGCCTTTCAAAAACCAGAACTCCATGGAATGGGAACCACTTTAACCATTGCTGTTCCCTTTAAAAATGAACTTTTAATTGGACATGTTGGAGATAGTCGGGCATATCTCTTACGAGATGGAAACCTCAAGAGGCTAACCGAAGACCACACTCTCGTCTTTCAAATGATTAAAGAAGGAAAATTAAAAGAAGAAGAAGCAGAATTTCATCCTCTCAGAAGCACCCTAACTAGAGCTCTTGGAACCAATGAGTTTATTAACATTGATTTTATTAGTTTAACCTTAAAACCAAATGACTTAATCCTTCTTTGCACCGATGGGCTGAGCTCAATGATTTCTGACTCACAAATTGCTCAAATTTTCCAAGAAGAATCTGACTTAAAAAAAATGGCTGAAAAGCTTGTTAAATTAGCAAATGAGAGAGGAGGGATAGATAACATTACGGTTGTTCTTATTAAAATGAGCTAAAAACTCAAAGTAGCAACAGGAGAGGTTACTTGAGCCGAAATAAAGAATTAGTTCTTCTTTTGTTCATCTTCATCCTTAACTTAACAGGATTTTATATTATTTCACCTGATTCCTTTTATTTTATCCCATTATTAACTGGGGCTTTGTTTCTCATTGGACATCTCGCCTTAAGAATCCTTTGCCCAAAGGCAGATTTTCTTCTCTTTCCCTTTGCTTACTTCCTCTTAACAATGGGATTGTTAGTAATTTTCCGCCTCAACTCTTCCCAAGCTTATTATCAATTAGCCTGGTTAGTTATAAGCATCGGGGGATTTATCCTTCTCCTCATCCTCCTTAAAAACCCTAAAGAATTGGAAGAATACAAGTACTTGTGCGTCATTCTTGGCATCTCCCTCCTTCTCTTGCCTATCTTTTACGGGGTTGAAATAAAAGGAGCCCGACTTTGGTTAAAAATTGGATCCTTTTCTTTCCAGCCTGTGGAAGTGGCTAAAATTCTTCTCGTTATTTTCCTCAGTGCCTACCTCAAGGAAAAAAAGGAGCTCCTAGCTCAAGGAACTAAAGAATTTCTTGGTTTTAAGCTTCCCGAGCCTAAACACTTTGGCCCTCTCATCCTAACCTGGTCGGTCTCTCTTGCCATTCTTATCTTCATTAAGGACCTTGGTTTTTCCTTCCTTTTCCTCGGCACTTTTCTTGCTCTTCTTTACATTGCCACTAATAAAAAGACTTACCTCGTTCTAGGAATCTTTCTATTCCTATCGGGAGCAACTACTTGTTATCTAATTTATCCTCATGTAAGTACCCGAATAAATATCTGGATTACCCCTTGGCATGAAATTGAACAAAAAGGGTATCAAATTGTCCAGTCGCTCTTTGCTTTAGCCAATGGGGGCATTTTGGGGACTGGGTTAAAAAGAGGTTATCCTTACCTTATTCCTGCCTCATCAACTGATTTCATCTTCTCAAGCCTTTGCGAAGAGTTAGGGTTTCTAGGAGGATTTGCTCTCATTCTTACTTTCCTCCTCTTTAGCTATCGAGGATTCCGAATTGCTCTCTCCTCTTCTGATGAGTTTATCCAGCTTTTAGCATCTGGAATCACCATTATTTTTTCTCTCCAAACCTTTATTATTCTTGGAGGTGTGACTAAATTAATCCCTTTAACTGGCCTTACCCTTCCTTTTGTTAGTTATGGAGGGAGTTCTCTTCTCTCTAATTTTCTTTCCCTCGGGATTCTTCTATCTTTAAGCAAAGAAGGTGAAAAGCAATAGCTAAATCTATCAAGCAAATAGCCATTTCTTTAACTTTTTTATACTTTCTTTTAATCTTAAACCTCTCCTATCTTCAGTTTCATGAGCGTCAAAAAATCCTTTCCCACCCAAAAAATACCCGTGAGATTGAAAGAGAGTTAAGATTAAGGCGGGGTGAGATCTTAGACCGTAAGAACCGTTACTTAGCCAAAACTTATGAGAAAAATGGAAGGTTTTATCACTACTACCCCTTTAAGGAATTCTCCGCTCACCTTGTCGGTTTCTTTAGCCCGATCTTAGGCAAAAGTGGATTAGAGCAAAAAGGTAACCACTTCCTCAAAGGGAAAACAAAAACCTGGGAAAATTTACTTATTTCAAGCAGTGAGCCCGGTGATAATCTTATCTTAACCATTGACGCAGAGCTCCAGAAAAAAGCTTACAACCTAATTAAAGGGAAAAGAGGAGCCATCATTGGTTTAAATCCTCAATCAGGTGAACTCTTATTTCTAGCTAGTTCTCCCTCCTTTAACCCAAATTTAATTGAAAAGAAGTGGCTAAAAATTAAAGCAGATCCAGAACATCACCTTTTAAACCGAGCCTTAGCGGGGCTTTATCCTCCAGGCTCAATCTTTAAAATAGTTACTTTAAGCATAGCTCTTACAGAAAAAACTACTTCTTTAGAAAAGGTTTACAATGGACCGAAAGAAATCAAAATTTCTGGCAACATTATCTCTAACTTTCGAGACCAAGGATATGGAAAAATGACTTTAGAAAAAGCATTTATTGTCTCATGCAATACCATCTTTGCTCAAGTAGGAATAGAGCTAGGTTCAAAAAAGTTAGTTGAGGGAGGAGAGAAGTTTGGCCTTAATGGAGAAATTCCCTTTGAGTTAAAGGTTAAAAAGAGTAAAATTCCCTCAAGTAGCGAAATGGATAAAGTCGAGCTAGCTTGGACAGCAGTTGGTCAAGGAAGGCTTCTCATCACCCCATTTGAAGCAGCTTTAATTACCTCTGCTATTGCCAATGATGGGAAAATGATGGAACCATTCATCATAAAAGAAATTAAAGATTCTGAAGGAAAAACTATCTTCACCAAAAAGCCCAAAGTTTACCGAAAGATTCTCCCACCTGAGACTGCTCTTGAAATAAAAAAGGTGATGGTTAAGGCAGTTGAAGAAGGAACAGGTAAAAGGGCTAAAATTAAAAACTTTACAATTGGTGGTAAAACAGGAACCGCTGAAATTGAAGGAAAATCTCCCCATGCTTGGTTTACTTGTTTTGCTCCAGCTGAAAATCCTCAAATTGTTGTCACTGTTTTAATTGAGAATGGCGGAGTTGGAGGGAAAATAGCTGCCCCTTTAGCTAAAAGCATTTTGGAATCCTTCTTTAAGGAATACTAAAAAGAAGATTGTAAAAACTCTTAACTTTTTCCTTAACTCTCAACTGAACAAACAGTATACTAAGAATAAGATAAATTCGGTAAAATAGGGAAAATGGAATTTCAAGAAAAGACTTTTGGTCAAAGATACAAGCTCACTGAGAAAATCGGCACTGGTGGAATGGCTGATGTCTTTAAAGCAACAGACATTGTTCTCAATAGACAAGTCGCACTTAAAGTTCTCCATCCCCAATATGCTCAAGATGAAAGCTTTGTTGCTCGATTTCGGAGAGAAGCTCAAGCTGCTGCTAATCTCAATCACCCAAATATTGTCAATGTTTATGATTGGGGTAAAGAAGGGGATACTTACTTTATTGCTATGGAGTTTGTTAAAGGGCGGAGCCTTAAAGAAATTATTAGAGAAAAAGGAGGATTATCCCCGGAAGATACAATCGAAATCGCTAAACAGGTTTGTTCTGCTCTTAATTTTGCCCATGAGAATGAGGTTATTCACCGAGATATCAAACCGCACAATATTATCTTAACTGAAGAAGGAAGAGTTAAAGTCACTGATTTTGGAATTGCTCGAGCTGGCACTTCATCTTTAACTGAAACCGGTGCTATTATGGGAACTGTTTATTATTTAGCTCCTGAACAAGCTCAAGGATTACCTGCTAATGAGACATCTGACCTTTACTCCCTCGGCGTAGTCATGTATGAAATGGTTACTGGAAAAATCCCTTTCGATGGAGATAGTGCCATTGCCATTGCCCTCAAGCATGTCCACGAAGAGCCAATACCTCCATCTTACTTCAATTCCAAAATTCCTTCTTTTCTTGAAAATATCATTCTTCGAGCTTTAGCTAAAGACCCTTTTGACCGCTATCAATCAGCTCACGAAATGTTAGATGACCTTGTCAAAGCAGAAAAAGGGCTACCAATCACTGAAACAAAAAAGTCAACTTCAATGATGGAAAAGACTTTAGTCATAAAGCCTCCGCCAAAGCCACGAGAGAAAAGAAAAAGCCTCATCTGGGCTACGATTTTCGTCTTCTTCCTAACCTTTCTTGCTCTGGGAAGTCTTCTAGCTTTTCAGATCATTCTCATTGGCAACCGAATTGAAGTTCCACCAGTTGAAGGAAAATCCTTTGAAGCAGCCAAAAGAATTCTTGAAAAGAAGGGCCTTAAAATAAAAATAGTTGGCAAAGAGTATTCAGAGATAATTGAAGCAGGTCATATTATCAGTCAAGACCCTGAGCCTGGAAGAAAGTTAAAAAAGGGAGAAATTGTAAGAGTAGTTTTAAGCAAAGGGAAAGAATTAATTGAAGTTCCCGACCTCGCGGGAAAAACTGAAGCAGAAGCTGGCTCACTCCTTGGAGAAAAGAAACTAAAAGTGGGAGAAATTGAAAGAGTCTTTTCCGATACAGTTCCAGAAGGCATTGTTATTAGCCAAGAACCCAAAAGTGGAGAGAAAGTTGAAATAGGTACCCCAGTTAACTTAAAAATTAGCCAAGGAGTGGAGCTCGTTATAGTCCCAGATGTCCTTAACAAAAATTCAGAAGAAGCAACCAAGGCTGTCTCTAAAGCCGGTTTAAAGTATAGTCTTAAAGAAGAATTTAACGAAGAAGTTGAGATAGGTCGGGTAATCAGGCAAACACCACAACCAGGGATTGAGGTTAAAAAGGGTTCAACAGTCGAGATTGTTGTGAGTAAAGGGCCTGAAACAGTCACTGTTCCTGACGTGATTGGGAAAAGTAATTTGGAAGCACGCTCCGAACTTGAAGCGCTTCGCTTTGAGGTAGAAACAATTTTTGTTAGTGTCTCTGACCAAAGTCAAATAGGAAAGGTGGTGGCTCAAAGCCCCACTGGAAACTCTCAAGCCAACAAAGGGACTACCGTGACCATCTGGGTTGGCCAGTAAAGCAGTTAACAGATAGTAGTTAGTAGTGATAAATAACTAGCAATTTGGGAAGAGACTGAAGTCATTACAAATAAACCGAGCCAATGTTTTTGCTGCTTATCTCTTGATGCTTGATAAAGAACTAGAAAAAGAAGCAACCGGCGAAGCAACCATCTACGAGCTGGCCGAGAAGTTTAATGTCACGCCATCATTTATCAAGTGGCGCTTGGGACTAGTCAAGCATTATACCTACAAGAAGTTTAAATATGTTTGGGAGCAAGTATGAACTGCTTAATTTATTTAAGAGTCTCAACTAAAGAACAAGCTGAAGGTGGCTACTCCTTCCAGCCCAAAGAGAAGCTTGTGCCAGGTTTATTTGCGATAAAGGTTGGGTTTTAATTGATGAGTATGTTGATAGAGGTGAAAGTGCTAAAACCAAAGACAGACCGCAACTTCGAGAAATGCTTCAAAGAGTCAAAGAAAACAAGACAATTAATGCGGTTGTGGTTCATAAGATAGACATACTAGCTAGAAATATCGAAGATCATGTGGCTATTAGAGCAATCTTAAGACGCTATGATGTTCAACTGGTTTCAGTAACAGAAAACATTGAAGACTCGGCTTCTCGTCGTTTAGTTGAAGGAATCTTGGCCACTATTGCTGAGTTCTATTCAGCCAATCTCCCTAACGAAGTAAAGAAAGGCATGTTCCAAAAAGCCAAAAAAGGCGGTTGTCCAACCCAAGCCCCTTTTGGTTATCGCAATATCAAAGATGAAAACGGAATAGCTAAAGTAGTCATTGATGAAAAGGAAGCTCACTTTGTCAAAATGGCTTACAAGCTTTATGCCACTGGTAATTACTCCCTTAAAGAGCTGAAGGACATTTCTACTAAAAGAGGCTTAAGAACGAGAGCTACTAAATCAAAGCCAGCTGGGATTATTGGTATCTCGCCTTAGAAAACTTACTCAAGAACAGGTTTTACTCTGGCATTGTCACCTACAAAGGAATGGAGTTTAAGGGTATCCATGAGCCAATTATTTCTAAAGAACTTTTCCAGCGTGTTCAAGAAGTTATAAGGATAAGAGATTATGCTGGTGAAAGAAAAAGAAAACATCCCCATTATTTGAGAGGCACAGTTTTTTGCGGAACTTGCGGTTCAAGAATGTCTTCTGCTTGGGTAAAAGGCAAATATCTTTACTTCTATTGCCTTGGTCAGAAAAGGGCAAACAACTGCAAAGAGCCTTACATCTTAGCTGAACATTTAGAAAGCGAAATTGAAGATTTGTATAAATCAATTGAACTTCCTTTAGAAGTTGTTGAGAAACTAACTTTGGAGCTTGAAAAAGAAATTGCCGAAAGAGAGTCAAACAACTTTAAAGAAAAAGAACTTCTGGTCAAGAAACTAGATAATCTCAATAAACAAAGATTCAAACTCATAGAAGCCTATTACGAGGAGCTTGTTCTCAAAGAGGTTTTAAAAAGAGAGCAAGAAAGAATCTTAACTGAAATCGCTCTTTGTGAAAACCGGCTTAAGGTTTTGGGAGCTAAAATTGACCAAGCTGAGAAGTCATTAAGCAAGCTATCAAAATGGCTTTCTGCTGCCATGAAGCTTACTTAAAAGCAAAGCCTCAAACTAGGAGAATATTTAACCAAGCTTTCTTCAAGAAGATATATGTCAAAAACAAAAAAATCGAAGGGGCTGAATTTAATGACCTCTTCGACTTTCTTTTGAACCCAAGTTCGGATAGGAACACGATGGTGGGCCTATGTGGAGTCGAACCACAGACCTCACCCTTATCAGGGGTGCGCTCTAACCAACTGAGCTATAGGCCCAACTAAAACTGTTGTATGAGATATTTTAAAGCACTTCTTATAGAGAGGTCAAATCAAAACCTATTTCCTAATTGTCCCCCAAATTAGGTATAAATTCTCCGTTAAACTTGTCGAAAAAAATATAGGAGAGCTAAAGTTTTTTGAGATTTTACCGATAAAAATAATTGCTAAAGGTGGCTGAAAAATGACAACTAAAGAAGTTGCCCGAAGTTTCCAAAAAGGAAATTCAACTTTAATATTAACTTTTTCTGCAATTTTAGCTGGGGGGCTGGCTGGATGCCTGTGGCTTGTTGCTTTTCTTGCCCTCTTCAGCCTACTCAGTCCAAGGACATTAGTCCAGTTATGGTGGCTAGGCTTAATAGGCTACTTTGGCGAAATAGCTTTGGTTTCCTTGATTAACCTTACTATTATCAAATATTTCTTTGACCGATTTTCAACTTTAGAAGCAATTGTCAGCCCAATAATTTCTCAGTTCATTCCATTGTTTTACACTCAAACTGTTGTTGGTTTCTTCTTCGGCAAACTAATTCTTCCAACAGTGCCCTTTTCCAATTTAATTGCTAATCCATTCACTCTTCTTATCCTAACTGTTATCATTAGCCTCTTTTTCTATTTTTTTTCATTAAAGAAAGATAACCTTCCCCTCCTCAGTTTTAAAAAAATGAGATAAAATATTTACTTGTGGCTAAAGAATCAGCAATTTCAATTAAAAATCTCACTAAGACTTATAAAACTGGAATTAAGCGTCGTTCAATTAAAGCAGTGGATAACCTTTCCTTAGAAGTTCCTCAAGGATGTGTCTTTGGACTCCTTGGGCCTAATGGAGCTGGCAAGACCACCACTCTCAAAGCTATTTTAGGATTTATTCAAGTTGATCAAGGAAATATTCAAATCTTTGGACAGCCCAATACAAGCATTAAATCGCATCAATATGTTGGTTTTTTGCCAGAACAGCCTTATTTTCATCTTCATTTAACCCCAGCTGAAATCCTTGATTTCTTTGGTAAGCTTTTTCGTTTACCCCAGAAGACTCGCCAAGAAAGGGCAGAAAATATCCTTGAATTAGTTGGGCTATCCCGCTACGCTGAGATACCCTTGAGTAAATTTTCTAAAGGAATGCTCCAAAGACTTGGAATTGCTCAAGCTATGATTAACAACCCAGATTTGCTTATCCTCGATGAACCAGCCTCAGGGCTTGACCCAATAGGCCAAATTGACATGCGAAATATTATTCTTTCCCAGAAACAAGCAGGAAAAACAATCCTTCTTTCCTCCCACCAACTCACTGAAGTAGAAAAAATCTGCGATTTTATCGCTATCATTGATGAAGGACGCCTTATGGCCTCAGGAGAAACTCAAAAGCTAATAAGAGAAGAGCAAAAAGTAGAAATTAATCTTGTTAATGTTAGTCCCTCACTCCATCTCAAACTCAAGCCCTTAGCTTTAAAGAAAGGAAAAGGCAAAAGAGCTACCTTACTAGTCAATCAAAAATCTCTCCAGAGGGTAATTGACCAGGTTCGTCAAGATGGGGCTGAGATAAAATCAGTCATTCCCCAGAAAAAAACACTTGAAGATTTTTTTCTGGAAACAATTGGCAAGGAGAAATCCGATGCTAATTAAAGTCTTTTGTCTTGATACTTTTCGTGAAACCTTGAGAAAAAAAGTTCTTTATTTTATCTTTTTAATTACTTTTCTTCTCATCTTAGCTACGCCAAGAATCCCCTCTTTTCAAGTTGGCGTTCAGATAACTCTTTTTAAGGATATTTCTCTTGGCCTTGTTTCCTTATCCCTAATCATTATGGGTATTTCTCTTTCAGTTTCCCAAATACCCAAGGAAATTGAAAGTCATACTATTTATAATATCCTCTCAAAGCCAGTTCGCCGATGGGAATTCTTTCTCGGCAAATATCTTGGGGTCATGTTGACTATTTTCCTTGCTGCTTTCATTATTGGCTTCATCATTATCTTAATTGCTTTTCTTAACTTTTCCGTCTGGGACTTTGCTATTTTCAAAGGAGTTCTAGCCATTCTTTTCGAAAGCGCCTTAATCAATTCTTTTGTTTTCCTTGTTTCTATTTTCGCCACCCCCACTGTCAATGTCTTTCTCGGTCTTTTCTTTTACCTCATTGGACACTTTAAACCAGACCTTACTCATCTCTTACAAAACTCAAGTCTTAAAGCCATTAGTCCTGTAATCAAATTTATCCTTCCCAATTTAGAAAGCTTTAACCTTAATGAGGTTATTGGCCATAATGTGCCAGTTAAACCCCTTTTCCTTTTCCAACTTTTCCTTTATTCCCTTAGCTATACCCTTTTTTTTCTCCTCTTGGGGTTAATTTTCTTTGAAAAAAAGGATGTCTAGGCGATGGAGATAAGTAAAGAAAAAGCTAAAGTTAAGAAAATAGTTGCTTTTACAATATGTTTCTTGCTCCTATCATTCAGTTTCTTCCTTGAACTCAATATCGAAAAAAAATGGTCCTCAGGGGGAATTTCTAGTAAAAAAATGCCTGAACAGATCGGTCAAGTTTTTTGGAGTTATCTCGGTGGCGCAAAGTCAATTGTCATCGCCTATCTCTGGTTAAAAATCGATCGAATTCACCATGAGTATTACGGTGACCTAGGAAAAGAAAGGGAGCTAATACCTCTTTATCGCTTAGTCACTTGGATTGACCCTCACTTTGTTGATGCTTACTATGTCGGAAGCTATATGCTCCAGCTTTTTCAAAGACCCAAAGAAGCACTAGAGTTTGCAGAAGAAGGTGTAGCTTTTAACCCTAAATCTTCTAAACTTCTCCTTAATTTGGGTCAACTTTATTTCATCCAAAAAAATTACTCAACTTCAATTAAATATCTCGAAAAGGCAAAGGCCCTTAGTAAAGATGAAGCTGAAAAGTTTATCATTCTCTCAACCCTCAAGATAGCTTATTTAAAAGAAGGTCAATTTGAAAAGGCTGAGCGAGTAATGAAAATAATTAAAAAAATGGAAAAAGAAAATTAGCTTTCATTCTCATTTGTTTTTTGCTATACTTAAAACCTAAAAAGTGAGGATAAGAATGCTTCAAATGCTTGTCCATGGTGTCAACTTAGATATTATTACTAATCAACCAGTCATTATTCTTCGTGACTTAGAAGCTCATCGCTTCCTCCCTATCTGGATTGGTCAATTTGAAGCAACCGCTATTTTAATGGAAATACAAGGAATTAAGCCCACCCGCCCCCTCACCCATGACCTCCTCAAAGCTCTCATTGATACTCTCAAGGTAAAGTTAAAGAGAGTAATTATTAACGACCTTAGAGAAGGAACTTTTTACGCTCAAATTCACCTTCTTCAAGATGGGGAGGAAATTGAGATTGATTCCAGGCCCTCTGATGCCATTGCTTTAGCGGTGAGAGTTGGAGTACCTATTTATGTCACAGAAAAAGTTATTGAGAAAGCCTCAATCGTTACTGAAGAAGGTGAAGAGCTCGAGGTAGAAAAATTCCGCGAATTTCTCAATAAAATAAAGCCTGAGGATTTTAAAGATTAAACTGAGGAGCCTTATTGGACTTTTTTACCTTTTTTATGGCAGCTACTTTTGTTATTGCGATTATTGCTACTTACGGTTTTATTGCTAGCTTAAAAGAGGAAGCCCCTCAAGAGAAAAAAACAATTGAAAAAGTAACAACTCAACAATCTCACTCTTTTAAGAGAAAATCTACCAGAAAAAAGAAAAGAAAAACAAAAAGGTAATTTTTCATTCATATCTTAATGCAATAATGGGGTCAACTTTAGCTGCTCGATAGGCAGGATAAACCCCGAAAAAAATTCCAACGCTTGCTGAGAAAAGAAAAGCTAAGACAACCGACCAAGGAGTCACCTCAGTAGCAACTAAAAACTTCTCAATAGCTAAAGAGCCAAGATAACCAACTAAAATCCCAATTGCTCCTCCAAAAAGACTTAAAAAAACCGATTCAACAATAAATTGAAGCATAATATCGTAGGTTTTTGCTCCAACCGCTTTCCTGATGCCAATCTCCCTTGTCCTTTCAGTTACTGAGACAAGCATAATATTCATAATCCCAATCCCCCCAACTAAAAGAGAAATACCTGCCAAACCACCAAGCATTAGGGTAAGTGTCCCCAAAACCCGTTGAAGAGCTGAAAGCATAGCTTCCTGACTCATAACGGTAAAATCATCCCGACTTAGTCTCTTTAAAAGAACACGCTCTATTTGACGGGAAACCTTCTTGACACTTTCAGCTTTTTTAACTTGAACTACAATGCCACTTAATTTATCTAAACCAGTTAGCCTTTCAATCACTGTAATTGGAACAAAAGCAATATCATCCATATCCATCCCCATAAAGCTTCCCTTTTTTTCCATTATCCCAATTATCTTAAATTTTTGACCATTGATAACAACTCTCTTGCCAATTGCTTTTTCCTCTCCAAACAAGTCATTAATTACCGTTTGCCCCAGCCCAACAACTCTCTTGGCTCCATTTACATGAGAAAGAGAAAAAAAGCGCCCTTGAACAACTTTCCAATTTCTCACTTTAGGAAAATCAGGAGTTACTCCCATTGAGTAAACTCTTCTCGTATCATTCTTGTATTTAATATTTAAATTAGCCTCAATAACGGGAGTCACCCCAACTATTCCCTTTACTTCTTTTTCAACCAAAAGAGCTTCTTTGTAAGTTAATTTGTTTTCATAAGTTGGTATGCTTCCTTTCCCCTGGCCAAATCCAATCCTTCCGGGAACAACATTTAAAATATTAGAGCCTAGCTCTTCAATCTCCTTCGTTATAGAGCTTGTAACTCCTTGACCAATCGAAACTAATAAAATAACCGCTGCTACTCCAATTATCACCCCAAGCATAGTTAAGAAAGAGCGCATTTTGTTAGCGATTAAACTATCAAGAGCAACTTTTATAGACTCAACGATACTCATCCTTGCCCCCTCCGTCGAAAGCATTTTTGCGCCTTGAGACCTTCTCGTCAGAAATAATCTTGCCGTCTTTTATTTTGATAATGCGCTCAGCATGCTCAGCTACATAAAGTTCGTGAGTGACTAAAACAACTGTCTTACCTTCTTCGTTTAACTTTTGAATAATCTTTAAAATTTCTGCCCCGGAGGTGGAATCCAAATTACCAGTAGGTTCGTCGGCTAAAATAATTGCTGGCTCGGTCACTAAAGCGCGGGCAATAGCCACCCTTTGTTGTTGACCGCCTGAAAGCTGAGATGGTAAATGATGAAGGCGGTCACCCAAGCCAACTGACTCTAAAGCTTCTTTTGCCCGTTTAGCCCTCTGCCAAAAGGGAACAGCTGAATAAAC
>JACVJC010000023.1 GCA_015711795.1 Candidatus Geothermocultor quzhuomuensis
TAGTTGTAACAGTTACAATGTTTGAAACTGCGCAAGAGTAAAAATCTACATCACGTATTTTAAAATCATAGGAAGTCGATGGAGAGAGGTCTGTAACAGCATAAGAAATTTGATCTATATTATTAATTATTGCCTTACGACTCCATGAAACATTAGATGATTTTTTATAATAAATTTCGTACCTTGAGAAAAACCAATCAGAAGACTTGGACCATGTAAGTTTTACTGAACTGCTAGTAATATCCAAATTTGATGGCTGATCAAGTGTCACTTGTGAAGCTGCTTGTACCAAAGGTACTCGTGTGTGTAGTAAACCTATAAGCAAAGAAGATAAAGTAAACAAAATTGTAATAATAGCTGAGACAAGCTTTTGGTAGGTCTTTTTGGAAAATAAAATTTTAGAGGCTCTTCTCGTTAGTTTTTTGGCAAAAAACTTAAACATAAAACCTCCTTTCATAGAGTTATCGGGCTTTTTGAGAAAACCCCCATTGCAGTAAATAACTAAATTTTTCCTAAATTAATAGTCCCCTCACTAATATTAATAGCTTATTTTACTTTTTATATCGGCTTATTCTTAAAATTCTAAAGTCCCAAAATGTCCCGATTTAAAAATTTTTGTCCGAATGGCAAACAAAGCAAAACACTACCTGATGGATTCAGGTTAATTAAAATCATGTTCGTCGTAACAACTTCAGCTTTTACATTGACCATTCTCTAAAAAAGCTATGATAATATCAAAAATTGCAAATAGGAGAATAAGCAATGGCTTTTAAAAGAATAATCTTTAATCCAGATGTAATGGGTGGACAAGCTTGTATTAGAAACCTATGTATTCCAGTAGCAACAATTGTTAAATTAATAGCAACCGAGATGACGGTAGAAGAAATTCTTAGGAATACCCCCTTCTAGAGCCAGAAATATAAAGGAAGTTCTGGAATACGCTGCATGGGCAACGGAAGAGCGTATCATACCGATAAAGAGTGCTTGATGCGTTTTCTGGCTGATATGCCGATTTCCCGTTCTACTATTGAATATCTTTGTTTGCAAGGTCATGATGTCCTCTCTTTATCCGATTTGGGACTAGAACAAGCCAAAGATATAGAAATTGCTCATTTAGCTGTTCGCGAAAAAAGAATCTTGCTTACGATAGACATGGATTTTGCCTCCATCACAGCTATCTCAAAATCTGCTACTCCTCCGGTATAATTATCTTTAGACTCCGTGATAACCGTCCTAGAGTCATTAACCAACTTCTCGATCAAAATTTCGAAAAATTGCTCCCGACTTAAAACCGACTTAAAAAAGGAGCAATTGCCATTTTCGAGGAAGCTAGAGTCTGCTTGCGCCTACTTCTTATTTAAGACAATCTCGTCTACCTCAAGCCCCAGGTAAAATACGTAGTTACTATTAGTTTGCCTTAGCTTTTAAGGCTTGGATTTCCTCTGCGCTCCATTAAAATCGATCCTAAAAACAAGTCCCAAAATGTCCTGACTTTTAAAAAATTAAGTCTCAAAAACTCTCAAGAATGGAAAAATTCGTTTTTAGTCAATATTTTGTGGTTTTAAAAACTTTTTACTATTAAATTTTGTCTTGATAAGGCAAAAAATGTTGTAAGAAAATATTTGTAAAACAAAATAAAAAAGTTTTACTTAATTTAGGAGTTTGAAATTGACTATTGTTAAACTTCCTCTAAAGGACAAATTGTCACACCTAAAGAAGCAAGGAAGAAGCTTGGTATTAAAAAAGGCTCAAAAGTCTCAGTTGAACTAACTGAAGACCACATCAAGATTAAAGCTTTGCTTGAGAATCCAGTCGAACATTTCAGCGGAATATTTAAGGAAAGCTTTTCACTTATTCTTATTAAAGCTCTCCTTAAGGAGAGGAAGGAGGAAAAGGATAGAGAAGAAAAAAATATTATTGGACGTATTGGCTCTCCTCGCATATTTAAAAGAAGAAAGTGATTTTGAAATTTAGAAATTTTAGAGATATTACCGATAAAGCTTTTGAACAACTCCTGGGGTGATGTGATAGAAGCAGCGAAAATTAAGGTACGTTATTCTATTTCCTTCGCCGACGCTTTTTGTATCTCAACAGCAATTAAGGAAAAAGCTATTATAATCACTGGTGACCCAAATTTTTTAAAGGTAAAAGAACTGGTTAAAATAAATTGGCTTGGTGAAAGACTGTAGAAAGAAAATAAGTAAGAATTTGTTTCTTTGTTCTCCTTGTTTTTACCTCAATCCTTTCCTCAAAACTAAAGAAAGAACTTGCAATCGAAAAGTTCTTGAGGATAATGATTTAACAAACTCATCTATTTTTTCTTTTACTTCATCAGGAGGAGAGTAAGTATATAAAGGGTCTTTCCTCCCTTTTTCCTTTAATAGCCTTTTATCTCTTAACTTCACTAAGGCTTCTCTAACATCCTTTTCTTTTCTCCCTAAACGCAAAGAAAGATTATGAGAAGAGTCTTTAATCTCTGAGTTTTGATGGAAAAAGACAATTAAATCCCAGGCAAGGAATGAATCAATATATTTTTCGATAAACTTTTCCATCTCAGGTAAGAGATAGTCATGATTATCCATTATAAGAATAGCCCTATCCTTTTATCTCTTTTATTTTATCACTATATTGAGTTAGCTCAACCTAATCTAAAGTCCCAAAAAGTCCCGAAATCAAAAAAAGAATTTACTTTAACTGTTTCTTCACGCAAGCAAGCTCAATTATCTGGATAACTAAAAAATAATGACAAATCCTTGAAAAGGCATCGAATGTATTCATCTAAAAAGTTTTTCTTGGTCTCGGTAAAGGTCAGCAAAAAGAACCCCGAGCAATTGCAATTCATAACGATTTTTTACCCCAAGCTTTCGGTAGAGAGATGAAAGGAAATTACGGACAGTCTTTACATCTCTATCGATGAGAGTAGCAATCTCCAAGTTAGTTTTTCCTTCTACCAGTAATTTCAAAACCAGTTTCTCCCTGCCACTTAAACAATCGAAAAGAGTTTTGGAGATACCAATTCTTAACCTCCGCTCCCTTCTCTCAGATTCAGCAAGAATAGCTGTAATCAGACCAACAAATAAAATAAAAAGTCCCATAAAAAGGACCCGCAAAAAGTGAAAGGGTTGGCTGAAAAATATGTGAGAAAGAAAAGAAACTTCAACAAGGAAAAGCCCAGCTAAAAGACTAATTAACACAGTTCCCCATACATTAAAAAATATGCCAGTAGCTACAACTGAAATTAAAATACATATAACAAAAGGACTCCTTTCACCACCAGTGATAAATACCGCCCCAAGGATAGCTAAAAAGTCGAAAAAGAAATAACTAATATCTGTTAGAATGCCTGGTGGATTAATCCTAAAAACAATAAAGGTGCGTAAAACACCATAGATAAAACAACCTAGGAGAAAAAACCAAGCTATTCTCCTTGAGACACTAAGCAGTTGCTGAGAAGCTGGGAAAAGCAACCATAAAGCGCAAAGCCCAAGAAATGGAAAAACTAAAGCGGTTGTACATCGACTTTTAGCTCTTACTATAGAAGTTTCATCAGTCGATACAAAAACGTTAGCTATACCGCGATTTACATCTTTATTCGTATCCACCGATAAACACCCGCATAATTCGGGCATCATGCCCGAATTTTCTTCCAATTTTTCTTATTATAAGCTAACTGTCTTGAACAGCTATTGGCTGGTTAGAAACCAGTCTTGCATAAAAAGAAAAAGTGAGTTCTTTCATCCACGAACTGGCTTTTTATCTCTTCAATCCTTCTTTTGGGAAAGCACTCCCCATACCTCTTTCAAAATGTAAATCTAAAAGGGCCATCGCTAAAAACTTATTTTTTTATATTATTTTCTTCTTTTTTTGTCAATACTTTAAAAAACTCAAAAAATTTTTAATTAAAATTTGAATTTACCAAATTTTGGTAATTTTAAGTAGCTCAGTCTCTAGTTTGTCCCTCTCACCTCTTCACTGATGTTTGACACAGTTGATTATCTCTGTTATCTTATGAAACCAAAGAGAGGAGGCCAAATAGTGGAAAAAATTGATTTGCTTATAAAGAATGTAGCTATCCTCACTCTCGATTCCAAAAATACTTCTTTGAAGAATGGCTTTATTGCTGTGAAAAAAGAAAAAATTATTGCAGTTGGGGTCAGCGGTGATGAAAAGAATTACTCAGCCAAAAAGCTAATTGAAGGAAGGGAAATGTTGGCTCTTCCCGGTTTAATCAATGCTCACACCCACGCTGCCATGGTTTACTTTCGGGGAATTGCCGATGACCTTCCTTTAAAAGAATGGTTAGAAAAACATATCTGGCCTGCTGAAGCCAAATATGTTAACCCCCATTTCATTCGTGAAGCAATTAAATTAGCCGCCATAGAAATGCTTAAAAGTGGAACAACCTCTTTTTGTGATATGTATTTTGCTGAAGATGAAGCTGCTGAAGTACTTGAGCAAATTGGCATCAGGTCATTTTTGGGTGAAGGCTTGCTTGACTTTCCCACACCCATTAGTTCGACACCAGAAGAAGGACTAAGAAGAGCTGAAGAATTAATTAAAAAATGGCAGGGAAGCAGCTTAATTCATCCTATTGTTGCTCCTCACGCCCCTTATACCTGTTCAGCTGACCTCCTTAAGTCAGCCAAAGAGCTTTCAGATAAATACAATGTTCCTCTTCACATTCACTTAGCCGAAGAAAAATGGGAAGTTGAAAAGATAGAAGAAGAAAAAGGGATGAGCCCCGTTGCTTATCTTCAAGATTTAGATTTTTTAGGCAAAAGAACGAGTGCTGCCCATGTTAACTGGGTCTCAGAAGATGATGTAAAAATCTTAGCTCAAACAAAAACAGGTGTTGTCCACAATCCGGAAAGCAATTTAAAACTGGCTACTGGCTTCTGCCCTGTTCCTGACCTTCTATCAGCAGGTGTAAAAGTTGCCCTAGGAACCGATGGCGCCACCAGCAATAATAACCTTGATATGTTTGAAGAAATGTCCCTTTGCGCTCGACTTCACAAAGGGTTAAAAAAAGACCCAACCACCTTAAAAGCTAAAGAGGTTCTTCGTCTAGCAACAATGGGAGGAGCTGAAATTTTAAATGCCCAAGATGAAATTGGCTCAATTGAAGTTGGTAAGAAAGCAGACATTATCTTACTTGACCTTAAACAGCCACATTTAGTTCCTCTTTATGACCTAGCATCTCAAGTTGTTTATGCTGCTAAAAGCTCGGATGTTAAAACGGTAATTGTTAATGGAAAAATTATTGTGGAAAATGGAAGAATTTTAACAGTTGATGAAGATGAAGTAATTGCAAAAGCTCAAGCCTTTGCTCAAAAATTCAAGTCCTGAAAATAGATTGAAAAAATAAACTAAAGTTGAAATCTTTAAAGGTTTTTATTAATTTTTGTAAAATTTTTTGTTTCAGTTTATAGTCTTCAGTCTGCTCTTATGGGCTTGCCCCCTTCAAAGCATCCTTGCAAAAGCAAGTTCTTGTTTTAGGAATTTGAGGTATCGCGAAGGAAAAAAGCTCCTTGACTTTGTTGATAACTTCATTCATTATTTGGTTCACTTCTTGGGCTGTGATTCGTCCTGAAGAAATTCCAGCTGCCATATTGGTTACAATCGCTAAACTTGCGTAGCAAATCTCAGCTTCTCGAGCAAGAATAACTTCAGGAATATTAGTCATTCCAACAACATCAGCCCCAAGTAAACGAAAAGCTTTTATTTCAGCTGGTGTTTCAAATCGCGGTCCTTCAGTGCAAATATAAACTCCCTCAGGATGAAGTCGATATCCTTTGTTTTCAGCTGCTTCCAAAAGAACTGCTCGCAAAACTGGACAGTATGGTTCAGACATGTCAACATGAACCACTCTATCACCTTCAAAAGTAGTAGGTCTTCCTTTAGTAAAATCGATAAATTGGGATAAAAGGACAAAGTCACCTGGTTTCATCAGTGAATTTAAAGAACCAACAGCTGAAGTTGATAAAATTCTCTCTACCCCTAGACTCTTTAAGGCACTAATGTTTCCTCGATAATTGATAAAATGGGGTGGAACTTGATGGCCAATACCATGACGAGGAAGAAAAGCTATTTCTTCACCTTGCCACCTCCCGATAAAAAGATGAACTGCTCCATAAGGTGTTTCTACTTTCTTTTCTTTCGGATTTTCAATTAAATTGGGATCATAAATCCCACTCCCACCGATGATTCCAACCTTCATTAACCCTCCACTACTTTTACTAAATTTTAACCTAAAATAATAGCGAGCTGAAAGATTTGAGGAAGAAATACCCCTCGATTGAGATTTTTTTTAATATTTTTATAATAATAATCCATGAATGAAGAAAAGAAAGAAAGGCCCAAAAAAATTATCAAATGTTTAAATAAAGGTTGCCAAACCAAGTTAAGAGTTCCTGAGACTGAAGAAAAAATTAAGCTCAGGTGCCCTTCTTGCCAGTTCACTTTTGAGTATGAAGGGAAATATCACTATCTCTATACCCTTGAAGGTAAATCATTTCTTGCTTTCCTCACCAATACATACACCTTACAAAGCCGCTTTGATGAAGCTATTGAAATCTCTCAAAAGAAAACAGAAATATCACCTGATGACGAATACGCTTTTTATGGGCTAGGGCTTTCTCATTATGGAAAATTATACCAGCACTACCAGGAGCTAAATAAAACTTACTCAAAAGCAGTTGAAGCCTTGAAGAAAGCTATTGAAATAAATCCTAAAAATCCTTCTCCTCATTTAACCCTTTCTATCATCTATACCTCAAACAACCACCCCCAAGAAGCTATTGAAACTCTCCAAAGATTCCTTAAGGTTAAAGGAAGAGATAAATTGGAAGATACAGAAGTATATAAAATTCTCGCTTCTTCCTATCAACTTCTCGGAAATAACAAAGAAGCTAAAAAATTTTACCAAAAAGCCTTAACTCAAGAACCTTCTTCCCTTCAAGTCCATTATTCCTTAGGTAAGCTTTATTTAGAAGAGAAAAAATACCAAAAAGCAATTGAAGAATTTGAAAAGGAAATCGAGGTTACCTTAAGCAACCCCAAAATATTAAAGTTTGAGCTAAAACATATTCCTTCTTTCCTTGGGAGTATCTTAAATTTAAAAGAAGCCTTGAAAAAAAGAGGTCTTAAGGAAGAACAAATTAAAAAGAATGAGATACTTAAGAAAGCTTACGAAGCAGTAAACCTTTCTGATAGTGAAATTGAAAAGGAATTAAAATCCCTTGAATCAATTTTCCCCTTCCGTTAAATCTTTATCTTCATTTAAAGCTTCATTTACTCCCTTATGAACAGCCTCGTAGTGGATATAGCCGCCTTTGTGCAAAATAGTATCTCCAAGCTCCTCATCCATCTTCATGCTAGCAACACATGGATAAGAATGCCAGTATTTAGCCACAACTCTTTCAATTTCTTCGACCTTTGTCCCAGGTAAGTTAAAAGCTACAAAATAGGTGTCACCACAAGGGGCACTTCTTAAAACTTTAGCTTTTTTAATTACCCCTTTCCTTATCTCAAATTTGAGCTTAGGGAAACCAATCCGAAAATCTTCAATAAAATCATTTATCACTCGATAATTACCTTTTCTAAGGGAACAAAATGGTTTAGGAAAAGCAACTTCTAAGTTAAGTTGAGAACAAATCCTTTTTAATCTTTCTCTTCCCCACCGAGTTATCCACTTAGGAGCTTCAATTGGAACAATTAAGGCTTTGGCTCCCCTTTCTTTTATTTTTTCGGGAAGGGCAAGCAAAATGTCTTCGTGAATATTAATGGCAACCATCACTTCATGGGAAGGAAACCTTTCAGGAAAATATTTTTCAGGATTGTCAACAAAATAAGAAAGAACCGAAGGAATCTCAAAAACTCCAGCAATTTGGGAGGAGAAGTCAAGATTGTATCGATTACGGCAGTGAACACAACGGCTACCACAGCCAGTGCAAAGGTTGGGGTCATTTCGAAGATGCTTTAAAAATCTTTGAGCATAAATGTTATCAAAAGTTAATGAAAATGGGCGCTTTTTTTTGGTAATTACTCCATTAGGTAAAAGCAGGCAAATTTTTAACTTGCCTTTTGACATCCTCACTCCATCACTGATTTTGATTTATCATGCTGGGTGCCAAGGATAACAACGGGAATACTAACTAAATCAATTTCTGTTCCATCCTTTGGACTTAAATCAAATGCTTCAACCAGCCCGGTTGTATTCTCTTCAGGTTGTTTAAATGTAAGGTCAAGAGAGAAGTTTCCCCATTCAGGCGCACCAGCAGAGGCCATAACGCTTTCTTGCCCAAGAATATTTCCACGATTATCCTTTACCCTGACTAAAAATTGGGCTTCAAAGACCCGAGCTTTTCCACTAACTCTAACTGGACTATTTATATCATCACCTAGTTTTGGTTTTTCAATGACAATATTTCTTTCTCTAGGAAAGACAAGAAGATGAAAACTTTTCAAGATTTGGTTTAAAGTAACTTGATATTGAGGCAAATATGCATCTGGTAGAGTGTAAGAAAGAGAGTAAATTACTTGATTGTCAATCCCATAAGCTAAATCTTTAGTCAAAAGCAAGATTTGCTCCCCCTTAATTAAAATATTCCCCTTAAGACATTGCCAGAAAATAGCGGTACCAACTTGATATTCTAAAACTCTATCTTTCTTTCTGACTTCAATTGAGATCGGTTTCTCCTCAATAACTTTGAAATGAAAATGCTCTTTTCCTTGTTTAAGCTTCCAATCACCAATAATCTCATCAAAAGTTTGAGAAAGGAGATTATATGAGCCGCAAGCTCTTACTTCGAGAGAGCTAGTGGGCGAAGGCTTTAAGATGACTCCATCATCATTCTGACTTTCTCTCTCGAGCCAATCTTCAGGATAGCTAATTTCAAAACCAAATCTCTGGTTAAGATAGATTTTCCCGGTTGGCTTCCTCTTAACCTTCTTTAACCTTTCCCGAACAGTTTTAACTTTCGCGGGAACTTTCCTTCTTAAACTAAGATTTCTAATGCTTAAAGGCATTTTACAGGCATTCAAGAAGAGCAAAGGAAAAAGAAAAAATAAAACCAGAGAGAAAATTCGATTTTTTTTAGGAAATATTTTCACTTTTCTAGCTCGCTTTGTGAATTTTTTTAAGTATCTCCACTTGGTTAATAATTGTCAAGCTTTTTGAACCCCAAGAAAATTATCATTTTTCAAAAGATAAAAACTCCTTTAAGATATACCTAGCTAACTATGATTGAGAGAAAGAATTAAAATAGCTTTTAGTTAAGGACAGAAAAGGTAACATTTAGTTGTGAACCTTAGAAAGGATGTGTATTTTAATTTTTAATCTTTTAATTTGCTTACCATTACAGAAAGCGCTTTACTGATTATAATTAAGGTTCGTGATTTAAAAGGCTTAAAATTTATTAGAAATTTAGTATTAGGAGTTTTTGAGGTTGGGTTATCAAGAATATTTATCTTGGAGATCACTTATTTTAGAGATTGGGCTGGTCGGTAGCCCTATTTTAATTGTGTTAGCTTTATTTCTAATCATTCCTAATATTCATCGAAAATTTCACTCTTATCGAAAATTAGCCTTAAATACTTTATTTTTTACAATTTTAACTGGGTTTTTTCTTCTTTTATGGTTCCACTTCAAAATATACCAAAATATCATTGTCATTAATCCAATTAATCAAGAAAGAATAGGAAGGTTCTTAGTCCCGCTCTGGATTGAAAATGAAAAGCTTTATTTTTGGTTGCTTTTACTTGGTTTATTTGTTTGGCTTCGCCGATTTAAAGAAGGCTTCTTCGAGCAAGTTCTCCAGATTTTCTTTTCTTTCTTCCTCCTTTTAACTTTACTCCTTTCTAATCCATTTCTTAACCCCTTACCCCAATTCCACCAAGAGATTTCCCAATACTTCCTTGCTTTGTCCCAACCAAATTTTCCAACATTGATTGATACCCTTAATAATACAGCCAGCCGAATGCGCTATTTTTACAACACATCTTATATGTGGACCCATCCACCAATGCTTTTTATCTCTTATGCCTCTTTTGTTGTTTCCTTCCTCGCTTGTATTTTTATGATAATAAAAAGAGATTTTCTCTATGAACAAATAGCTTATTCCTACTCAAGATTTGGCTATCTCTTTCTTTCCCTCGGTATTTTAATTGGATATCCTTGGGCAGTTCTTGCTTGGAAAGGTGAATCCTGGTGGTGGTCACCTAAGGTTAATGTTTCCTTAATGATGTGGCTTTTTTACACTGCTTATTTACATTCCCGCTTATACTTTCAACGTCGAAAAATGTGGAATTTAAGTGCCATTTTAGGAATAGTGAGTTTTTTATCTTTAGTCTTAACTTACTTTGCGACTTATCTTCTGCCCGGAGTTCACGCTTATGGATAAATTTAGAGAGTTCAAGACTTTAGCTCAAAAGGGTGAATGGAAAAATTATGACTTCATTTTAATTATTTTAACGATAATCTTTCTTCTCTCTCTGGGAATTATTTGCATCTACGGAACGATTTACAGTTCTTTTACAATTAAAAAAAATCCCAACTGGGCAAATTCATTGCTTTATCAAAATTACCTCAAAGGGATGAACTTTCTAGCTGCGCCTTTTGCCTTAGGACTTGTTGTTTTTCTCGGTCTATGTATCCCTAAAAGACTTCTCCCCCGCCAACTTCTTCTTAAAGCTACGGGAATAACTTTGAGCATCACGGTGGTAATTAGCTTTAGCTTCGGCTTAATTAGTGGTATTAGCTTTATTCTCCTTATTGGAACAATAATTCAAATAATCCTAATTTTTCTCTTAATTCTTGGAAAATCCCTGCATTTTGAAAAGAAAGGTTTTTTACCCCCTCTCGGTTCTTCTCTCCTCCATCTCGGCTATGTCATTATCATTGGTGACCTGGCTTTATTTCAAAATTCAACTCTTCACATCCCCCTCTTCTGGCTAGCAACTTTTCTTATTGGAATAGGGATGCTTTTATCTTTTTATGGAAAAGAACTAGAAAAATTTTTTTCTTGATAAATTATTTTGCTTTCTTCTCCAGACCCTTTATTTTCCTTTCGAGCTTTTCAATATCCTCTTTCGTTGCTAAGCCCATTTCTCCAATAACCTTTTTAATTTCTTTTTGAACAATTGTTATTAATTCATTTTTTTCCTTACGAGCTTTCTCAAGCAGTTCCGATAAGAAACCTTTAGATTCTTCTCTCTTCAGCTCCCCCTTCCGAACTAACTCCTTAACTAAAGATTCCGCTTTTTCCTTAGTTAGCAAAGCTAATCCCAAGCTGAAATAAAAAGTTTTTTTAATTAAGTCCTTCACTTTTCACCGCCTCACTTTGTCATTCAATTTTTATATTTAGTATATTTAGTATAAAAGCTATGAGCAACTGGGGGCAAACACCAGTAAGGAGGTAGCCGAGAGCGGATTTGAGGTGAAAATGGGTAAAGGCAAAGGTTAAAGTAAAGCAAAAATTTTTAAACAACTTAAAAATTTTTAACCTCAACGAGACACAAGTAATGAGACAAAGATAAGTTGTAGGAAAACTTGAGGCTTGAAACTACAATTTATTTTTAATTTCAAGGGCTAAATGCATAGGTTTTAACTTTAAAACTTAGGTAAGGCAAAATGAAAAGAAAAATATTAGTTTAGCTCTTCAGCTTTCATCTTCTTGTGTTACTCAATGAAGGTAACTTTTGGTTGAGGTCGCTCAGGAGGTTTTGGATCTTCGTCAGGATAACCAAGAGTAAGACCACAGAAAACCTCTCGGTTATCTGGAAGATTAATTTCTTTAGCAATTTCATTTTCAACCCAGGGGGCGAAGGTTACTCCACATGAACCTAACCCTTCATTATGAGCAGCTAAAAGGAAAATCATTATTTCAACACTAGCTACTGCAACCATCCACTTTTTATCCCAGGAATTATCAACTTTGGGAAAAGTTACAATAACTAAAACAGGGGCTCTTCCTAAATCTGAGTAGAAATCAATTGCTTTTTTTCTTGTTTCTTCGTCAACTGCTTCAAGTAAATCCTTTAAATGAAGAGTGTTTTGACTAATGAGATTAACTAACTTGTCTCTCTTTTTTCCCGTAACAACATAATAATCCAAAACTCGAAAGAAGTTAGCAACAGGAGACCACTTTACAAGGTCAAAAATCTTCTCAATCTTCTCTTTTGGCACAGGCTTGTTTTTATATTTTCTAATGGCTCGCCGAGTTTTTATACCTTCTTCTAAAAGCAAATTATTCCCCTCTTAGTGAAAATAATAACAAAAAAAGTAAAATTGCCAAGATTTCACTCTTTCTTTTTTAAAAATCCTGGAATATCAATTTCTCCAAAGTCAAATGAGGGAATTTCTTCCTTCATTGGTACCTCTGAAACAAGTTCCAATTTTGCCTGTCTTCTCTGGTCAAAGCCAGCTGCAATGACAGTAACCTTCACTTGGTCTCTTAAAGAATCATCAATAACTGCCCCAAAAATGATATTGGCATCAGGGTGAGCTGATTTAGAAATAATTTCGGCTGCTTCGTGAACCTCAACCATTCCAAGGTCAGAACCACCTGAGATATTAAAAAGGACACCCCTAGCTCCTTCAATAGATTCTTCAAGTAAAGGGCTGGAGATTGCAAGTCTTGCTGCTTCCACTGCCTTATTTTCTCCGCTAGCAATTCCAATGCCCATCAAAGCCGAACCAGCATTGGCCATTATTGTTCTGACATCAGCAAAATCGAGATTAATTAAGCCAGGAACGGTAATTAAATCAGTAATTCCTTGAACTCCTTGACGCAAAACATCGTCTGCCATTCGAAAAGCATCAAGAATGGAGGTTTTTTTATCTGATACTTGAAGAAGACGGTCATTAGGGATGATAATCAGAGTATCCACTTTTTCCCTTAGTTTTCTTATCCCTTCCTCAGCCTGGAAAGCTCTTTTTCTTCCCTCAAAAGAAAATGGTTTGGTCACTATTCCCACAGTTAAAGCTCCAATTTCTTCCCTTGCGATTTCAGCTACTACTGGCCCAGCTCCTGTCCCGGTTCCCCCACCTTTGCCAGCTGTAACGAAAACCATATCAGCACCTTGAAGAACTTCTTTAATTTCCTCTCTTGACTCCTCAGCCGCTTGATACCCAATCTCAGGGTCTGAACCAGCCCCAAGCCCTTTGGTAATGTTCTCCCCAATGTGAACCTTATAATCAGCATCGGACATTAAAAGAGCTTGAGCATCGGTATTAATAGCAATAAACTCTACTCCCTTTAATCCAGCTTCAATCATTCGATTTACCGCATTTGTTCCACCTCCACCCACCCCAACAACTTTGATTACCGCCAAATAAGTTCCTGCACTATCCATCACTATTCTCCTTTAAAGCTAAAGTTTAACTTAAGTTAATTATAAAATTTAATAATAACAACCTTACTCTAATTTTAGCTAAGTTTCAAGATTTTTAAATTTAACTTCCGAGCCTCCTGACCACAGGGTTTGAAGGGACTCTCACATCAATGAAGATAACCTTTTTCCCCTCTTTTTTTAAAATTTCTTGAACAATAAAGCTTTTCTTTTTTATCTCTTTAGGCCCGCCAAATAAAATTTCCACCCCATTTTGCGTATATAGTGATAACTTTTCTTTAGTTGAAGCAGAAATAATATTAATTTGGCCTTTGAGACTTTCATCAAGATTGGTTAAGACAACTAAGGCAGTAAAAAGGGTAGGAGAAGAAGGCCTCTCCCCAATCTTGACTGATTTTATTTCACAATCTCTAATAACTGGAAGATCTTTCTCCTCGTTAGAGGATAAAGCAACTGCGTATCCTTCTTCATCAACAAGGTAAAATTGGTCCTGAAAAGGAATAAGAGCAACTGGTTTTCTTTCAATTACTCTTATCTCTAAATAACGAGGAAAATGACGATTTAGTTCTACATCTTTAACCCATGGGTTTTTTAGTATCCTTTCTCTAATTTCATTTACTGGGATCTGGAAGATATTTATCGCTCGAGGAATATCAGCCAATTTGGTTATCTCTGAAGATTTTAAATGCTTTACTCCAATTACTTTTACTTCTTTAAGGTCAAAAAATCCCGATTTAAGGAAAACAATAAAAAGAAAAATAACAATAATAAGGAGAGAAAGATAAATATAGCTCCTTTTTCTCTTTTTTTTTCTAATTTCTCGAAGCTTTCTCTCTCTTTCCTTTCTTTTTTCTTCCGCTAGCTCTTTCAATTTTAAAATCCCCTAGCATAATTATCTCTGGTTCTAACAAAATTCCCTTCTTTTTCCTTACTTCATCTTGAACCTTTTTTAATAAAAAGAAAATTTCGCTCGCCTTTGCTTCCCCTAAATTTACTATAAAATTGGCATGTTTGGTAGATACTTGAGCTTGACCAAACCTCCAACCTTTACAGCCAGCTTCTTCAATAAGCTTTCCGGCTGAAAGACCTAAAGGATTCTTAAAAATTGAGCCTGCGGTAGGAAAGTTAAGGGGTTGAGTAACTTTTCTTTTTCGAAAATATCTTTCCATATCTCTTTTAATTTCCTCGAAGTTTCCCTTAGTTAACTGGAGAACACCTTCAAGAATCACCCCTTTCCCTAAAAGGGAACTAGTGCGGTAACCAAAATCTATTTCCTCTCGGTGAACTAATTTCAACTCAAGCTCGGATGAGAGAATGCTTACCCGAGTGACTAAGTCAGAAATTGAATGGCCATGAGCACCAGCATTTAAAGCTAAAGCACCCCCAAAAGTACCCGGAATTCCCACCGCAAAAGCCAGTCCTTTTAGGCTATTTTTAAGTGAAATTCTTACCAAAAGTGGTAAAGGAACAGCTGCCCCGGCTTGAATATATTCTCCATCAATTTGAACGTGGCCAAATTCTTTTCCCAATTTAATAATTGCTCCATTGAAACCCTGGTCTGAAACTAAAAGATTTGAACCCTTACCAAGAACAAAATAAGGTAAATTAAATTTTTTCAGGATTAAAAGTGCCTGACGGAGTTCATTAAAGGTATCAACATTAATAAATAACTTAGCATTTCCCCCTGTTCTCAATGTTACTAAGGGGGCAAGAGATTTGTCCTTAGCCACCTTTGTTTTTAAGAAACTTTTTAACTCTTCGAAGGCAGAATCAATTTTTTCTTGATTCATTGGAAATTTTTCTCACATAAGATAAAAAATCTTCTCCCAATAAAGTGATGTCCCCTGCCCCTAAAGTTAAAATTAAATCACCAGGACGGGAAATAAAAGTAAGAAATTTTTTTATCTCATGAATCCGCGGGAAATATGCTACCTTCTTTTGAGGAAACGCAGTTAATAAAGCATCAAGTATAACCTTTCCACTAACTCCAGGTATAGGTTCTTCACCAGCTGAATAAACATCAGTTAGAATTACCCAATCCGCTTCTTCAAAAGAATGGGCAAAGTCTTTTCCTAAAAATTTGGTACGGCTATAGCGATGAGGCTGAAAAACACAGATAATTCTTTCCCAGTCACCATTTTGAGCTGCTTTTAATGTTGCTTTAACTTCTGATGGGTGGTGAGCATAATCATCAACAACTAAAATTCCGTTAAAACTACCTTTATTTTCAAAACGTCTTTGAACCCCACTAAACTGAGCTAAGCTTTCAGCCATATCCGAGAAGTTTAAGTCTAAAAAAGAGCCAGCTGCAAGAGCAGCCAAAGAATTACAAATGTTATGAAGACCTGGCACTTTTAAGGTTACACGCCCAACTTTTTTTCCTTTAGCAAAGAATTGAAAGATACTACCCCATCTTTTTAACTCAATTTCCTGAGCATAAAAATCATTTTCCTCGCCAATGCCATATCTCAAATACCGCTTTTTTATCTTCTTTAATATAGCTTTACTCGCAAAATCATCGCCACAAATAATTCCTGCACCTTGAGGAAGAAGATTGTTAAGAAATTGAACAAAATGTTCCTCAATCTGTGAAAATGATTTGTAGTAATCAAGGTGATCAGCCTCGATATTGGTTACCACCGCAATATAAGGTTTTAAAAAGAGAAAAGAACCGTCACTTTCATCGGCTTCCGCAATAAAGAAATCCCCCTTCCCATAAGAAGCATTACTCCCAATGTCATTTAATTCACCACCAATTAAAAAAGTAGGGTCTAGCCCAAGTTGTTTAAACATAAATGAAATCATAGAGGTTGTTGTAGTTTTTCCATGGGTTCCAGCCACTGCAATTGTCTTTTTGCCCTCTCCAAGTAGGGCAAGCATTTTGGCTCGAGGAAGAACAATAATGTTATCTCGACGAGCTTTTTGGAGCTCACAGTTATTTTGGGGAATTGCTGAGGAATAAACAACAATGTCTGCTGAAAAAATGTTCTCTTCTTGGTGTCCGATTTTTATTTTTACCCCTTTTTCTCTCAAGGAAAGGATAAAACGGCTTTCCTTAATATCAGAGCCACTTACCTCGTAACCCATTTCCAAAAGTACTCGGGCAATAGCACTCATTCCTGCTCCGCCGATACCAATAAAGTGAATTTTTTTAATATCTTTTAAGCTTATTCTTTTACCACCCAATATCTTCTGATTCCTCCTCCGATGTTTCAACCATCTCGGATGAAGCTTTTAAAGTTAGGATTAGCCTGGCAATCTCAGCTGCTGCTTTGGTCTTTCGAAGTTTCTTAGCTTTTTCTCTCATTGCATTAAGAGCAGCGTCATTAAATATCAGGTTTCTGACCTGTTGAAATAATGACCTGCCGTTTAACTCAGAGTCCAGCAAAACTCGAGCGGCTCCAAATCTTTCCAACACCTTAGCATTTTTTTCTTGATGATTTCTAGTAGCATAGGGATAGGGAATTAAAATAGCCGGTAAACCTAGGGAAATAATTTCAGCTACAGTTGTTGCCCCAGCTCTTGAAACAACAAGATCAGCAATCGCATATGCTAATTCCATTTCTTTTAAATAGGGTAAACAAAGATAAGAAATTTTGTCTTCGGGAGATTTAATTTTTTCTACTTCTTTCTTAACTTGATCAAAATTATCCTTCCCCGTAATGTGAACTATTTGAAGCTCACGAAATTGAGCAAAGTAAGGATAACTTTCAAGGAGAGCTTGATTAAGACTCTGGGCCCCTCGACTACCTCCAAAGACAAGAAGAGTTTTTACTGAAGGGTCGAGATTGAAATAATCAATAGCTTTCTTCTCATCAACTGACTTTATAATTTTTTCCCGAACTGGATTTCCTGTCAAAACCACCTTCTTTTTTCTTGGGAAAAATCTTTCAGTGCCAGGAAAGGAAATAGCAACTGCTTCAGCAAATCTTCCTAAAATGCGATTTGTTAGCCCAGGTTCAGCATTTTGTTCCTGAATTAAAACAGGAATTCTCAAGCCAATGGCAGCCAGAACAATAGGGGCACTTACATAACCCCCTGTTCCTAAAACAACATCTGGTTGAAATCTTCTTAAAATTTTGATGGCATCAATAAATCCTTGAAAAAAGGAATAAAGAAAAGAAAAAAAAGAAATGGAAAGTTTCCTTTCTAAACCCTTCACCCTCACAGTCTCAAAAGGACAATAATCGGGAACAAGTTGTGCTTCTAGCCCGTCCTTAGTTCCAACATAAAGGACCTCAATGCTAGAGACTTGCCTTCTTAGCTCCTCGATAATGCTCAAGGCTGGATAGATATGTCCGGCTGTTCCGCCGCCTGTAACTAAAATTTTCATTTTCTCCCTTTCTTCTTTGAGTCGAAGAAATACTTAATAAAAGCCCTACCCCAGCTAAAGTGAAAACGAGCGAAGAACCCCCAAAGCTAATTAAAGGGAGAGGGATTCCGGTAACAGGAATAGCACTTGTTACTGCTCCCATATTAATTAAGGCTTGACCAGCTATTAAAACAGTTATTCCCGAAGCAAGTAATCTTCCATAAAAATCTTTAGATCGAAAAGCAACTCTAATTCCAAAATAAGTAAAGAGACTAAAGAGCAAAACTACTAAGGAAGAACCGATTAAACCAAGCTCTTCTCCAATGATAGCAAAGATAAAATCGGTATAGGCAGCGGGAAGATAAAAAAACTTCTGGCGGCTCATCCCAAGACCGACTCCAAAAATCCCACCTGAGCCAAAAGCAAGTAGTGATTGAATAATGTGAAAGCCTGCTCCTTTAGGATATGCCCAAGGATTTAAAAAAGCCATAATTCGCTGGCGGCGATAATTCTCAGAAAAAGTAAAAAATAAGGCAGCAAAAGTACCTATTAATCCAATGGAAAAAATGTAGCGCAGGGGGAACCCAGAGATAAAAATCAAGATAAAAACAGTTAAAAAAATGATTGTTGCGGTTCCCATATCTGGTTGAAACATTACTAAAAGAGCTGTTAAGGCAACAATAATTAAAAGAGGAGAAATAGAGCTAAAATCGGACAATTCTTTTCTCCGTCGAGATAAAAAATCTGCGGCAAAGAGAATCATTGACAATTTTGCTAATTCAGATGGTTGAAACCTAAAGGGGCCAAGTAAAAGCCAGCGACAAGCTCCACCCACTGTTTGACCAAAACCAGGCACTAAAACGAGGATAAGGAGTAATTCACTAATTATAAAAAGGGGGAAAGAAAAAATGCGAAAAGTGCGATAGCCAATTTGATGACAAGAAAAAAGAGCAAATAACCCAAAAAAAGTCCAGATTAATTGCCTCTTTAAATAAAAATAGATGTCCTTTTCCCAAGCATAAGCTGTTACTGAACTTGCACTTAAAATCATGACCATACCAAAAAATAAAAGAATAAGGGTAATACTTAAAATCGCTGTGCTGTCTAAGTTAACTATCTTTTTCAACTAGACCTCCTTAAGCCATAAACCGCTTCCTTAAAAACATCTCCTCTTTCCTCATAATTTTGGAACATATCAAAACTTGCACAAGCTGGGGAAAGCAAAACAACATCTCCTTCCTCAGCCACTTTTTTAGTTAATTTAACTGCTTCTTCTAGGGAAGAAGTTTCAAGAATTTTAATTCCAAGAGGGGCAAATTCTCTCTTCATTTGAGGAGCAGCTTCACCAAAAAGTAAAGCTATCTTCACCTTATCTTTTAATGCTTGGGCTAAACCCTTAAAACTATTGCCCTTGTTGCGTCCCCCAGCAAGCAAAATAATAGGAGAGTTAAAAGCTGTAAGAGCTTTATATGTAGCGTCTGGATTTGTTGCCTTAGAATCATTGTAGTAATTAACTCCATTAATGGTAGCGACATATTCGACCCGATGAGGAAGCCCTTTGAACTCCTTAACTGCTTGGGTAATTTCAGCTAAAGGAACCTTAAAAATCAAAGCAATTGCAACAGCAGCCATAATATTTTCCAAGTTATGATCCCCTATTATTCTAACTTCATTGATTTTCAATACTTTCTCCTCTCGACCAGAAAAAGTGCTAATAATCCATCCCCCTTCTAAGAAGAGACCATTTTCAAGCATTTTAAACTTGCTAAAAGGAACTGATTGAGATTTGAGCCCCTGGCTGATCTCACGAGCAACCAAATCATCCCAGTTGTAAATGGCAAAATCTTTTTTTCTTTGATTCCGATAGATTTTTTTCTTTGCCTCAACGTAGTCATTAAAGTTAGAATGCCAATCTAAATGGTCTTGGGTAATGTTTAAAACAACCGCTACATGGGGATGAAACTTATAAGTATGGTCAAGCTGAAAACTACTTAACTCAAGAACTAAAATTGTATCCTTATCAACAAAGTCAATTGCTTTAATCATAGGAAAACCAACGTTTCCAGCCTTAACTACCTTTCGGCAAGCCCTTTTTAAAATATGATTAACAAGGTGAGTCGTGGTGGTTTTGCCATTGGTTCCCGTTATCCCAACAATTGTAGGCTTGGGTTTTTTTAATAAGCGGTAAGCTAACTCAATTTCACTTAAAACAGAAATACCCCTCATCCTCGCTTCTTCAAGAAAAGAAATATTTTTAGGCACCCCTGGGCTCACTACTAAAAGATCTTTTCCATCAAGATAATCATAATGATGCTCCCCAAAAATGACATTAATCCCTTTCTTCTTCAAACTTTCTGCCTTTTGCTCCATTTCTCCACTTTGAACTTTTTCACAAAGCCAAACATTAGCTCCTAAATCTTTGAGCTTTTTGGCTGAAGCTATTCCACTTTGACCCATCCCTAAAACTAAAATATTCTTCCTAAAAACCCGCACTTATTCCTTCCCCCAAAAATTCATTGTTTGGCTGCTGTAATAAAATATAAAGCAAAACCATAACCAGCTAAAAATGCAGTAAGAATCCAAAATCTAACCATAACTTTAGTCTCTGACCATCCTAACATTTCAAAATGATGGTGAAGAGGAGCCATTTTTAAGATTCTTTTCCCAAAATAGCGAAAGGAAATAACTTGAAAAATGACAGAAAGACCTTCAATGACATAAATCCCACCAATAACAACCAAAAAAAGCTCAGTTTTAGTTAAGACAGCTAGGGAAGCAATAGCTCCCCCTAAAGCTAAAGAACCAGTATCACCCATAAAAATTTCAGCTGGATAAGCATTATACCAAATAAAGCCAACACAAGCTCCTCCAATCGCTGCTGCTAAAACTGCCATATCAAGATGATTTTGTCTAAAAGCAATACCAGCGAAAGCCATTGAAACAATCATAACCGTTCCAGCTGCTAATCCATCAAGACCGTCAGTTAAATTCACAGTATTAGCTGTTCCAGAAACAATTAAAAAGACTAAAAGATAATAAAAAATACCCAAATTGAGATTGCTTGATAGCAAAGGAATCGTTATTGTAGGAGAAAGAGAAAGTTTATGAAGAACTACATAGCCCAAAAAAATTGAGATAAAGAACTCGAGAATTAGTTTTGACCTTGCCTTTAATCCAAGAGATCTTACTTTTATTATCTTAAGGTAATCATCGATGAATCCTATCGCTCCACATAAAAAAGTTACTCCTAGAGCAATTAAACCATAAAGACTATACCCCCTAACTTGAGCAATAGTAAAATAAGCCAAAGTAACAGCTAAGAGAATTAAGATGCCTCCCATGGTTGGAGTTCCTTGTTTTTGAAGATGCTGTTCTGGCCCATCTGTTCTCACCACCTGCCCAATGTTTCTCATTTTTAATATTTTAATAAAAAGGGGTGTAAAAAAGACAGTAATAAATAAAGCAATTCCTCCAGCTAGAAAGACTTGATAAGTTGGGTATGCAGGGAAAAATACCCTCAAGTTAATCTCCTCCAATTGATTGAGCAATTTCCTCAAATTTCATTAACCGCGAGGCTTTGAGTAAAACAATATCTCCGCAATTTAAAACCTTTTTAAGTAGCTTACTTGCACCAAAATTATCTTGACAAACAAAAACTTTCCCCGAATTATACCCATTTTCTTTGGCTCCTTCTGCAATATCTTTAGCTCTTTCACCAACTGTGATCAAAATATCAGGGGAAAACTGTGCCACAACTTTACCTACTTTGTAATGGGCTCTCTTGGATAT
The DNA here is from genome assembly GCA_015711795.1 of Candidatus Geothermocultor quzhuomuensis. Lineage (GTDB taxonomy): Bacteria > Actinomycetota > Aquicultoria > Geothermocultorales > Geothermocultoraceae > Geothermocultor > Geothermocultor quzhuomuensis. Next base: position 21,452 of record JACVJC010000023.1, read on the forward strand.
TTCACCAAGCTCAAGCATATCCCCTAAAACTGCAATTTTTCTTTTACCCTTTTCCATTCCCTTTAAAACAGAAAGAGCTTCTTTAACTGATTCAGGATTAGCATTATAAGCATCATTAAATATAATTATGCCCTTGGGAGTTTTTTTAATCTCCATTCTCATTTCAGAAAGACAAGCACTTTCTAACCCTTCTTTAATTTCCTCTAAAGCAGTCCCTAACCAAAATGAGGCAGCACTAGCTGCTAAGCAATTATAAATTTGTTGCTTTCCAGGGATCAAAATTTTAATTACTACACTTCCCACTGGAGAATTCAATCTGAAGGAAGGACAGTAAAAGCTATCCATCCTGACTTTGTCAGCAAAAAAGGTCGCATTTTTGCTAAAACCAAAGGTTAATATTTTCCCTCTTGCTTTCTTTTCAAAAACTCGTGTCCAGGGGTCATCATAATTTAAGACAACGACTCCATCTTGAGGAATAGACTCAACCAACTCCCCTTTAGCCTGTGCTATTTTCTCTGTTGACCCAAGTAATTCATAATGAGTTACTCCAACATTTGTTACAATCCCCACATCAGGTAAAGCTATCTCGCAAAGTTCTTTTATCTGACCCAAACCTCTCATCGCCATCTCTAAAACAATAACTTCAGTTTTTTTATCAGCTTGGATAAGGGTTAAAGGTAAACCAAATTCATTATTGTAATTTTTAAAGGCGGAGACAACCTGGAACTTTAAAGAAAGAATGTTTGAAAGAATGTCCTTGGTTGATGTTTTGCCACAACTACCAGTAATTCCAATAACTTTAGCCTTAGTTTTCTCTCTAATTAATCGGCTGATTCTCTGAAAGGCTCGCAAGGAGTCATCAACTTCAATGGCTAAGATTTCGGATTTGAAAGAAGTTTCACGAAGATATCTCTTCCCAATATCTTTTTGATACAAAAAACCCTTTGCTCCTTTCCTCAAGGCTTCTTTTATGAAAAGATGACCATCGTAATTTTCCCCTTTAAGAGGAATGAAAAATTCACCACTCTTAATTGTTCGGCTATCAATACTTATTTCACTGATTATCTCTTCCAATGAGCCTGAGGTTAATTTTCCAGAAGTGGCTTTAATAATTTCTTTAGCTTTAATGGGTATCAATTTCAACCTCTCTCTTTAATCTCTCTCTTATAGCTTGCTGAGCTACTTCCCGGTCATCAAAATGGATAACTTTATCAGAAAAAATCTGATAATTTTCATGGCCTTTCCCAGCAATTAAGACAAGGTCACCTGATTCCGCCATAAAAATTGCTTTAAAAATTGCTTCTTTTCGATTTGGTATCATCAAATAAGGAACCTTTGGGCTAAACTCTTTCAATCCAGCTTCAATTTCTTTCATTATTGCCAAAGGGTCTTCGCTCCTCGGGTTGTCAGAGGTAATAATGGTAAAATTACTTTTTTCAGCTGATATTTTCCCCATTAAAGGTCTCTTTGTTCTATCACGGTCCCCACCACAACCAAAAACAGTAATTACCCTTCCCCCAGCAATTTGGTGAGAAGTTTCTATAACCTTCTTTAAGCTATCAGGAGTATGAGCATAATCAACAACCACTAAAAAATCCTGGCCCGCTTGAATAAACTCAAATCTACCAGGAACAACTTTAAGTCTACCTAGCCCTTCCTTGATCACTTCTAAAGGGATTCCCAGCAAAGAAGCGGTAGCTGCAGCAGCTAGTGCATTGTAAACATTAAATAATCCCTTAATTTTAAGGTGAATCTCAATCTCTTCCGTTGGAGAAACCAAACAAAATTTTGAACCTTTTTCATTTAAAATAATTTTTTTTGCTTGAAAATCAGCTTTATTTTCGATTCCATAGCTTACCTTTTTAGAAGATATTGAATTAAATATCTTTCGGCCATAAAAGTCATCAACATTAATCACACCTAACGCTATGGGGAATTTTTCAAAAAGACTTCTCTTTATCTCAAAATAATTCTCAAAAGTTTTATGGTAGTCAAGGTGATCCTGACTTAAATTAGTAAAAATGAGTGCATCAAACTGAGTATGATTTATTCTTTTTTGATCAATTGCGTGAGATGAGACTTCCATTACCACTACTTCCACCCCTGATCTCACCATTTGATTAAAAATTCTTTGTAGATCAAGAGATTGAGGAGTCGTTCTTTCAACCAGCAGTTTTTCACTTTTAATCCGAGACTCAACCGTCCCAATTAATCCAGTTTTTCTCCCCTGAGTTAAAAAAATACTTTCTAAAAGAAATGTTGTCGTTGTCTTTCCATTAGTTCCAGTTACTCCCAAAATAGTAATTTTTCGAGAAGGGTAATCATAAAAGGCAGCAGACATCTTAGCCAAAGCTTCTCTTGAATCCTTCACTTGGATTTGAATGCAATCAGGAATATTAAGCCATTTCTCAGTAATGAGTCCTATGCTCCCCCTAGATAAAGCTTCTTTTGCATAAAGGTGTCCGTTAGTTACGCTTCCTTTAATACAAACAAAAATGTCCCCTGGATTTACTCTCCTTGAATCGTAAGAAATTCCCTTAACTTCCTCAACTGGATTACCCTGATATCTTAAAGGCTTTATTAAATCGATAATCTCCTTTACCCTCAATATTCCTCCTCATACTTGAGATTTAGCAAATTTAGCACTTCAGCTCTTACAAGGTGATTTATACCCTTCTCACATTTAGTATACCAGTTTCCCCTATCACTTTTACCCACAGCTTGCAGCCTTATAAGCCTGCTCATTTCTTTTCAGTTTGCTCTATTCCAATATCTCCCTCCTTTCAGGTGGTATCTTTAAATGCCTTAAGGCAAAACTTCCAACCGATTTAAAAACTGGAGCAGCAACTACTCCTCCATAATAAACTCCTTTGGGTTCATCAATAAGAACGAGGATAGCAAGTTGTGGATCTTGAGCAGGAACAAATCCTACAAACGAAGCAATGTACTTTCCTTTTTGATAGCCTCTCCCATTTTCCTTGGGCTTTTGAGCTGTTCCAGTCTTTCCAGCCACTCGATAACCTAAAATAGCTGCTGATTTGCCTGTGCCTGACTTAACTACCTCTTCTAAAACATATCTCATTTCTTGAGCCGTGGCTGAAGAAATGACTTTCTTCCCCATATCAAGCTTATGCTCCTTAACCACCTTCCCGCCCTCATCAATAATTTTGGATAAAAGATATGGTTTAACCATCAAACCATCATTAGCAATAACAGATACCGCTTGAATCATTTGGATAGGGGTGACTGTTAATCCTTGGCCAAAAGGAATATTATAAATTGATACTTTCGACCATGAAGAAGGATTAGGTAATGCTCCAGATGCCTCTCCTGGAAAATCAATATCCGTCTTTACCCCAAAACCAAAACTTTTAAGATAGTTATAAACTCTATTTTCCCCCAACCTTAACCCTATCATAACTGCGCCAATGTTATAAGAATGGGCAATTATTTCAGTAAATTTGTAATCGCCGCATGGACGTGGATGAGCTTCCTCGATGATTTCCTTGCCCACTTTTAATTTCCCAGGCAAATGAATAATAGAATCAGGGTTAAAAATTTTTTCTTCGATGGCAGCAGCTCCAATAAAAGTTTTTATCGTCGAACCAGGTTCATAAGTATCAGTTACTGCTTTATTTCTAATTAAATTCGCTTCAGCTTGAGGAAAAAAGTTAAGATCAAAAGTGGGTTCATTAGCCATGGCGTAAACTTCACCTGTTTTAGGATTAATTACAATAGCAATACCGCCTTTAGCTTTATATTTCTTAACTGCTTTTCTTAACTCAATTTCACATTGGTATTGTATATCCTTATCAATGGTCAAAATGATACTTTTTCCATTTCTTTCCTTTGACACCTCAATTAATCCACCTGGAATTAGCCTTCCTCTCGGGTCAGTTTCAGCCACCATTAAACCTGGTTTTCCCCTTAAGATTGAGTCAAATTGAAATTCAAGTCCTGAAAGACCTTTGTTGTCAATTCCAACAAAACCAATAAGTTGAGAAGCAATATTTTTAAAAGGATAGCATCTCTTACTATCCTTAAGAAATCCAATCCCTTCAATTTTTAACTCTTTTATTTTCTTTGTTTGACTTTTATCAACCTTCCTCTTCAAATAAACAAAACCCGTTTTTCGATTAAGTTTTTTTAATACCTCTTCTTCTTTTAGACCAAGAAGAGGTGAAATTTTATGAGCTACCATATCTTTGTCTTTAACTAAATAAGGAGTTGCAAAAACACTTTCAACATCAAGACTAATAGCTAATTCCTCGCCACTTCGGTCGATTATTCTGCCTCGACGAGCAACAATCTCAATTTTTCTCGTTCTTTGCTTAAAAGCTAGGCGAGTTAGGTTACTTGCTTCAACAACTTGAATATAAATGAGGCGAGAGAAAATAAAAGATAACCCCAAAAAAAGAAGGAGAAGGAGGAAAAGTAATCTTAAATCACCCCTTCTCCTAGAAAACTTAGCCATCTAGCCCTCCTTAATTGGAGGATCTTGGAAAAGAGATATAAGAAAATACTGTTACTGCTTTATTAAAACTCTTTACAAATGGCAAAGTTAAACTAGAAAAGCTAAATCTAATTTTACTACCTTGAGCTCTTCTGCTTGGAACTAATTTAAAGTAAGGTTCCTCTTTAGTAAGTTCCTCGGGTAAAATTATATAACTTACTTGAGTTGGATAAACCATCCCCAACTTTTCCAATGCAACCTTTTCTATCCTTTCAGGTGATTTCAAAGTATTAATAGCAATTTTTAGCTTTTCCTGCCGCAAGTTTTCTTGTTCCAAAGCCATTTTTAAGCTCTCCAACTCAAAAACACTCTGAGTAATTATCGCCCTTTGAACAACATTAAAGATTACTAAGAAAGCGAAAACAAAAATTAAAATGGCAAATTTACTAGAAATACCGCTTACTCTTTCAGCTTCTTTTGCTATCTTTAATTTTCCTTTCGGGAAAAAAGTTAATTCTTCTATTCTTTCTGTAGCCTGCAATTTTTCTCCTTAAATCCTTTCTCCTACTCTTAACTTGGCACTTCGAGACCGAGGATTTATTTCTATCTCTTCCTTAGTTGGGCGTATTGGTTTAGCTGTAATAATTTTCAACAAAGGAGTTAAGCCGCATCGACAAATAGGTATCTCAGGAGGGCAAATACATCCTCTCGCTAAATCTTTAAATGTTTTCTTAATTAACCTATCCTCAAGTGAATGATAAGTTATTACTGCCACTCTTCCTCCTACCTTTAGCCAGTTAACCGCCGTTTTTATTGATTGCTCAAGTCCTTCTAACTCTTTATTCACTTCTATTCGAAGCGCCTGAAAAGTTCGCTTAGCTGGGTGAGGTTTTCCCCTCCTTGCATGAGCTGGAATTGCGTCTTTTATTACCTTAACAAGCTCACCCGTAGTTACAATTTTTTTCCGACGACGTCTTTCCACAATGAAATGAGCAATTTTACTAGCAAATTTTTCCTCACCATACCGTCTTAAAACGCTGGCTAGCTCTTCCTCCGAATAAGTGTTAACCACTTCCCGCGCCGTCAACTTGCTTCTCCGGTCCATTCTCATATCTAGAGGAGAATCAAACCGATAACTAAATCCTCTCTCAGGGTCATCTAGTTGCAAAGATGAAACTCCCAAATCAAAAAGGAAAGCATCAACTTGCCCCAAGCCCAGCTTTATTAAAATCTTGTCAAGGTTTTTGTAACTATCTCTTATAACTTTAATTTGCTGGCCGAAGTGAGCTAGTTCTTGCTTTGCTACATTTATTGCTACATCGTCGAGTTCAATTCCGACTAAAATTCCATCTGGTGCAATTAATTCTGCAATTTTTTTTGCATGTCCTGCCCCGCCTAAGGTACAGTCAATAACTATATTGCCTTTCCGGCATTTCAAGTTCTTCAACACTTCGACCAGCAAAACAGGTTCATGCCTATATTTCATTGTCAAACTGTTTAAAGCTCTAATTCTTCAATCACTTCTGGATAAGCAGGTGCTGCTTCATCCTCATATTTAGCCCATAAATCTTTATTCCAAATTTCAAGACGGTTGCCCATGCCAATAACAACAACTTCTCTCTCTAACCTTGCCCATTTTCTAAGGGCAGGAGAAATAAATATCCTTCCTTGCTTATCAAGCATTTCTTCTTGAAGATGAGCATAAAAGAATCTCATAAACTTTAAACTTTTCTCTTTCCCTGAAGGAAGCACTTGAAGTTTTTCTTCCCATCTCGACCACTCAATTTTCGGGATGAGGAGGAGACAGGGTCCGGGCCAGACTGTAACCATTACCCCCTCTCTTAATTCATCTCTCAGCTTTGAAGGGAGAATTAATCTCCCCTTGCTATCAATTGAATGGTGATATTGACCCGAAAACACTGTCCCCCCTCATTCCTCAGTCTAGTTTATAGAGAGCGAGGGAAAGGAAAATCTTCCTTATTATCTTTAAAAAAATCTTTAACTTTTTTCCTCTTTTCTCCACTTTCCTTCCCATACTACACCATTTTTAACCACTATACACCATTTTCCTCCACAATGCAACACTTCTTTAAAAATTTTTTTTTAATATTTTGCCTGTTGAGAATAGAAAAGATTGGCTATCTAAAATTTTTTTTAAATTTTTTTTTAAAAATTCTTTACTGAAAGGTGTTGACAAAAATAGTTCTTTTTGGTATTGGTATCACAAAAAAAGGGGGGGGTATTTTTATCTAGGAGAAATTTTCCAAGAAAGTGGAATTCTCTGGAAAATTCTCCTTCTTTTTTATTTCCCTTTCTTTATTCACTTACAGGGGCAAAAATTACCCTTGAAAGGAGGTGAAAGAGATGTCAGCTAAAATCCTAAGGGCTCTCATTACTTTAGCAACCATTGCTATGGCTGCTTTAGCTGGGCCAAAGTGGGGCTAAAAAGAAAAGGTCTTTATTATAATTACTTTGAACAGTAAAATTAAATTTATTAATTACTTTGTAGTAGTGGAGAAACTAGTGAGAAAAGAATGGAAAGTAAAAATTATAGTGCTTTTTTTGGCACTCCTTTCATTTATTGGAAGTCTAAATGGGGGTTTTTATTTGTTTAAAAACTCCCATTTAATTTTTTTAACTATTCTTTTTGCCTTTTTAATTTTTCTCGGGGACATCATAGAAATAAGAGTCTCCCCTCATGTAATTATGTCTCTTTGCTCTGTTTTTATTTTTGCATCTATTTTAACAATTCCTTTGCCTCTAATCCCATTAACCTGCACAATCGCAATTACTGCCTCTGAATTCTTTGTTCACAAAAGAGTTTGGTATAAAGCTTTAAATAACATTTCGGAATTTGTTCTAAGTGGGACTTTAGCTAGTTTAGTCGCTAACTTTTTCATCACCCCAGGGGACTTTGAACTAAACCTTGCTACCGCTCTAGCCCTTGTCTTAGGAGCAATAACTTATTCCGCAGTAACAACTTTCCTTATTGCCCTAGTAGTTTCCCAAGCAGAAGAACGCTCTTTTCCCGATGTTTGGCTCCACTGGGTTCCAGGTGAACAAAACATTTTACCTTTTATAACCTTAGTTCTTCTGGGTATCCTCTTTGCTTACCTCTTTAACAAAAATTTCATTGCAGGAATTCTTTGTTTAATTCCTCTTGCTTTAGTTTACCTTGCTTTTAAGAAAAACCAAGACCTCGAAGCAACAGTAAAGGAAGTCTTAATGGCTTTAGCTAAAGCACTGGACTCACGAGATTTTTACACTTTTGAACACTCACAAAGAGTAGCTACTTACGCTAAAATGATTGGGGAAAAAATGAAGTTAAACATTAAAGACCTCGAGGCAATTGAGTCAGCTGCTCTCCTCCATGACCTAGGAAAAGTAAATACCCCTGATGAAGTGCTTCTCTTTCCAGGTCATTTAGATGAAGAAGGTTGGAAAGTTATTAAACTCCATCCCCGTGTTGGAGCAGATATTTTAAAGTGTCTAACCATTTTAAAGGATTCAACCGACCTAATTCACTCTCACCATGAACATGTCAACGGTTCAGGCTATCCTCGCGGTTTAAAAGGAAATGATATCCCTTTGGGAGCAAGAATTTTAGCCGTTGCTGATGCTTACGATGCTATGCGTTCTGAAAGACCTTACCGTAAAGCCTATACTAGAGAAGAAGCAATTGCTGAAATCACAAAGTATAAAGGCAAGTACTTTGACTCTGAAGTTGTCAATACTTTCCTTGAAATTCTTGACGAATTTCCTCTCTTGGGAGAAAGGGAAACTTACCAAAACAAATTTTCCGAAGAAAAATTATCAACTCGGAACGATCCATCAAGTAACGAAAGGAAATAAAATGCTTTTACTCACTTTAACCACTATTTTTGTAGCTATTATTTTTGGTCTCATCCGGGGAGGGAAAATAAAAAATCTTGAATCCTTAAACTTTAAATTTGTTTGGTTGGGGTTAACCGGTTTTTTTATTCAGGTATTGATTACTTCTAGTTACTTTCAAAAACTCGATGCTTTTTTTCTCTCTAGAATTCTTTATTTAATCTCTAATACTCTTATCATCATATTTTTTGTGGTTAATTGGCTACTTCCAGGCGTTCCCATCATAATTTTGGGTTTAACCTTAAATTTAATAACTATTCTTTTAAACGGAGGAGTAATGCCTGTTTCCTTAAAAGCAGCTCAAAGAATGGGTATTGCTTATCGCTTAACTTCTGGGGCAAAATATTCTTCAGAAGTTATCTCTCCCCAGACCCGCTTGCCTTTTTTAGCTGACTTTATCCCTATCCCCAGGCCTTTTAGTGAAGTCGTAAGCCCAGGTGACTTCCTCATTTTAGTTGGCATTTTCATCCTAGTTCATTTTACCCTCAAAAAGTCTCAATTAAATAAGTAACCATCAATTTTTATCAACCAGAAAAAGATTAAAAGTTAAAAATGCTTGTTTGATTTTTTAAGCTTCTTCAGGGTTGATAAAAAAATATCAGTTTTATTAAAATTAAAAAAGCACAAAGTAAATAAGGAGGGGTATTCAATTAAAAAAAGTTTTCTCCTAGTCAATCCACCTTACAAGCTCCTTGAAGAACCATTAGAGGAACATCTCGGCTTAGGGTATATCGCTTCTTATCTCCGCCAATTTAATTTACCTATTAAAATAATCGATGC
>JACVJC010000024.1 GCA_015711795.1 Candidatus Geothermocultor quzhuomuensis
CGAGCATGCCAGAGATCAGCTGTCTTTTAGAGGAGTTACAGAAGAAGTTATTGAGACAATCAAAACATCTTCTTGGCAATCTGCTGAACTGGGACGGCTTGAATGCAGAAAGAACTTCCCATTTGAAAATAAATGGAATAAGAAAGATTATAAAATAAAGCAGGTAAGACCGATTTTTGTGGAAGAAGAGAAGGAAATCATTGTAATAACAGTTTATATGTATTTCTCATAGGAGGTTAAAATGAAAATAACATACGATTCAGAAGTTGATGCGTTGTATATCCGCTTTATCGAGGCTCCCGTGACGACAGAGTATGTTGCAGAAGGAATTGCTGTTGATTATGATACTGAAGGGCGACTTGCCGGCATTGAAATCCTAGACGCGGTAAAACGCTTTAGGAGCAAGGATGTCTTCAAGAAAGTAACCCTTGAAGACGTGGCATTGCATGCCTAATTTTCTATTGCCAACTTTTAAGTCTTCTTAAAGTCTTTTTAATTACGCAAGCAATAGGGGTCAGGTCTTCCAATATCACATTTCCCTTTTCTAGTGTATAGATTATATGCTTGATTGCAAGAGTTGACCCTGATGACTGTTTTTTAACAATTTTAGGAAGTTTTTGTACAATTGCGTTTTTAAATAAGGAAGGAGATTAAGGTATTTTCTCAGGTAGTAGGGCAAAACCTTCAAGATGAGCTGCCTGACGAAGTTGAGTGTCTAAGGATACAAAGCTATGACCCCGTGGAGTTTTTTCTGCCCAAACCAAAGCTGCTGCTAGCTGTAAAGAGTCTGCTGCTCTTAAGGGATGCAATCTTAGTAATCGCTCGGTGGTCTCTCTAACTTGTTCAGTTGGCTCAACCTCGGTCCATGCATTGGCAAGCAAACGAAGAATGTTTCTAGCTTGTTCCTCTGAAGTATCATCTAGGCTACCGTCACGGCGCAACCGAGCAAGAGCTGAATAACACTCAATAGATGTTCCCCACCAAACAACTATGTGCTGGTCTTTCTTCAATATTTCTCTTAAAGAAGCAGTTTGTGGTTCTTTTAGACAAAGAGGAATAACTGCGGAAGCATCCCAAAACCTCAACGGCCACCTCTTCTTTCTTCTAGTAAGACTTTAAGGCCTCGACTCTTTGAGTCATTAGGTCGCGGCAGACTCCAGAAAGTTTTAGGAAGTTGGCCAGAACCCAACTTAATCAACCCTTGTTTTTCCATTTCTTGTAAATGTGTGGAAAGCGAGGCTTTTCGGATTACCGGGACAAGCTTAGCTACTGGTTTGCCGCGTTCAGTAACTAGAACTTCTTCTCCACTCTTTACTCGTTTCAAGTACTCACTAAGAGAAGCTTTGAGCTTTGATATAGCAGCAATTTTCATTTTTAGACCTCCAAGGTTTATTTTTTTTGACTATAATAGTCTATTACTTCCTTTTTGTCAAATGCATAAATTGCAAAGTAAATCTGCCAAACTGTTGTCTAAAACCATACAAAGCCGTGAAGTGCAGAAAAAATCAGTGGAACTGTAAATTTAAGTACCTTTCAGTTCTTTCTCGATTCCTTTTGAGAGAAGATACCTTATGAGGGCATTGTAAGATAAGCCTCTTTTATGAGCGATGACTTTTATTTTCTCAAGCATTGCTGGGTCGAGCTTTAGAGAGACTGATTTGAGCTTGGGTCTTTTGAAGGTGTCATCACATTCTTCCGTGTCATCCCAATAATCAGCTGAGGAATGGCTAGCCCAAAATTTTCTTTCTTCTTCTTTAGTTTTAAACTCTGGTATCTTTGCCATACTATTTACCTCTCTTTAGATATAGTTTTCTTTCTTTGCTATCCATATCGCGAGCAGTTATTACTTTAGCTATCTCTCTGCCGACTAAGACATATACAACAAAAAGATAACGACCTCCTGTTGTTTTGCCGTATAGATATCGTCTTCCGTATCTTCCTTTTCGAATAGATGGAGAACCTTCAAAAGCGACATCCTCAACTTCTTCAGGAGGAATACCATGATTAGCTAAATGCTCTATGGTATCCTCATCCCATCTAAAGAAGAATATCTCCATTGATAAAAGTATATTATAGTAATGTTATATGTCAATACTTTTTTAAAAGGAGAGGTGGATCAAAAAAGTTAGAATTTATTAATCACTAGGCCGGTCCAGGCTTTGGGATAGAAAAAAGAGGATTTTTGAGGCATTCTCTCACCAGAGAGAGCAATTGTTTTAATTTGGCTAATTTTAACAGGGTTTAAGAAAAAGGCAATTTGAGCTTCCTCTTTTTCCACTGATTCAAAGGCTTTGTCTTCATCCTTAATAAAGGCAACGCTTTCTTCAACTTCTTTTGCTTGAAGCCCAAGAACATTTTCAATGATAAGAAATTGCAAGATGTTAACATCGAGCTTTTTCCATTCCTCAGGATAATCACCGTGGATAAACTTTTCTATCAAGGATAAATCCTTAAGTTTTAAAAGAAGAAAACCTTCGCCTTTAATATACATTCCAATAGTGTGTTCATCTTTTTTATTCCCTATAACTTCTAATAAGTGAGGAAGAGATTCTTTAGTCGGAGATAAATTTAATTTCTCCATAAAAAAGAAGTTGCTGACTGAATTAAGAAAAATACTTTTGCAAAAATAAATTAAGTTTTTAACAATACGGTGGACCGGGAAAATAGTTAAATCGTTATCCATATTGACAAGAGTCATCATAGTATAATTCCAGCTTTCTTTTCCTGTAAAGGAAGGACTTTTTTCTCTCATTTCATCTCTGAACTTAAGAGAAGTTTCATAACGGTGATGACCATCGGCAATAAAAATTTGTTTATCTTTAAAAAGCTCAATTAGTCTCTTGCTATCATCGCTATTGGTAATTCGCCAAAGGAGGTGGTTAACATTTTCATGGTCAAAAAAATTAATTAAGGGACTCGATAATTGGATATGCTTGTTTAAAATTCTATCAACTTCTTTGGAGGGGTCAGAAAAAAGGGAAAAGATTTGACTAACATTAGCTCGTGTGGCTCGGATTAAATTGAGACGGTCTTCCATAGGTTTAGAAAGTGTTCTTTCATGAGGAAGAATAACTTTTTTTTCAAATTCTTCTAACTTTACTAAAGCAATGAGCCCTGTTTTTTCTTTTTCTTCTCCTGATTTTAAGGTGTATTTTTGTTGATATATATAAAAGAAAGATTGTTCATCTTGTTTAAGAATGCCATTTTCCAGCCAATCATTGAGGAATCGAGCTGCTCTTAGGTATTTATTTTCATCATCGTTGTCCTCAGGAAAATCTTTCCCTAATTCAATGCGAATAATGTTGTAAGGAGAGAACTGGTAGTATCTTTCTTGCTCTTCAGGAGTGATAACATCATAAGGTGGAGTGACACAAAGACCTGGCTCTACTTTTTTAGAATTGTATAAAATTCCTTTAAATGGTTTAATCTCAGCCATTAAAAATCCTTTAGAAATGGACAAATAGATTTTAGAGAAAGAGTTGATTAAAGGCAAGAGAAAAAGTTGTTAGTTTTTATTGTTAGTAATGTTTAGGTTAAGATAGTTTTTTTTGCCTGAGTAAGGTTATAATAGTAATTGTCAAAAGAAGTTAGGTATAAAAAATGGAGAAGAAAGCCCAAGAAGAGTTAACTTATAATCTTTTCCAAAAAGGATTGCATTTTTTAGAAACGGGTCACCCAGCTCAAGCTGCTTTTTTACTTGAGAAAGTAAAAAAGACTGAACCAAGAAAGGGCTCTGTCCGAGAAGCTTTGGGAAGAGCTTATTATAAATGGCAACAGTTTGAAAGAGCTAAAGCAGAATTTGAATCAGCTATTGAAATTGATCCCCTTAATCATTATGCCCACTTTGGTTTAGGTCTTTGTTTTGAGAAATTAAAGAAGAAAAATATGGCTTTAAGACATTTAAAATTAGCTTTGGCTATGGCACCTCATTCTTTAGATTATCAAAGGGCATTAAGGAGGATTACCAAGAGGAAAATCCTTTTATTGGGAGAAGAGTAAAGTTAAAGGAAGAAGTTTGGATGGGGAGAAGGGAATTTAAAAAGGGATTTAGCATTCTTGTATTTATTTTAATAGCAAGCCTAACTTTTAGTTGCGGAAACCCATCGATAACTCAGGTTGGAAAAAGAGAAGAGATTCTCCAAGATACTATTACAACCATTGGTTATGGAACTGCTAGTGGGGAACCAGGTGAAGCTAAAATCCTTATTGCGATTGAAACAGCTAGCTCCATGGCTGAAAAGGCATTAGATAAAAATAATAAGATAGCTAATAAGGTCATAGAAGCCCTGAAAAATTTTGGTGTTTCCAACAGAGATATTGAGACAAGTGGTTTTAATCTTTGGCCATATCAACCTGAGATTTCTTTTTCAGAAGGGGAGGTATCTAGTGAGGGGTTTAGAGCTCGCCACCAACTTATGATCACTACCAAAAATATAAAAGAAGTAGGTAAAATAGTCGATTTAGCTACAAAGGAAGGGGCAACTAATGTTGATAATGTTTGGTTTAGTCTTAAGGAAGATAAATTGGTGAGAAAAAGAGCATTTCAAAAAGCGATAGAAGACGCCAAACGCAAAGCTGAAGCAATTGCAGATTCAATGGGAGTGAAGATTAAAAAGGTTGTTTTAGTGACTGAAGAGGAAGGCGAGCTTCTTTATCCTTATCCAAGTTATGCTATGGAGAAAGGAGCTAGTGAGTTGCCAATTGCCCCAGGAGAAGTTAAAATAAGCGTTTCAGTTAAAATGACTTTTTCTTATTGATTTTCTCTTATCTCTGATGATGGGGAGAACAATGGAAGTTTTAGGGATAAAAAAAGAGAAAATCGAACTTTTAATTGAACAGGACGATTCTTTAACTAAGGTGAGAGCAAGTACTTTAATTGAAGGGAAAGAATATGTTGGGAAAGGAATGGCGCGACGAAAAAAGACCGATCCTGTAATTCCTCAAATTGGCTATGAACTTGCTCTCTCAAGAGCTCTTCTTGCCTTAGGCAATGCAATTGGTGAATCGGCTCAAATGAAAGTTCAAAAATATTTACCTAAGTCAAAACCCTAAAGATATATAAGTATATAAGGAGATTTCTTTGAGCTTCTTTGAATTATTCTGGATTTTTATAATTATTTTTTCTCTTTTACCTGCGATTAAATTGCGAATAATTGAAGGAAATCGCTTGCGGTTAATTAAGTCTTTAGAATCCAAGAGAGGAACTCGTCTTATAACCTTAATCCATCGGCAAGAAATGATTAGCTTTTTAGGGATACCTTTTTTCCGGTATATTGATATTGAAGATTCCGAAGAAGTCTTGCGGGCTATTCGCTTCACCCCTGATGATATGCCTATTGATATTATTCTTCATACTCCAGGTGGTTTAGCTCTTGCCTCTGAACAAATTGCACATGCTATTTTAAGACATCCTTCTAAAGTTACTGTTTTTATTCCCCACTACGCAATGTCAGGTGGAACAATGATTGCCCTTGCAGCAAGTGAAATTGCTATGGATGAAAACGCAGTTATGGGTCCAATTGACCCTCAAATTGGCGAACTTCCAGCTGCTTCTATTTTAAAGGTGGTTAAAATGAAGGATATTAATAAAATTGATGATACTACTTTGGCTAAAGCTGATGTTGCTAAAAAGGCAATTAAACAAGTGGAAAAATTTATCTATTCTTTATTGGAAAAAAGAATAGGGAAAAAGAAAGCTCAGAAACTTTCCAAAGTTTTAACTGAAGGAAGATGGACTCACGATTACCCAATTACTTATGAGGAAGCAAAAAAACTAGGATTGCAGGTGAGTAAAGAAGTTCCTGAAGAGATTTATCAGTTAATGAGACTTTACCCTCAACCAACTACTCGAAGGCCAGCAGTTCAATATATTCCCATCCCTTATCGGGGTAAGGGCAAAGAAAGTCCACCTACAGCTAGGAGACCTCGGGGTAAAATAAAGGAGTAAAGCAGTTGACCCTTTTTGTTATTTTTTTAACCAGTTTTGTTACAGGTTTCAGTGGAGCGGCTTCTCCCGGTCCTCTTTTAACTGTTACCATTAGTGAGAGCTATAAACGGGGCTTTTGGGCTGGTCCCTTCCTTGTTCTTGGCCATGGAATTTTGGAGTCTAGCTTAGTTGTTGGTTTAATTTTTGGGCTGGGAACTTTCTTGAAGCAAAAATTGGTTTTTAGTGCAGTTGGAGTTTTTGGGGGTTTAATTCTTCTCTGGATGGGATATGGCATTATTAGAGATTCTCTTAGGAAGAAGATAATTTTTAGCACTTCTGTTTCGACTAATCCAACTGCTCATCCAGTAATAACTGGCATTGTAACAAGTTTATCTAATCCCTACTGGTTTTTATGGTGGGCAAGTATTGGGATGGCTTTACTGGGTCAAGGGTTTAAGTGGGGAGTTTTAGGAGCAGGCGTTTTTTTCGTTGGTCATATCTTATCTGACTTAGTTTGGTATAGCCTGGTTTCCTTTGTTGTCTATTCGGGGACAAAAATTTTAAGCGACCGAATCTATCAAGGCATCCTTCTTGCTTGTGGCGCATTCCTTATCGGTTTATCTGCTTATTTTATTTATTCCGGAACAGGTAATTTTCTTAAAGGGGCTTGAGCTCCATTCTCACAATTCCAAGAAAGCGATAAATTGTTTTTTGTGGTTTTCGCTTAAGCTCCGATTACGCGCAGCTACTCAGTCAGCTCTCTCAGTGGGAAATTGCTATCCGCACCCCGCTAGAGGCAAGGCCACCTGTCTGCTCTGTCTCCCGACAGGCATGCAACAAGTAGGCGCAACTTGCTGCATCTGTTCGAGCCCCCTTCGCCCCCTACCAAGCAGGCTTAACACTGTGCTCAAGATAAACTCGGGACTCCACGAAAATTTAAAAACTAGAACAAACTCGACTTTTTTCACATTTTTAATTTCACAAGTATTAATAAAATTAGAATAATAGTAAAAAATGTTGGTGTTTACCCATTAATTTTAACCTTAATGTACCATGCAAGATAAGATCTTCTGGGGATTAAGAATTTTCCATTTGGGCTAAAGATAGTAACGCCTTGAGACTACTTTAGTTTTATTCTGCTTTTTCTTTTTGGGCTTTTTCCACTATTTTTTGAGCAATCTCAAAAGGCACTTCTTCGTAGTGAGAGAATTCCATTGAGAAAGCTCCTTCACCATGGGTTAATGACCTTAGTTCCGTAGCATATTTAGAGAGTTCGGCTAGGGGCACTAGAGCTTTAACCAGTTGATACTTCCCTCTAGTTTCCATTCCCTGAATTTTTCCTCTTTTACCACTTAAGTTTCCAATGACATCCCCCATATACTTTTCTGGAACCATTACTTCTAGATTCATAATTGGTTCAAGCAGGGTAAGACCGGCTTCTTGAGTAGCTTTTTTAAAGCCAAGGGAACCTGCAATTTTAAAAGCCATATCAGAAGAGTCCACAGGGTGGAAAGAGCCATCGTAAAGTGTAACTCGAATATCAATCATTGGATATCCAGCTAAAACGCCACCCTCCATAGCTTCTTTGATTCCCTTTTCCACAGCTGGAATATAATTTTTGGGAACAACCCCACCAACTATCTTGTCAACAAACTCAAAGCCTGCTCCTCGAGGGAGGGGCTCAACTTTTAGCCAAACATCACCATATTGTCCTCTTCCTCCTGTTTGTCTTTTGTATTTTCCTTGGGCACTCGCGGTTGATTTAATCGTTTCCTTATAGGGAATCCTTGGTTCTAAGAGGATGGCTTCGACATTAAATTTTCTTTGGAGATGACTGAGGAGAATTTCAAGGTGTAAATCACCAAGACCAGTGACAATAGTTTGTTTGGTCTCATGATTTCGATAAACTTTTAGAGTAAGGTCCTCTTCAGCTAGTTTAGTCAAACAAGTGCTAAGTTTTTCTTCATCTCCTTTGGTTTTTGGTTCAATGGCTACGGAAAAAACTGGTTCAGGAAAATTAGGAGGAGTTAAGACAATGGGTGAACTTTCGTCGCAAAGAGTATCTCCAGTTGCCGTTTCTGTAAGTTTGGGGATAGTGGTAATATCACCCGAGACCACTTCTCCTACATCCTCTTGGTTTTTTCCTCTCATCATATAAAGATGTCCAACTCTTTCTCTTCTATCTTTAGTTGCATTAAGGAGGTGGGAATCGGTTTTTAAAGTTCCAGAAAAGACTCTCACGTAATTAAGTTTTCCAACATAAGGGTCGGTCATAGTCTTAAAAACTAAACTAACTAGGGGCTCTGAAGGGGCAATTTTTTTTGTTATCTCTTCTTTGGTTTTGGGGTTAATTCCTTTGATTTCTTTTCTTTCGAGAGGTGAAGGGAAAAGATTAATAATAAAATCAAGAAGGGAGTGGACTCCAATTAATTGGGTAGCTGAGCCACTGAAAATTGGAATAATTTTACCATCGGAGAAACTTTTTTTTAGACCTTCTAAGATTTCACTTTTAGTTAGCCCCCCGCCCTCAAGATACTTTTCAAGGAGTTCATCAGAGCTTTCAGCTGCTGCCTCAATTAACTTTTCCCTGGAACTTTCGGCTTCCCCTTTTAATTCTTGAGGAATGTCAGCTTCCTTTGGTTTTTGATTTTCATAAATGATGGCTTTCATTTCAAGAAGGTCAATAATGCCTTTTAAATTTGCTTCCTTGCCTACAGGAATTTGGAGAGGAACTACTACTTTTTGAAATGAACTTTTAATTGACTCGACTGCTGAACTAAAGTCGGAACCCTCTTTATCCAGTCGATTTATGAAAAAAGCACGTGGAAGCTCCTCTTGAGCCATATGCCAGATTTTTTCTGTTTGGACTTGAACCCCAGAGGCAGCATCAATTACAAATAAGAGTGAATCGGTTGCTGAAAGGGCACTGACTACTTCTCCAATAAAGTCAGCATAACCTGGTGTATCAATTAAATTAATTTTGAAATCTTTGTAAAAGAAGAAGGCAAGAGCTGTATTAATCGATATTTTCCTTTTTATTTCCTCTGGGTCGTAATCGGATATGGTGGTTCCATCCTCAACTTTACCAAACCTAGTAATTTGACCTGAGGCGAAGAGTAATCCTTCAACTAAGGTTGTTTTACCACACCCACCATGACCAACCACTGCGATGTTTCGGATTTTTTCCGGCTCGACTTTTTTCAATTTTATCTCCTCCTCAAACCTTTAAATTAAAAGTAAGTTTTTAAATTTTAATAAGCTGGCTAACCAGCTGGCCAGCTTTAGGTGATTTATGCCTAACTAATAGTAACTAATTGAGCGGGGGCTCGCAAGGGAGAAATTCTTTTCTTATTTTTTCGCGAGCTTCTCGTCCAATAAGAGAAACAAAGACATCTTCAAGGGAAGGTTCAATCGATTTAATTTGAAGAAGGTTAATTTTATTTTCCTTTAAAAGGGCGGGAATCAAGTTCTTTACTAAATCAGTTTTTGCTCCAACAATATGGATATTTGCTCCATGGATAAGAACCTCTTCAAGTTGAGGAAATTGATTGAGAATTTGAAAAGCTCGGTCAATTTGATCACATTGAATCTGAAAAACCTTTTCTTTCATTGTTTTCTTAATTTCTTGAGGTGAGCCAAGGGCAATAATTCTCCCTTCAAAAATGAAAGCAAGGCGGTAGCAGTATTCAGCTTCATCCATATAGTGGGTAGTAACGAAGATAGTTTTCCCTTCTTCAGCCATTTCATTTAATAAATCCCAAAAGTGGCGTCGGGAAAGTGGGTCAACTCCACTCGTTGGTTCATCCAGAAATAAAAGTTCTGGCTGGTGTAAAAGAGCGCAGCCTAAAGCTAAACGCTGTTTCCAACCAACAGAGAGATTGGCAGTTAGCTCTCTTTCTCGACCTTTCAAATCAGCCATTTCTAAAACAAATTCCTTGCGCTGGTCAATTTGGTCTGAAGGGACCTGGTAAATTCCTCCATAAAACTCTAAATTTTCATCGACTGTTAAATCTTCATAAAGGCTGAACTTTTGTGACATATACCCAATTCTTTCTTTTATCTTTTCTGCGTCTGTATAAACATCATAGCCTAGAACACTTGCCTTTCCTGAAGTAGGTTCCAGGATTCCACAGAGCATTTTAATCGTTGTTGACTTACCAGAACCATTTGGGCCAAGAAAACCAAAGATTTCTCCTTTCTTGATAGTAAGGTCAATATTGTTGACAGCCGTAAAACTATCAAACTTTTTCGTTAGCTTTTCAGTTAAGATAGGGAAATTTTCTTCTAAGCTCATTCCTTAGTCACTCAGTTTCTTTTGAAATCTTCTGGTACTTAAAGTAAGCATCACTAAGGCTAAAATCAATAAAGGAGTTACTTGGGGCCAGAGTGTTTTTAAACCAATACCTTTAAGAAATATACCTCGAACAATTATCAGAAAATACTTGAGGGGAATTAAATAAACGAGATATTGGATCACTTTGGGCATATTTTCGACAGGGAAAATAAAACCAGAAATCATTATGCTAGGCATTGTTATAAAGACAGCGGTGGACATCGCTTGTTGCTGGGTTTTAGAGATAGTTGAAATAAAAATTCCAACCGCAATGTTAGCAAAAACAAAAATAAGGGAGAGAAAGAGAAGAAGTATTAAGCTTCCCTGGAAGATTACTTTAAACCAGAAAAGACCTACCAAGATGATTAGGACAACATCACAAAATCCAATGAGAGCATAAGGAATTGCTTTTCCTAAGATAAATTCAACTCGCTTAATTGGAGTAACAATGAGCTGCTCTAGCGTTCCCAACTCCTTTTCCTTAACAATGGCTATAGCTATTTGAATTAAAGTTATTTGCATTAAGATGGTAGCCATTAGCCCAGGAACCATGAAATTAACACTTTTTAAGTTGGGATTGTACCAAATTCTTAGTTGAGGGCTGAGATTAGGGATTGGTTTTTGGACTACCATTTTGGAAAGTAACTCTTGAGATACTTTCCCTGATTCAGCTCGAATTATTTTTGAAGCATAAGTTAAAGCTAAGTTGGCACTACTTGAATCAGAACCATCAACAATTATTTGAAGGTGAGCGGTCTCGCCCAAAGCTACTTTTTTAGAAAAATTGGGTGGAATAACAATTCCAATTCTTGCTTTACCTTCATCAATTAAATCTTTTATTTCTCTTTGGGATTTGACATAGTACTTGAAATCAAAATATTCACTGTTACTAAAGGAGCTCAATATTTGGCGGCTGGCTGCGGAGCGGTCAAAATCACAAATTGCGGTAGCTAGATGTTTGACATCAGTTGAGACAACATATCCAAAAAGGAGAAGTTGCATTATGGGAAGGATAATAATAGTTGGAAGGAGTCGCTTATCTCTTTTGATTTGTAAAAACTCCTTTTTGACAAGAAAAGTAATGCGATTTTTTCTAAATAATTGAGAAATCTTTTTCCTCATTGACTGCTCCTTCTAATAAATTGCCAGGTACTAAGGGTGATAATAAGGAAGCTGAAAACAAAAAGAACTAAAATTTGGTCCCAGAGTGTTTTTAAACCAACACCTTTAAGGAATATTCCCCTAATAACAACGAGATAATATCGGGTTGGTACAAGATAGGAAACTAACTGAGCAAATTTAGGCATACTTTCAACTGGGAAAATAAAACCAGATAAAAGGTAGCCAGGGAGCATCGCGGTTAGGAAAGCAATGGTACTAGCGACTTGCTGCGACTGAGCAATGGTTGAGACAAACAAGCCAGTTCCGAGATTGCAAAGAAGATAAAGCATAGTTGATAAGGAAAGAATTAAAAGGCTACCTCGGATGGGAACACCAAACCAGAGTTTTCCAAATAAAGTTATCAGTGAAGCATCGATTACACCTATGACGAAGTAAGGGAAAATTTTCCCCACCATTAGTTCATAAGATTTAACTGGTGAAACAATGATGTGTTCTAAGGTAGCAAACTCTTTTTCCCGAACAATAGCAGTGGCTGTTAAAATAGTGGGAATGTAAATAAGGAGGACAGCAATAACACCAGGGATAATATAGTTGACACTTTTGAGCTCCTCATTATACCAAGCTCGCCTTCTATCTTCGTAAGGAGGAAAGCCTTTAACAAGCCTCAGCCCGTTTTTTTCCAAAAATTGAAGTTTAAGTTGATTAGAGTAGATTTCTAAGATGGCAGTGGCATAGCCAGAAGCAAATCGACCTATATTAGGGTCGGAGCCATCAACTAAAACTTGCAACTTAACTTTTTCCCCTTTTTCGAGCTTCTTTTCAAAACCAGGAGGGATAACAACAACTGTTCGGATGCGACCAGAGTCCAGGACTTCTCTGATTTCTTTTTTATTTTCAAGATACTTTTTAATCTCAAAGTAACCAGAGGCTTTAAACTTATTGATTATTGCTCGGCTTTTAGGTGTTTTGTCCAAATCATAAAAAGCAGTGGGAATATGTTTAACATCAAAGGTTAAAGCATAACCAAAAAGAATTAATTGAATAACAGGGATACCAATTACTACATACAGAGTCCGTGGGTCTTTGATAATATGAAGAAACTCTTTTCTAATTATGGCAAATATTCTCTCTTTCATCCTTTTTTGGAAGCTCTCGCATAATTTGAATAAAAACATTTTCCATCGAAGGCTGAATTGAGTGAATTGCCCTTATCTCAAAACCTTCTTGTTTCAATCTTTTTGAAATTAAGGGGATGGCTTTTTGAACATTCTTAACCCAAGCTTGGATTCTATCTACAAAAATTTCTCCTTGTATGACATCATTTATTTCCTTTATTACCTTAAGGACTTTTTTCGGTGGTGAAGCAACTATTTCAATAAAATCTCCTTTGACTCTTTCTTTAATTTTTTTTGTTTTTTCTATGAGAATAATTTTTCCTTTATCCATAAAGGCGACTTTATTACATCGTTCTGCTTCATCTAAATAAGGGGTGGTAATGAAGAGGGTAACCTTTTTTAAGTGAAGGTCACTTATGATTTTCCAAAGTTCTCTTCGGGAAATGGGATCAACTCCAGTAGTTGGTTCGTCAAGGAATATAATTTCTGGTTCATGGAGTAAGGTACAAGAAAGAGCTAATTTTTGCTTCATGCCACCGGAGAGATGTTCAGCTCGCCTCTTTCTAAATTGGGTTAAATTGCTGAATGATAAAAGTTCTTTAATCCGATTGTCTCTTTTCTTTCCTTTAACTCCAAACAAATCGGCGAAAAAAAGAAGATTTTCATCTACGGTAAGGTCACCATAAAGATTAAATCTTTGAGACATATACCCGATTCTCTTTCTTATCTCTTTTGCGTCTTCAATGAGGTGATAGCCGGCTATTTTAGCAGTGCCACTAGTTGGTTTAAGAATTGTTGTGAGGAGGCGGATAGCTGTGGTTTTCCCAGCTCCATCAGGTCCAAAAAGCCCGAAAATTTCACCTTTTTTTATTTTGAGATTTAAGCGGTCAACGGCAGTTATTACTCCAAATGATTTAGTTAAATTCTCGGTTTCAATAGCGTATTCCATACCTTTAACCCCTCACTTCTAAGTGAAAATAAAATGCCCCCTTGCTACTCTTGTTTTTAATTGAAATCACAAATATCAAAAATGCATATCGTTTACGGTCTCGTGAATTTTGGCTGAACATTTAACCCTAGTCCCTAAGCCTGTCTTTTAAGCTGATTTTTGACTTTTTATTTTTAATCTCCTTGCTAACTTTTTCCTGCTCGCTGTTCACTAGCTTTGTCTTCAGTTACCAATCTCCTTTTGCTTCAGTCTCCCCTCATTAAACTTCAATCTTATTTTAAGATGATTTGAGCATCAGCCGGCATACCCGGCTTTAAAATTTGGTTTTTATTTTTAATAGTGATAGTAACAGCAAAAACGATAGAAGCTCTTAGGTCTTTGGTCTGAATATTGGAAGGCGTGAATTCAGCTTCTGAAGAAATTTTAGTCACTTTTCCTTTAAAGATTTTATTGGGAAAACTGTCGATAAAAACATTAACTTTTTGTCCTATCTTAACTTTCCCTAACTCAATTTCTGGTATGTAAACTGTTAAAGTGACTTTGTTTAAGTCAATTAATTTGCAAATGGGTGAACCTGGTGTAACAGTTTCACCCACTTCATAATATTTTGTGGCTATGATGCCTGGGCGAGGGGCTTCGAATTTCGTTTTATCTAAGGAAGCTTGAACTTGAAGCAGAGAAGCTCGCGCTTGGTCAACTTGGGCTTGAATTAACTTAATATCAAGCGTAGTTGGTCCATTAATTAGTAAATTTAACTGAGCTTTAGCAGCGGCTTCTTGAGCCTTAGCAATTTCATATTGGGTTTCAGCAACATCAACCTGTTGCTGAGCTTGGGTTCTCTCATCGTAAAGCTTCTTTGAGCTATTAAGATTTTTTTGAGCGCCAGTAAGTTGGGCTTTAGATAAATCAACTTGGGTTTGAGCTGCGTCAATTTGCGCTTGTTGGTTTGTCTCTTCAATTAGCTTTACATTATCATAATTTTTTTGTGCTCCTTCAAGGGCGATTTGAGCTGAAATTAACCCAGCTTCTGCTTGATGAAGTTGGGAAATTGCATTTTGATAGTTATACCAAGCAGAGTTGATTTCTTCTTGCTGAATTTGGGTTCTTGGAGAAGGGTAGAGCAGAGTTAAGTAATTATAGTTTGCTAGAGCTGCATCAACCGCTGCACTAGCTCCATCTTTTGCAGCAAGGGCTTTATCGTAAGAAGCTTGCGCTGATTTTAAAGCAGTTTCTGCAGCATCAAGTTGAGGACTCACTTGAGCTAATTTTTTAGCATTTTCAAGCCCCTTTTCGGCTCCGGCTTTTTGAGCCTCGAGGGTGTCAACTTGAGTTTGGGCTGCGTCCACTTGCATTTGTTGGGCCGTTCGTTGATTATAAAGAGCAAGAGCATTTTGATAACTTTTATAGGCACCCCTTTTTTGAGCTCTAGCTTGGTTTAAGCTTGCCTTTGCTTGGTCAATTTGCTCATGCCTTGTTCCAGCCATGGCTATTTCAAGCTGTGTTTCAGCGGCGGCGACGGCTGCTTGGGCTTGTTTTAATTGGCTTTTTAGAACCTTATCATCGAGCTCAACAAGGAGTTGTCCCTTTTTTACATTTTCTCCTTCACTAATATATTCTTTAATAATTTTTCCTCCAATTTCACTTGAAATAGTAATCTCCGTAGCTTCAATCATCCCTGAAGCTTCTATATATTTTTTCTCTCTCTCCAACTTTGCCTGATATTCTCGAAAGCTGAAAAAAGAAATTAAGCCCAGGATTATTAAGATGATTGAAAGAATAATTATTTCCTTTTTATTTATTTTCTTCATCGGCATATCCTTTTGGTAAAGCAATACCATAGAAAAAGATATCAAGCAATTGCTGGGTTATTTTTTTAGGTGGTAAAGATTTTTTTTGTTTTGAAATTGAAATCAGTATTGATTCGATTACCCCTAAAAAAAATTGAGTAACTTTTTTAGAATCAACTTTTTTAAATTCTTTCTTTTCTATTCCTTCATCAATTATTTCTTTTAAAATTTTAAGGCGTTCTTTTTTCTTTTCTTCTTTGAACTTTGAAGCTTTTTCTAAACCGACTACTTCTGTAAAGAAAAAGCCTAAAACTGCTTTATTTTTAATGAAGTAAGAAAATAACGCTTCAAGAGTTCGAGTTAATTTTTCTTTAGCAGATTTTGTATTCTTTATGGCTTTTTTTAATCTTCTTTCTAGTTTTATCTCGTTTTCGTTTAAGACAGAACAATAAAGCTCTTCTTTGCTAAGGAAATAGTGAAAGATCAAGCCTTTGGAGATACCGGCTATTTCTGCAATTTCATCGGTTGAAGTATTATAAAAGCCTTTCTCCGAAAAGAGGCGAGTAGCGCTTTTTATAATTTTTTCTCGAGCATTTAAAATCGGAGTCATTTGATTGTTTGACTGACCAGTCAGTCAAAATATCAAAAAAATAAAGTCTTGTCAAGCGCTTGCAAAAAGATTTAGGAGTCTTAAATATATAATATCCTGATGATATAATAACTAATAAAATAACTACTCAATGGTAAAAAGGGTTTTCTAATTTAGGTTAGGGCTCTCTTTAACTACTTCAATTTTAACGAAAGACACTGGTGAGCAATTTAACTTTATGATGAGATTTTAAGAGTTAAAAACAAAAATAGTTTGAAAAGATGGTCTTCGAGATTGGTTTTTTGGTAAAGAGTTTTAATCGAAAATGATAAAAAGATTTTTTCTGGTTATTTTTTTAATTTTTTTGTTCACATTTTTCTTTTACTCTTTGCTTTTTATCTTCTTTGAAAAATTTGTTTTAATAACTCCCAGAGAGAAAGCATTCATCAAAAGCTCATTTGCCCTGGTCAGAATAAGTTTTTTAAACATCCCTGGTTTTAAACTTTCACTCGATAAATTTTTTTTAGATAAAAAAGAGAGAAATTTTTTTCATCATTCACCCATCAATGAAATTAGTTTTGAAGTTCCTTTTCTCAGTGATGGAACTCATCAAGTTGATTTAATTTTAAAAATGAATCTTTTCTCGTTGTTCGAGAGAAAGTCCAAAATAAGTTCTTCCTTTATCGTTGATACTCAAGCTCCATCAATTAATTTCAGTCGTTTTAACGGAATAATTGCTTCTTCCCATTACCATCTCTATCTTTTAGGCAAAACAGAGCCTCAATCTAGAATCAGAACTACCTTGAATACTCGTCAGCTTCCATTAATTAGAGCTGATTCTCAAGGTAATTTTAAACTGGCTCTTTTTTCATTAAATGATCGAAATTCTTTGAAATTAAAAATTTCTGATTTAGCCGGCAATAAAAGTGAAAGGGATTACGAGTTAATTGTAGATATTTACTCACCGAAGATTAAAGAAACTTTCCCTTTCGAAAACTCGAAAGTTTTTGGTGATTCACTTGAGCTTTCTGTTCAGATGGAAGATTTAACTTCTGATGTAGCAGAAGTTACCTTTATTATTGATGGGATTGAATTAAAGGGGAATTATGATAGAAAGTTAAAAAGAGCCACTTGCAAATTAGACTTAAAGAAGGATGGTCAGCACCGAGTTAAAGTGAGAGTTTGCGATTTAGCGGGAAATAGTGACGAGAAAGAGTGGTCTTTTTGGCAAGATACGACAAAAATTGTTATTAAAAGGTCCCAAAGAAAGCTTTATCTTTATCATGAAGGCAATTTAATTAAAATTTATCCAGTAGCGGTTGGTACACCTGGATATCCGACTCCTTTAGGAAATTGGAAAGTAATTGCTAAGAGAAAGCATCCTTCTTGGCACAATCCCCATAAAAGCTGGTCAAAAAATATGCCAGAGGTTATTCCTCCTGGACTTGGCAATCCTCTTGGCCCAAGAGCCATTGAGCTTTCAGCTCCTTTAGTTAGAATTCATGGGACACCTCATATTTGGTCAGTTGGGCATGCTGCCTCTCATGGTTGTGTTAGAATGTATCCGAGAGATGTGATTGAGCTTTTTGAGCAAGTTTCAGTAGGGACGCCTGTTTATATAATTCCTTAAAATAGCTATGGATAAATCGCTTAAAGCAAACAATAAGGCTTTTTGCCAAAAACGATATTATTAGGTTTAAAATTCTAAACACAAAGTACTAAATCCTAAACAATTTCAAATGACCAAAATTCAAATAACCAAAAGGCAAAAGAAGAATGTTTGGAATTTCGATATTCGGATTTAAGGACTATCTGGATTGATGATTTATGAACAGAACTTCCAAATTCATTTTTGGAATTAGGTGGAGGGCAAAATTCTTAAATATTAAGATTGGGGGTACTTCTCTTTTAGAAATTCTCGTTTAATATAATAGATGTCAAATGTTATCTTAAAGTAGTAAAATAAATAAAAAGTTTTTAAGGAAAGGATAAAGCAAAGGTGAATGGTCCAAGTAATATCAGTTATCTTTCCCCTGAAATGGAGAGCTTTGTTGAAAAATATGTTGACTCCTTCCTTGCTTGGGATTTAATTGTTTTTTTTCATCAAAATCCTCAAGCAATTGATTCTTCTTATAACTTGTCCCTTCGCTTAGGAAGGAAAGAAAGGGATGTCAAAGAAGCCTTAAAGAAATTAGTTGAAAAAGGGGTGTTAAAAGAAAAGGGGGAAGAAGACCCATTATATATTTATTCTCCTCCAGATGAAGTAAGAGAGAAAGTAGACCAGTTTGTTCAGTCCTTATCTTCAAGAACCTTTCGCTTGCAGGTTCTTTCCTTAGTTTTGAAAAAAGGGATGAGATAATTTCCCCAATTTTAAAAGGTCAAAAGAGCTTTAAAAGTCGTCGATTAAGAAGTTATAGCTTGTTTTTTTCTTCCTTTTCCTAAGGAGCAAAACAAGAAAAATACCTGTCAAAAAACCACCAATATGAGCAAACCAGGCAACTCCTCCTAAATCCTGATAAGTTGAAGGGGCAATTGAAGCTAATCCATTAGCAAGCTGGAGAACAAACCAAAGGCCAATAACAATGAAGGCTGGGAGCTCAACTAGTTCAATGAAGAAAAAAAGAGGAATTAAAGTGATGATTCTTGCCCCAGGAAATAAAATAAGGTAAGCACCAAGAACACCAGCGATAGCTCCACTTGCTCCGAGTGTAGGGATTTGAGAGGAAGGATTAGAAAGAACATGAGCAACTGCCCCCCCAATACCACAAAGGAGATAAAATATTAAAAATCTAAAATGGCCAAGGTTATCTTCGACATTGTTGCCAAAAATCCAAAGGTAAAGCATATTGCCGGCGATGTGAACAAATCCTCCATGGAGAAACATTGAAAAGAGAACTGAAAGGTATATATAAGGAAGTGGTTTAATGGTGGATGTTCCTGAAATAATTTCCATTGGGGTAAGGGAGTAAGAAGCAATGAAAGAGTCAAGCTTTCCTACGGAAAGGAGGGAAAGTTCAAAAAGAAAAATAAAGACATTAATGATAATAAGGGAGATAGTGACCAGCGGAATTGTTTTTGTTGGATTAATATCTCTTAAAGGTAAAACCATTTTTCCTATTAGCGTAGCTAGTCGAGAAAGATAAATCAAGAAGATTTTTTATTTTTAACTTTAATAATCAAGGTTTGACTTGCCTAATTTTATTTAGTGTGAGAAAATACAAACGATTTTAGTACCTGAGACATAAAACACCTCAGGCAAACAAAGCTTTTTTGTTATAATATATCTTTAAATAAAAAGGGAGTTGGTCAAAGTTAAAATCTTAAGCACCAAATTCTAAACAAGTGTAAAATCCAAATAACCGAAATTCAAAACAAAGTTTGGAACATTTGAATTTAGAATTTAGGATTTGTTTAGAATTTAGGATTTGCGAGCAGGGACTTATAAATTTGTATTCTAGAATTATGTCTCACCTATAAAAGATTTTAGTAAGGGGGAGAAAATGGTTTTAGGACCAATTTTAGTTTTTTTGGGTTTGATTGGTGCATTTATCCTAGCTTTTATTGGAATATATAATCGCTTAGTAGTTTTAAGGAATCGAACAGAAAACGCTTGGTTTCAAATCGATGTTCAGCTTAAAAGGAGATATGACTTAATTCCTAATCTTGTTGAGACTGTTAAGGGCTATGCCGCTCACGAAAAGGAAGTTTTTGAAAAAGTTACCGAAGCAAGAGCTAAAGCAATTTCAGCTGAGGGTGTTAATAAACAAGCGGAAGCTGAGAATATGTTAACTGGTGCCTTAAAAACCTTATTTGCTGTAGCTGAAAATTATCCTGAGCTTAAAGCTAATGAAAACTTTTTGATGCTTCAAGAGGAGTTGTCAGGAACGGAAAGCAAAATAGCTTATGCTAGGCAGTTTTATAATGACTCTGTCTTAGCTTACAATACTAAAATTGAGGTTTTTCCTTCAAATATTGTAGCTTCTATCTTCGGTTTTCGCCCTAAAGAATATTTTGAAATTGAGGAGGCATCAAGAGCTCCAGTTAAGGTTGAATTTTAGCCTTGGAACCTTGCTTTTTGTTTTTATATTGCTTGCTCTCATATTTAGTGGTAATTTAAAATTCTAGTTTTTTTATTATGTATGAACAAATTGAAAAGAACAAAAGAAAATCACTCATTTTAATGTTGGGTTTTATTTTCTTTGTAATTTTTTTGGGTTGGGTTTTCGGGGAGCTAACTCGTTTTGGCTCTTTTGCTATTTTAATTGCGGTTATTATTGCTTTTATTTCCGTCTGGAGTAGCTATTATTACAGTGACCGTTTTGTCCTGGCAATTAGTGGGGCAAGACCGGTTGAAAAAGCTGAGTTTCCTTATCTTTATAATGTAGTTGAAGGATTGACTATTGCGGCTGGCATCCCTAAGCCTAAACTTTATGTCATTGATAGCCCAGCTCTAAATGCCTTTGCTACCGGGCGGGACCCAGAGCATTCAGCAATTGCGGTTACCTCAGGACTTTTAAAAAAGCTTGACCGCTTAGAACTTGAAGGAGTGATTGCTCATGAGATGTCTCATATTAAGAATTATGATATTCGTTTAGGAACACTAGCCGTGGTGATGGTAGGAATTATTGCTTTCCTTTCAGACTGGCTGATGAGGAGTTTTCTCTGGGGTGGTTTTAATGATGACAACCGAGATAGAGGAGCTCTTGGCCCAATTTTAGTTATTATTGGCTTGATTATGGCAATTTTGGCTCCCTTAATTGCTCAAATTATTAGACTGGCTATTTCTAGGGAAAGGGAGTTTTTAGCTGATGCTAGTGGTGCTCTTTTAACTCGTTACCCTGAAGGTTTAGCTAATGCTTTAGAAAAGATTTCTCAAGAGAGTGTTCCCTTGAGAACGGCCAATAATGCGACAGCTCATCTCTTTATTGTCAATCCATTTAAAAATTTTGGGAGGAGGATAAGTTCTCTTTTTGATACCCATCCACCAATTGAAGAAAGAATTAAACGTTTAAGAGAAATGTAAAAAGTATATCAGTGAAAAAAGCAAAGGTAAAAAGTTTAATTTTATTTAATATTTTAATTACTCTCTTCTTATCTAGCCTTTCTTCTTCTCTTGCTTGGGAAAATAATTTCATAAAAAGTGATTCTCATTTCCGATTGAAAGCAAAAGCCCATTTTTCCTCTCTCAAAGTTAGTGAACTGAGCCAAGAAAAAGAGAAAAAAAAAGAGGAAGAACAAGAATCTAAATCTGTAAGACCAGAAATTTTTATCGTTATGGTCTATTTGCTTACTGTTGGAGCTTCAATTGGGGGAATTTTCCTTTTTTATTTTTTGAGAGATAGGATGTTTGATTAAAAAGGATGCCTGAGCTCCCCGAAGTAGAAACGATTAAAAGAGACCTTGAGAAAAAAGTTGTTGGCAAGAAAGTTACACGAATAAAAGTTTTTTCCGAGAAGCCTCTTAATGTTTCTAAAGATGAGTTTGTGAACTCCCTCGTCAAAGGGAAGATTGAAAAAGTTGAGCGAAGAGCAAAGTTAATAATTATTTCTTTTTCAACCGGTTTTTCTCTACTTATTCACCTTAAATTAACAGGGAGGCTCCTTTATCTTCCTTCTTCTCAAGGTGTTGAAAAGCACACCCATGTTGTTTTTAGTTTAAATGATGGCTTTGATTTGAGGTTTGCAGACTTTAGAAAGTTTGGTTATCTCAAGCTTTTTCCGAGAGACGGTTTTGAGATGATGGCTGAATTAAGCCAGTACGGACCTGAGCCCCTTGATGAGGCATTTACTGAGAAAACACTCAAAGATTTATTGGCTCGGAAAAGGCAGGGCAAGATTAAGTCCCTTTTAATGGACCAATCATTTATCGCTGGAATTGGCAATCTTTACGCTGATGAAATCCTTTTTTATGCTGGGGTTAAGCCAACAAGAGATGTTTTCCAGATAACTGAGGCTGAAATTAAAAGAATTACAGAAGGCATTAAAACTATTCTTAACGCAGCTATTGAAAAGAGAGGCTCTTCGGTTGATGATTATGTCGACCTTAATGGAAAGAAAGGAAGTTATGTTCCCTATCTTAGAGTTTATCGAAGAGGTGGCAAGTCTTGTTATGCTTGTGGCGCGAAGATAGTGCGAATTAAAATGGGTAGCCGAAGTACCCACTTCTGCCCAAAATGCCAAAAATAAACAGATAACAGGTAACGGAATAAAGGGGTAAGGGGAAAGAGCAGGTTAAGGCAAAGAAAATCAAAAGTCAAAGGTCAAAATAACTTTTTCTTCTCCTTTTGGAAGAGGAGGGTGAGGCAAATGTGAAATCTCATCCTTACCCCTTTAAGGGAACTTCTATAACTCTCCCCTTGCACCATAGCCCCAATTAAGCAAGGTCAAGGCTCGATGGAGGCTTTCAAATTACTAAGGTTAGTCAAGGGCTACACTTAAAAACTTACTTCCTCTGTGAATAAGTTTTAAAAAAATACTTGACAAAAATAAACTAGGATTAAGGTGGAAGCAATTTACTTCCATTGTCACTTTCTCGAGAAAGTGACAATGGCGAAGAGTTATTTTGAGGTTTGTTATTGAAAAGCCAAAGCTCAATCTATCTTTCTCTTTCGCGAGAAAGGAAAAAGTCGTTTCGACCCTGAGTGAGGTCTGAGGGGTAAGTAATCTTCCTTTCCTCTCTACCCTAAATGTACAGCAGGGCTAAAAGGGAAATCTCGTTAACTTTTTTCTCTCTGGGAGAGGGAAGAGAGTTCTGGAGGGGGAGATAAGAGTGAGTGAAATTAAGAATGAGGATTTATGTTGGCAGGCCAGAAAAGGTATGGAAGTTTGATCCTAGTAAAGTTTTAAAACTTGGGTTTGGGGATTGAGTCGGGGTTAATTTTTTTACCTCTCGAATTGATGACCGTTAAGTTAAATTTTTCTCCATTTACATTTACCAGCACGAAATGGGGGAAGCCACCATGTTTAGCATCTGCATAAGGGGCAGAGCCAGCACAACCAGTGATAATATAAATAACTCCGTTTTGAGTTTGCTTATTAAAAAAATGCTCATGGCCTTCAAAAACAACATCAACTCCATATTTTTCAAATAACCTTTTAACTTCTTTTTCATTTTCTTTGTTAGTGAAAGAGAGATGCTTCCATCTTTTGCCTTCAGGGTTCATCACTGATAAAACGGGGCGATGCATAAAGACAAAGATGTGAGAATCATTTTGATTTTCTATTAAATCCCTTTTTAACCATGCAAGCTGTTCTTTACCGATTATTCCTTCCTCAGTGACCTTGTCAGTATTAAGAACAATAAAATGAGAATTTTTATAGTCAAAGGAGAAATAAAGTTTTGGGGAGATTAATTCTTGATAAAGTTCTTCTCCAACTTTGTTGGAAGCATCGTGATTACCAACTGCTCCAAAGAAAGGGATACCACCACTTTTAATAATATTTAAAAATTCTAAGTATTGTTTTCGGTATAAATTTTTGTCGTTTGTTTTTCCAGTAACCATGTCACCGGTACTTAAAATCAAATCAAGTTTTTCCTTTGTCATCATCTTTACAAGTTTTTTAAAGATCTTTGGCTGAGGGTCTTCAGGATTTTCTGGTCGGTTATCTCCAAAAACAGCAAATTTAAAAGCTGCAGATGCAGTTGTTTCTAAGGCGATGGGAAATGTTGGAGCTTGATAAGAAGGAGAAGAGCTTGGTTTAAGTGGTATTTTTTTCTCAATTTCTCCTTGACAACCTGATAAGAGAAAGATAATCGTGAGAACTACAAGGAAGACGAAAAGCTTTCCCCTTTTCATAGACTCAAGTTTAGCATATAGAGTAGAAAAGAGGAGTATGCCTAAATTCTAAGCAAAAAGCGATTTAGAATTTGTGATTTGAAGTTTAAAGCAGGGTTGCTTGCTTGTTTTTCCTTATTAGATTTAAAATAATAAGTAGATTTGATAACACGGTGAGGGGGATCAGCTAATGGTTAAAAAGGGAACTTATAGGGTAAAAACAGGCTTGGCTGAAATGCTTAAAGGTGGCGTCATTATGGATGTTACCAATCTTGAACAGGCAAAAATAGCTGAAGACGCTGGAGCTGTTTCGGTTATGGCTCTTGAAAGGGTTCCAGCTGACATCAGAGCAGCTGGCGGAGTTGCTCGAATGGCAGATCCAGCTATAATTGAAGAAATTATGAATGGTGTAACCATTCCTGTAATGGCTAAGGTGAGAATTGGTCATTTTGTTGAAGCTCAAATTCTTGAGGCTTTAGGTGTTGACTTTATTGATGAAAGTGAGGTTCTCACTCCAGCTGACGAAGAACATCATATCAACAAGTGGGATTTTAAAGTTCCTTTTGTTTGTGGCTGCCGTAATTTAGGGGAAGCTTTAAGAAGAATCGGTGAGGGAGCAGCTATGATTAGAACAAAAGGCGAAGCAGGGACAGGAAATGTTGTCGAGGCAGTTAGGCAT
This sequence comes from Candidatus Geothermocultor quzhuomuensis, assembly GCA_015711795.1. Classification (GTDB taxonomy): domain Bacteria; phylum Actinomycetota; class Aquicultoria; order Geothermocultorales; family Geothermocultoraceae; genus Geothermocultor; species Geothermocultor quzhuomuensis. The sequence continues at coordinate 24,275 of JACVJC010000024.1, forward strand.
ATGAGAGCCGTAATGGATGAAATTAGACGCCTTCAAAATATGCCTGAAGAAGAGCTAATGACTGCGGCTAAAAACCTTCAAGCTCCTTATGAATTAATTCTCGAATGCCGAAGACTAGGAAGACTCCCTGTTGTCAACTTTGCAGCTGGTGGAATTGCAACTCCAGCTGATGCTGCTTTAATGATGCAATTAGGTGCTGATGGGGTCTTTGTTGGCTCAGGTATCTTCAAATCGGAAAACCCACCTGCTAGGGCGAGAGCAATTGTTGAGGCTGTTACCCATTATGACGACCCAGATGTCCTGGCTCGAGTTTCTAAAAAGTTAGGCGAAGCCATGCCTGGCTTGGAGATTTCTCAAATTTCCGCAGAACAAATGTTGCAAACTCGGGGCTGGTAAAATGAAAATTGGCGTTCTTTCTCTCCAGGGGGATGTCAGAGAACACCTCTTAATGCTGGAAAGGATTGGCTCTCAAGGGATTATTGTCAAAAAGAAGAAGGATTTAAATTCTATTGATGCTTTAATTATTCCAGGGGGAGAGAGCACTACCATTGGCCAATTGATGGAAAAGGAAAGATTAATTGAACCTATTCGCAAATTAGCTCAGGAAGGAATGCCTATGTACGGTACCTGTGCTGGACTGATTGTTTTAGCAAAGAAAGTTAGTGAAAGCAATCAACCTCTTTTAAATTTAATGGATATTGAAGTAAGAAGAAATGCTTTTGGGCGGCAGCGAGAAAGTTTTGAAGCTGATATTGAGATTAAGGGCTTTAAAACTCCCTTTCATGCTGTTTTCATTCGAGCCCCTTGGATTGAAAAAGCCAATGCCAAAGTTGATATTTTAGCTGAGTTTAACGGGAAAGCAGTTATGGCACAAGAAAAAAATTTGCTTGTGACGGCCTTTCATCCTGAACTAACAGATGACACAAGAATTCACCGCTATTTTCTGGAGATAGTAAAAAGGAGTTAACAAATCTGAAATTCTAAATAAACTGAAAATTTTAAATTTTGTTTTGAAATTTGGTTATTTGAGTTTGGTACCTACTTGCTACTTACCTGTCAATGACTTAATCACAAACAATGGCAGTGGGGCTGGCTATGCCTTTAGGCACTGGCAGGCGGGTTTAGAATTTCGTGCTGGCAATTGGGATTTAAATTACCACTTAGTAATAGAATTATTCAAGGGCATAATTATAATAAAATCGATTATTTCTAGATGATCTGGAGGATAAATGTCTGGTCATTCAAAGTGGGCGCAAATAAAACATAAAAAAGCTAAAGAAGATGCTAAAAAAGGGAAGATTTTTGGTAAACTAACTCGAGCTATAATCGTAGCTGCTCGTGAAGGTGGGGGCAATCCTGATACTAATTCTGCTTTAGCTAATGCCATTGAAAAAGCCAAAGAGTTTAATCTTCCTTTGGAAAATATTGAAAGAGCCATTAAAAAAGGAATTGGTGAGTTTGAAGGGGTTTCTTATGAGACCGCGGTTTATGAGGGTTATGCAGTTAATGGGGTTGCCGTAATGGTTGATGTGATGACTGATAATAAGAACCGAGCCCTTCAAGATATTAGACAAATCTTTCAAAAATTTGGCGGGAGCTTAGGCGAGTCAGGTTGTGTTAATTGGATATTTAAAAAGAAAGGTGTTATTTCTCTCCCCAAGAATGAGAAAGTGGACGAAGACAAACTTTTAAATATTGCTTTAGAAGGCGGAGCTGAGGATGTGAATATAGCTGAAGATTATTATGAGATAATTACTGACCCAGCTCATTTTAGTCGGGTTAAAGAGGCTTTAAATAAAAATGGTATTTCTTATACTTCTGCAGAGATAACAATGTTTCCATCTTCAACTGTAAAAATTTCTAATAAAGATGAGGCAAGAAAAATTCTCAATTTAATAGATGCCTTAGAAGAAAATGACGATGTTCAGGAAGTTTACTCCAACTTTGATATTCCCAACGAAATTTTGGAGGAATTAGCGGAAACAAGCTAGGCAGAGATAACAAGTAACGGGTATGACTGAAGACTCTAGTTTGACGACTAAAGCTAAGACTTGAAGATTTTTTCACTCTAATATCTTCAGTTTTTACTCTCAATTTAACTTACTAACCATAGAAGAAGAGTTAGAGTAAAGAAGTAGTGGAGCAAAGGCAAATTAATTAAGAGTTATGAATCGTAAACCATTAATCATTCTGGGTATAGACCCTGGAATTGCCACCACGGGATTTGGAGTCATTACTCTTGATGAAAATAAAATTCAAGGTAAAGCCTATGGTTGTATTACTACCAAGTCAGATTTATCCACTGAAAAGCGACTCAGACAAATTTATGAGGAAGTAACTGCCTTAATTAGCAAATATCAACCTGATGCTATTGCTATTGAAGAAGTTTTTTTTGGTATTAATGTTAAAACAGCTTTTGCAGTAGGGCAGGCTAAGGGGGTTGTTTTATTAGCAATTGCCAATTCGAATGTCACTGCTGTAGAGTATACTCCTTTACAGGTAAAGCAAGCTCTGGTTGGTTACGGGCGAGCCCAAAAAAGGCAAATTCAGTATATGGTTCAGAAATTGCTTTGTTTAGAAGAAATACCTAAACCTGATGATGCTTCGGATGCTTTAGCTTTAGCAATTTGCCATGCTCATTCAACAGGCCTTTTAAAAAGAATAAAAACTGAGAGGGTTAAGAAGGAAAAATGAGATGATTGGCTATTTAAGAGGAAAAATTTTAGAAAAAACCTCGGAACAAATCATTCTCGATGTTGGGGGTGTTGGTTATATCTTATCCCTCCCCACTAGTGCTCTTTTCAAGCTACCAGCTAAAGGGGAAGAGGTAAGTTTGTTTACTTACCTTTATGTTCGTGAAGATACAATGCAGCTTTTTGGCTTTATATCCCAGGCTGATAAGGAGTTATTTGAAAAACTTCTATCAGTTACCAAAATCGGTCCTAAAGTAGCTCTTGCCTTGCTTTCGGCTTTTTCTGTTAATTCTCTTAAAAAGGCAATTTTATTAGAAGATGTCGATTTATTAGCTGCTATTCCTGGCATTGGTAAGAAGACTGCTCAACGCCTTGTTTTAGAGCTAAAAGAGAAACTTGCTTTACCTGAGCTCGAAATTGTTTCTGTTGATTCAAGTGGTGAAAAGGACTTTAAAGCACTTTATACTCAAGTTCGCGAAGCCTTGCTTAACTTAGGCTATTCACCGCTAGAAGCCAAAAGTGCACTTGATGGCTATCAAGCTAATGATAAAACAAGTGCTGAGGAAATGCTCAAGTTTGCACTAAAAAATTTAGCTTCTAGCTAACACTAGGCTGAAGGAAAGAAAATCAACTTTAGAACTTAAGTCCTCGGTCTAGTAGCTTCAGTTTGTTGCAGGAGGAATAGTGGAAGAAAGGATATTGGCTCCAAATTTAACTGATGAAGATATTGAGTGTGATAAGAGTCTTCGCCCCCGTCAAATCGAAGAATTTATTGGCCAGGAGAAGATTAAGGAGACTCTTCAGATTTTCATTGAGGCAGCTAAAAGCCGAAGTGAACCCCTTGACCATGTTCTTTTAACGGGCCCCCCTGGTTTAGGCAAAACCACTTTGGCTGGCATAATCGCCAATGAACTTGGGGTTAATCTTAAGCCTACTTCTGGTCCAGCCCTTGAAAGGGCAGGTGATTTAGCAGCAATTTTAACCAACCTTGAGCCGAGTGATGTCCTCTTCATCGATGAAATTCACCGTCTCAATCGAGTAGTCGAAGAAATTCTCTATCCAGCGATGGAAGATTTCAAAATTGACATTATTATCGGCAAAGGACCTAGTGCCCGTTCTTTAAGACTTGATGTTCCTCGATTTACTTTAGTGGGAGCAACAACCAGAACTGGTTTGATTACTTCACCGTTGAGGGATAGGTTTGGTGTTGCTTTAAGGCTTGACTATTACAGTGAGGAGGAGCTTTTTTCCATTGTTAATCGCTCTTCTTCCATCCTTAAGGTACCAATTGATAAAGATGGAGCTCGGGAAATTGCCCGACGCTCAAGAGGGACTCCTCGAATTGCTAATCGCCTTCTTAAAAGGGTTCGGGATTATGCTGAAGTAAAAAAAGATGGAAAGATTAGCCAAGAAGTAGCCATTGAAGCCCTTTCTTTTTTTGAGGTTGATGAAATGGGCTTGGACAAATTAGACCGTGAAATCCTTATCACTTTAATTGAGAAGTTTCGAGGTCAACCGGTTGGCTTAAATACCTTAGCCATGTCGGTTGGCGAAGAATCTCAAACCCTTGAAGATGTTTACGAGCCATATCTTTTGCAAATTGGCTTTTTACAGCGAACGCCGCGGGGAAGGATTGCCACCGAGCGCGCTTACGAACACCTGAATCTTAAACCCCAAGACAAACTCTTTTAACCAGAAGATTTTAGTTGACATCCACATAAATAAGCCATATTGTGTGCATGAAGGGTGAGTGACTATGAGAACCAACATAGTTTTAAATGATAATCTTGTTAAAGAAGGGCTTAAACTGACAGGGTTCAAAACTAAAAAAGAACTGGTAAATTTAGCTCTCGAGGAGCTTGTCAAGAGAAGGAAACGTAAAAAGTTGCTTAAATTGGAAGGGAAGGTTGTTTGGAAAGGGAACCTTGATGAGATGAGAAGGGGCTGCTTTGATACTGGTAGACACTTCAATATGGGTTGATTTCTTTAGAGGTGAAGACTCAAAGCATCGCTATTATCTTCATAATTTAATTCAAGAAGAGGAAGAAATTAGCCTTACTGATATTATTCTAACCGAAATACTTCAAGGGATTAGACAAGACAAAGTTTTTAATTGGGTGGAGCTCATCTTCTTAAATTCCCAAATTTTTCTTTAAAAGATATTAATTCTTATCTAAGAGCTGCCCAAATTTACCGCACCTGTCGAAAAAAAGGGTTTACAATTCGGCGAACTCTTAACTGCTTGATTGCTCAAGTAGCTATTGAAAATAACCTGATACTTTTTCACAGCGATAGTGATTTCGATATCATAGCTTCCATTGTTAAAGAGTTAAAGATTTTTCCCGTTTAGTGAGTTTGAAGCAGGGTTGGGTCTTCTCAGTGTAACTAAGAACTGAAGTTCCTGCAATTATCATGCATAACAAAGTGAAGAATTTCCTGTTCAAGGCATACATGATTCTTAGATTCTTTGGCGTTGCTTCAGAATGACGAGCGCTCAGTCACCCTCATAAAATGACGCGGTCACTTACTGGCTTTAACTTGATAAGTGAAAAACAGAAACTGGGTTCCAAATACCAAGACGAGTAATCACTTTCTGATATTATATTTGTGATCGTCTGCGGTAAAGAGCAAAAAGCAAAATAAAAAA
>JACVJC010000025.1 GCA_015711795.1 Candidatus Geothermocultor quzhuomuensis
GAGGCAGGCAAAAATTTAGAAGAAGTTCTATCTTTATTTTTTGAATGCGCGTCTCCTCAAAAGGTTAAGGAAAGGTTGTCGCAGGAAGTTTATATAACGCCTGATAAGGTAACAGTTGAGTAAGTTAGGGGTCTTTTCTGGAGAGGAAGTCTGTAAAATTCTCGCTAAGCATGGTTTTAAAGAAGTTAGAAGGCGTGGAAGCCACATAGTAATGCAACTTAAAACTGAGGCAAGCACTATTACTGCTCCTGTATCTAACCATATAAGGAAATCAGAGAGGGAACTTTGCAATCAATAATTCGCCAATCTGGCATTCCAAAAAGTGAATTTGAAGTTTAAATTAAAGAAACAACAGTTTTATTTTCCAGATGCTTGCAACAGCAGATAACATATCAAATTGCTCCTTTTCGCTCTGCAGCTTTGCATGCAACAAAAACATTAGCTGAAAAAAGAGCGGAGGGCAATAGAAACAAGGGTCAGGTTTGCGTGGTTTCTTTACTCACTTCTCGTCAAGTGGTAAAATTTTTTAAGATTGGGGTGATACCAAATGCCAGTTTTTGAATATAAATGCCTTTCTTGCGGACATAAATTTGAAGAACTAGTCTTGGGAAGCAATACCAGTAAGATAAATTGTCCCAAGTGTGGTCTAGATAAAACAAAGAAACTTTTTTCATCCTTTAGTGCAAGGTCAGAAGGGGAAAAAACTATCGGTGGTTCATCTTGCATAAGTTGTACTGCAACTAATTGCTCAAGTTGCAAGTAGGAAGAGGGGAAAACTTGAATCTTTCAGAACTTCGAGAAGAAGTTGAGAATTGCAAAAAATGCACTCTTTACCAAAGTCGAAATAAATTAGTTTTTGGTGTTGGCAGTGAGACTGCTGACATTATGTTTGTTGGCGAAGCTCCAGGCTACTATGAAGATATTCAAGGTGAACCCTTTGTTGGAGCAGCCGGTCAGCTTCTTGATAAACTTCTTCGCTCAATTGGTTTAACCAGACAAGATGTTTACATTGGTAATGTTTTAAAATGCCGCCCTCCAGACAACCGCGATCCTTTACCAGAAGAAATAGAAGCATGTGTTCCCTTTCTTTATAAGCAAATTGAGATAATCAAACCTAAAATTGTTTGCACCTTAGGTAACTATGCTACTAGAGTCATTCTCGGGAAAACTGTTAACATTTCAGCTATTCGAGGCAAAAAGACATTAGGAAGAGGTTATTATGTTTTTCCTACTTATCATCCTGCAGCAGTTTTACGGAATCCCAATATGATTGCGACTTTAGAAAGGGACTTTCAGGAAATTAAGAGAATGCTTCAGGAAAAAGTTGAAGTCCCACCGCCCCAGCCTGAGCAGATGGAACTATTTTAACCGTAAATTGCCACTCCAACCTTGTGGAAGAAACCAAAAACAAAAAATTATTCCTAAGATCTAGGAAATATTATATTATTAAAATTAGTCTATTTGCTATTTGTTTGCTTGGGGGATTGAAATTTCATATTCTTATGTAACTCGGGGGAAGTTAAGATATATTAAAACAAGGAGAAAATCTTATTTTCCTCAAATCCTTATTTTTCTTTTTCTAATTCTCCTATTTATTTCTCTCTTTTTTTACCTTGAACGAACAAGAACCACTCAACTCGATAAATACTTCAAAGTAATAAATCAACTGATTTTAAGGTCAACCCAGTTAGGAAGAGACTTCAACTTGATGAGAAAAAGGGTGCCTGAACTCTCCCAGATTGAGGTAAAAAAACACTTCCTCTTACTTTCTGAAAGAGGGGAAGATATTTTCCGTCAAGGAGAGAAGATAAAACCACCCACAACTTTAAGGATAGCCCATGCCTATTTAGTGATTTCTTTTAAATTAAGAGCCCAGGGCTTGAAGAAATATCAGCCAGCTCTTCTCGATGCCTTAACGGGAAAAGATTTAAATTTAGTTAGACGGCAGATTGACCTTGCCTTAAAAAATTTATCCTTAAGTGACCTGGCTTATTCTTATTTCCTCTTAGAAACTCAAAAAGCAATCAAGAACTTAAAAAGGAAACCGCCAATTGTTCAATCTAATTTCTTAATAGATGAAAACTATGAAAAAGAAACTCTTTTCCCTTATCTTAAAGGTCTCAAGGGTTTAAGAGAAGGAAAAGAAATTCACGGAATTGCTATCGTTAGTCTTTCAACTAAGCCAAGGAAAATAGGATATAGCCCAGAAAAAAAGGCTTATACCCTTCCAAGGGCAGATATTCTTATGGCAACTGTTGAAGTAATTAATCAAGGGAACGTAGCTGAGAAAAAAATTAAAGTAGTGGCTACTTTAAGAACTGAGAATCAAGAAGAACAAAAAAGAAAAGAGATTATTCCTTTGCTTAAGCCAAAGGAGAAAAAAGCAGTTACTTTTAGTAATCTTTTGCCTTCAACTTCTCCTGGGATAGTTAATCGCTTAACGATAAAAGCAGAGCCCGTGCCTCAAGAAAAAATCTTAACTAACAATACCAAGATTTTTAGGTTTGTGATGGAATAACCCTTTTCCCTCCATCTTCTATTTAATCTACAAGTTATTTTTTTCGAGGAGTTTCTCAACAGCTTTCTTGACTTCCTCATAGACTAGTTTGAGGGGAACATTGGCTTTCTGAGCTAATTCAGCACAATCTTCATACTCAGGTGAAATAGTAACAATTTCTCCTTTTAATCGACCGATTTTGACCCGTGCATTTCCATAGATAGTTTCAACACTCAAGGTATCAGCATCGAGCTTGCTTCTTAAAGCAGGGGTAATCCTTACTCCGAAGGTATTAGTCTCATTAAAGATGGCATCGAGAATTTCTTCCTCCCTTCCTTTTAAAGTAAGGAGCGAAAGCATTGTTCCTGGACGGTTTTTCTTCATATAAATTGGGGAAAGCCAAACATCTAAAGCTCCTAACCTGAAAAGCTTTTCAACCAAGTGAGAAAAAAACTCGGGGTTGGTATCGTCAATATTGGTTTCAATCTGAAGAACCTCTTCTTTTCCCTTAGCCGCTTTTTCCCCAATAACTACTCTCAAAACATTAGGAATTTCCAAATCTCTCGTTCCTGCTCCATAACCTACTTTCTCCAACATCATCTCAGGTATTTCCCCAAAACTTTTTGCAAGTGACTTAATAATAGCAGCCCCAGTTGGAGTAACTAGCTCAGCTGTTATTCCGCGAGAATAAAGGGGAACACCTTTTAAAATTTCAAGGACGGCTGGAGAAGGAATGGGTATCATACCATGGTCGGTTCGCACCATTCCCAAGCCAGTTGGAAGAGGTGAGGAAAATATCTCATCAATTTTAAGATAGTTAATGCCACTCAAAGCACCCACAATATCGATAATAGTATCGATGGCTCCAATCTCGTGAAAGTGAACCTGGTCTAAATTAAGCTGGTGAATTTGGGCTTCGGCTTGAGCTAAAAGCAAAAAAATCTCAAGACTTTTTGACCTTATCTTTACCGATAGTTTACTCTTCTCAAATAGGGTTTTTATATTAGACCAGGTTCGAATAATACTTTTTTCCTGAGGATAAACTTTGACTGAAGTAGCTCCAATTCCCTCCTTTTCAACCTTTTTAATCTCTAGCTTATAAGAAGGAAGAGGAATTTTAGCTAATTCTTGGCGGAGGGCCTTTTCAGGAAAACCTGCATCAATAAGAGCTCCTAAAATCATGTCTCCACTGATTCCAGAAAAGCAATCGAAATAAGCAATTTTCATCTTTTCCCCCTTCGAGCTTTAAGCTTTTCTTTTTCTATTAAGAGATTAATTAAGCTAGCTAAATATCCAGCACCAAAACCATTATCAATATTTACGACTGCTAAACCCTCAGCACAAGAATTAAGCATCGCTAATAAAGAAGCTAGTCCTTGAAATGAAGTGCCATAACCGACACTGGTTGGAACTCCAATAACTGGACAGCTGGCTAGACCCGCAATTAGGCTGGGCAAAGCACCTTCCATCCCGGCTACTGCAACAATTGCTCGGGCTTTTTCAATATCTTCTCGATAATTCAGCAAACGATGAACCCCAGCTACTCCAACATCATAAAGGCGTTTAACCTTACTACCCATTGCTTCAGCGGTTAAAGCTGCTTCTTCAGCAATGGGAATGTCTGAAGTTCCAGCACTAATAACTAGAACCATTCCTACTTTTTCCTTTTTCTTTTGCTCAATTAAAATGAGCCTACTTTCTGGAAAGTACTTTGCTTTTGGAACTACTTTTTTAATTTGGTCAAAAACTTCTTTACTTGCTTTAGTAGCGATAAGATTTTCACCAGTTTTCACCAAATTTAAGGCAATTTCTTTAACTTGCTTTGGCGTTTTTCCTTGACAAAAAATGGTTTCCGGAAAACCCTTTCTTAAAGAGCGGTGAGTGTCAATGGTAGCAAAACCCAATTCAATAAAGGGAAGGACTTTCAACCTATCGAGAGCCTCTTTAATTGAAATTTCACCTTTTGCAACTTTTTTTAAAATTTCCTCAATCTCCTGGGTCAATTTTTCTCCTTAATTTAAGAATTAGCTCTTCTTAAAGCTTCACATAACTTTTTCTTTTTCTCGGCTAAGATATATAATACATAAAGAATGAGCAATTAGTAGTAAGCATAAAAAGATAAGAAAAGAAATAAAAGGAGAACTTAAACTTGGGTCTTTTTGCTAATTTAATCATCTTTTTTCTCTTATTTTTATTTATTTGGCTTACAATCCTTACTTTAATTCTTTTTAGTTATTACCGCAAACAAAAACTAATCTCTAAAGCAGCTTCCCAAGAAAAATTACCCCAGATAATTTTCCAAAATCAGGAAGAAATTGCCTTTATTCAGGAGGAAATAAAAAAGTTAAAATCTCTCTTCAAAGAAAATTTAAATTTAATAAGAGGTGCAGTGAGAAAAGTTGGAGTAGTCAGGTTTGATGCTTTTGAAGATACTGGGGGGCAATTAAGTTATTCAATTGCACTACTCAATGATAATGGGGATGGTATTGTGTTAACTACCCTCAATGGGCGTAGCGAGAGTCGAAGCTATGCTAAACTAGTTAAAGGTGCTCATTCAACTTATTCCTTATCCGAAGAGGAAAAAGAAGCCATAAGAAGAGCTCTAGAGAGTTAATTTACCTTGACGAACCTTTTTTTATCTGCTAATTTTTCAAATAAATTCTTTAAGAGGTGTTTTAATGAAGATTGGTTACCTCGGGCCAAGAGGAACTTTTTGCCAAGAAGCTTTACTTAATGCTATAAAAGTCGATGAGAAAGACCTTGTCCCCTATCCTACTGAATACGATGTTATTATGGCAGTTGAAAAAAATGAGGTCGAACAGGGTATTATTCCAATTGAAAACTCAATTGAAGGAACTGTCAACGTTACCCTTGACACCCTAACTTTTGAGGCAAATCTTCTCATCGAACGCGAAATCATCAGCCCCATCAGCCACAATTTAATTACTCATCCAGGAATAGCCTTCAAAGATATCTCAAAAATAATTTCCCATCCCCAAGCAACTGCTCAGTGCCGCCAGTTTTTAACTAAAGGTTTACCCAATGTCCCCCTGATGGCAGCTAATTCAACCGCTGAAGCCGTTAAGTTAGTTGCAGAAGGAGAAAAAAGCTTTGCTGCCATTGGCACTAAATTAGCTGCTCAAATTTATGGGCTTGAAGTTTTAGCTTCTGATATTGAAGATTATAAAGATAATCAAACTCGATTTGTTTTAGTGGGTCGAAAACCAACCCGTAGAACAGGCCACGATAAGACATCAATTGTTTGCTTTATTTATGAGGATAGGCCAGGAATGCTTCTTCAGATTCTTCAAGAATTTGCCTACCGTTACATTAACTTAACAAAAATTCAATCTCGACCAACTAAAAAAGCTTTAGGAGATTATTGCTTCTGGATAGACCTAGAAGGCCACATTGATGATGAAATAGTTGCATCTGCTATAAAATGTTTAAAGTGTAAACTGCGAGAAGTTAAGATTCTTGGGTCTTATCCAAGAGCAGATAAGTTTGAGAGCAGCTAACTTAAGGAAATACATAAAAACAAATTGGAAGCCCTGCGTACCATCCGCATACAGTAAGTCGTAGGTAGAAAACAGGATTAAGTAAATCAAAAATAAGAAAATCAAAAAAACAAAATGACCCATCTGCTTAAGACTGAGCGTAGTGATGGCGGGCAGGCTCGCTTGCCAATTGCTTGAGCCTAGCGTTGTCAGGCAGGTTGGTTGGTAAGCTCGAAGTCGGTTTTGAAATTGGGAGGTTCGTGTGCTCGATCTTAAATTTATTGCTCAAAACTTAGAGGAAGTAAAAAGGGGAATAGCAAAAAAAGGAGTCAAAGTAGACCTCGATAGCCTTCTAACCCTTGACAAAAAGAGGCGTAAATTAATCGCTGAGGTTGAAACCTTAAGAGCAAAGCAAAATAAAGCCTCTAAAGAAATAGCTACCTTAAAGGGTCAAAAAAGAGAGGAAAAAATCGCAGAAATGCAAAAATTGGTTAAGAAACTTAAAGAGGTTTCCCCTCAACTTAAGAAAATTGAGGAAGAGATTGAGAAAAAGTTAATTTTACTACCTAATCCCGCTCACCATAGTGTCCCTGAAGGCAAAGACGAAGCTGATAATCAAGTTGTCAAAAAATATGGAAGCCCCCCAAATTTTCACTTTATCCCTAAAGATCATGTCGAGGTAGGAAAAGCTCTTGACGTCTTAGAAATTGAAAGAGCAGTTAAAGTCTCAGGCACCCGCTTTGCATATCTCAAAAATGAACTAGCTCAATTAGAAATAGCTTTAATCAGTTTTACCATGAACAAACTTATCTCAAAAGGTTTTATCCCGGTCATCCCTCCTGTTTTGGTTAAGGAAGAGGCTATGTTCGGAACTGGTTTTTTCCCCACTGATGAGGCACAAGTTTATAAAATAACCCAAGATAACCTCTTTTTAGTAGGAACCTCTGAAGTTTCCCTAGCTGCAATGCATATGGGAGAAATTTTAGATTCTTACCTTTTACCCCTTCGCTATACTGGTTTTTCCAGTTGTTTTAGACGAGAAGCGGGAACATATGGGAAGGATACTAAAGGCATCTTTCGCGTTCACCAGTTCGATAAAGTTGAAATGTTCTCTTTTTGCTTACCCCAAGACTCCTGGGATGAACATGAGTTTTTACTCTCAATTGAAGAAGAAATAATGCAAGAACTTGGCTTCTGCTATCAAGTAGTTAATGTTTGTGGAGGTGAATTAGGGGCTCCAGCTGCTAAAAAATATGATATTGAAGTTTGGTTGCCTAGTGAAAAAAGGTACAGAGAATTAACTTCTTGTAGTAACTGCACCGATTTTCAAGCACGCCGCTTGAACTGTCGAGTTAAAATAAACAATCGAAATGTTTTTGTTCACACTTTAAATGGAACAGCAGTAGCCATTGGACGAACTATCATTGCCATCTTAGAAAATTATCAACAAGAGGATGGGAGTGTTATCATTCCAAAGGTTCTTCAGCCTCATATGGGTGGCTTAGAAAAAATAACCCCAAAGAGCTAAACTAGAAATAGGTATCCAGAGCCATCGCTAAAAAAATGAGAAAGAGATAAGGGCTTGATATTTTAAAAACCCACCAAGCTCCTTTCCTTGAAGGAGAAATAAGTAAATAAAGGTTGAGGCTGCCTATCACTATATTTAAGCTTAAAGAGATAAGAAGGTAAACCTTTCCAAATCCACCCATCCAATAAAGCAAAAACGATAAGGCAATTAAAAATAAAGCTGAAAGGGCAATCCATCGAACTGCTTTTTTCTCCCCCACTACTACTGGAAGCATAGGAACCTTCGCCTTCCGATAATCTTCGGCAAAGAAAATCGCTAAGCTCCAGATATGATTGGGGGTCCAAAAGATAACCATAATAGCCATCAGGAGAGGAATTAATTCAAGCTTACCACTAATTGCTGTCCAACCCACTAAGATGGGCATTCCTCCTGAAGGAGCACCTAAAATTATGTTGAGAGGGGTCCGTCTCTTGAGAAATTGGTTATAAACTAAAGTGCTATCAAGTGCTCCAAGCACCATAAAGAGAGCAGCTAAAGGATGGAGATAAAAAGCAATGAGAGTGGCGATGAAAACTAAGGTGATTCCATAGGAAAGAGCACTTTCAGGTGGTTCAATTCGTCTACTAGGAATTGGTCTTTCTCTAGTTCGAACCATTTTTTCATCGATATCTTTATCGATATAACAAGTAATAGCATTGGCTCCCATGACACCAAGAAGAACTGAGACAAAAGCAAGGATTATCAGCTGCCAATTAGAAGGGCGATAAGAGGAAGCTATTAAAATAGAAACAAGGGCAGTGAAAGAAAGGAGAAAAACACTTCTTGGTTTGGTGACTTCTATATAATCCTTAATAGTCCTGAACATTCTAACACCTTTTTTCAGAAATCATAAAGGAACAAGCTTTTAAGGGCAAATTCTCTAAGAAATGAGAGTCTGAGGCTATCAGTCTCAAGCTTAAGTGAAAACCGAGCTTATAGGGCTAAGTCTACCCTCTTCACTTTGATGGCTTTTCTTCGTTCACTTTTAGTTAATTGCTTGTGAGACTTTCTCATGATAAACTTTTCAAGTGGCGCTTTGAGCGTTTTATTTTTCAATAATCCAAAATTTTTCCGATTCACCAATTTGGAGGGATGGCCGAGTGGCTGAAGGCAATCGCCTGCTAAGCGATTAGGCGGGCTGAAACCTGCCTCGAGGGTTCAAATCCCTCTCCCTCCGCCAGTGATAAAAAATCTATAAGGATTTTTATCTATCTCTATTCAGGTTCTATCACTTGCTTTTTTCCTTTTTTCTCTCTTTGCTAACCTTTTTGTTATTAGCGAATTGAGATAGTAAATTGTAAATCGGGTTTATTTAGACAGAGAAACTAAACTTAGAGAAACTTAAAAATAAGGATTTATTTTAGCAGTTTAAATATAAAGATATGGAAATCTTAACTTCAAATGAAATACCAAAAACAATTTCCTATTCTCAAGAACTCTCCTACTTGCTACACTATTGATCAAGAACCCTGAATTAAGATTAAGGAACTAGTGCGTGCGCCCGTAGCTCAATTGGATAGAGTCGCGGACTACGAATCCGAAGGTTGGGCGTTCGAATCGCCCCGGGCGCGCCAGCTTGTATTATTTGGGTGTTTTTTCTCTTCCTTAAGCTTCTTATTGAACTAAGCCAAAAGAAGATATCTTAAAATAGCTATAAAGGATAAAGATCTCTAAATCTTTAAATTGTGCTATTCTATTAAATATCAACCTTAACCGTTCCTTTTAAGCCGGCGTAGCTCAGCTGGTAGAGCAAGTGATTTGTAATCACTAGGTCGGGGGTTCGAATCCCTTCGCCGGCTCCACTCTTTGTCCCTAAGAGGAAAAGCTCTTCTAAATGACCCTGTAAATGAGGTAAATAACTAAGTCAAAGATAGATAATATTAGGGAGGAAAGGGAACCAGTAATAGGAAAAAACTTGTTCTTGTTGTACCCTCCGAGTTAGAGACAACTAACCAGGAAAGGCAAACCTTATGGCTACCTTCTTGAATTTCCCATTCTAATTCTTATTCTAATGTTCTTAAGAATTTGGGAACAATTAGTTCAAAGAAATCAATAAGGCAAGTAGGGTACAGCGTGAGGTAAGTCTCGAATTTTAGCCTTTGAGATTCGACTTCTTCTTGCTCTGCTACAATCCTTTGGACTGTCATAATAACAATTTTAAAAGGAAAGGCAATTGTTAGTTTTGTTAACAAAGCTAGTGATACAGGCTTAAAGTTTCGCAGCAAATGGAGCCAAGGTTTCAATATAAACAACAATCGTTAGAATACTACTTGAAAGTAGATATCATTTAGAAAGTATTGGAAGCAACTATTGAGAGGTAAATCCCGGGGAATGATGAGTAAAGCTAAGTATACATACACCTCTGGCACTAAGCAGCTTGAAACTGCGAAAGCTTGCCGCAAGAAATGAGGCAAGAAAAACTATTGAGATAGGAGAAAAGTTCTCTGCCAAGTTTGGAAGGGATTAAATTTAGATGAAATTTCGCCTTTGAAGGTACTTGGAGAAATAAATGATGGTAAAATTTATGGAATCGAGCTGTTAAACGCAAATGAGTAAATCATTAAAAAGGAAAAAACTACTTTTCCCGATGAGTCCACCGGTAAAACTGTGCCGTTTCCCATTGGTGTTAAGCAAAGCTAATCTTTTTTGCAAACAATGCACTCCTGCCGACCTTAAAAGGGTTAACTGAAAAGCACAAAGAGTTTTCAAGCTAGGTGTTGCGGTGCCAGATAACGCGGGCAAAATTTTCCTTCTTTAACCAGTGAATTTCCAAGTGTCCTGAAAAGGCTTTTTCAAATTCTTTGCCAATTTTTTCAGCTAAAGTTCTCTCAGTTGTCTCAACCATGATTTCATCTTTGTCTTCCTTTAAGCTAAGTATCCGTGCCACTACATTTTTAGCTCTTTTCTTCTCAGCCACGTGATGAATAAGATTCAAGGCTTCCGTTCGGTGTTTTCCCAGAAATTTACCTTTAAGTGATACAATGCCCTCAACCATTTTTCTCTCGACTCTTTCACAGCCAGGGCAAAGTTCTTTTTCTACTCTTCTCCCCTTCTTTACCACCTGATAAAGCTTCTCATTGTAAATCCACTTCTTGCCATCAAGAAAGGACGGGCACCTTGGACAAAACTTCATCGTCACCTCTACATGCTTCAAATTCTAATATCGAAATCCCAAACCAAAATTTCCAAAATTCCAAATATTCTCAGATTTAGTTGTCAAAGTTTAGAGTCCAGCGAATTTTGGCAAACCCTGAACCCTTCTTGCTATTGTCCTCAACCTCTCTCGCTACCAAGTTTCCTAATTAAATCAGTAATCTCCAATCCTATTTGGTCTCGATTTTGTAGAGTTACCTTAAAAATTAAGGCATCTTCTCTTTCCCTCATTTGGTAAACTAAAGGGTCGGAAATTTGACCCAAAGTAGCTAAGAGAAGGTTGGGAGCGTTCAAAAGGAGTCCTAATTTTTCTCGAAACTTTGAAGAAAAAAGCTCCATTTTGCCAATTTCATCAATAACTACAAAAATTTCTTTATTTATCAAAGCTTGATCTAAAATAGGTATAACAACTTTTTCAAAACTATCAATATCAACCCGATATTTGCCTACTCGATAAGGGCTAGAGATATTGATATGAGCTAAGATTCCTTCTTTCCCATCAAGGGTAGTGAGTTTAAAACCTTCCCTACTCCCACCCCTTTTAATTTCTTCGGTATAAAATCCTAATAATTGCTTCCCCTTGGCTTCCAACTCACTTTTTAGCTTCTCAACAAGCTTTTTAATAAGTGTAGTTTTTCCCACCCTTGGGGGACCGGTCAAAAAGATATTTTTCAAACTCTTACCACCTAGCTCCTTAGGTAAATGCGGGGGATTCTTGAGTCAATTTTGCAAACAATTTCATAATTGATTGTTCCTAAAATTTCAGCAAGCTCGTCGGCCGTTATTTCCTCATTGCCTTGCTTGCCAATTAAGACTACTTCATCTCCAGCCTCCACCCCATTAACCGAAGTAACATCAACCATAAACTGGTCCATACAAATAGTTCCAATGGCTGGACAACGCTTTCCTTTAATTAAAACATGGCAGCGATTAGAGAGAAGACGAGTATAGCCATCAGCATAGCCAACAGGAAGAGTAGCAATTCTTGTCTCAACATTGGTGACAAAGCTATGACCGTAACTTATCCCCTGACCAGCTGGAACCGTTTTCAAATAGGAAATTTTTGTTTTCCAGCTCAAAGCTGGTTTTAAGTTAATCTTGCCTTTACTTGCCCGGGAAGGGTGAAGTCCATAAAGAGCGATTCCCACTCTGACCATATCAAGATGGGTTTGAGGAAAGAAAATAGCTGCTCCACTATTAGCCACGTGTTTTAAGGGAATTATAGTATAAGCCTCGATTTTTTTAACAGCCTTTAAGAACCGTTCTAACTGAATGAGAGTAAAATCGCTCTGAGGATTATCCGCTAAAGCAAAGTGAGTAAAGATACCTTCGACCTCAAGATTTGAAAGAGAAGTAATCTCAGAAAAAAAATTCTCGACTTGCTCAATGGGCAAGCCAACCCTATTCATTCCAGTGTCTAATTTAACATGAACCTTCTGCCTCTTTTCAGCTTTAGCTGCCTCCCTGTTTAATGCTCGGATAAAGGCAAGAGAATAAACAGCTGGAATAATATCTTCCTTAACAATTAAAGGTATGGCTGCAACAGGGGGTTCAGCTAAAAGATGAATGGGCTGAGTAATTCCTGCTTCTTTCAGCTCTAAAGCTTCCTCAACCATTACTACTCCAAGCCGCTCAGCTCCTCCTTCTAAAGCAACTCGAGCTACCTCAACTGCCCCATGGCCATAAGCATTAGCCTTAACAACAGCCATAAAAAGAGCTGAAGGAGCAATTAGATTCTTTAAGGAAGAAATATTTTCTTTAATTGCTTCAAGATCAACTTCTACCCAAACAGGCCTGATATTCAAATCTCCTCCTAGGCTCGGCTAAGCACCTTTAGAATGTCTGCTTTAGAGACAATCCCAACTAGTTTCCCTTTCCTAAAAACTGGCAATCGACTAATTCCTTTTTCAACCATTAATGTTGCTGCATCCTCAACTGTATCATTTTCTTTTATCCAAATTACATCTTTGCTCATTAAGTCTTCTGCTTTTGCTCCGATAGCTTTTTTTAGTTTCTCTTCAAACCCCTTCAAACTGCCGAGGTAAAAAAAGCCATTAATAAGTGAATATAGGTTGGAAAGTGAATCTTAATATCTTGCATGATTAAGTCATTTTCAGTAATCATTCCCACCACTTTTCCCTTCTCATCAACGACTGGGGCACCACCAATTTTTTTCTTAATAAACATCCTAGCTACTTCCCTAACAGGTAGGTCCTTAGGAATAGTTATTACTTTGCTTGACATTATTTCTTTTACCTTAATCTCCACCATCTTTCCCCCGTTCAAGCAACTCTTTTATTGCCTTTGGTAAATAGTTTATCAAGTCTTGAGCAGTTAAACACCATTCTGTCATTTCCTCTAAAGCAATATCGCCAGATAAGCCATGAAGATAAGTCCCAAGGAAAGCTGCTTCAAAAGATGATAATCCTTGAGCCCAAAGAGAAGCAATGAAACCAGTTAAAACATCACCAGTTCCAGCTGAAGCCATACCCGGATTTCCCGTCAAGTTTAGTGCAGTTTGAGAAGGGGAAGAAATCACCGACTTTGCTCCTTTTAAGACTACAGTGAGGTCAAACTTCTTGGCTGCTCTTTTCGCCCATCCCAAACGATCTTCTTGGATTTCAGCGGTGGAGACACCTAAGAGTCGGCTTAATTCCCCAGGATGAGGAGTAATAATTGTCTCACTTTCCCTCTCCCTGAGCAATGATGGAGAATCAGCTAGAGCATTGAGGCCATCAGCATCAAGAACTAAAGGAAGATTAAGAGAACGGGTTATTTCTTTAACTAATTTAACCGTTTGAGTAGAGGTTGAAAGCCCTGGGCCTAATGCAACAACATCAAAGGAAGAAACGGCCGAAAGAATTTTATCAAGAGCTTCAAGGTTAAGTGAACCGTTGGTTTCAGGTAAGGGGAGAGTCATTATTTCTGTCAGCTTTACTTCCATAATCTGGTTTAAGCTCTCAGGAATTCCTAAAGTAACTACCCCTACTCCCATCTTTAAAGCAGCTTCACTTGCTAAAGTAGCTGCTCCAGTCATTCCCTTTGAGCCAGCAATTACTAAAACTTTCCCCACACTTTTCTTATGAGCTTCAGGTGAACGCTTAGGCATTAAAGAAGCAAAGGCCTTTTCGTCTGGCAACCTTAAATTTGCTCCACTCTCAACTAAAAAAGAAGGAATTCCTACACTTCTAACGACCAATTTTCCGACAAAATCTAAAGCAGGATAAAGAAGCAATCCAACCTTAGGAGCAGTAAAGGTGATAGTCTCATTTGCTCTGACACAAGAACCATGAACATGGCCGCTATCGGCTTCAACGCCCGAAGGAATATCAATTGAAACGGTATAAGGAGAAAAATTATTTAATGTTTCTATTACTTCCTTGTGTAAGCCCTTTGTTTCTCCTTTAAAGCCAATACCAAAAATGGCATCGATAACGACATCAGCCTCTTTAACTGCTTTCTCAATTTGGGTTAAGTTATTAACTATCTCTGGCTGAACAGAAAGATTTTGCAGCTTCTTCAAAGCACTTTGAGAATCAGGAGATAAATTTTCTTTCTCGCTTAAGAGAAAGACTTTAACATCTAAGCCCTTTTGAATCAAATGGCGAGCACAAACAAGACCATCTCCACCATTGTTTCCTTTCCCACAAATGATAGTGGCTTTCTTAAAGCGAGAATTTTTAAGAACCTCTTCGGCGACTTTTTGTCCCGCCCTTTCCATTAAATCAAAAAGTGAAATAGCCAAGCGGTGAGTCACCTTTTCTTCAATCTTCCTCGTTTCGCTTTCTGTTAAAGCAAATTTTTTCCACTCCGCCATAAAGCTCCCTTTAAGATAATATCTGAAACATAGCTCTTGAATGCAAATTTATAAGCCCTATTTATAAATCCCATCTTAGCGAACAAGTCAACCAGCTAACAAGCAAACCAACTGGCAAGCTGTTATTAATTCATGTCTCACCTATTAGTAAAATATACTCAATTTTTGCTTTGGCGTCATCTTTTATCTTAATGTTTAGGCAAATTCCAACAACCAGGCTTCTAACTTCTCCTACTCTGATTGCAGTCAGGCAGCAAGCATGTGAAAGACAAATCAAGAATCTGAAACCACTAAACTGGCTAACAAGTTTAGCTGGCAAGCGGTCATTTTGACTTTTTATTCACTCAATCTCAACCTCTGCCTATCTTATCCCTTACCCCTTAATCCTTCAATCTCTAATCCTTTAGCTTTCTTTTTTTGCTTTCGGTTGGTTGCCAAGTATCAATGAAGTGTGCGAGGACTTCCGACATCTTCTCCAGCTCCTCTAAGGAAACACTTTCTTCATTGGAATGAGCTTGAGCTAAATCACCGGCTCCAAAAACAACAGAAGGAATGCCCTTTAAAATTAAATTCTCAGCGTCAGTCCAACTGCACATCCCTATATACTTCTCCCTCCCCCCAATAATTTCATCCCTTGCTTTCTTTAAGGTAAGAGCAATCTTTTCACTTGGGTTTATCTCAAAAGGAGGAGAAATATCCAAGACTTTACGAAAAGCTCCCTCTGAAACGATTAACCTTTCAACTTCAGCTGCTACTTCCCAAACTTTTACATTAGGTAAAATTGCAATACTCAAGGTTAATCGGCAATTTTCAGGCGTAACTC
This sequence comes from Candidatus Geothermocultor quzhuomuensis, assembly GCA_015711795.1. GTDB lineage: Bacteria > Actinomycetota > Aquicultoria > Geothermocultorales > Geothermocultoraceae > Geothermocultor > Geothermocultor quzhuomuensis. The sequence continues at coordinate 15,355 of JACVJC010000025.1, forward strand.
CAGGATGAACACCGCCTTCAATCTTTTCTACACTTATCCATGGTCGAGGGAAAAATTGATGCCGCATTTTAAAGAAGGGTAATCTCTTAATCTTTTCATAAATCTCGAAAGATTTTATGATTGGATTAACTGCTTCCTCTGAGACAGTGCTATGCGATGGCTTACCAATAACTTCAATCTCTAACTCAATTGAGCCAGCTTCAGCAATGGCTACTTGAAGATTAGTTGGCTCAAGAACAACTGCCCCTTCTGCCTCTACCTCTAAAAGTTCCGAACCTTTCCCCTCACCCTCATTATCAACAACTATGCCCACTTGAATTGGTCTTTTGCTTAATGAAATGGCTTTAAAGAGAGCAGCAATTTGTCCCTTAGCATCAAGCACTCCTCTTCCAATTAAACGTCCGCCCTCAACTCTTAAGGTAAAGGGGTCTGGGTGACCTAAAGGTGGGAAAACATCAGCGTGGGCAAGAATAAGGGGACCACCTTTACCTCTCCAAGCAATCAAATTAGGGCGTTTTGGCAAGACTTGAACAAGTCTTGCCTTTAGTCCCAATGATTCTGCTTTTCTCTGCCAAAAGAGCTGAATTTTCCCTTCCTCGCCCGTAAGACTTGGTATTTCAATAGACTCTTTGAGGAGAGAATAAATATCCATCTTATTCCTCTTCATTTAACAAATCTCTAACCTTACACCCTAAAACTTTGGCGATTTTCTCTAAAGTGATAATTGAGGGATTTGGAGGATCTTTAAGAGGTTCTTTAGAACGCTCTGCCCGCTCTAATTTAATTATAGTTGCTAAACTAACCTTAGCGAGATAAGCTAGTTCAACCTGAGTTAATTTCTTTTTCTTTCTTTTCTCTATTATTTTAAACTTCATTCTTTAAGTATAGGAAATAAAAGAAAATATCTCAATAGTAGTTTACTTATTTTAATATGTAATATAATATTTATCCTGAGGTCGTTTTTTAAATTCCATCTCAGCAAACAATCTAACCAGCTTACAAGCTGGAAGGTTATGAGCAAGCAACTAGCAGGTTGTTTGAATTGTACTTAACGAGAGGTAGCACTAGAATTTTTTTAACAAGATAAGGTTGTCTTCAATAAATTTAGCTAAACTGAGCAATGATATATTAGTTATAATATAATATTGTTTACCCTAAGGCAATGGCAGAAGCAACTGCATTTTCCCGAGTAAAGGAAAGACTAACCAAAACTTCCTTAATTTCCTTTTCTCGAGCCATTTCTTGAGCTTTTCCCTTTAAAATTACCTTAGGTCTTTCCTTTTTATTTCTTAAGATTTCAATTTCCTGCCAACTAAGACCATTGAGGCCTGTTCCGAGTGCTTTAGCTACTGCTTCTTTAGCCGCAAATCTAAGAGCAAAATGAATGTGAGGTCTGGGTTTTCTAAGGCAATATCTTCTTTCATTGGCAGTAAAAATTCGTTTAGTAAAGTTGGGCCATCGGGAGATCGTTTTTTCAACCCGCTTTATCTCAATTATGTCAATGCCAAATCCTTTAATCATTTCTTCTCCCAAATTCTCTATTCTACTGTCACACTTTTTGCTAAATTTCTAGGCTGGTCAACATTACATCCCCGTTCCTTAGCAATATAATAAGCAAAAAGCTGAAGAGGAATAACAGCTAAAATGGGTGATAACGGCTCAATTGTCTCTGGAATCCAAATAACTTCATCAGCAATCTTCCCAACTTTTTCATCTCCTTCGGTTGCTAAGGCAATTACGCGGCCTTGACGTGCTTTAACTTCCTCAATATTGACAAAAACCTTTTCGTAAACCGAGCTTCTTATTGCCACCACAACTACCGGCATTTCCTCCTCAATTAAAGCAATTGGTCCATGCTTCATCTCCCCAGCCGGATAACCTTCAGCATGAATGTAAGAAATTTCCTTAAGTTTTAAAGCTCCTTCAAGAGCCACAGGTAAGCCGATCCCTCTTCCCAAATAAAGAAAGTTTCTAAACGATGAAAACTTTTGAGCAAGTTTTTTTATCTCATCTGCTTTACTTAATATCTTTTCAGCCTTGGAAGGGAGTGAGTTTAAAGCTTCTCCAATCTCCTTAACATAATTAGAGGAAAGATGATTTCTCTTTAAACCTAAATATAAAGCGAGAATAGAAAGGGCTGTCATCTGAGCAGTTAAGGTTTTGGTTGCTGCCACTCCAATCTCGGGTCCAGCGTGAGTATAAATAACTCCATCAGCTTCCCTGGTTACACTACTTCCAACGACATTTGCCACCGCTATAACCTTAGCTCCCTTTTCTTGAGCTCCTCTTAAACCTGCAAGCGTATCAGCTGTCTCTCCTGATTGAGTAATAGCAATAACTAAAGTTCTTTCAGTTAAAATGGGGTCTCGATAACGAAACTCTGAGGAAATCTCACTCTCAACTGGTAATTTTGCCCACCACTCAAGGACAAATCTTCCCATTAAACCAGCGTAATAAGAAGTGCCACATCCAATAACAAAAATTTTCTCTAAATTTCTTATTTCTTCTTGAGAAAGGTTAATTTCATCTACGAAGACTTCTCCCTCAGCTAAAATTCGACCACGTAAGGTTTCTTTAATTGCTACAGGTTGCTCAAATATCTCTTTGAGCATAAAGTCTTCATAGCCACCTTTCTCCGCTGCTTCAGCATCCCAAGTAACTTCCAAGATTTCTTTCTCAACCAGCTCGTCCCTGCTATTTCTAATTTCAAAACCTTCCCGTGAAACTTTTGCTATTTCCTCGTTTTCCAAAACAATCACTCTTCTTGTTCGATTTAAGATAGCAGGAATATCTGAAGCAACAAAATATTCACTTTCGCCCAATCCTAAAACTAAAGGACTATCTTTTCGAGCAGCAACAATTAAATTGGGATCGTCACTACAGATAATGGCGAGAGCATAAGAGCCTTCAAGTTCCACTATCGCTTTCTTAACTGCTTCATAAAGATTACCTTGATAATTTTCTTCAATTAAATGGGCAATTACTTCAGTATCAGTTTGAGAAGAAAAAATATGTCCCTTTTTTCCTAGTTCTTCCCTTAAAGTCAAGAAGTTTTCAATTATCCCATTATGAACTAAGGCAATCTTATTCTTACAATCGAGGTGAGGATGAGCATTTTCTCTTGAAGGTATGCCGTGGGTCGCCCAACGCGTATGGCCAATACCCAAAGTCCCCTTTAAAGAATTTTGGTTAAGACAACTCTCAAGATTTCTAATGTAGCCTTTCTCCTTAACCACTTCAACTTTACCATTACAAACAACCGCTAATCCAGCAGAGTCATAGCCACGATATTCTAATTTTTTAAGTCCACTTAAAAGAATGGGAACACTCTCTCTTGAGCCAATGTATCCAACTATCCCACACATATCCTTTCCCCCAAAATTTTAATTTAATTCCTTCTCAATTATATCAGCAATCTTCTGAGCAATTGAATTAGCTCTTTTCTCTCCTTCGGCTTCCACCATTACCCTAACTAGTGGTTCCGTTCCTGAGGGACGAACCAATATTCTCCCTTTATCACCTAGCTTCTTCTGGTTAGCTTCAACCTCTTTCCAAATGCTTTTGCACTCGTTGAGGAGTTCTTTCTTCTTTACTTCAACATTGATAAGAACTTGGGGGAGTGGCTTTAAAACTTTTTTCAATTCCGAAAGTTTCATCCGAGTATCTCTCATCACTGTCAAAAGCTGTAAAGCAGTAATAATGCCATCTCCCGTAGTATTATGTTCAAGAAAAATAATGTGACCAGACTGCTCGCCGCCTAAAATTGCTCCTTCTTCTAACATCTTTTCAAGAACATAGCGGTCGCCAACTTTAGTTCTCGCAACTTTAATGTTGAAGTTATTCATCGCTAAATCTAAACCTAAGTTGCTCATCACAGTAGCAACAATAGTATTGTTCCTTAAGCGACCAAGGTTCTTTAAATAAATTGAGGTAATCGCTAAAATGTAGTCTCCATCAATTATCTCACCTGTCTCATCAACGATGATGACTCGATCGCCATCCCCATCATGAGAAAGCCCTATGTCAACATCGTGAGTTAGGACAACCTCCCGTATCGTTTCGGGATGGGTCGAACCACAGTCTTGATTAATATTGAGACCATTAGGATTAACATAAACAGGTAGAACCCGAGCACCTAGTTGACGGAAAACAAGGGGTGAGGCAAGGTAAGTAGCTCCATTTGCACAATCAAGAGCAATGTTAAATCCATAAAGGTCGCCTGAGATTGTGCCAACTAAAAAATTAATATATCGCTCGAGAGCATCGTCAATTTCCTTTACTCGACCAATTTTTTCGCCAGAAGGTCTTTCCTTAAAGTCTTCTTCCATTATTTTTTCAATTTCCTCTTCCGACTGGTCAGAAAGTTTATACCCTTGACTATCAAAAAACTTTATTCCATTGAATTCAGCTGGATTATGTGAAGCAGAAATGACAACCCCCCCAGCCGCCTTGAGAGACCTGGTAAGAAAAGAGACGCCAGGAGTTGGAATAACCCCTGCTCGCAAAACATCGACTCCCATTGAACAAATACCAGAGATTAAAGCATGCTCTAACAAATCACAAGAAAGTCTGGTATCCTTGCCCACAATAATACTTTGCTTTTTCCCTTTAGCTAAAAACTCAGCTCCAGCTTGGCCAAGCTTAAAGGCAAGTTCTGGTGTGAGTTCAAGATTAGCTATCCCCCTAACACCATCAGTTCCAAAAAGCTTTTTCACCTATTTCTCCTCAAGAATTTCCTTTTGAACGAAAGGAGAAGTCATTAAGGCAAGCATCGCAAAATAAGAAGGAATAAACTCCACAATACTCCCTACCTTAACTCTCTCCTCAACGTGCGAAATGTCGATAATTAAATGGTCACTACTCCTCCTAATCTCTTTAGCTCCCTCAAGCAAAGGTTTCACTTCCCCATCAGCAAGGTCCTGACGCCCAACCGCTAAGAGGGCTTGCTTTCGATTATAAGCTTTTTTTTCAACTTCTAAAACTTCCACCTTAAGTTTAAAAGCATCCTGATAAGTTCCAGGAATAGGTTGATGAAAAATTGTTTCTTGACCTAACAATATAGCCTCACCAATCCTTAACTCATTTATCCTAGAAGGGATTTTTCCTTTTTCAATCAAGAGCCATGCACTTGAATTCCCACCTGAAATGATTTTCAGCTGGATACCAAAATAAGTTTCTAGTTCCTTTGCTATCTCAACTAAATGCTCAAGAATCTGAGGCGTCGGTGGCAACTTAGTTAAACATGCGACATTGGTTCCAATCCCTTTTATTTCAATACCTTTTAACTTTAAAATTTTAGCCGCAACCTTCTTAATCTCTTCTCTTTTTAGACCTTCCCGCCCTTCACCCATCTCAACCATCAAGATAACTCCATACTTTTTTCCTAACCCTTCTGTCTTTTCCGAAATCCACTGGCAAACCTCATAGCTCGAGACTAGACTTCCCTCAGTTAAAAGAATAGTCTTTTCCACCTCTTCCTTGAGAGGTGGTATGAGCTTCAAAAGAGGCCCCTTAATTCCTCCTTGTCTAAGCCGCTCCAAGTTCTTAAGGCGAGAGTCAGCTAATCTTCTTATTCCTCCTTTCAACATTGCTTGAGCAATCTCAGGGTTCCCTAAAACTCCCTTTGTTACACCAACAACCTCAATACCTTCCTGCTCGCAAACTTGAACAATAATTTGAGCATTATGTCTTATCTTATCAAGGTTAATTTGAATAAGAGGGAAGCTTAAGATAAATCACCCCACTTAGCTACTTACTTCTTAGATCAATCTTTAAGCTTTAAGGAATAGTCTAAAGCAATAAGATTACATAAATTACATAATAATTATATTAAATTACATAATATAATAATTATATAATAACTAAAACTGGGGGATAGTTTTTAAATTTAATAAATCCTTGTTTTTTAACTTCAAGATTCTAAACACCTAGCCGCTATTGACTGCACCGAAGGTATTAGCAGGCAAAAGTCATCTTGCAATTTTGATTTTTTGCTCACTACCCTATCTTTACTTGCTATTAACAAGTTGTTCAGCTAATTAGCGATCAAAATGATACTTGGAATTCAAATAATAAAAGCTATCGCTTGGAAAACTGAGGTGCTCGACGAGCTTTTTTTAAGCCGTATTTCCTCCGTTCTTTCTCACGAGGGTCACGAGTCAATAATCCCAGCTTCTTCAGTTCCCCTTTAAAATTTTCATTAACTTCAAGCAAGGCCCGCGCTATCCCGAGGCGAACAGCTCCAGCTTGACCAGAGGGCCCTCCACCTTCGACTTTAGCCACAACATCATATTTGTCCTTTACGCCTACTACCTCTAAAGGCTTTCTTACCTGGGCTAAGATACTTTCTCTTCCCCCAAAGTATTCCTCTGGAGACTGTTTATTAATTTCAATTTTCCCTTTGCCTGGAAAAATTCTTACCCTCGCTACTGCTTCCTTTCGACGTCCTGTCCCATAATAAACTAAGTTTTCTTTCTTTGGCATTTTCTACCCCACAATTTTCAGTAGTTTTGGCTTTTGAGATTGATGAGGATGAAAGGCATCTCGATAAACCTTAAGTTTCTTCAAAATTTTCCTCCCTAATCGATTCTTTGGCAACATTCTTCTCACTGCTTCTCGCACAACAAGTTCAGGCTTTTTCTCCAAAAGTTCACTGTAAGTAGTTGTTTTTAAACCTCCAGGATAACCACTATGCCGATAATACACCTTCTTACCAGCTTTCCGCCCAGTCAACTTTATTTTCCCAGCGTTAATTACAATAACAAAATCCCCTGTGTCTATGTGAGGAGTAAAAATCGGCTTTTTCTTCCCTCTGAGAAGAGAGGCTACTTGAGAAGCAAGCCGACCCAACGGGATATTAGCCCCGTCGACAATTAGCCACTCTCTTTTAACCTCTTCCTTTTTAGCCATAAATGTTTTCAAGAATTTTCCTCCAGGGATTAAAATAACTTCCCTATCTTACCGATAAAAAAAATAAGTGTCAAGATTTCGTAAGCGCTCTTATCTTATTAGGATTTTTTAATCCTCCCATAAAGTTACCTCCAAGTCTCAATGGCAAGAAAAAGTTTATCAATTTTTTGAACTTGTTGACGAAAAGCATTCCCTCTTGTAACTTTTATATCATTGAAGGTGATTAAATGAAAATTTGGCATTTAAAGGATGCCCTAGAAGTCGCCCAAGAACTCAAGACCGATTTAAATCAAGGATTAACCGAAGAGGAAGCCAAAATAAGGCTGGAGAAATATGGGCCTAATCAAATTGAAGAAAAAGGCAAAAGAAGTCCAATCTTCATTTTTTTGTCCCAGTTTAATGACTTAATTGTCATTATTCTAATAGCTGCCGCTTTAATCTCAGGTTTCCTTCTTAAAGAGTGGCTTGATGCTTCTGCTATTCTCACCATCCTTCTTCTCAATGCAATTCTCGGTTTTATCCAAGAATTTCGTGCTGAAAAAGCTCTTGAAGCTTTAAAAAAGCTAACAGCTCCAACCGCAAAGGTAATTAGAGAAGGGAAAGAAAAAGAAATTTCCGCCAGTGAGCTTGTCCCAGGTGATTTAGTTCTTCTTGAAGCTGGCGACCATGTGCCAGCTGACGGTCGAGTCGTTAGCTCGGCTGCCTGCCAAGTTAATGAGGCAACCCTAACTGGAGAATCTCAACCAGTTAAAAAGTTCAGCTACAAATTAAAGCAAAGAGATTTGGCTTTAGGAGAAAGGGGCAATATGTCTTTTATGGGGACCACTATTTTGAGCGGTCGAGCAAGAATAATTATCACTGCTACTGGTAAAAATAGTGAAATGGGGAAAATTGCTGAGCTCATCCAGGAAGAAAAGGAAAAAACTCCCCTCCAAATTGAGTTAAAAAAAGTGGGACAAGTTTTAGTTATTCTTTGTCTTTTTATCTCTTTTACTGTCTTTATCGCTGGTCTCTTCCATGGATATAGAGCTATTGAAATGTTTTTAGTTAGTGTCAGTTTAGCTGTTGCTTCTATTCCTGAAGGTCTGCCCGCTGCTATAACTGTTGCCCTCGCCTTGGGTGTTCAACGCATGGCCACAAAGAAAGCGATTGTTAAGCGTCTCCATGCTGTAGAAACTTTAGGCTCTACTTCATTTATCTGCACTGATAAAACAGGGACATTAACCTTAAACCAAATGGTCGCGAGGTTGATTTATTATCAAAACAAGCTTTTTGAAGTTAAGGAAGGAAAAATTGTAGAGGTTTCTTCGGGGAAATCAATTAATCCCAAAGAAATGGAGATACTTCTTAAAATAGCCCTTCTTTGTAATGACTCCCGTCGTAACACTGAAGGAAAAATTATTGGTGACCCAACCGAAGCTGCCCTTCTATCCCTAGCAGAAAGTTTTAATTATCAAAAAACCCTCGAGGAAAAGCTTCTTCCCCGCATTAATGAAATACCCTTTGATTCAACCAGAAAAATGATGATTACTATCCATCGAAAAAACGATAATTATCTCATTTTAGCGAAGGGTGCGCCTGAAGTAATTTTGGCTAAGTCTAAATCCAAGGGAAATAATCTTGAAACTTTTGAGGGAAGAAGAAAAATCCAATTGATAAATGATGATTTAGCCAAGCGTGGCTATCGAACCCTTGGTCTTGCCTATAAAGAAGTGCCAACCCTTCCAGAAAAAATTACTCCAGAAACTATAGAGAAAGAGCTTATCTTTGTCGGAATAATTGGGCTAGCTGATCCTCCTCGCCTAGAAGTTCCAGTTGCCCTTGATGCTTGTGAGAAGGCTCAAATAAAAGTAGCAATGATTACAGGAGACCATCGCTTAACCGCAGAAGCAATTGCTAAAGAAATAGGGCTTTTAAATGAGAAATTGGTCATTAGTGGTTCTGAGCTTGAGAAAATGAGTGACAAAAAGCTTGCTCAAATGGTTGAGGAGATTGCTGTTTATGCTCGGGTTGATCCCGCTCATAAAGTGAAAATTTTAAACGCTTTAAAGGAAAGAGGGCACATTGTCGCTATGACAGGTGATGGAATTAATGATGCCCCTGCTGTAAAGCTTGCTGATATTGGAGTTGCTATGGGCATTGTTGGAACAGATGTGACCAAAGAAGCAGCCGATATGGTCTTAGTTGATGATAATTTTGCTACCATTGTAAAGGCAATTGAGGAAGGACGTCTTATCTTTGAAAATATTAAAAAATTTATCTTATTTCTCCTCTCTTGCAATTTCAGTGAAGTAGCAACTATGTTTTTAGCTATAATTTCTGGATTACCTTTGCCCCTTTTCCCCATTCAGATACTTTGGATTAACTTAATAACCGATGGGGTTCCAGCCCTCGCTTTAGGAATTGACCCACCGCCACCAGACTTGATGGCTCGTCCTCCTCGAAAAAGAGAAGAGGGCATTATTACTAAAAGAGATATTAAAATAATAGCTTGGCAAGGTTTCTTGATTACCCTTGGTGCTCTAGGCACTTTTATTGCTGCTTTATACTGGCTTCACCTTCCCCTTCCTAAAGCCAGAACCATTATTTTCTCCTCATTGGTCCTTGCCCAACTCTTTCATTCTTTCAATTTTAGAGGAAGCACCTTTTTAAGCCTAGATATCTTTAAGAACAAGTTTCTCGATGCAGCTTTTTTTGCTTCTTTCCTTCTCCAATTTGCCCTCGTTTCCCTCCCCTTATCTCAGCCAATTTTTAAAATCATCAGCCTCAATTTTGCAGAATGGTTAGTTGTGATGGTTGGGGCAGCCATTCCATTTGTCTTAATTAATGCCTCAAAGTCCTTTTTTAAACCCATTTAGCATAAGCCTTCCTGCTTGCCACCTGTCTTGCCTGGTGTTCCTTCCGTGCTTTTAACTTTAATCTTATAACAAGCTTCATCCCTCTTTCATAAAAGTTAATTTTATAAAAGTTTGGAGATTAAAAATTTAACCCTACCCAATCATTCTTAAATTCTTAAGAATATTGGAATATCATAGGAGAAATATCACAGGTAGATGGGGAGAAGCATTTAATCCAAGGCTTCTTTTGCTTGTTTTTGAGAGAAGTGAAAATTTCATCAAAGATAGATTCTCCCATTCCATAACTAATTGATATTGACAAGATTAAGTCTTTTATTTAAACTTTCTCCGTTACAAAAACTTTTTACATTTTTTAAGGAGGAGTTAAATGAATTTAGTGGTTTTATCTGCATTAGCTTCCCTAGTGGGTCTGGCAGCAGCTGCATATTTTGCTTATGTTGTCTTAAAACACGATGTTGGAACTGAAAAGATGGATGAAATATCAAAAGCCATTCAAGAAGGAGCAATGGCTTTTTTAAATCGGGAATACAAAACAGTATCTGTAATTCTCATAGTTGTTTCTTTCTTGATTTTTCTCTGGTTACATCAGCCATTAACTGCCATTTCCTACATTTTTGGAGCTATCTTCTCAGGAACAGCTGGATTTATTGGTTTGTCTATCGCTACTAGAGCTAACGCTAGAACAACTAATGCTGCTAGGAAGGGCCTCTCTGAAGCTCTCCTAGTTGCTTTTCGAGGAGGTAGTGTTATGGGTCTTACCGTTGCCGGCTTAGGTCTCCTCGGAATTAGTCTTTGCTTTATTACTTTTTATTTCTTGCTTGGCCTTGATAAAGCAGGTTTCACCTTTAAAATAGGTTCATTTATTGTCTCAGCAAAAAATGTTTTTGAAGATATTATTCCTGGTTTTGGATTGGGAGCATCTACCATTGCCCTCTTTGCTCGTGTCGGGGGAGGAATCTTCACCAAGGCAGCCGATGTTGGAGCTGACCTTGTTGGGAAGGTAGAGGTAGGTATTCCTGAAGACGACCCTAGAAATCCAGCTGTTATTGCCGACAATGTCGGCGATAATGTTGGTGATGTTGCTGGAATGGGTGCTGACTTATATGAATCTTATGTTGGCTCAATTGTTGCTCCTCTCGCCTTGGGCTCAATGCTTCTAGGTTTTAAGGGAGCAGTTTTGCCGCTTCTTATAGCATCAGTTGGCATCATCTGCTCCACTGTAGCTTGCCTTCTCGTTAGGAGCAAACCAAGCAGTCATCCAGGGCGTGCTTTGAGCCTTGGAACCTATGGAGCAGCCATGCTAACAACTATTGGATGTTACTTCTTGGTTGCCTACATTTTGGGCAACGAGGTTAAGGTAGCCCATTCCATTGGCTTCTTCTTTGCTATTGTTGCCGGTTTAGCCGCCGGCATGGCTATTGGGCAGGTTTCTGAAGTCTACACCTCCGATCGCTATAAAGGAGTTAGGGAAATTGCCGAGTCAGCTCAGACAGGAGCTGCCACCAACATTCTTGCTGGATTAGCTAATGGCATGCGTTCGACTACTTGGTCAATTATCATCTTGGTTGCAGCAATGTTCTTGTCTTATCTTTCTGGCGAGTGGGCAATGTTAGGTGGAGGAATCTTTGCCATTGGTCTCTCAGCCATTGGAATGTTAGCGACAACTGGTATCGTTGTTTCAGTTGATGCCTATGGGCCAATTGCCGACAATGCCGGAGGAATTGCAGAGATGAGTGGTCAGCAAAAAGGTGTGAGGGAAATCACTGATTCGCTTGACGCACTCGGCAATACCACAGCAGCTATCGCTAAAGGCTTTGCTATCGCCTCAGCAGCGGTAACAGCTTTAGCTCTCTTCAAGTTATACTCAGCCAAAGTCGGGTTATCCAAAATCGACATTCTAGAAGCTCCTACTCTAGTTGGGTTATTTTTAGGCGGCATGTTTCCCTTTCTTTTTTCTTCCCTAGCCATCAAAGCGGTTGGAAGAGCTGCTTTTAAGATGATTGAAGAAGTACGTCGTCAATTCAGAGAAATCCCTGGACTTAAGGAAAGCAAAAAGGGCGCTCGAGCCGAATATGCTAAATGCGTTGATATTTCAACTAAAGCAGCTTTAAAAGAAATGATTGCTCCAGCCACAATAGCTGTAACTAGTCCTGTTCTAATTGGGCTTTGGGACAAGCAGGCACTAGGTGGTTACCTAGCCGGCGCATTAGTCGTCGGATTTTTAATGGCTATCTTTATGGCTAATGCTGGTGGCGCTTGGGACAATGCTAAGAAGTACATCGAAGCCGGAAGGCTTGGAGGAAAAGGCTCTGATACTCATAAGGCTGCCATTGTTGGCGATACAGTTGGCGACCCCTTTAAGGATACCGCTGGTCCTTGCATGAATATCATGATTAAGGTCATGTCTGTTGTTGCCGTTATCTTTGCTCCCTTATTTACAAGATAAACTTATTTTAATTTTAGCCAAGCCAAAATGAAAAGCATTTACTTCATCCGATTAAGAAGGTTTTAAATGTTCAAGCGAGTTTTTCTCTACAGCTTGATAACTCTCCTTCCTTGGATAGAGCTGAGAGGGGCTCTTCCTCTTGCCATAAGAAATGGTGAAAAAGAGTTCATCCCCCTAATTATAATGGTAAATTCGTTGATATTTTTTCCCGTTTACTTTATTTTAGAATTTTTTTATCACCACTTAGAGAAGGTAATCTTCTTTAAAAAACAAATCGAGAAGGTTAGAAAGAAAGCTCACCCTTATGTCGAGAGATATGGGCTCTTAGGGCTAGCTATTTTTATTGGAATCCCCTTACCAGGAACAGGTGTTTATAGT
>JACVJC010000026.1 GCA_015711795.1 Candidatus Geothermocultor quzhuomuensis
GCCCTTCTAAACCTTAGTATAAGAGAAACAGTTAAAATGATTGCAAAAGAAAATCCTTTAGCCCTTGGGCTTTCCGTCCCTTACCAAGAAGCAGTAGTTTACCCTTTAAAAATTGCTCAAATTTTAAAGAAAGAAGGCTTTCAAGGCCACATAACTCTTGGAGGCATCTTCCCTTCTCTTGCTTATCAACAAATTCTTAAAGATTATCCCGATATTGACTCCATTGTTTGTGGGGATGGAGAAGAAACCTTCCTTGCCTTAGCCCTCACCTTACTGGAAAAAAAATCACCTGAAGATATTGCTGGTTTAGCCCTTCGCAAAAATGGAAAAATCGCCTTTAATCCTCGTCCCCTCATTGCCAATTTGGACAAACTTCCTTTTCCAGCCAGGGATACCCTTCCCATTGCTCTTAAAAGAAAAGGTAAGATAACCATTTCTTCAAGTCGTGGTTGCTATGCAAAATGTAATTTCTGTAGCATTGCTGCTTTTTATCGAAACTTTCCAGGGAAAAAATACCGCATGAGAAACCCCTTTAATGTTGTCGATGAGCTTGAAAAAGTTCATAAGGAATTTAAAGAAGAAAAAGTAATGTTTGTTGACCCAAACTTTATTGGACCAGGTCAAATAGGTAAGGAGCGAGCAAGACTAATCGCTGAAGAAATATTAAAAAGAAAACTCAAGATAAAATTTAGTATTGATTGCCGTGCCAATGATGTTGATGAAGAACTTTTTCGCCATCTCAAAGAAGCTGGTCTAGTCCGAGTTTATGTTGGAATTGAGTCAGGTGTTAGCCAAGCGCTTGAAAGATTTAATAAAGATATAACAGTTGAAGAAAACCTTAAAGCAATTAAAATCCTTCAAAAACTCAAGATTGAAATTGGTGTCGGTTTTATTATGTTTGACCCTTTAACCACTCTTGATGAAGTTATTACTAATGCCAATTTTTTAAGATCACTTAATATTGCTTTTGAAAAATTAGCAATAACAGTTGACCCTTCAAGCAAACTTCAAGTTTTCACAGGTACTCAAATCGAGAAAAAACTAAAAAGCATGGGAAAGCTCAAGGGAAATTATTTCAATTACAATTATGATTTAAGTGATTGGAGAGTAAAAGCCTTCCAAGCCTTTCTTTCTTCGATTGTTAAAACTAGGCGAATGACTTACAAAATAAAAAGAAAGCTTGGTCTAACTCAATGGGATGATCAAAGAATCGGGTTTTAATAAACTAAAATTTTTTTATAGCTTTTTCTTAAAGATATTTATGGTAAAATTCAATTAAATGAAAAGAGAAATAGTAATCTCAATGATAGTTAGTTTCATAGTCTTTATAATTCTTGGAGGAATAATTCTTTTTTTAATTCAACAATCCCAAACAATAAGCCTTCTCTCATCTCCATCAACTTTAAGAGAAAAAACATCTTTCTTGACCCCAACAGAAAAATTGGCTCAACCACAAGAAGCATCGATACCTATGACCCTCGCAAAAAAAACTACTTCTTCCCCTGACCGCCTCGTAATCATAAATAAAACTATTGTAATGGAAGTAAAAGATGTTGAGAATTCTCGCATTCAAGTTGAAAGATTGATTACAGAATATAATGGTTACATCTTAAATCTCACACTTTCCTCAGCTGATACCCAACCAGTTCCAATGGAAACAAAAACTGATAAAATAACTAAAGCAATTATAGTAATCAAAGTTCCCATTAAAAATTTTATTAAATTCACCCAAGAGGTAAAAAAGTTAGGGAAACTAAAATCAGAATTTGAAAGCTCTGAAGAGGTCACTGAACAGTATATAGACTTAAATGCAAGGCTTAAAAACTTAAAGCGCGAGGAAGAAAGATTTCTAAGCTTCTTTGATGCCGCTAAAAATGTTAAAGAAATGCTTGAAATTGAACGTGAACTTTCAAGAATCAGAGGAGAAATTGAATCGCTCCAAGCTCAAGTTGACCATCTGGAAAAAAGCGCCAAAATGGCAACTATTACCCTTGAACTCTCTGAGCCATCTCCAATCGTTACCCCTTCTGGCGAAAGCTGGGGCTTTATAGAAGCAATTAGAAAAGCAATTCAAAATTTTGTTAAAGTAATTAATTTCCTCATTCAACTTTTTGGCGCTCTTTTACCTTTCGCCATCTTAGGCTTTGCCTCTTATTACTTAGTTAAATTTTGGAAAAAAAGGGAAGAACTTTCGAAGAAAAGCTAAAAGGAAAATTCACTTAAGATATTTACTCGCGAACTATCCTTTTGGGTTGCCAGTTTTCAGTAATTCTTCTCCACCTCTCAACTAAGGGTTCAAGAAAAAGAAAAAATAAAAGGGTAAAAAGGGTATTCATTTCAAAGAACCCACCATAAGGTGTTTTTATGTCTTTGACCTTGAGAAAACTTATCGTTACCATCCGTGCTAGATTTAAAATAAGAAGATAAAAAGGAAACTGTTTTAAGATTGGTCCAAAAAAAACCAATACTAAGCGTGCAGTTAAAAGAACCGAAAAAATAGCTAAACAAAATTTAGTTATCTGTAAAAATATTAATAAAAGGTTACGAAATGTTCTCATCATAACCCCCAGTTTTAATATCGGAAAATCTTAAAAAAAATTTAAGTAAAAAATAAAAATGAACTTACTGTAGTTTTAATCAAAGTTAAAGGATGCAATTTCATAAAGCCTAAGAAGCTTTTTTTCAAGAATAATGAGATTGAGAACATCCTCTTTGTTATATTGAAGTAAACTTTGGAGAGCCTCCTCATCATGGTAAGTCTCATACCGAGCCCATAAAACCATTGCGTCAAAACCGTTTATCCCATTAAACTTCCTAGGAATGCCTAGAATTTCCTCAACAGCCTTGAGGCCTCCATAAAGGTTAAAGTTCCAACAGTCATACATTAAATCATAAGAATAAAACTCTTTTGTCAAATCGATTCCAAGCTCTTTTTTAATCACTGGAAGATCAAAACGGCTACCATTATAACTTAAAATAGTATGAGAACCTCTGAGCAAATGGAGAACGAGGGAAGGAGAAATTTCTTTACCCGTTAATTGAAAAAAACCCCTATCAGGTCGATAAAGACCAAAAATTGTTATCCTACCCTGAAAAGAAGTTTCTATATCTAAATATGCTTTCAAATTTAACCTCTAACATCTACTTTTCTCAGTGATATTATAAAGACTCAGAATGACAAATCTCGCTTATTAAGTAAGTATAAGCTTTTTAACTCATATCTTTGTTTTTATCCCCTTGAGCATTAACCTTTCTAACTGCCCTATTTAAATTAATTAACAAAAGTATGTTTCAATCTATTAAAAAATTTTTTTGACTGATTCTTCCTGATAATAAAAGTGAAATCTTTCTCCTTAACTCCTATCTGCGTTTTTAAAAGAAAATTTTTTTAAAAAATGTCTTGACAAAAAAATTGGTTATGATAAGATAAATTTGTCCCAAGAAGCTCTAAGAAGGAACCTTGGAAAGCAAGTCTACCAGTAGCGGCTCACAAGGAAATTTGGAAAGCTCAAGCTGCGAAGCAAGAGCAAGTACAAAGGAACTTAAGAGTACGAAAGGGGAAACTTGTAAGTACAAGGGAAATTCAAAAAAGGTTTCTTGGGACATTTTTTAATTGTGAACCAAACTTCAAATCAGCAGTTTTAAATCCTGATTGGATATAGGATTCTCTCCAGCGATTACTAAATTAAAAATTAACTTACTTTTTTTTCAGCTATCCTAGTCGGCCACGGGTAAAGCCATAACTCCCAATTTCTTCCTTTAAGCTAAAGTAAACCTCAGGGCAGTAAGAGATTGGCTTCAATCTAGAATAATCTGGTCTCTCATTCGAACCAAGAAAATCTCGGTCAATATGAACAGCAACTACCTCACTAATAAATAAATCGTGAGAACCGAGAGGGATAATTTGCTCCAATTGACACTCAATATTAACTGGGCATTCCTTTATTAAAGGAGCCTTAACCTTAGAAGCAGGAATTAGAGTAAGGCCAGTTTCCTCAATTTTGTTATGGTCTTTTCCTGAAACAACACCACAATAATCTGTTTCTTTAAGAAGTTCTTCAGTGGGAATATTTATGACAAATTGGCGGGTTTGTCTGATTAACTCATGGGAATAGCGATGAGACCTAATAGAAACTCCAACCTTTGGAGGTACGGAACAGATATTAGCTACCCAAGCAAGGGTAATTAAATTCGGCTTTCCCTTCAAATCAATAGCCGAAGCAAGAACAACAGGACAGGGAAAAACAGCAGTATATGGTTTTACCTGGACTTTCTCCACTTTAAAAACCTCCTTTACTTCTCAAGATTTTAAAATTATAACAAAAACTAAAAGCTAAAGGGCCAAACTTATAAGAAGTTAGTAGGAGCTATTTGCTTCTTCTCGACTCATTTTTAAAGAGGGAAACGCCTGTCATCTCAGCTGGTTGAGTTAAATTTAAAAGATCAAGAATGGTCGGAGCAACATCAGCCAAGACACCACCTTGACGAAGTTTTTTCCTTTCTCTTCCAATATAAATAAAAGGAACAGGATTGCAAGTGTGAGCTGTATGAGGCTTATTTGCCTTATTATAATCAATCATTTGCTCGAGATTCCCATGGTCAGCGGTGATTAAACACTCTCCCCCAACTTCCCATATCTTTTGAACTAATTTTCCTAAGCATTTATCAACTGTCTGTGCAGCTTTAACTGCTGCCTCAAACACTCCTGTATGCCCTACCATATCAGGATTGGCATAATTTAAAATAATCACATCAAACTTACCTTTCTCAATCTCTTGTAAAACCCTTTCAGTCACTTCGTAAGCGCTCATCTCTGGTTTTAAATCATAAGTAGGTACTTTAGGGGAAGGAATTAATATTCGAGTCTCGCCTTCCCTGAGAACTTCCTCTCCCCCGCTAAAAAAGAAAGTCACATGGGCATATTTTTCAGTTTCAGCAATTCGAAGCTGGCTTAAACCATTTTCCGCTAAAACATCAGCTAGAATGTTAATAAGCCGCAAAGGAGGAAAAGCAACAGGAATTTTAAATGTGGCATCATATTCAGTTAAAGAAGTAAAATAAACTTGAGGGGGATTTCTTCCTCGATCAAACTCTTTAAAGTCCTTTTCAATAAAGCTCCTAGTGATTTGCCTAGCTCTATCAGGGCGAAAATTAAAAAAAATAACCGAATCACTATCTTTAATAAACTGCTCCCTATTTCCAGCTCCCTGCTCCCTCTTCTCTCCTCCCTTAATAACAGTTGGCTTAACAAATTCATCATTTTCCCCTCTCTGGTAAGCATTCCTAACAGCTTCTTCAGGTGTTTCTGCCTTTTCTCCTTGACCATAAACCATTGCATCGTAAGCAAGCTTTGTCCTCTCCCACCTTTTATCTCGATCCATACTATAATAACGCCCAGAAATAGTCGAAACTTCACCCAATCCAATTTGATTAATTTTCTCTTTAAGCTCAGACAAATATGTCAAAGCACTCCGTGGGGGAGTATCGCGTCCATCCAAAAAAGCATGGATAAATACCTTCTCCACTTTCTTTCTCTTAGCTAGCTCTAAAAGAGCATAGAGATGAGTATTGTGACTATGAACCCCACCATCAGATAAAAGCCCTATTAAGTGTAAATTCCCCTTCCTCTCCTTTGCTTTCTTAATGGCTTCAATTAAAATATTATTTTTAAAAAAATCACCTTCCTTTATCGACTTACTGATTCGAGTAAACTCTTGATAAACAATCCTTCCCGCCCCTAAATTGAGATGCCCAACTTCAGAATTTCCCATCTGGCCATTGGGAAGACCAACTGACTCCCCTGAAGCTCCCAAAGTAACATAAGGAAAATTTTCCATAAAATAATCAATATTTGGAGTTTTAGCTGCTAAGATAGCATTTCCTTCTTTCCGATTAGTAATCCCCCAACCATCCAAAATGATAAGGGCTAAAGGTTTTGGAATCTTTAAAGGAAGGTTTTTTAAAGCTAGTCTTGGCTTTTGTTTGATTTTTGAGCCTTCTCTTGACTGCAATGATTTTGAACTTTTGAATCTTTGCATTCTATCCTCTAAATTTAATTATTCGAGAAAAGCTCACAGCATCTAAACTAGCTCCTCCGACTAGGGCTCCATCGATATCAGGTTCAACCATAAATTCAGCAATATTTTCTGGGGTTACACTTCCCCCATAGAGAACAAGTTGATTTTTAGCTATCTCGGGAGTAAATTTTGAACCTATTAAGGCTCTAATATGTCTAATAGTATCATTAGCATCTTCAGGGAAAGCCGATTTCCCAGTGCCAATAGCCCAAACAGGCTCATAGGCAATGATTAAATGTTTAACTTCTTCTTGAGAAACACCTTCAAGTGCTTTGAAAAGCTGATTTTGAACCACCTCAAAAGTCTTTCCTGCTTCTCTTTCTTCCAAACTCTCTCCCAAACATAAAATTGGAGATATTTTAAATTTAAAGGCTGCTTTAACTTTCCTGTTTATTATTTCATCAGTTTCAAAAAAGTATCTTCTCCTCTCTGAATGACCAAGAATAACAAATTCAACATTTAAATCTTTGAGCATTAGAGGAGAAATCTCCCCGGTATAAGCTCCTTCCTGCTCCCAGTGCATATTTTGAGCTCCTAATTTTATGTTTGGTTTATCATACTCAATAAGAGTAGAAATACCTTTTAAAATAGTAAATGGAGGACAAACTACAATATCGACATCCTCAACATCTTCAACTAAATAGGAAAGGTCTTGAACCAGCCTGACACCTTCCGCTAAAGTTTTATTCATCTTCCAATTACCAGCAATAAGAGGCTTTCTCATCTTTTCCCCCTCTTTCCAATTAAGAGATGGCAGTTAGCAAATCCTATTACCTGTTCACTATTTATCATCAAGGGCTTCTAGGCCAGGTAGCTCTGAGCCCTCAAGGAACCTCAAGCAAGCACCACCACCAGTTGAAACAAAAGAAACTTTATCCTCCAAATCAAACTTTCTAAGAGCAGCGTCGGAGTCACCACCCCCAACAATGGTTACACCCTTTAAGTCAGCTAAGGCCTGGCAAATTCCTTCCGTTCCATGGGAAAATGGCTCCAATTCAAAAACACCCATGGGACCATTCCAAAAAGCAGTTTGAGCCTTTTTGATGATTTTTTTAAAAAGTTCAGTTGTTTTAGGACCAATGTCAAGCCCATACCAATCACTAGGGATTTCCGTAACTGAGAAAACTTTAAAAGAAGCACTTTCGCTAATTGAATCGGCAGCCACTACATCTTCTGGCAAATACAAATCAACATTATTGTTCTCAACCTTCTTTAAAAGCTTCTTTGCTTCATCAAGATAGTCATCTTGACAAATTGATTTTCCAATGTTATATCCTTTTGCCTTTAAAAAAGTAAAACACATGCCACCACCGAGAAGAATACAATCAACAATCTCCATAAACCTTTTAATGACCCCTATTTTATCAGAAACCTTATTACCGCCTAAGATAACGCAAAAAGGTCGGGCAGGATTTTCCAGAAGCCGAGAAAGATTAATAACCTCCTTCACTAAGCAAAATCCTGCTACTGAAGGAAGATACTTAGTAACCCCAACGGTTGAAGCATGAGCACGATGAGCAGTCCCAAAAGCATCATTGACAAAAATATCAGCTAACTCAGCTAGGTTTTTGGCAAAATCAGGGTCATTTTTAGTTTCACCAGGATTAAAACGAATATTTTCCAAAAGGATAATATCACCAAAGCTCGACTTAGATACTATTTCTTTCACTTTCTCAGAAACTGTTTGATCAACTTTAATTACTTTTCTTTTTAAAAGACGAGAAAGAGATCGAGCAACTGGGTCAAGTTTAACTGCTGGATCAAAAATTCCTTTAGGACGGCCTAGATGAGAAACGATAATAACTTTTGCCTTATTTTCAGTTAAATAGTTTATCGTCGGCAAAGCAGCTCTAATCCTTGTATCATCTCTAACCTCACCATCCTTACTCAGAGGAACATTAAAGTCCACCCTTAGTAAAACGGCTTTATTTTTAACCTCAATATCCTCTATTGTCTTCTTAGTAAACATCAAATCCCTCTCAGATTTATAATAAATTTAATCTAAGTCAACTCTTTACCTCTTATTTCTTCATCTCTAATAACTTATATTTTTAAATTTTAGTTTGTCATTTTGATTTTTTACTTTTAATATTCTTAATTTCAATTCTCCTAGCTCGTCAACTTGCAAGTTTCCTATCAACCTCTGCTTCAATCTCCTCAAAAGGGAGGAAAAATACTCCCTCCTTCGTGCTATCTCTTTCCTGCTATGTACTTAATTAAATCAATGACTCGACAAGAATAGCCCCATTCATTGTCATACCAAGCAACAACCTTAACTAAATTCCCAATAACCATTGTTGAGAGAGCATCAAATATTGATGAATAAGGGTTTCTAATGACATCAACTGAAACTATTGGTTCTTCAGTATAAGCCAAAATTCCTTTAAATCTTCCTTTATCAGCAACTTCTTTAAAAGCTTGATTAACTTCATCAACTGTTGTTTCTTTTTCCAATTCAGCGACTAAGTCAACTACTGAGCCATCAGGGACAGGGACTCTCATTGCTACCCCATCGAGCCTACCCTTTAATTTGGGAATAACTTCACCAATTGCTTTGGCTGCTCCCGTCGAAGTGGGAATAATTGACATAGCTGCTGCTCTTGCCCGCCGCAAGTCTTTATGAACTAAGTCTAAAATTCTCTGGTCATTAGTGTAAGCATGAATTGTGGTCATAAACCCTTTTTTGATCCCAAATCTATCATCTAAAACTTTAGCTACAGGTGCTAAACAATTAGTAGTGCAAGAAGCATTAGAAATTATCTTATGGTTTTCTTTATCTAAAGAATCTTCATTCACCCCTAGGACAACAGTAATATCTGGATTTTTAGCTGGAGCTGAGATAATAACTTTTTTTGCTCCAGCTTCTAAATGTTTTTGAGCATCTTCTCTCTTAGTAAAAAGGCCAGTCGATTCAACAACAATCTCAACCCCTAAATCTCTCCATGGAAGTTGAGCTGGATCTCGCTCGGAAAGAACCATTGTTTCTTTCTCTCCTACTCGAATTGTTCTCTCTCCTACTGAAACTTCCTGACTAAGCAATCCGTGAACCGAGTCATACTTTAAAAGATGAGCGAGATTAGAAGGAGAAGCTAAATCATTAATCGCTACCACATTGACTTCCTCATCGCTAATCGCTCCTCGATAAACAAGTCTTCCGATTCTCCCAAAACCATTAATTCCAACTTTTATTGCCAACCTCATCACTTCCTTCCCATAATTTTGCTAACTTATGAATCCGCCTAAAACGATTATAAACTGCTGACCTAGTGATTGGTGGAGAAGCAAGTTCCCCCAATTCCCTAAAACTAGCATAAGGAAATTGCATTCGAAGTTGGGCAATTTCTCTTAAAGGAGCACTAAGAGAAGCTAACCCAATCTCTTTAATTAAAATCTTTATGTCTTTAACTTGGTTATATGAAGCTTGAGAAATTTTCTTGAGATTAGCTGTTTCACAATTTACCAGACGATTAATTTTATTTTTTATCTCTCGATAAATATTGATATCCTCTAACTGAAAAAGCGATTGAGAAGCTCCAATCATTGCTAAAAATTCCTTAATTTTTTGACTATCTTTGAGATAAATGATTATTTTCCCCTTGCGCATCATTTTTTTGGGATTGAGATTAAACCGCTCAAAAAGGATAAACAAATCTTGAGAAAGCTGAAAGTTGTTGAGGGCAATTTCTAAATGGTATCCCTTCCGAGGATCAGTTATAAACCCAGCAGCTAAAAAAGCTCCACGCAAAAAAGAAAAAGCACAGCAATTATTCCAAACCAATCTTTCTAAAATTCCAAACTTTAACTCAAAAGAGTCATTTAAAATCCCTAGCTCATTTAAGCTTTGATACAATCGTGGTTGAAAAGGTATTTTAATTTGATATTGGTTCCGCTTTTTTAGAAAGCTTTTTTTGGTAATCACTTCCGCTTTTAAACCAAAAAGAGAAGATAATAATTTAATAATTTTTCTTGCTAAAGGTGCATTCTCAGTAATTATTTGAAAGGAAAATCTTTGACTAACCTCTAGGTGAAGGACTCCATTAATATGCAAAATGGCAGAAAGCTCAGCTACCTTGCAACACTTTTTTGATGAAAATAATCTTGCTAAATCTTCCTTGGCTCGGGTTGAAAAAGGCATTTCTCCTCCAATAAAGACTTAAAAAATTCTCTAAGCTTTAAAGGATCATGACGGCGTAAATCACTTCGATCAGCAACCTCTGAAACAACAACTTTCCCTGCTAATCCCTCTAGTTCAATCAAGTCAACTTCCACAGGGAAAATCTCTTGTTCCAAATAAGACTTTAGTAAGTGCTGGGTTGAAGTGAAATCATTAAAAAGAGCAATGTCAAACCTTACATTTGGAGAGTGGTCGTAAATTGCTTTAAGATGAGAAGAGGCAAAAAAACCCAAGGTTTCTTTCCTTTGAATCATTGTATTACCCACATAGACTTTTAAAGCATTTGATTGGTTAATTGCTTCAACAAGAGGGGTAAAAAGTAAATTAGGGATAATACTAGTGTATAAGCTTCCAGGACCTATAAGAATCAAGTCCGCTCCACTCAAAACTTCCACAGCATAAGAATAAACCTTTGGCTCTTTTGGTTCAAGAAAAACTTTCTTAATTCCAAAAGTGTTAGCGATTTTGGCTTGCCCAGTAACAATTTGACCACTTTTTAACTCTGCTTTAAGAACTACTTTCTCCAAACTTACTGGTAAAACTTCCCCCTTCACACTTAAAATCTCTTTTGCTTTTCTTAAAGCAGAAAGGAAGTCCCCATCTTCTTTCAATAAAGCAACCAACATCAAGTTGCCTAGACTATGGCACCCCAATTCACTTCCAAACCTATAATCAAATAATTTAGCCAAATCATCATTTTGAGCTAAAGCTACTAAGCAATTTCTAATATCACCTGGTGGTATCATATTAAAACATTCTCTTAATTTCCCAGAACTACCCCCGTCATCAACGACATTTACTATCGCTGTTAAATTTTTCACTTCATCTTTTAAAGCTTTTAAAACATTGGGTAAGCCTGTTCCTCCTCCAATAGCCACTACTGAAATTTCCATTTATTCACCCTTTTCTATATCACGGTGTTTTAAAGTCACATCATAGCCCATACCCGCTAAGAATTTAGCAATCTCTTCTGATAAGGCAACTGAACGATGTGTCCCTCCAGTACAACCCAAAGCAATGACTAAATGTGTTTTTCCTTCAGTAATATAATAAGGAATCAATAACTTAAGGAAATCACAAAACTTCTTAAGAAAAACCTTTGTTTCTTTTCTTCTTAAAATATATTTTTTTACCACCTTTTCAGTACCAGCTCTTTCTCTTAGTCCATTAACATAATGAGGATTGGGCAAAAAACGAACATCCATAACCAAATCAGAATCTAGAGGAATCCCATATTTATAACCAAAGGATATTACAGTAATCTTGAGAATTCTTTGCTTTTCGTGACCGAGAAAAGAAGTACGAATTTTATTTCTAAGTTCCGATATTTCCATTCCAGTGGTATCAATAATCATATCAGCCATCCCCTTTAAGTCCTCCATTGTCTTCTTCTCTTTTTCAATCCCTTCAATTATTTGCCCTTCCAAAGCTAAAGGATGACGGCGTCTGGTTTCCTTATACCTTTTAATTATTGATTCCTCACTTGCTTCCAAGAAAAGAATTTGATAATTTATTTTTTTCTTTCTCAGCTCATCTAAAACATCATAGAGTTGAGGAAAATATTCCATCCCTCGGACATCACAAACCAAAGCCACCTTTTTGACTTTGCTTGAGGGAAGAGAAAAAAGCTCAACTAGATTTAAGATGAAAGATGGAGGAAGATTATCAACGCAAAAATAGCCCATATCCTCAAAACATCTGACTGCTTCTGAGCGCCCTGCTCCAGAAAGCCCAGTAATTATAACTAACTCCATTCCTTTTTCTTTACCTTTTCCCTCAGTCAAATTGCGCCTCCCAGCTTCTTCCTCCCAATTAAGACTTCTTTTCAATAACTAAAGAAGAAAGAGTTGTGCTGACAATACTAATAAGAATTGAAGCAATAATCGCTTGCCAAAGCCCCGCTACCCTAAAGCTAGGCAAAAGGAAAGACACTATAATGAGCATTAAGGCATTGATGACAAAGGTGAAAAGACCTAAAGTTAAAAAATTTATAGGAAAAGTTATGAGAAGAACAATTGGACGGATAAAAGCATTTATTAAAGCTAACAATAAAGCAGCAAAAAGAGCTACTTTAAAACTATTCACTTTAATAAGGTTAGGAAAAAAATAAGAAACTAAAAATATGGCAACTCCTGAAATCACCAAACGAATTAAAAACCTCTTCAAAAAGACTCCCCCAAAATTAGAACTTAAAAGTAGCTCCCTCTAAAAAAAGGAGTTTTTCCTTCCAACCTGGCGGTCCTGACCAACCCCCAATAAACCCATCACTTCGAATAACTCGATGGCAAGGAATTATTATTGGAATTGGGTTTTTAGCTAATATCTTCCCTACTACTCTGCTAGCTTTAGGTTTTCCAGCTTCCTCCGCTACCCACCGATAGTTCCTAGTTTCTCCATAAGGAATTTTCCTAATAATAGTATATACTTTTTCTTCAAACTTAGAAATCATAGAAACATCCAAAGGTAAATCACTAAACTCGATTACCTCTCCTTTAAAATATCTTTCCAATCTTTCCCTAACCTCTTCTTCCAAAACCTTAAAGTAGCTCGATTTTCTAGAAGTAAGTGAGTGAGAAGAATTAAAGTTATTTCCTCTCTCAAAGAAATTATAAGTTAGAAATATTCGAGAAATCCCCTTAGAAGTGAAGAAAATATCAACTCTACCCCATTTTTTTATCCAGTAAGTTCTTCTCACCTCTCTCAATTCAAATTCTAGTGAAAATATTGGTAAACCTCCCTCGCTACCTTTTCTGGTAAAACCTTTTGTAAATCATTTATTGAAGCTTGTGAAATCTTCTCTAAACTCCCAAATTTTTTCAATAATGCTCTCTTCCTCTTCTCACCAATTTGGGGAATTTGGTCAAGTTTCGATTCTTTTATTTTTTTAGCTCTTAATTGGCGATGAAAAGCTAAGGCAAAACGATGACTTTCGTCTCTAACTTGTTGAAGCAATTTAAGTACCGATGAGCCATAAGGAAAAACAATAGCTTCTTTAAAATCTGGATGAAATATCTTTTCTTCTCGCTTAGCTAAAGCAATTAAAGAAATATCCTTAATTTTTGCTTCTTTAAGAGCTTGTTGAGCTGCTGAAAGCTGCGATTTTCCTCCATCTACTATAATTAAATCAGGTCTCCTCCCAAACTTTCCTTTAGATTCTTCATCAAACAACCTTTTAAGTCTCCTTTCAATAACCTCCTTCATCATAGCAAAATCATCTTGACCTTTAACAGTTCTTATCTTAAATCTTCGATAATCTTTTTTCTTTGGTTTACCATCTTCAAAGACAACCATCGAACCAACTGCTTCCCTTCCACCAAAAGCGGAAATATCAAAACACTCAATTCTAAAGGGCGCTCGAAGTAAATGAAGTTTCTTTTTCACTTCTTCAAGTAATTCAGTAATAATCTCAGCTTGAGCCTTCCCTTTAAACTTATAAGTCGAGTAAGAATAAGCAGCATTTTCGTTTGCCATCTCAACCAATTCTTTCCCTTTTCCTGCCTTGGGCACTTTAATTGCAACCTTCCTCCCTGCTTTCTCCTTTAAAAGTTTCTCCAGTAAATCTATTTGATCAACCTTTCGAGGCAAATATATCTCCTTAGGAAAAACACTCAAACCAAGGTAAAGTTGGTTTAAAAAAATAGTGAGGAAGTCCAAAGGCTCTTCTTTTCTTAAAATGTAACCTCGAGAGCCTATCATCTTCCCCTCCCTAATGAAAAATACTCTGACATAAACTTCACTATCCTCTTCGTAAAAGCCGATAATGTCCCTTTCAACTTTGGAATGAAAGATAACTTTCTGCTTCTCCATCACATGCTGAGCTGATTTTATTTTATCCCTAATAAGAGCAGCCTTTTCAAATTCTAAATTTTCGGCTGCTTTTTTCATCTCCTTTTCCAGCTTTTTAATAACTTTTTCCCCTTTCCCTTCCATAAAATCAATAATCTCATCAACAATTTGTCGATAATCGTCAGGTGAAATTTTTCTAATACAAGGAGCTAGACACTTATTAATGTGATAATTAAGACAAGGAGAAGCACTTTTTCTCCCAGGTTCTTTTCCTTTGCAGGTACGAATAGGAAAAAGCTTTCTTAAAGTAGTAAGAGTTGTCCTTAAGGAATGAGCTTTAGTGTAAGGACCAAAATACTTTGCTCCTTCTATCCCCAAGTTCCTAGTTACTAAGGCTCGAGGAAAAGTATCAGCCATCGTTATAGCAAGATAGGGATAAGACTTGTCATCTCTTAAGTTAACATTATATGGAGGACGATACTTTTTAATCAAATTACACTCAAGGATTAAAGCCTCGATTTCATTTTGAGTAATGTAAAACTCTAAATCACTAATCTTTCTTTTAAGCACTTCAATTTTGGGTAAATTAGAAGGTGACTTTCTATAATAAGAAGAAATTCTTTTCTTTAATGAAAGAGCCTTGCCAACATAAAGAATATCCCCTTTTTCATCTTTAAAAAGGTAAACTCCTGGCTTATCAGGAATATTCTTTAATTCCTCTAAAGAGAAAACTTTTGCCACTCTTTGACACCCCTTAATTAGCTTGGCCTTATGATTCGTGGGTTGTCGCTTGCCAATGAAATTAAATTGTCATCTATAAAAAGACTAATTTTGTCAATCCCTTTCCTTATTCCTTTAATTTTTATTCCTCACTGCTCGCTATCACTACTTTGTTTTTCCTCTCCAACACCTTTTTTAAGAATTGACCGGTGTAAGATCGAGGATTTTCACTTACTTCCTCAGGAGTTCCAGTTGCAACTATATACCCCCCTTCATCACCACCTTCTGGCCCTAAATCAATTATCCAGTCAGCTGTTTTAATCACATCGAGATTATGCTCAATAACTAAAACGGTGTTTCCTTGGTCAACTAAACGATTTAAGACACTAAGAAGCTTTTTGATGTCGTCAAAATGAAGGCCAGTAGTCGGTTCATCAAGAATATAAAGGGTTTTGCCGGTTGCTTTTTTAGAAAGCTCCGCTGCCAGCTTAACCCTCTGTGCTTCTCCGCCTGAGAGAGTTGGAGCTGGTTGGCCTAATTTTATATAGCCTAATCCTACATCATAAAGAGTTTGGAGCTTTCTTTTAATTCGAGGAATATTACTAAAAAAATCTAAAGCTTCTTCAATGCTCATTTCTAAAACATCTGAAATTGATTTTCCTTTAAACTTAACCTCAAGGGTTTCTTTGTTATACCTCTTTCCTTTGCAAACTTCACAAGGAATGTAAACATCAGGCAAAAAATGCATCTCAATTTTGATTGTGCCATCGCCATTACAAGCATCACACCGACCACCATGAATATTAAAGCTAAACCTCCCTGGTTTGTATCCTCTCACTTTCGACTCAGGCACCTCAGCAAAAACCTTTCTTATCTCATCGAAAACTCCAACATAAGTGACAGGATTAGACCTCGGCGTTCTTCCAATCGGCGACTGGTCAATTTCTATCACCTTATCAATATATTCTAACCCTTCAATCCCGCCATGCTTCCCCGGAACTTCCTTAGAACGGTAAAGATGAAACCTTAAAGCTTTAGTGAGAATATCAGAAACAAGGGTGCTTTTTCCTGAGCCAGAAACACCAGTAACACAAATAAAAAGACCTAGCGGAATGACGACATCAATGTTCTTCAAATTATGTTCCATTGCCTTTTTAACAACAAGATACTTACCTTTACCTCGGCGCCTAAAAGATGGCAACTCAATTTGTTTACTGCCCCCTAGATACTCACCCGTGACTGATTTTGGTGAATTAATAATGTCCTCAACACTCCCTGTGGCTACAATTCTACCTCCATGTTCACCAGCTCCAGGCCCTATGTCAACAATAAAATCAGCACTTCTAATCATTGCTTCATCGTGCTCTACTACAATCAAAGTGTTCCCCAAATCACGTAAATTTTTTAAGGTATCAATTAATCGTGCATTGTCGCGTTGATGAAGTCCGATGCTTGGCTCATCAAGAATATAAAGGACACCAGCCAACCCTGAGCCAATTTGAGTCGCTAACCTAATGCGTTGAGCTTCCCCCCCAGCCAGGGTTGCTGCTGCTCTATCCAAAGTTAAATATTCCAACCCCACATTGATAAGAAATTTAAGGCGTTCCTTTATCTCCTTTAAAACTCTCTTTGCAATTAATCTTTCCCGCTCAGTTAAATTAATATTTTCCATAAAATTTAAAATATCTCGAGCACTCATTTGAGAAAGCTGATAAATATTTAAACCATTGATAGTGACAGATAAGCTTTCCCGTTTTAACCTAGCTCCTTGACAAGAAAGGCAAGGTTTTAGCCTCATATATTCTTCTAGTTGCTCACGAACGGAATCTGAATCCGCTTCTTTATAGCGGCGACTAAGATTATTTATTACACCCTCAAATGTTGTGTAATAAGAGCGCATCCTACCACTTAAACTCCAATATCTGATATAAACTGGCTCATCATAACCATAAAGGATAATCTGTTTATCCTCCTCATCTAAGTCTTTCCAAGGTGTATTCATATCAATTCCAGCTTCGCGGCAAACGGCTTCAATTATTTTAGGGTAAAAGTCAACTCGCGTATGATAAAAAGGAACAATTGCCCCCTCTCTAATGGTTAAATCAGGATTGGGAATAACTAAGTCAGGGTCTACTTCCATTCTTGTGCCTAAACCACCGCAAGTAGGGCAAGCCCCATAAGGACTGTTAAAAGAAAACATCCGAGGAGCAATTTCTTCAAAGGAAAAACCACATTCTAAACAAGCAAAATGAGTGCTAAAAGTTTCTCTCTTTCTTCCATTTTCAAGAATCTCAACCATTACAATACCTTCACTAAGACCAAGGGCGACTTCGAGTGAGTCAGCAACCCTTCTTTCAATTCCCTCTTTTCTGATCAGACGATCAATAACTACTTCAATGTTGTGACGGACATCCCTTTCAAGCTTAATCTCTTCTTCTAAACCATAAACCCTTCCATCAACTTGAACTCTCACATAACCTTCTTTCCTCAACCGCTCAAAAAGCTCCCGATATTCCCCCTTTCTTCCCCGAACTACTGGGGATAGAATTTGAAAGCGTGTTCCTTCAGGGAGCTGCAAGACCTGTTCAATAATCTGCTCTGATGAACGTTGAGAAATTTCCTTTTTGCAATTAGGGCAAAAGGGATGACCAATTCGAGCATAAAGAAGGCGAAGATAATCATAGATTTCAGTGACCGTGCCCACTGTTGAGCGAGGATTTTTAGTTGTTGACTTTTGGTCAATGCAAACAGCTGGAGATAAACCATCAATATGGTCGACATCAGGCTTCTGCAATTGACCTAAAAACTGGCGGGCATAAGACGATAACGACTCAACATAACGTCTTTGCCCCTCAGCATAAATAGTATCAATTGCCAGCGATGACTTTCCCGACCCTGAAATCCCGGTAAAAACAATTAATTTATCTCGAGGTAATTCTAAGGTAATATTTTTAAGATTATGCTCTCTCGCTCCCCGAATTACTATTTTATCAGCCATCTTAATCAATAAAATTATATCTCAGAGCTAAGGAGAAAGACAGGTTTACCAATAAAAATGCAATCCCTCAAAAAGTGATTGAAAAAATGCCACTTGTTACTAGATAAAAAGGGTCATGGTAACCCCTCTTTCCTTGATTGTCATATTTGCCCTGACTATTCTAGGAGTTTCCCTTTTTTATCTAGCTCTTCAAGATATCAGCTCAACTAGTCGGGAGGTGCTAAGAGAAAAAGCTCTTCTGGCTGTTGAAGGAGGTGTTAATGATTACCTCTGGCATCTCAATCAAAATGAAGACTACTATTATAAGGAAACGACTCATCTCGCTCAAATTGACTGGGTTAAAGAGACAAATGGAGAACATAAGTTAAAAGTCACTCCTCTCTCTGTAGCCCCAGGGGTAATAATAGAAACATTTGGTCAGGCAAGCAAGACTACCTCTGATGGAACATTAACCGTATAAAGAAAAGTAAAGGTAAGAATTCAAAAGATACCAAAGATTATCGATACGATGAGAGAATGCTATATCAAGAACCACCTCACTTCATCTCACCTCTTAATGCTGGCTTTGAAATTATTGACTGGGAAGAAATCCACTAATTCAACCTGTTATCCTAGGATTAAGTTAAATTTTTATTGTTTTACCTTTTCCTACTAGAGAGTTTGAGTTCCTGGCGCAGGTCAGCTATTTGGTCACGAAGTATAGCAGCTTGCTCAAAGTTAAGTTCTTCAGCTGCTTCTCTCATTTCCTCCTCCAAAAGTTGGATAATTCTCGCTATCTCATCAGGTGGCATCTTGGTAATCTCCTTAGTATATCTCTGGCGATAACGATAAAGTTTAGTCGATTCGCTAATTTGAGTTGCCTGGATAATGTCAGTAATAGCTTTCCTTATCGTCTCCGGCTTAATTCCATGCTTTTCGTTGTAATCCATCTGAATTTTCCTTCGACGCTGAGTTTCATCAATAGCTCTCTTCATTGAATCAGTAAGTTCATCAGCATACATAATAATTTGACCACTGACATTGCGAGCCGCCCGTCCCATTGTTTGAATTAGTGAGCGTTCACCCCTTAAGAAACCTTCTCTATCTGCATCGAGAATTGCAACTAGAGAAACTTCAGGCAAATCAAGCCCCTCACGAAGCAGGTTAATCCCGACTAAAACATCAAATTTGCCTAAACGGAGGTCGGTTAAGATTTCAACTCTCTCCAAAGTATTAATTTCAGAGTGAAGATACCTTGCCCTAATCCCTAAATCAATAAAGTAATCGGTTAAGTCCTCAGCTGTCTTCTTGGTTAAAGTGGTCACTAAAACTCTTTCCTTTCTCCCCACTCGCTCTTTTATCTCCTTAATTAAATCATCAATCTCCCCCTCAGCTGGGCGAACAACTATTTCTGGATCAACTAAACCAGTGGGGCGAACGATTTGCTCAACTACTTGACTTGATACCTTTAATTCATAATCCCCAGGAGTAGCTGAAACAAAAACTACTTGGGGAACTTTCTCCATAAATTCCTCAAACTTTAAGGGACGATTATCTAAAGCGGAGGGAAGCCTGAAACCAAACTCAACCAATGTTTCCTTCCTTGACCTATCACCTTCGTACATCCCGTGAAGCTGAGGTACCGTTAGGTGAGATTCGTCCAAAAAAACTAAAAAGTCGGAAGGAAAATAGTCAATTAAAGTATCAGGGGGCTCACCAGGCGCTTTACCAGAAAAGTGGCGAGAATAGTTTTCAATGCCAGCGCAGTAACCCACCTCCCGAAGCATTTCTAAATCATACTTAGTTCTCGTCTCAAGACGCTGAGCTTCTAAAAGCTTATTTTGCCTTCTAAACTCTTCAAGGCGCCAGCTTAATTCTTTCTCAATAGAAACTAAAGCCCTTTCCAACTTATCAGTAATTGTCACAAAATGAGTAGCTGGATAAACTGCCACTTGTTTAAAATCATTAGTTACTTCACCAGTTAAAGGGTCAATCTCTAAAATCTTTTCTACTTCATCTCCAAACAGCTCCACCCTTAAAGCTTTTTCTTCGTAAGCAGGCAAGATTTCAATGACATCTCCCCTTACTCGGAATTTACCCCGCTCTAAATTCCCTTTAGTTCGGTCATATTTAACACTAACTAGCTTTTCTAAGAGACTCTCTCTTTCAACTTCTTTTCCCACCTCCAAAAAAACGACTTTAGACCTGTAATCTTCGGGTGAACCCAGGTTATAAATACAAGAAACAGAAGCAACGATGATAACATCTCTTCGAGTTAAAAGAGCTGAAGTTGCCCGATGACGAAGTTTATCAATTTCCTCATTAATAGAGGCGTCTTTCTCAATATACATATCAATTTGAGGAACATATGCCTCAGGCTGATAATAATCATAATAACTGACGAAGTATTCAACGGCATTTTGAGGAAAAAATTGTTTAAATTCAGAGCAAAGTTGAGCTGCTAGAGTTTTGTTAGGAGCAATAACCAAAGTAGGCTTCCCTACCCTCTCGATGACTTGTGCCATGGTAAAAGTTTTACCTGAGCCAGTTACCCCAAGAAGAGTTTGAAAGCGATTACCAGCTTTAATGCTCCGAGTTAATTCTTCAATGGCTTTAGGTTGGTCACCTTTGGGGTCAAAAGGAGCTTCTAAGCAAAATCGACTCATCATTACTTCTTCATAACCAGGTTGTAAATAGACCAAAACGCTAAGCTCGTATGGCGGTTTTCATTGCTTTAGGTAAACTGATTTTCTTAATGAGGTCACCGATGCAAGAGTTTTTAAGAATCAAAAAGACATCTTTCATATATTTGCGTTTGAAAGGTGAAAGTTTAGAAAGTTGTTTCATCTTTGCCATATAGAATTCAAAGTGGGCTTGGTCTAGAGCTTCCTGAACTTCTTGTAAGGTCATATTCTTAGGTTTAACAACAGGAGTCATAAAGTTGTATTTAGAGTAATCTTTGATTACAACATAAGGTTCAAGCTGAGAATAGATTTCAGAATAAGGCCAAGGTCCAATAGCTAAAAAGAAAGTCATATCAGCATTATAATGTTTAGCAAGCTCGATGGTTTTACCAATTGATTGAGGTGTTTCATCAGGCATACCTAAAACAAAAGAGGTTTCAGTGATAATATCAGCTTGATTGATTAAATCAATGGCTTTTTTAGATTCTTTTACTCTGGCATTCTTTTTAAAGATGTCAAGCCTTTCTTGGGTAGCTGCTTCAGCTCCAACATAAATATGGCTAATTTGTGCCTTCTTATATTTATCTAAGATATCTTCATCTCTTAAAATATCATCAACACGGGTTTCAATTAAGATTTCCATCCCCAAATCTCTCTTAATAATGAGGTCAAGCAACTTTTCCCAGCGCTCTCGGTTAAGAGTTGGATATTCATCGGAAAACATGACTACCTCAACACCGTATTTATCTCTAAGTAATTCTAATTCGGTAATAACAGATTCGGGCTTTTTTGCTCTCCAGGTTTTTTGCCAAAAGAGCTGCTGGGAACAAAAAGTGCAACCGTGTTTACATCCTCGGGAAGTTGAGACAATAGCTAAGCGCTTATTGTCTGAGGCAAAGTATAAATAATCAGACCACTCAACTAAATCCCAAGCTGGTTTTAAAGCATCTAGATCTTTAATAAAAGGTCTTTTAGGAGTAGCAACTGGTTTTCCCTCAAAATTGTAAGCAATTCCCTTTACTTTCTCTGGATTATCGCTCTCCCTTAAAGCTTTTAAGAGTTCGGGGAAAGTCTCTTCGCCTTCACCACAAACAATAAAATCAACGATATCACCATTGTAAGTTAAAACTTCCTCCCACATAAAATTAGGGTGAACTCCACCCATTATAGTAATAACTGAGGAGTTAATTTCTTTAGCTATCCTTAAAACTTGACAAGCAGCGGGATAAGTAGAGGTATAAGCAGTGACAGCAACAACATCTGGCTTAAAAACCTCAAGGGTTCTCTGCACTTCTTGAAAAGTATGATACTTGGTCATGGCATCGTAAATTTCAACATCAAAACCAGCTTCTCTCAAGTGACCAGCGATATAAACAAATCCAAGGGGTAGCCATCGCCCAGCTGATTCCAAAACACCACAGTGATAAGGTGGCGTTATTAACATTACTTTATTGAGTCTCTCAGTCATTTTTATTCACTCTTTTATTTTACTATTTTAAGTTGTCAAGAAAAAGCGGTTACTTACTCATAAATCTAAACGGTCTTTGATTTTGCTTGATACTACCCAAATGAAAAAACCTTTAACAAATTTTTCTTAAACTAATGGAATGGATAAGATAAACCTTTATCCTTTTTAGCTGGCTACTTTAAAAGTTAGAAAATATGTTTGTTTTGTTCACCAAATTACTCGGTGTCAGATACCGCTCTGAAGAATATCAATAAGTTCACTCAGACTGACAAATCTCACCAATAGCTGGCCAAATTTACATTCAAAAGAGCGGTCGACATCGCTGGCTACAACTAAATTCTCTCCTTCTGGATAATGTCTCGAAAAGCCTGGATATTATTAGGCTCAAAGTAATCGGCTGACCATTTACATTCAAGAGCAATAGGTGACTTTCCTCTTTGAACTATGACAAAATCAACCTCATGTTTCTGTTTGTCCCGCCAATAGTTGATATTGCGTGTTTGGAGGTTAGCAAAGATTTCATTTAAAACAAAATGCTCCCAAAGAATCCCTAAGTCTTCAGAACGCAATTCGTGCCAACCTCTAAAATAGCAGACAAAACCAGTATCGAAGGCATAGACCCTAGGAGCTGCTACAATTTAAGTAGGTCGATAGGTGCTGAACAGTCTTATGACATTGACAACAAAAGTAGCTTCTAAAACTTTGAGATAATTGCTTATGGTAACTCGACTTGCTTCGCACAGTTTGGCAAACTGGGTAGCTTCAAAAATACCACCGCTTTGAACAAATAAAAGCTCGAGAAAATGTTGAAAAGAATAACGCCGCTCTAATCGGGAAAAGCTCTTGAATATCTTTTGTCCAGTAAGCATCAATCCACTCTTGAAAATCTCTCTCTGGGAGTTCTTCCGACAAGAAAAATGGGGGAAACCACCGCGCAGAAATCGATGATGGAGGTCCGGGTTTTTGAAATCAAGTAAGTCAGCACAAATCATCGGTGTGAGACAAATCTCAACTTTACGACCGGCGAAGGTATCCTTAAACTTTGCGGAAGCCCCAAGTGTTGAAGAACCAGTTGCTAAAACCTGAATATCAGGATAATAGTCTGCAGCTATCTTTAAAAGCTCTGATGGATTTCTCAGTCGATGTATTTCATCCAGGATAATTCGCTTGCCTTGCAAATTCTTTAAGAACCCTTCAGGGTCTTCCATCATTCTCCGAATACGGGGCAGTTCACAATCAAAATACTCAATATTGGGAAGACTCAAGGTAAGAAATGTTTTGCCCACCCACCTGACGCCAGAAAGCCAAACCACCTAGCGTTTTTGCCAGGCATCTCCTATTTTTTTCAGCCAAAATTTCCTTTTTACCATATGTGACCAATTTATCATAAAGTAATACTAAATGCAATTATAGTAACACTTGGTAAAAATAAAAGGGCTTACTTGGTTGAATTTCTAAAGAAAATGGAAAGACTTTTCTCATTGTCAACTCAAGAGAAATTAAAACAAAATACCAATACTTAGATAATCTCACCTTTAGCCCAGAAGGAAAAAAAAT
>JACVJC010000027.1 GCA_015711795.1 Candidatus Geothermocultor quzhuomuensis
CTAGGAGTGATGAGAATAGGACCACTAACTCCAGCTAAAGCACTACCAGCTAACGCATCAGGGAAGGTATCGGAGCGAGCTAAAACAATGTGAGCAGCGGAATCATTAGTTGGAAAGGCTTTCTTGGAAATCTCAATAGCTGTTTCAATTCTGGTTGCTCCGCTTAGCCTCTCGGTGGTTGTAGTGGCACTTACTATTGGAGCTATTGGAGTAAGAGACATCACGAAAGTTAAAGCAACAAATAAGGCGAGAAATTTTCTCATTTTTTCACCTCCTTTCTCCTTATTTTTACCAAATAATCTATCT
Source organism: Candidatus Geothermocultor quzhuomuensis (assembly GCA_015711795.1). GTDB lineage: Bacteria > Actinomycetota > Aquicultoria > Geothermocultorales > Geothermocultoraceae > Geothermocultor > Geothermocultor quzhuomuensis. The sequence goes on from JACVJC010000027.1 coordinate 307, forward strand.
AACCTCACATTTTCACCTCCTTCCTACAAGATATTGTGTTTTACAACATTATAATATACGGGAATGACAAGTTTTCGTTACGGCTAAAATAGAGAATTTTCCTCAATTTTTAAGGGATAAAAATTGAATAGCGCCTCTCTTTCATTTTGCCTTTTATAATGCTAATGGAATGTTCTACTGGTGTCAAGAAAAACTTAGAGCAGGCTGAAGCCTGAGAGTTAAAGGTATCCTTTTTCTTCGGGATGGAACCAAAGACTTTCCTCTCCCTCTGGGGATAAAGATGGGATAAAAGAGCCCACACCCCTGCAACTTTGCTCAAGGCAGGCCTGACCCTCTCCCAAAGAGAGAGGAAATTTAAAGAACTGAAGTCTAAAAAGAGCGGACTAAAAAATTTTTTAAGAGCTTTTTGATAAAATATTTCTATGGCTAACTTTAAGAATCTTATTGTTTGGCAAAAAGCTGACGGACTTGTCCTTCATACTTTCAAAAAAGCCTTTAACTTCAGTCTTTTATGACTGGTAATTAGGACTAATCAATTGTTGGCTGCATAGAGAACCAAGAACTTAAAGCAAGGAGCTGGAATGGATGAAGATATGGATTGATATTACCAACTCTCCTCATGTCCTTTTTTTTAAGCCGCTAATTAAAGAATTTGAAAAAAGAGGATATGAGGTTACCATCACCACTCGTGATTATGCTCAAACTATTCCTTTGCTTAATAATTATGGTCTTAAGTACTTTTTAATTGGCAAGCATCAAGGTAAAAGTGTGGCAAAAAAAGCTTTAGGTTTTCTTTTCCGTTCCCTTCAGCTTATTTTATTTGGTAGGAGAAAGGGGTTTAATTTAGCTGTTAGCCACAACTCCAATGATTTGGCTTTAGCTGCCTTTTTTTTAAGGATTCCCCATGTAATTATGTTTGATTATGAGTACGCTTCTCTCTCACATCGCGTTAATTTTAAATTAGTAACTAAGATTTTAGTCCCTGAAGCTTTACCCACCGATGTTCTTTTAAAATATGGTGCTGACAAGGGAAAAATCGAGAAATACCGTGGTTTTAAAGAGCAAGTTTACCTCCCTTTTTGCTCCTTTGAAAAAGATTTACCAAAAAAACTTGGTTTAAATCCCAAAAAAGTTATTGTTACCATGCGGACACCAGCTACAATGTCTCTCTACCATCGTTTTGAAAATGAGCTTTTTAATCAAATTTTAAAAGAACTTTCTTTAAGGGAAGATGTTCAAATTGTTCTTCTTCCCCGAACTCCTGAGCAAAGGGAAGAATATAAAAGAGAGTATGCTCACTTAATAGTTATTCCAGATGGAGCAGTTGATGGTCCTTCCCTCATTTTTCATTCAGACTTAATGATTGGAGCGGGAGGGACAATGAACCGAGAAGCCGCTGCCTTAGGTGTCCCAGTCTATACTGTTTTTAAAGGAAAGATGGGAGCAATCGATAATAAATTAATTGAGCAGGGCAAGCTCCATATAATAAACTCTGAAGTGTCAATTAAAGATATTAAAATTGAAAAAAGGAAGAAGCAAAAGATTGACCTTGAAACAAACATTGAGGAAGTAGCAGAAAAAATCTTATCAACACCAATTATAGCCACTTTCTCTGGGAGTTGAGAAATGAGAGATGAGGTTAAGAAATGGTTTTTGAAAAGGTAAAGAAGGCGGTTAAGGATTACGGGCTAATAGCTTCTCTTTTAATTTTAATTATTTTAGGGGCAATAATTTTTAATTTGCGGGCTCAATCTTCTTTGGAGAAAGAAAGGAAGATTGTTTTTGAGGTCTATTGTCCTGATATCTTACCGGAAGTTTCTGAACAGGTAAGGGTAGGGGATAAAGTTTTCACTGACCCTGGTGGTATGTTAATTGGAAAAGTCGCTAAGGTAAGGGCGGAACCATCTAAAAGACCGGTGACAACGGATGATGGCAAAGTAGTAGTGGGAATTAACCCTTTAAGTTATGACCTTTACATAACAGTTGAAGGCAGGGGAAGAGTGAGTGAAAGATTAATTGCTTTAAAGAACCAGGTTATCCAAGCTAACGCGGAGTTTCGTTTAACCTCTGCTAGATATCAATTAAAGGGCTTGGTGGTGAAAATCTTTGATTGAAGAACAAAAAGTCTCAACTAGCCTTGACATCGTTTATCGCCTAGCTCATCCAATGGGTTTATTTATAATTATTTATTTCTCATTTTTCTTTATCATCTATATGAAATTTTATTACTTCACTTTTTGGCATTTAATGACTTTAGGGACGAGAATCATTGGTTTTATCCCTTCTTTTTACACAACTGCACTTTATGTTTACGGTGGCTTGGTCGCTCTTTTTGGTTTTTTTCTCGGCTGGCGATTGGCTAATTATCTTTGGTTTAAGAGGAGAGGCAAAAAAGATAATTCCATAGTTAAATTGATTAAAAGTATGCTAACTTTTTTGGATAAATTCCAAATTGACCTTTTTTTTCTTCTTTTTTTAGCTGGCTATTTGATTTCATTAGCTTTTAACTTGTTTCAAATTTATAAGTTAGGAAAAATTCCTTTGTTTGATATTGCCTCACGATGGAAAGAAAGTCCTGTTCTTGTCTGGTTTGCAACTTGGCAAATTCTTTTTGTTCCAGGGCTTATTGTAACTTCAAAAACAAGATGGCAAAAATTTATAGCTTTTGCTTCTTTTTTTGTTTCGACAGTGGCTCTAGGTCTCCTTGGTGCGAGAAATCTTCCTGCTAAGCTTGTGATTGCTTTCTTTTTAGCTCTTGTCTACTTAATTAAACCAAAACAAATCCCGAAGATTATAGGAGCTTTTTTGGTTATTTTAATTTTTATTTTAGGGTTAGTGGGGGCGATTTCAAAAAGTGGCATTTATGGCCCAGTGGCCTCAGCTGAACTTGCTTTAGGGTTAACTTATTCAGATAGTGTTGGAGCCGTATATAATTTAGAAAGAATTGTTAACATCTCTACTCTTTGGGGAGTTTACAGAGGAAAACTTGCCTTTGATAGCTTTATGGCTTTAATTCCTGGTACTCCTTATGAATATGCAAATTATCAAATTGGAAAAATGCTTGGAGGGCGTCAAACTTTTCAATTTGGAGAAGAAATTATTGAAAGGTCAGTGAGCTTAGCTCCAACCTTAATTGGAGCAGCCTATGCTGACTTTGGTTTCTTTGGCGTGATTATCCAAATGCTTTTAATCGGCTTTCTCTTTGGATATTACCACTTTGTTTCTAAAAAGAATCTCTTGTTTGTTCCTTTTTTAGTGACTTACTCAGCTTATGTTATTAATGGAATTGATGCTGGAATTCATAATCCCCATACCATTTTAATTTTTGGTCTCGTCTTAACTTTACTTTTTCTTGATGTTGTTTTAAAAATTGATTGGGGAAGGAGAGATTTTAAATGAAGAAGCTTAGGGGGCAGTTTTTAATTGTTCTTATTTTAGGATTTATCCTCTTACTCATTTTTTCCCCAGGTTGTCAGGGGAAAAAGGGGAAAACTAAAAGTTTACAGGGAGACACTTACAAGATTATTATCTATCTCCCAAAGGTTGAGGTTGAAATTGCCCAGTCTTTCTCACTAGGCGATGTTGTTTATCTTAAAAATACAGGAAGCAAAGTCGGCATAATCAGAAATGTCGAGATTAAACCTGCCCTGGGAATTGTTCCAACTGATGACGGGAGATTAGTAGCTGCTCCTTCGCCTGTTTATAAAGATGTTTATTTGAATTTAAAGGGTGAGGGGGTGGTTAATGAAAATGGAATTTTTATGTATGGTGGGAAAATCTTGATTAATGCAGAAGAAATTTATTTAACCCCTAAAGTTCAGTTTAAAGCTCGCATCCTTCAAGTAGAGAAAGAGGAAACAAATAACAGGTAGCAATAAAATTAACTGCTAACTATTATCTCCTAACTGATGAGGTGCTACTATGAAAATTCTTCTCATTACTAATATGTATCCTTCAAAAAAAAATCCTGCTTTTGGTTGTTTTGTCAAGGAACAAGTTGAAGAGTTGCAGAAAAGGGGTGTTAAATTTAAGCTTGTTGCTAATTCAATTAGTCAGAAAGGCTTTTTTTCGCTCTGGAAATATACTTTACTTAAGTGGAAAACCTTAATCGCTACATTTATTGGCTTTGATCTTATTCATGCCCATTATCTTTTCCCGACTAGCTCAATTGCTCTTATTCCTCATCTCTTGCGAAGAAAACCTCTTATCTTAACTGCTCACGGCAGTGATGTTAAGTTAGGTAAGAAAAACAAACTAATTCGAAAGTTTATTACTTATTCTTGTCAAAGAGCTTCTTTTGTTATTACTGTTAGCAATTCTTTAGCTCAAGAGGTCAAAAAAAACTATAAAATTCCAAGTGAGAAGATAAAAATTATTAATTGTGGGGTAAATACGGAAAAATTCGTCCCTCAAGAAAAAAGAAGTTTACGTAAAGAGCTCAACTTACCTCAAGATAACTGGATTTTAATTTTTGTTGGAAACCTTATTCCTATTAAAGGATTGGATATTCTTATTGAAGCATTTTTTCAAATTGTCAAAGAAAGAAATAAAGTTTTATTAATAATTATCGGGAAAGGTCAAATGGAAAAGGAAATTTCAAAAAGGATAGACGAATTTAAGCTAAAAGGAAAAGTAAAATTAGCTGGATTTAAACCTCACAATGAGCTTCCTAAATGGCTAGGTGCCTCTGATATTTTAATTTTGCCCAGTTTGGAGGAGGGTTTTGGTTTAGTAGCGCTTGAAGCTATGTCTTGCGGACTCCCAGTTGTTGCTTCTCAAGTTGGAGGCTTAAGAGAGTTTATTGAAAATGAAAAAGACGGATTTTTAGTTAAGCCAGGAAATAGCAAGGAGATTGCAGAAAAGGTTAAATTGCTAATCAACAATAAAAATTTGTACCAGAGAATATCTAAAACAGCTAGGGAAAAAGCTCTTAAGTATGACATTAAAAAGCAAGCCAAAAAAATTAAAGTTCTTTATGATAAGCTTGTAAATAGCTAAATAGTAGCTTGCTGGTTTGCTTGTCAGCCTCCTAGCTTGTAAGTTAGAATTACACCTAAATACTGATAACGGAGTTTAAAATGCTTTTAATAGTTTGGAGGAGAAGTGAGTAGTTTAATTCGACCCGAAATAAAAAATTTAACTCCATATGTTCCTGGAAAACCAATTGATGAAGTTAAGCGCGAACTTAATCTTAAAACTGTTATTAAATTAGCTTCTAATGAGTCTCCTTATCCTCCATTTCCTCAGGCAATTGAAGCTGTTAAAAATGCCATCATTGGAGTAAATCGATACCCCGACACTGATGCTTTTTATTTAAAGCGAGCCTTAGCTGAATTTTATAATGTCTCTGAGAAAAATATTGCCTTAGGAAACGGCTCAAATGAGCTTTTGAGGTTAGTGGCTCAAAGTCTTCTTGAGCCTGGTGATGAAACTATTGCAGGAATACCTTCATTTGTTGTCTATCCCACTATTACCAAAATGATGGGGGGCAAAATTAAAGAAGTTAATTTAAAGGACTATCGCCTTGACCTTGAAACAATGAAAAAAGAGATTAATCCCAAAACTAAAATTATTTTTCTCTGCAATCCCAATAATCCTACTGGAACAATCGTTTATCGAGAAGAAGTAAATGATTTTCTCCAGGATTTACCTGAAGAAGTTTTAATTGTGTTTGATGAAGCATACTTTGAATATGTAGAAGACGCAAATTTTCCTAATGGGATGGACTATTTTCGAGAAGGTCGAAATGTCGCTGTTTTTCGCACTTTTTCAAAAATTTATAGCCTTGCTGGATGTCGAATTGGCTACGCCATTATGTCCGAGGAATTAGTTGAGGCAGTTAATAAAGCTAGAGAACCTTTCAATGTTAATAGTTTAGCTCAAGTAGCTGCCTTAGCTAGTTTAAAAGCTCAAGATGAGGTTAAAAGAAGGAGTTCTCTTAATCTTCAAAACAAAAAATATCTTTATGAAAAACTCGATGATTTAGGGATAAAGTATATTCCATCTCAAGCCAATTTTATCCTTATTGATCTTAAAAAAGATTGCAATCAGGTATTTAATGCTCTTTTAAAGGAAGGTGTTATTGTAAGAACAGGAGAGATTTTTGGAAGTGGATACGAAACATTTATTCGGGTGACTATTGGCACCAGAGAAGAAAACAAAAAGTTTATTGAGGCTTTAGAAAAAGTTTTAAAAGAAGTTGAGTAGGTTAAATAGCTGAAAAGCTTGTAAGCAGTATTAATTATTTTAAGTAACAAGGGGGTTGAAAAGATGATTGTTGTTATGAAAACAGGGGCAACTCAAAAAGAAATAGAGCATGTGGTGGAGAGACTGAAGGGAGCGGGTGTTGAGACTTTGGTTTCAAAGGGAAAATACCGAACAGTTATTAATTGTATTGGCGATGAGGATCAAATTGCTCTTTTGCCTTTGACCGCATTACCTGGAGTTGAAAAGGTAATGCCAGTTCTTAAGCCTTTTAAATTGGTCAGTCGAGAATTCCAACCAGAAGATACCATAGTTGAAGTTGGGAAAGTTAAAATTGGTGGAGATAACTTTACTCTTATTGCGGGACCTTGTTCAGTTGAAACGGAAGAACAAGTTATTGAAACAGCTAAAAGAGTTAAAAAGGCAGGAGCTGAAGTTCTTAGAGGAGGGGCTTTTAAACCGAGGACTTCTCCCTATTCTTTTCAAGGGCTTGGAGAAAAAGGCTTAAAGATATTAGCAAAAGCTCGAGAAATAACAGGTTTACCTATAGTTACCGAGGTAATGGATATTAGGGATATTGATTTAGTGGCTAAATATGCTGATATTCTTCAAATTGGAGCAAGGAACATGCAAAATTTCCTTCTTTTAACTGAAATTGGCAGGCAGGAGAAACCAGTTTTACTTAAAAAAGGTTTTTCCAACACCATTGAAGAGTGCTTAATGGCGGCTGAGTATATTGCTAAAGGAGGTAATTCTGAAATTGTTCTTTGTGAGAGGGGAATTAGAACTTTTGAAACTTATACAAGAAATACTTTAGATTTAAGCGCTGTTGTTATTATGAAAAACTTAAGTCACTTACCGGTTGTTGTTGATCCTTCCCATGCAGCAGGGAGAATGGACTTAATCGAACCCTTATCAATGGCTGCATTGGCAGTTGGTGCTGATGGTATTATGGTTGAGGTCCATCCTAAACCTGAAGAAGCTTTATGTGATGGCCAGCAATCACTCACCCCTGATATTTTCGATAGGATTGCTGAGAAAATTAAGGTACTTGCTCCTCATTTTGGGAAAAAAGTAGGTGCTTCTTGAGGTGGAACCATTTAAAAATATTTCAATTTTAGGTGTTGGCTTAATTGGTGGTTCACTTGGAATGGCTTTAAAGCAATTTTCTTCAAGTGTAAAAGTTACTGGTTTATTTCGGAGAAAAGAAGCAATTGCTGAGGCTAAAAAAGTTGGAGCAATTGATGTTGGAACAACTAATTTTAAAGAAGGCTTAAAAAATGCTGATTTGGTTTTTATTTGTACTCCAGTTTCTACCATTGTTCCTTTAATTAAAGAAATAATCCCTTATTTAAAAGAAGGCACAGTCATTACTGATGTCGGGAGTGTTAAATCAAGCATTGTCCACTCAGTTGGGAAGTTTCTCCCTCCTCATCTTCACTTTATTGGCGGACATCCCTTAGCTGGCTCTGAAAGAGGTGGCGTCCAAGCAGCTTTTCCAACCCTTTTTAAAAATGCATTTTATATTATAACTCCGACCCAAAAGACTAATACTGAAGCTTTAAAACTTTTACACTCTCTTTTGACTCAAATTGGAGCTAATGTTATTGCTATTGACCCAGATCGTCATGATCGAATTGTTGCCTTTATCTCTCACCTTCCTCATCTTCTTGCTTGTTCACTTGTTAATTTAGCGGCAAGCCAAGCAACAGAGGTTGAGAACCTTCTCCTTTTTGCTGCAACTGGCTTTCGTGATATGACAAGAATTGCTGCTGGAAATCCTGGTATTTGGGCTGATATTTGTCTTGAAAATAAAAAGGCTATTGATGAAGCAATTGAGGAGTTTCAAAAAGAAATTTTAAAAATTCGCAGCTTAATAAGGGATAATAAGAAAGAAAAGCTTTACAATCAATTAGACCAAGCGCGTCAAGCACGAGTAAATTTACCAACCGTTCTTTACAAAGACCTTTCCCAGTTAAGAGACCTTTTAATTCCTGTTACAGATAAACCAGGCGTATTAAGTGAAGTCACGGTGGCTATAGGGAGACTTGGGATAAATATTGAAGATATTGAAATAATTCATGGTAAGGGGAGGGGCATTCTCAAGATAACCTTAGTTGGTCAACAAAACGCCATTAAAAGCGCGAGAGAATTAAGAAAAATCGGCTATGAAGTGAGAATTTTAAAGACAGTTAATAGCAAAGTATACTAAACAGCTAACAAGCTATTTAGCTCTCAAGCTATTAAGCTTTAATGGAGAAAAAATGGATTTGAAAGTAAATAAAGTTAGTGGACTTAGGGGAAAAGTTAAAATACCGGGAGATAAATCTATATCTCATCGTGCAGCTATCATTGGTTCCCTTGCCAAAGGGAAAACTTTAGCTAAAAACTTTTTGTTTTCAGGTGATTGCTTAAGCACTTTAAGGTGTCTCGAGCAATTGGGGGTTAAGTTTGATCAACCTAATAAAAACTCCCTTATCATTGAGGGAGTTGGTTTAAGGGGATTTAGTGAACCCCTTGATGTTCTCAATGTTGGGAATTCAGGAACTACTTTAAGAATTTTACCTGGTATTTTGGCTGGCCAAGATTTCTTTTCTGTTTTAACTGGTGATCAATCAGCAAGAAAAAGACCAATGAAAAGAGTTGCCGAACCACTTAAAATGATGGGAGCTAAAATTTGGTTAAGAGGGGGAGATTTTGCCCCAATTGCTCTTTTAGGTTCTCCTTTAAATGGAATTACTTATTTAATGCCAGTTGCCAGCGCTCAAGTTAAAACATCACTTCTCCTAGCTGGGTTAATAGCTCGGGGAAAAACAAAAATTATTGAGAAGGTCAAATCGAGAAACCATACTGAGAAGATGCTCAAGCTTTTTGGAGCTTCACTTGAGGAAGAAGTTGAAGAAAATTCGATAACCATTAAAGGTGAGACTGATTTAAAAGGTGTTGAGATCGATATTCCTAATGACTTGTCGGCAGCTGCTTTTTTTATCGTCGGCGCTTTAATTACACCTTCTTCAGAAATCACTATTGATAATTTAGGGATAAATCCAACTCGAATGGGAATCATTGAAGTTCTTTTAAAAATGGGAGCACAAATTGAAATTTTAGAAGAAAGGACTATTAGCGAGGAACCTAGAGCCAATCTTTTGGTTAAAACTAGTAATTTAAAAGGAGTTCGTATTTCAGATAACCTTATACCAAAATTAATTGATGAAATACCCATCATAGCTATTGCAGCTTCTCAAGCTGAGGGGGAAACATTAATTGAAGGAGCAAAGGAATTAAGGGTTAAAGAAACAGACAGAATTAGAGCTATTACCACTGAACTTAAAAAAATGGGTGTTTGGGTTGATGAGTTTGAGGATGGTTTTTCCATTAAAGGGCCGAATAAACTTAAAGGAGCTAGGGTTAAAAGTTATGGTGACCATCGGATGGCAATGGCGCTAGCGGTTGCCGGTTTAGTAGCTGAAGGAGAAACTGTTATCGAGGAAGCCGATTGTATTAACATTTCTTTTCCCTCTTTCAAAGAAGAATTAGAAAGGGCTTGCCAATTTTAAGCTCAATAGCTTAACAACTTGATAGCTAAGCTTGCCTAGTTAGTTTGTTGGTTTGCTTGTTAGCTGAGAACGAATTATGAAGAGAATTTGTAGATTTATTTTTAGAGTTATATTGAGGGCACAATATAAGTACGGTGGTTAAAGATGATTATTGCTATTGATGGGCCAGCCGCTAGCGGGAAAAGTACAATTGCTAAAAGATTAGCAGCAAAACTTAATTTTAATTACTTAGATACTGGAGCGATGTACCGAGCACTTACTTGGAAAGTTCTTCAGGAAAAAATTAATCCTTATGATGAAGATAGAGTAGTTAACTTGTTGAAAAAAATTAAAATTTCCCAAAATCAAGAAATTGGAGAGAACAAATCCCTAGTGTTTTCTCTCTATGTTGATGGTGAAAAAGTAGATGAAGAAATTAGAAGTCCGCTAGTCTCGCAAAATGTTTCTCTTGTTTCTAAATTCTTAAAGGTGAGGAGAGCAATGGTAAAGGTTCAAAGAAAAATTTCAAAAGGAGGAAACATTGTTGTTGAGGGGAGAGACATTGGAACAGTGGTTTTCCCCCATGCTGACTTTAAATTTTTTTTAACAGCAACTCTTGAGGAAAGAGCTCGAAGAAGAGCAAAGGAACTTCAAGAAAAAGGTATCCCAGTTGACTTTGAAACACTTAAGAAAGAAATTGTCCTTAGGGATAAGATTGATAGTAGTCGAGAGCATAGTCCATTAAAAAAAGCAAAGGAAGCAATCGTTATTGACTCAACCAATCTTACCCCTGATGCGGTAATTGAAAAGATTACCCAAATAATTAAAGAAAGAAGGAAAGAGATATAAGTGGTTTAAAAGAGCAGAAGGATGAAAGAGGATACAAATTTACTATCAGAACAATGTCTCAAGGATAATAAGTCCTGAAAAAGGAGATAAATAATGCTTTATCACTTAGCTTATTGGATTCTTTACCCTCTTTTTAAGCTCCTTTACCGGTTAGAAATTATTAAAAAAGGAAATTTACCTTCAAGAGGTCCGGTTATTCTTGCTTCAAACCATAAAAGTTATCTTGACCCCATTATTCTTGGATTAGCTTGTTTTCCTCGTCCTGTTTCCTTTATGGCAAAGGTCGAGCTATTTCAAATACCTCTTTTAAGGACCCTAATTAAAAGGCTTTATGCTTTTCCGGTAAAGCGAGGTGAATCTGATCGAGATGCTTTTAGGAAAGCCCTTGAGTGTTTAAGTAAGGGTTGGATTGTTGGGATATTTCCAGAAGGAACTAGAGTTAGAGAAAGAAGGCTTGGCTCTTTTCATCCTGGCTTCGCTCTTCTCAGTTTAAAAAGTGGTGCCATAATTTTACCAATTGCCATAATGGGCACAGAAAGAATTATCCTTAATGGCAAACTGGTTCCAAGATTTCCTAAGATAAAAGTTATTTTCGGTCAGCCATTTTCCTCGACAGAGGTAAATGCACCAGACAAAAGAAGTAAGATAAAGAAAATTATTGAAAGAAGCGAAAAGGAAATTCTTAAAATTCTGGTGAAAGAAGATGGAAATTCAAATAGCTAAATATGCTGGTTATTGTTATGGCGTTGAAAGAGCTCTTAAAATGGCAGAAGACGCTCTTTCTAAAAACCTTTTACCTATTTACACTCTTGGCCCAATTATTCATAACCCTCAGGTAGTTAAAAACTTAAAGAGAAAGGGAATTACTCCAGTTGAAAATCTTTCCCAAGTTAAGGAAGGGACAGTCATCATTCGTTCCCACGGGGTTAGTCCCCAAACATTAGCTGAAATTAAAGCAAGAAAGTTAAAAATAATTGACGCAACCTGTCCTTTTGTTAAAAAAGCTCAGCATTGTGCTGCTTCTTTAGCGAAAGAAGGTTATAAGGTTGTAATCATTGGCGAGAAGGACCATCCTGAGGTTCAAGGTTTAATTGGTTATGCTGGTAAGGATTCTCAGGTTATCGAAGGTTTGAAGGAGCTTGATTCTTTAAAGAAAGCAAATAAGCTTGGTTTAGTTGTTCAAACTACTCAGTCGACTGAAAATTTTCAAAAAATCGTTAGCCAAGTAATTTTAAAAGGGTTTGAAGTTAAAATTTTTAATACAATTTGTGGGGCTACTCAGAAAAGACAAGAAAACGCGCGAAAAATGGCAATTAAGACTGATGTAATGATTGTGGTTGGCGGGAAAAATAGTGCTAACACCACAAGGCTTTTTCAACTTTGTTTGGAAAGAAATCCTCGAACTTATCATATTGAGACAGCTAATGAATTAAAAAAAGAATGGTTTAAAGAGCACGATATCGTCGGGATAACAGCTGGTGCTTCTACACCAAAGGATATTTTGGAAAAAGTAGTTAAAAAAATTTCACGACTATTTTAGAGAGGGAAACCGCGTGAACTACCCTTTAGTTGCAGTTTTAGGACGGCCAAATGTTGGTAAGTCTACTTTAATTAACCGAATCATTACTAAAAGAGAAGCTATTGTTCATAGTTTGCCTGGTGTAACTCGGGATAGAAAATATTTTTTTACCGATTGGCTGGGGGTAGAATTTAGTTTAATTGATACGGGTGGTCTTGATTTTGGAACTGACTTACCTCTAGCAGAACAAGTTGTTCGTCAAGCTCTTTTAGCTGTTGAAGAGGCAGATTTAATTATTTTTGTTGTTGATTCTATCACGGGTATTCTTTCTGATGATGAGAAAGCAGCTCAAATTTTAAGAAAATCTACCAAACCAAAGATTCTTGTAGTAAATAAGGTCGAAAACCTTGAAAGAGAAATTGAATCATCAACTTTTTATCGACTTGGGCTGGGTGAGCCAATTTTAGTCTCGGCCCTTCATGGATTAGGCATCAATAACCTTCTCGATAAAATTGTCGAGATGCTCCCTAAAAAAGTTTGGGATACCAGTTTAGAAATTTTTGCTAGCATTGCCATAGTTGGGAGGCCAAATGTTGGAAAATCTTCCATCTTAAATTGCTTACTTGGAAAGGAAAGGGCAATTGTTAATGAGCTACCAGGTACTACTCGGGATGCTGTGAATACTTTTATTAAGGTTGGTGAAGAAAATTATTGTTTAATTGATACGGCTGGTTTAAAGAGAAAAAAACAAATTAAAGATGCTATTGAATTTTATAGTACTGTTAGAACGCTTAAAAATATTGACCAAGCTGATATATGCCTTCTTATTCTTGATGCTTCTGAAAAACCTACTTTTCAAGACGGAAAAATTTGTCAAATTGTTTTGGAGAAAGGAGCAAGTTTGGTGCTTCTTTTAAACAAATGGGATTTAGTAAAAAATTATCAATTATCAAGCCAAGAAGTAATTGCTTCTTTTAAAGAAAAGTTAGCTTTTGCCCATTTTGCTCCTATGTTGAAGGTTTCAGCAAAAACAGGTTGGGGGATTGATAAAATTTTTCCTACCATTAAAAAGGTGATAGAAAATTCTCGTAAGACTATATCAACACCAGTCTTAAATAGTTTTCTTGAGGACTTAAGGAATGAGGGCTACAGTATTTCAAAAAGAGGGAAGAGTCTTAAACTCTTTTATGGAACACAAGTAAAGGTAAGTCCACCAACTTTTATTTTCTTTGTTAATCATTCAGAATTAGTAACTAAAGCTTATAAAAAATTTCTTGAAAATAAGATAAGAGAAAGGTTTATTTTTGAAGGTACACCCATTAAAATTGGGTTTCGACCAAAGGAGTGAATCTAATTGCTTTTAAGGATTTCCCTAATTATTTTTGCATATCTTTTTGGTTCAATCCCTTCTGGGCTCATTATTTCAAAAGTTTTTTATCACATCGATATTAGAAATTTTGGCAGTGGAAACATTGGAGCAACTAATGTTTATCGTACTCTTGGAATATTTCCTTCCCTTTTCGTTTTTATTTTTGATGCTTTGAAAGGAATTATTCCTACTTCTTTAGCTATTTACTTTTCGCCCTCTTTTTCTAATAGCTTTTCTCAATCAGTTTTTGTTCTCTTAACAGGTCTCTTTGCTATCGCCGGGCATAACTGGTCTTTATATCTAAAATTTACTGGTGGTAAGGGTGTAACAACTGCTGCTGGCGTTCTTCTTGTTCTTTTTCCTCAGATTACCTTAACTCTCTTTTTAATCTTTCTTCTTACCCTTTTTTTCTTTCGTTATGTATCTTTAGCTTCCATCTTGATTGCTCTCCTTTTTCCTTTCTTGGTTATCTTAACTTTTCCTGAAAACTTTCCCTTTATTGTTTTCAGCTTTTTGGCTTCGTCGCTGGTAATATATAGGCATAAAAGTAATTTAAAACGCTTGATAAAGAGGGAAGAGCCTAAAATTACCGAGAATTTTAGAAGGGAAAGGCTATGAAAATCTCAGTAATTGGAGCTGGGAGTTGGGGAACAGCTGTTTCTAATCTTTTAGCAAAGAAAGGGTATCGGGTTTTTCTTTGGGCTCGAGATAAAGATTTAGTTGAGCAAATTAGGAAAAAACGGCGAAATCCTCGCTATCTTCCTAAACTCAAGCTTTCTAAGGAAATTGAAATAACAAATGATTTTGTAGAAGCAACTAAGAACTCTGAGCTTATTGTTTTTGCTGTTCCTTCCCATGTAATGAGGGAAATTGTTAAAAAGATAAAAATTTATCTTAATAAAAAAGCAACCTTAGTTAGTTTAACTAAGGGAATTGAAGAAGAAAGCTTAATGAGAATGTCAGAAGTGATTAAAGATGAAATAGGTAATGATTTTAAAGGGCAAATTGGTGTTTTGTCTGGTCCTAATCATGCTGAAGAAGTTGCTTTAGAAATTCCTTCAGCAACGGTAGTATCATCTTTCAAAGAAGAAACAGCTCTTTTTCTCCAAAGGGTTTTTATGACTTCTTACTTTCGGGTTTATACTAACCCTGATATTGTTGGAGTTGAGTTGGGTGGTGCATTTAAAAACGTTATTGCCATTGCTGCTGGTATTTCTGATGGGCTTGGTTATGGAGATAACACTAAAGCTTCTTTAATGACAAGAGGGCTGGCAGAGATGATTAGATTAGGTTTAAAAATGGGGGCTTCACCTTTAACCTTCATTGGACTTTCAGGGATGGGTGACCTTATTGTTACTTGCACCAGTCGCTATAGTCGAAACCGTGCGGTTGGGGAAAAATTAGGCAAAGGGCTTAAATTGCCCCAAATCTTAAGTCAAATGAGAATGGTAGCTGAAGGAATTAAAACTTCAAAGGCAATGGAAAAACTTTCTTTAAAGTATCAAATTGAAATGCCCATAACAAAAAATGTTGTTCAAGTGCTTTATGAAAGGAAAGAGCCAAAAGAGTGTGTCTCAGAGCTTATGTCGAGAGAACCAACTTCTGAAATCAAAGAAATTAAGTTTGTCAAGATACTAAAAAGAGAAGATTAATCGTGGAGCAGAAAAGCCATAAGAGAAGTGTTAAACAGCTTTTAAGAATTGACTTATCAATTTGATTATTGTATCTTTTAGCCAACAGTATTATCAGGGGGGGTAAAACTTGAGTTGGGAGGGAAAAGTGCTTGTTCAAGCAATTATGAGAAAAGATGTTGTTTGGGTAAAACCTGATGCAAGCATAGCTTATGCTTCTCAGTTAATGCTAGAAAAAGGGGTAAGGTCTGTTGTAGTTTGTGATGGTAATTTAAAGGTTATTGGGATTGTAACTGATACTGACATTTTAGCTCGAAGCTTAGGAAAGTTTAACATTCATGAAACACCTGTTAAAGAGATTATGACTAAAAACCCCGTTACAACAAGTCCTGATGCTAATGTGATTGATTTAGTTAAAATAATGGGGGAAAAGAAGTTTCGCCGAATGCCAGTTGTTGATGAGAATAAAAAGCTTTTAGGAATTATTTCAATTGGGGATATTGCTCCGCATATTATGCTCCAAATTGAGCTTTTAAGAGGCACTCTTTAAAAAGCAACAAGCAGTAAATTTCAAACAAAAGATACAAATCGCAAAAAACTAAGTCACAATGCTTAAAGGTTTCTTTTTTACAAACAAAGTCTTTGGTGAAGACAACTTTGAAGCTATCTTTCTCTGTTATTTCTTTAGGATGTCCAAAAAACCAAGTAGAAAGTGAAAACATTGTAGGGCTTTTTCTTAAAGAAGGTTATCTCCTTAAAGAAAATCCTGAAGAAGCTGAAATTATTATCGTTAATACTTGTGGATTTATTGAACCAGCCATTCGTGAGTCAATTGAAGCAATCTTCGATGCTCTTAATTTAAAAAAGAGAGGTAAGTGCAAGTATCTTTTAGTTTCTGGTTGCCTTTCTCAGCGCTACTTAAAAAAAATATTTCAAGAAATTCCTGAAATTGATGGGCTTTTTGGCATAAATGCAAGCGAAGAGATGCTTTTCAAATTGCCCCAAATTTTAAAAGGCAAGAAATATCTTTCAACTTCTTTACCAGGAAAAATATTTAAGGAGGCAAAAGCTCGCTATTTTAAACCATCGAGCTTTGCTTATTTAATGATTTCTGATGGCTGCAATAATCGCTGTAGTTACTGTGCCATTCCCCTAATTAGAGG
>JACVJC010000028.1 GCA_015711795.1 Candidatus Geothermocultor quzhuomuensis
CCTTTTTTAGAGGGAGGACAGTTGCTTTCGCTTCTTTTGACTTGTATCTAATTTTAGCGGTAACTTTGATAGGCTTTTCCAGTTTATCGAGGGAAATAAAGTTAACTTCTTGAGCCACAAGCTCTTTTCCAAAAACCTTTTCTTTGCTCCCAACGATAAGAGTATTCTTTTCTTTATCGATGGAGAGGACATAAAGGGGATGGGGGGCAGAAATTTTCAGCCCTTTTCTTTGCCCAATGGTATAGAAGATAATTCCTTTGTGTTTGCCGATAACTTCACCTTTTTCATTTAAAATATCTCCTGGTCGAGCTGCTTCAGGAAGAACCCCTTTAAGAAATTTTCCATAGTCGTTGTCAGGGATAAAACAGATTTCTTGGCTCTCTTTTTTCTCGGCAACTTCCAACCCTTCTTTTCGAGCAATTTTTCTCACCTCATCTTTGGTAAGATTTCCGAGGGGCATTAAGGTGTGGGCGAGTTGCACTTGAGTCATTGGGTAAAGGACATAAGATTGGTCTTTTCTCACATCAACCCCTCTTTTTAAAAGATACCTCTTTTTCTTGGAATTAAATTCGATTCGAGCATAATGGCCTGTGGCAACAAAGCTTCCATTTAGCTCTTGAGCTTTTTTTAAGAGAGCATCAAACTTAATGAGCTGATTACATTTAATACAAGGATTTGGTGTCCGCCCTTCTTGGTATTCTCTGATGAAATAGTCGATTACTCCTTCCTTAAAGACTTCTCGGAAATTAACTACATAGTGGGGAATCCCAATTTTCCAGGCAACTTTTTGAGCATCTCGAACAGCCAAAAGGGAACAGCAGCCGCCAAATTTATCAGCTTCTTCAGCTGTTTTGTTGGAGGGCCAAATTTGCATAGTAATGCCAATGACCTCATATCCTTGCTCTTTAAGAAGCAAGGCAGTGACTGAACTATCTACTCCCCCACTCATAGCAACAATAACTCGCTTTTTCAAAGAAAGCTCCTAAACTCTAATCAGGCTCTTTTAAAAATTTTATGGAAGTAGAATTTAAGGGAAGTGACTTTCTAATGTAAGTTTCAGTTAAGAATACTTTTTTAATTTTAGTCTTGTTTGCTAACTTTTTCTTTTTTGCTCTTACCTTTTTGGGAGAAGTAATCATTAATGGCTGCTTTTAGAGCTTCTTCAGCCAGGACTGAACAGTGCATTTTGACTGGGGGCAAGCCATCAAGGGCTTCGGCAACGGTTTTGTTACTAATTTTTAAAGCTTCTTTGATGGTTTTCCCTTTAACTATTTCAGTTACCATCGAGCTAGTGGCAATAGCCGCTCCACAACCAAAGGTTTGAAATTTTGCATCGACTATTCTCTCATCTTTAACTTTGATATACAATTTCATAACATCACCACAGACTGGGTTTCCAACTGTTCCAACCCCATCAGGATTTTCCATTACCCCAACATTACGGGGATTATTAAAGTGATCCATTACCTTTTCTGAATACATTTTTTCTCCTAACTCGTGCTTTTCCAATCATGCTGGTAGGGAGAGATACTTCGCAACTTTTTAACCGTTTCAACGAGTTTTTCTAGAGTATAATCAATATCTTCTTTGGTTGTCCACTTTCCAAGGGTAAAGCGGATTGAGCCATGGGCGACTTGAATGGGAACTCCAATGGCTTTAAGGACATGGGAAGGCTCAAGAGTATCGGAAGTACAAGCTGAGCCACTTGAAGCAGCAATTCCAGCTAAATCTAAATTTAAGAGAAGGGATTCGCCTTCAACAAATTCAATACTCACATTAATATTACCAGGGAGTCTTTGAATAGGGTGGCCATTTAAGCGGACATTTTCAATTTGATTAAATATTTCCTTAATCATATAATCTCTAAGTTCCCTTAAGCGCTTAGCTTCTTTTTCTTTAGTTTCTTGGGCAATTTCAGCTGCTTTGCCTAAACCAATGATTCCTGAGGTGTTTTCAGTTCCGGCTCGGCGGCGTCTTTCTTGATGGCCTCCATGAATAAAGGGGACCATTCTTGTTCCCTTTCGGATGTAGAGAGCCCCTACTCCCTTAGGACCATAAAATTTGTGAGCCGAGAGAGCCAGGAGGTCAACTTTTAGGTCATTGACATTAACATCAAGAATACCTGCTGTTTGAACTGCATCGGTATGAAAGTAAATTCCTTTCTCTTTAACGATTTTTCCAATTTCAGCAATCGGTTCAATAGTTCCAATTTCATTGTTAGCGTGCATAAGAGAAACAAGAATAGTCTTATTTTTAATTGCCCTTTTTACATCATTAGGGTCAATTAAGCCATCTTTATCAACCGGTAGATAAGTGAGGGAAAAGCCCCTTTTTTCTAAAAAGTGGCAAGCTTCAAGGACGGCGTGATGTTCAATAGAACTTGTAATGATGTGATTCCCCTTCTTCTCATTAGCGAAAGCAATACCAATTAAGGCAAAGTTATCAGCTTCAGTCCCCCCACTAGTAAAAACAATTTCCTCAGGATTTGCTCCAATTAAATGGGCTACTTTTTCTCTTGCTTCTTCAACTTTTTTTCGGACTTCTCGTCCAAAGGTATGAATGCTAGAAGGATTGCCAAACTCTTGATTGAGAAAAGGAACCATTTCCTTAACTACATCAGGGTGAGTTGGTGTTGTTGCTGCATAATCTAAATAAACTCGTCTCATTATTTCTTCAGCCTTTCTCGATAAATCTGAATAAGAGACCTCAAGACAAGTTTACAATTCCCAAGCTTTAAGTCCTAGAGCTCAAACTAGAAAAAATTAAATTAAATATTAAAAAATTATATTTTAGCACCCAAATAAACTAGGTTTAAGCTAGTTAAATTAAATTCCTTCTCCACTCTTAAAGTCAAGTTTTTTAAAAGGAATTTCAATTTCTTTAGCGAGTTCATTTACTTTGTGTTCAAGGTGAGCAATCCGCTCAACTAAACATTTTAGTGCTTGCATTTCTGGGTCGGGCAAATCACCGTGTTCAAGTTGTTCCAAGGGGACAACCCGCTTTCCCTCTCGGGCAACAATTCTTCCTGGAACACCGACCACTGTGCAATTTGGAGGGACTGGTTTAACTACTACTGACCCTGCTCCAATTTTAACATTATCACCAATGGTAATGGGACCGAGAACAATGGCATCTGCCCCAATAACAACATTATTTCCAATTGTTGGGTGGCGCTTTCCTTTTTCCTTTCCTGTTCCTGCTAAAGAGACTCCTTGATACATTAAAACATTGTCCCCAATTTCAGTAGTTTCTCCAATGACCACCCCCATTCCATGGTCAATGAAGAATCTTTTGCCAATTTTTGCTCCTGGGTGAATTTCAATTCCAGTCAATAGTCTACTAAAGTGAGAGATGAGGCGAGCAAGTAAGGGCATTTTGTGAAGGTAAAACCAGTGAGCAATTCGATGTATTAAGATAGCATGAAAGCCTGGATAGCAAAGAAATATCTCTAAAATACTTTTAGCAGCAGGGTCTTTCTCAAAAACTGTTTTTATCTCTTCCCTAATCCAATTAAACATAGGCACCCCCTAAAGATTTTGGAAGAGAGGAGTAGTGAGGTACCTTTCTCCTGTGTCAGGAAGGATAACAACTAAGAGCTTACCCTGATTTTCAGAACGTTTACCTACTTCAAGAGCAGCCCAAAGGGCTGCCCCAGATGATATGCCAGCTAGTATTCCTTCTTCTTTAGAAAGTCTTCTCGCCATTTCAAAAGCTTCATCGTTAGGTACTTGGATAATTTCATCGATAAGGTCGAGACGCAAGACATTGGGGATAAAACCAGCTCCAATTCCCTGAATTGGATGAGGTCCGGGCTCTCCTCCTGATAAGACGGGTGAGTCTTTAGGTTCAACGGCTACTGCTTTAAAATCAGGTTTCAATGGTTTAATAACTTCAGCAATGCCAGTGATGGTTCCACCTGTCCCAATACCTGAGACAACAATGTCTACTTTCCCCTCAGTGTCTTCCCAAATTTCTTTAGCTGTTGTTTCTCGGTGAATCTTTGGGTTTGCTGGATTATTAAATTGTTGAGGAGTGAAGGAGTTGGGTATTTTCTTGCTTATTTCTTCTGCTTTGGCGACCGCCCCTTTCATTCCTTCTGAACCTGGTGTTAAGATTATCTCAGCTCCTAGTGCCTTAAGAAGAGTTCGGCGCTCAATACTCATTGTGTCAGGCATTGTAATGATCAAACGATAGCCTTTAGCAGCACAAACAAAGGCTAAAGCAATGCCAGTATTGCCACTGGTTGGCTCAATAATTACTGTGTCTTTATTAATCAGCCCTTCTTTTTCAGCTTCCTCTATCATGCTCACGCCAATTCTATCCTTAACACTGCCGCAAGGATTAAAGGATTCCAACTTACCGACAATTTCTGCTTGGCAACCATTGGTTATTTTATTTAGCCTGACTAAAGGAGTTTTTCCTATGGTCTCAGTAATATCTTTATAAATTCTCATAATTGGTTCCTTCGTGTGTCATTCTATAGTACCAGTGCCATTTTTGTGGTTATTAAAAGGCAACTTCAATGACTCTGGCGGGACAAGCTTTGACACAAACTTCACAGAGAATGCATTTTTCCTTATCAAAGAGAAGTTCCCATTTTTTATTAAGTGAAAGGGCATGAGTTGGACATACGCTGACACAAACTCCACAAACGATGCACTCTTCCTCATTGAGATTGATATCGCGAGCAACAGCTTGAATTCCTACCCCCCGTTCTTCTAAGTACTTTAGTCCTTTTTCTACCTGCTCTTTTGGACCTTCCACTTCTAAGACTAGGCGACCTGTTTCCCCTTCTTCAACTTGTGCCCTCAAAATATTAATGATTAAGTCAAAGTCTTTAACTAAGTGGTAAGTGATTGGCTGGGTGACTATTTTTGGTGGAAAGGTGAGGACGACTTTCTTTTTCATAGCTATGCCTCCTCTCCTTTGATAATTTCAAGAGGCTTAAAAACTGTGTCTAAAGGCAAAGGTTCCAATGGTTCAGTTAAGAGAAATTTACCTTTCTTTATCCACTCTTTGAGAATTTGGGCAATCTCTTTAGAACGGAGGTAACTAGTGATTGAACCAGTTGGGACTTTTTCTCCTTCAATTTCTACACTCCCGCTTCGAAGCTCCTGGTAATTAACCCGTTTAATAACGGGACGGTTGCGTGAAGGGACAGAATAGTCCAAAATAACTGTTTCAATTTCCTTGTCACTGATTGAGGTGAATTTAGCCATTTCTTCATCGAGAATAGGAATTGGAATTCCAACCCCAACAAAAAGGCTTATTCCATATCCTTCAAAGACACTTCCTCTTAAAAAACGGTGGTTCATCTTTTTGAGGTCACCAATTAAAGCAAGGGTTCCAGAAGGTCCCAAAGGAATCCCTTTTTTATTTCGGTCTTTTACGGGATTATGTTGAGTCCCTTGCCAAGCTACATAGCCAATTCCTCCTCCCAAGAAAATCCTTGTGCCGATACCAATGGTTCGATAATAGGGATCATTAAGAAGGGGAGAAAGTTGGGAAGAGGTGCAGTAAGTCACATTGCCAAACTTGGGAAGGAGAACACCCATATAAGTATAGAGAGTTTTAGGTGAAGAATTAGTGGCAGCAGCATAGTTTTGATAAGCATTTCTGGGATTGAAAAGGTAAGCTTCATTGACCGTTTCTTTGTTGAAAAAGGTTTCGAGCTCTTTCCCAGGATAGCAATCAGTTGGCCAGGGGGAAATGGCTTTTAACCTCAAGCTTTTTCCCCGAACAAAATCCTCAATTATATGGGCACCCCCATATTCTATTCCCTTAGTTTCCGAGCGTTCAGTGGCTCCAACATAAACATCAACTGCTGCCAAACCACCAAAAACTGGAACATCATTTATCCAGGCCTTAGCAATTTTAGTTGGTGGTTCTGAGTGACCAAAGTTAAAAAAGGCACCACTTGAGCACATAGGACCAAAAGTACCAGTTGTTACAACATCAATCTCTTGTGATGCCTTCTTGGTTCCCTTTTCTTTAACAATATCAATCATCTCTTCAGCAGTTACAACAACAGCTTTACCTTTCTTAATTTTTTCATTAATCTCATCGAATGTTTTTATGCTCATTTACCCCCCTTTTCTTAGTGAATGTAGGTCGAGTATGATGGCAGATATTCTTGACAAAACGGGCAGTAAAAGTAATTTTCAAAACTGGAGAAAACCCATTCTCCACAGTTGATACAAATCATTTTAACTCCTCCTTCAAATAAAATCGTTTTAAAAGAAGGAAGGAGTCGCATTCTATTTATTCCTCCAGCATCAACAAAAAATTCCCTCTTTAAATTTGGTTTCTTCATTTTAAGACCTTTCGGTTAGATATGGTAAACTGATAAGTTAGCTCTTTCTAATTGTTTTTTGTAAACTTTCAGCGTAATTAACTTTAAAAGCTCGATTATCTTAAGCTTTAATTAGCTCCAAATTCTTTTGGTTAGATTTCCTACTTTTTCTAGAGGAATTGTATAACTTTTAAATTTCTTTTGTCAAGCAAAATATTAAAAATTGGGAAGGGCGGATGGCATTGGTGAGTTTTTGCTATCATAAGCTTTGGTTGGAGAGTTAGACAGCCAAATAGCTGTTGGCTTACTGCTAGTTTAAAAATTAAGACAATGAAAATGGAAAAGATTAAGCTTTCATTAGAAATGAGAAAGAGATTGAAAAAGGTTAAGGGGATTCTTTTTGATTTGGATGGAACTCTAATCGATACAGTAGAGCTTATTCGTCAGTCCTTTCGCTATGCTACCCAAAAGATTTTGGGGCAAAAAATTCCTGATGAAATTCTCTTAAGGAACTTGGGTACTCCCTTAAGAAGCCAAATGGAGGTTTTTTCAAAGGAAAAAGCTGATGAATTAACTCGAGTTTATCAAGAATTTAATTGGGCTCATCATGATGAGTTAATTCGTGAGTATCCAGGAACAAAAGAAGTTTTAAAAAGGTTAAAAGAGTGGGGATATAAACTAGCAGTAGTTACTTCAAAAAGTTACCCTCTAGCTCAAAAGGGCATTTCTGCCTTTAATCTTTCCCCATTTTTTGAAGTAGTTGTTACTTTAGATGATGTCAGTGAATTTAAACCACTGCCTGGTCCTATTTTGGCTGCTTTAAATAGACTTGGTTTTAAACCCAGTCAAGCCATTTATATTGGAGACAGCCCCCATGATATTAAGGCAGGGAAAAGAGCCAAAGTTCTAACGGCTGCCGCCCTTTGGGGTCCCTTTTCATTTGAAAACCTTAAAAAAGAAAAACCTGATATTTTTTTGGAAAATATTGGCGAGCTTGAGGAAATAATCAAAGGACTTAAAGGGAACTGAGCATATAAAGATAGTAAGGAGTCTCTTTCTCACAATTCCGAGATAGTGGTAATAGTTAAGAGAATCAGTAAAAAGTGGTGAGGAGTGAGTAGCGAGGATCGAGAAGAAAAAGGAGTAGAAAGAAAGTAGGTCATTGTTTAATTTACCAATTGATGTTGCAGGTAACAAGAATTGACAATTATAGTGAAAGAGTGATAAAGAAGAAGATATAACTGAAAAGATTGAGGAAGGGCTTTAAAGAGCCCTTTTTATTTGGGTTAGAGTGGAATTTGGAGGTAGAAGCTTAAAAAATGGAGAAAAAGAAAGTTATCCTCATAATCTTCCTTCTCCTTTTAATCACCTTCCTATTAGTCTTTTTTCTTTTTCTAAGACCTCAAGCTAAAGAAAGTATAAAGAAGAAAAAGTAACTAAAAAGATTATCTCAAAGCCAACCTCAACCATAAAAGAAAAAGAAACTACAGTAACTCCTCTAAGCAAGGAAACCACCCCTACACAGCTACAAAAGGTCAAAAAAACAGTCTTATTAGAGGCACCTTGGGGAGAAAAACCAGGTGAGTTTTATCTTTATAACATGCCTGAGGAAGAACAAATAGGACCTAAAAGTATTTTTGCCGATGCTGATGGTAATTTTTTATATAGAAGATTTTTCTCAAAGAAGAAAAACCATAAGAATCCAAAAATTTAACAGGAGAGACTATTTAACATTGTAAGGAAATATTCACTTGATGCTAAGTTTTTGGTGGAATATAAAGTCAATGAGAAATTAGATGTCATGAATATTTATGTTGATTCCTTGGAAAATATCTGTGGTCAAAACGGAGACTATTATCTCTAATGGCGGGAAAAGTAAATGGCCTCTACTCAGACATAATTTGTAAATATGACAATGAAGGTAATCTAAGAGGGGAGGCATTAATTTCTTACCCTAAAGATAACATCAGCTTTGATCTAAGAATAGATTGGGAAGGAAACATATATTATATGGTTGGACCACTTAAGTCAGGGGTAAAAGTTATCAAATATGAATTTAAGTAATATTTTTATCAAAAAGATTAATAAAGTTTTAATCCTACCCCTTTTCCTCCTTTTATTTTTCTCCTTTGCAAAACAAGCCTTTACAAGTTGAAGGGTCAGGTCTTGCAATCAAGCATTCGGCTAATTGAAAGAGAAATGTAATATTGCAAGACCTGACCCCATTTATTTACTTGCAAAACATGGAAGAGGCGGAAGAAAATATCCTACTTATCATAAAATGTATTGAAAAATTAAGCAAAATAGACGTTAACAAGGCTACCTTTGATGCTTTAAGAAAAGAGTTCGATAAACTTGTGGTTGTATATGAAGTTATCTGGCTAGGGTTTTAAGAAAGTTAAAAGGCAAGAGTTTGAAGAACTGAAATTATCCAATTAGGGATAAAGCCTAGAGGATAATCATCAAGATACCAGTAATAATTGCCAAGAGATAGTTGGAGATGAACTCGACAGTTTCGGCTCTATCCTTGGCTCGCAAGATAAAGACTATTTTGGCTGCAATAACAATTCCAAGAACAAAATATCCAACAAAAGTGTACTGACTTAAAATAATTAAAGTAACGATAGCTGCCCTCTCTATCATAGCTAAATATTTGCCCCAGCTCGGCAAGAGAAGGCAAGCATTCCCATCCGGTGAATTTGGAGCAAAAGTTCGTTTGGCTTCAAAGGTAAAGATTGCCCCGGCATAGGTGACCAGAAGGTATCCTGCCAAGTAGATAAGAAGCTTTTCATTTTTGAGGAGGGAAAAGATTGGTTGAGATGAGTTTAAGGAGGGAAGAAGGAAGGAAGCAATTATCCCAAGAGAAGTGAAATGGAGAGCTTGGTCGAAAACGAAAAGGTAAAGTGTCCCAACGGGCTTTTTCTGGTGGAGAAGAACCGAGAGTTTATCAATAAAAAAATGGGCTACCCCTACGGTCAAAACAGCAAGAAATTCTCCTAGTGATAATGGAAAAAGCAAAAGAGCAAGGGTTAAAGTGATTATCACGCAGTGAATAATTATCCCCGAGACCCTTTTCCTCTTTAAGTCGACTAAATGAAAAGTTTGTAAGGGGAAATCAGCGATTAAATGGGCGACGAGAAAGAGATAAAAGACTAGCATCTCATAGATTAGCTAAATAAACTTTCAATAATTTTGGTTATCTCATCATCGACTTTTCTCACCCGGGCACACATTTTTTGAATGATGGCTAAAGCAACATCGGGCCTCTCCTTAATCATTTGAGATAAAGCCTCTCGGTCAGCAACTACTACTGTTGTTTCGCCAATTGAAGTGGCAGTTGCATTGCGGGGAACATTTTCAAAAAGAGCAATTTCACCAAAAAACTCTCCTTCTTTGAGGATTCCCAATTGTGATTCGAGCGAGCCCATTTTCTTAGTTATTCTAACCTGTCCTGAAGAGATAAAATACATAACATTTCCAGGGTCACCCTCTCTAAAGATTACTTCTCCATCAGCAAATTTTTTTTCTTCATGCATTTTTACCTCCTTTTCAAATTTAGGAAATTTTTAAGAGGAAACTTTTCCCACTTTTTGCTGGTATAAGTATAAACTTTCAGCGTCTTTCTTAAAACGTTTGACAAAGATAGGGGCAAGTTCAGGGTCGAGCTGACTGCCAGCTACATTAGTGATTTCACTAAGGGCTTTATCGAGGGGAAGAGCTGGTCGATAAGGGCGATCTGAGGTCAAAGCATCAAAAGTATCAGCGACAGCGATTATCCTTGCGCCCAAGGGAATTTCCTCTCCCTTTATTCCATCAGGATAACCTCGCCCATCATATCTCTCATGGTGGCCACGGACTAATGGGACTCCTTCTTGAAGGAAAGTAACTTTACCAACCATTGAAGCTCCAATGACCGTATGATTTTTCATAATTTGGTATTCATCATCATTTAATTTGCCAGGTTTTCTCAGGATATTATCGGCAATTCCAATTTTCCCTACATCGTGAAGGGTTCCTCCGTATTGGAGCATAGTCACTTGTTCACTTGGGTATCCAGACCATTGAGCTAAGAAAAGAGAGTATTTAGTGACCCGCTCTGAATGCCCTTGAGTGTAAGGGTCTTTAGCGTCAATGGCTGCAGCAATAACTGCCATAGTATCAAGGTATGCTTGGGAAATTTTTTCATAGAGTTTAGCATTGTCGAGAGCGGTTGAAGCTTGAGAGGCAATAGCTTGGAGAAGTTTCAAATCTTCTTGGTCAAAGCTTTGGTAGTTTTTTTTGTTTAAGACTTCAATAACCCCCACTGCTTTATCCTTGATAAGGAGAGGAACGGCAATCATTGATTTGGTTCTAAAACCGGTTCCAGTATCAACTTTTTGATAAAACCTTTTATCTTTATAAGCATCTTCGATTAAAACTGGCTCCTTATTCTCTACCACCCAGCCAGCAATCCCTTGACCTAGTGGGAGTCGAAATTTTGAGAGAGCTTCTTCTTTCTCTCCTTTGGCGACAAAAAACTCGAGTTCTTGAGCTTGTTCATCAACGAGCAAAACAGAGCAAGCTTCAGCTTGTAAAGTGGATGCAGTTGTACTCATAATTCGGTTAATTAATTTTTTAATCTCAAGAGTTGATTGAAGGGAATTACTCACCTTGTAAAGGGTTTCAAGTTTTTTCAACTGGTTACTTACTTCTTCCTTTTCTTTCAGGCGCAAGAGAGATGCAGCTAATTGACTTGCTATAACTTTTGCCATTTTTATATCTCTTTGATTAAAATCCCCTGAAGTAATTTTTTTAAGGAGGAATAATTGTCCGAAATATTTTTTCTCGCTTTTCAAAGGAAAGAAAAGGACAAAGCCAATTTTTTCTTTTTGAAGATTTGTCCCCGAAGGACTTTTTAACTTTAAAGGCTTAACTCCCATTCCAACCTCTTTAATCAGCTCATTCAAGATTTTTCTTGCCCCTTCTTCTTCGATGCCGGAGGAGCCAATGGATTGAGCTTGGTTATCTTGATAAAGACTTAAAATAGTAGCGTCAGCTGAGGAAAGAGGAGCTACTTGCTCAAGAATTATTTGATTTAAGGATTTAAGATCGAGAGCCAGGAAAAGTTTTCTCGTCAATTTAATTAGGTTAACTAAAGCCGATTCTTCTAAAGGATTAAATTTTTTGACCATTTTTCACTTCCTTAGGCTAAAGGCAATTTAAAGAATATCTCAAATAGCAATTTTTGGTCAATAAGAAAGTCAATGAAAAATTGTTGATACAAGAAAGGAATCTTGATATTCTTTGATTTAAAAATATTTTGAAAATAAAAATATTATGGAAAAGAAAAAAGCGGCAAAGTTTGCCAGGGAATTTAGTCTAATTCTTGAAGCTCAGCTCAAGCAAATTAAAAATGAGGAAGAGAAATTTTTATCAAAGTTTGGCTTGACTTTTCCTCATTTTTTTGCCATTTCTATTTTAAATTCTCAAGGCTCTTTAACTATGAAGGAGTTAGCCTCTTTTCTTAATCTCTCTTTTGGGACAACGACTGCGCTTATAGATAAGTTAGTTGCCTCTGGTTTGGTGGAGCGAAGAAGAAGTCGAAAAGATCGGAGAATAGTTAAAGTAAGCTTAAGTGAAAAGGGAACAAAAAAAGTTAATTTAATTATGAAGTGGCGCAGGGAAAGAATAACTTCATTTTTTCAGAACTTGGATGAGCAGGAGGTTAGAAATTTCCTTAAAGTTTTTAAAAGCCTTTTAAATCTTTTTAACCAGGCGAAAGGGAAATGAAGAAAAAGCTCCTCTTTATTTTCATCTTAGTCTTAGTTGTTTTTTTAATTGTCCTTGCGGTTCGCTTTTTCTGGAGGGAGCGAATAGTAAAAAAAGTTATAGTTGATAAGGTAAAAAGAATTGACCTTAATATCACTGTTAGTGCTTCTGGCCAAGTAATATCTGATAAAAAAGCAAATATCTCAAGCAAAACAGGTGGTAAAGTAGAAAGGGTCTATGTTTCTGAAGGTGAGATGGTTGAAGAAGGAGACCTCATTTTAACTTTAGATTCAAGAGACTTAAAACTAGCTGTTAATCAAGCTAGGGTAAATTTGCAGATTGCTCAGCTCAATTATGAGAATGCTCACGTAGCTGAGGAGATAGCCCAAGCTAATTTGGATAAGATTAAAGAAGGAGCAAAACCTGAGCAAATTGAGGTTTCTGAAGTAGGGGTGGAACAAGCTCAAGAAGCTCTTGAGGCGGCTCAAAGAAACTTAGCTGATGTAGAAGCATTAAATGCTGATTCTCTAAGTGTAGCTCAGCTTTCAGTTGATTCTGCTCAAGAAGCTCTTAATTTAGCTAAGAAAAGTCGGGAGGAAGTTTACAATCGGACGATGGTTACCGATGCTGAAAAGATTCTTGCCGACCAGCAGTATCAGCAAGCTGAATCTTCTTATTTAATGGCTAAGCGTAATTTAGAAAGCATTCAGATAACCAATCAACAAAGGTATAATTCAGCTAAAGCTCAAGTTGAGAATGCTCGAAAGAATTACGATTTAGCTCAAGCTCAATTGAATCTAACGAAATCAGGAGCAACCCCCCTCGACATAAAGACAGCTGAGAAGCAAGTTATCCAAGCAAGTAACCAAGTTAAGCAGACAAGAAGACAAGTTGAGCTAGCTAATATTGGGTTAAAAACAGCTAAAGTTCAAGTAAGCAATGCTACTCTTTATTCACCGATTGACGGCTTGGTTGTTCAAGTGAATATTTCTCCAGGGGAGATAGCCACTCCAGGCTTACCATTGGTTTTAGTTGTTAGTCCTAATGATTTTCTTTTTGAGGTTTTAGTCGATGAAGGCGATATTGCTCAGTTGAAAGAAGGTATGGAAGCTCAAATTACCCTTGATGCATATCCTGACCAGAAACTTAAAGGGAAAGTTTGCGCAATTGGCTTTCAATCAAAAGTTTCTCCAGGTGGAGCTACTTCTTTTCCAGTCAAGATAAAGATGGAGGAGAAAACAGAAAATATTTCTTTCCGCCTCGGGATGAATGGTGATGCTGATATTATCATTGGGAAACGAAAAGGACTTTTGGTTATTCCTCTCCTTGCTCTGGTTGAAAGAGATGAGAAGGAGCTGGTCTTTGTTGTCAATCCTGAAAATATAGTGGAGGAGAGGATAGTAAGGACTGGTTATTCAACTGAAGATTACTTTGAGATTAAAAAAGGGTTGAAAGAGGGGGAGCTGATTGTGGTTGAAGGAGCAAGCGAGCTTAAAAGTGGAGATAGAGTAAGATGGCAAAAACAATAATTGAGGTGGTAAATCTAAAAAAAGTTTATAAGCTTGATGGAGTAGAGGTACACGCCTTAAGGGGTGTTTCCTTCCAAGTAAAGGAAGGAGAGTTTATTTCAATTATGGGTGCTTCAGGTTCAGGTAAGTCAACCTTAATGCATATTATTGGTTGCTTGGACCGCCCCACTGAGGGCAAGTTATATCTTGAGCAAATCGATACCGAAAATTTGAGTGATAATCAATTAGCCAAAATTAGAAATCAAAAAGTTGGCTTTGTTTTTCAGTCTTTTAATCTTTTACCCCGCTCTACTGCTTTAAAAAATGTCGAGCTTCCTTTAG
>JACVJC010000029.1 GCA_015711795.1 Candidatus Geothermocultor quzhuomuensis
TTTGGGACAAAACTTCAGGTGCTGCTGGCGACAAATTCGTCGTTGCTAGAGGCGATTTGTTCCCTGATGCCTTAGCTGGTGGTCCTTTAGCCGCTATCAATAATGCTCCATTGCTTTTGACTCAACCAACAGCACTTCCAACCGTAGTTAGCAGTTACATCACTTCTCTTGGGTACAGTGGAGCTGTCTCAGCCCTGATTTATATCTTAGGTGGAACTGGAGCTGTTAGCTCGACTGTTGAAAGTAGCCTTGGTGCAGCGGCTGGTGGAGCAGCAGAGACCATAAAGCCAACCATTTCTAGTGTCGAGGCTCCCAGTGTTGATGTTGTTGAAGTAACCTTTAGCGAAGAAGTTCACGAAGCAAGCGCTAAAGACAAAGGCAGTTATGAGGTCAAAGAAAATGGTGGTAATGTGGTTGACATCGATAAAATTACCTTAAGCTCTGACAAGAAAAAGGTTACAATCACGCTAGATCCGGCTGATCCTAACTTCCCACTTGACAACAATGTCAATAACAGCATCAAGGTAAGAAATGTTCGTGACCTTTCAGGAAATATTATTGATACAGTTACTAAGACTGTCAAGCCAACCGATTCAACTGAGCCTTCGGTTGTTTCAGCTTATGCTCGAAGCAAGAAGTGGTTTGTTGTTAAGTTCAATGAGAACATTACGGCTCTGGCTGGAACTTGGCAAGTTGATGGAGCGACAGCCACTAAAGCACTCAATCCTGATGACCCAACAAGAGTTGACCTTTATGTAGCTGCGGGCGTAACCGTCGGAACAGTTCCTCTCTCAATTCCAGCTAATGGAGTCACAGACCGGGCTGGAAATGGCTGCTTAGCTTACACCACCAATATCTCTACTGTTGACGATACCACTAATCCAGACATTACCTCGTGCTCTTTAACCGGACATCAAACTCTCAAGGTTGTCTTTAGTGAAGAGGCTAGTGAGACTTCAGCTGAAACACCAGGAAATTATACTGTTACTAATGAAAGCGGCGGTGTAGTTGTTGTTAATACTGCTACTCTTCAAAGCGATGGCAAGACAGTTTATCTCAACTTGGATGCTTCTCTTGATAGTGATCCAGCTGAAAAAACAGGCAGTGTAACTATTAATGGTGCCGTAGTTGACTTAGTTGACCTTGGATGCACTACAGTTAAATCCTTCCCAGTTCCTAAAGATACTTCTGCGCCAACCATCATTTCAGTAGAACAAGATAGCTATGATTATGTAAATGATAAAACCTTACTTAAGGTAACCTTTAATGAACCAGTCCAAAATACAGGTGCTTGGTCCATTAAATACAACGCTGATAATGTCACCTATAATATCGGCTCTTTTGGCTATCATCCTGACGATAAGGGGACTCACACTATCTTAAGATTGCAGGTCACTGCTAATGTTGCTCCACAGAGTAATAAGTTACCTGCTGGAAGTTATACCCTTTCAGTTACTGGTGAAACAGATGATGCCGGCAACAACATTGCAGCTGGAACTGAGAAGACCGTTTCCATTACCGAGTGGTCAAGACCAGTTATCACAAGTATCACTTTGGCTGGAGTTCAGGTTACCGTTACCTTCGGTGAGAACAACACGGGCTGGAATGACCGTTTAACTGATGCCGCTAAAACAACGACTCTTTACAAGGTCAATGGTGTTAATCCTTCAAGCGTTTATCTCACCACTTCAGCAGGTGGTCAAAAGTACGATTCAGTTGTCCTCACCTTCCCATCCGGAACCTCTTTTGGACCAGGTGGAGCTGATGATATCTTGACCGTTGAGAACCTCCAAGATGCTGGCGGCAACTATATTGACCCGAATCCTGGATTTGGCACATTCTAGTTGTAATTGGCTGAATTTAAAAAGCCCCGTTCAGAAATGAACGGGGCTTTTTCTTAAAAATTTTTTTCTTCTCTATCCTTTCTTACGCTATAATTGTTTTTGAAAATTTCAAGCAATGGTTTGTAGTTTAATGTCTTATTATAAAGAAAGGAGGTGAAAAATAAATGAAAAAATATCTTCCTTTCTTAATCGTTTTCTCACTTGTTATTTCCTTACTTCCTTTAAGTCCTTTAGTAACAGCAGCGGGAACAACCACTCGATTGGCTGGCACCAACCGCATTGAAACCGCTATTGAAATTTCAAAGAAAGCCTTTCCAACTAATGATTCCGCTGCTCACATTGTTTTAGCTCGCTCCGATACCTTCCCTGATGCGTTAGCTGGTAGTGCTTTAGCTGGAGTTAGTGGTCCTATTCTCATCACTCCTAGCAGTGCCCTTGACAGCAAGGTTAAGGATGAGATAGATAGAGTTCTTCCAGCTGGTGGAAAGGTATATATTTTGGGTGGAACTGGTGCCATTGCTTCAGCCGTTGAAACTAGCTTAACGGCTGCTGGTTATACTGTTGAAAGAATTGGTGGGGCTGACCGCTATGAAACTTCAGCTCTTATCGCCAAGAAGGTTGACACCGTTGCCAACACCAAGGCAATCATTGCCACTGGAGAAAACTTCCCAGATGCTTTAGCAGCTGCGGCTTATTCCGCTAAGAATGGTGTTCCCATTCTTTTGACCCAGAAAGATTCTTTGCCTGCATCAGTTAAGTCTGCTTTAACTGATATGGGAATTACCTCTTCTTGGGTTATTGGTGGAACTGGTGTCGTTTCTGATGCTGTTAAAAATGAGCTTCCTTCAGCCACTCGAGTTTCAGGAGCTGACAGGTATGCTACCGCTGTTGAAGTAGCTAAGCAGCTTTGGGACAAAACTTCAGGTGCTGCTGGCGACAAATTCGTCGTTGCTAGAGGCGATTTGTTCCCTGATGCCTTAGCTGGTGGTCCTTTAGCCGCTATCAATAATGCTCCATTGCTTTTGACTCAACCTACTTCTGTCCCAGCTGAAATTAACAGCTATTTTAGTTCCTTGGGTTATTCAGCCAGTGTTTCGGCTAGTCTTTTTATCTTAGGCGGGACTGGTGCTATCAGCTCTTCCGTTGAAAACAGCTTAAATACCCTAGCTAGTGGTGGAACTCCTGCAGCTGGAGGAAAACCCACTATTTCCAGCCTTTCAACACCATCCGTTGATACAATTGAAGTTAACTTTGATACCGCTGTTAACGAAAGCAGTGCCAAAGACAAAGGCAGTTATGAGATTAAGAACAACGCTCATACTGTTCTCACCATTGACCAAATAACAGTCAGTTCAGATGGAAAAAAGGTAACTATTCGCTTAACTCAAACTGCTTCCAATATGCTCAGTAACAATTTAAACAATACGATAAAGGTGAGGAATGTTCGTGGTTCAGCTTCAGGTATGCCAGTTGATACCACTCTCAAAACGATTAAGCCAACTGACTCTGATGGGCCCACTATTACCAGTGCTTATGCTAATAGCAAAAAGCGCATTGTTGTTATTTTTAATGAAAACATTAATCCCGCCTCTATAGTACCAGGAAACTTTAAAATGGATGGTGCTGGCGCTACTTCCGCAGTGATTAATCCTGATAATCCTAATCAAGTTGACGTTTACTATGCCTCTGCTCTTTCCGCCGGTTCTCACTCCCTCAATGTCAGTGGAGTTCAAGACTGGGCTGGTAATGCAATGAGTGCTTATACCACTAGTGTTTCTGTTGTCGATGACTCAACTCCTCCTACTATTGCTTCAGCTACTCTTAAAGGCTATAAGACTTTACAAGTTGTTTTTAGTGAAAAAGTAACTAAAGCATCAGCCGAAACAGTTGGTAATTACACTGTTAAAACAGAAAATAATGTTGCTAATCCAGTTACCAAAGCTACATTACAGTCTGATGAAAAGACTGTCCTTTTGAATCTAACCAACTCGGAAAAGGATGGAACTGATGGAATTGCTGATGTTTCTATTAGTGGAGGGGTCCTTGATTTAGCTGATAATGCCTGTACTGACTCAGAAAACTTTAATGTTTCAGCTGATACTGCTGCTCCTACAATCTTAAGTATTGCTGGTGACGATTACAACTACTCCACTGACCAATCTCAAATTAAAGTTGTCTTCAACGAACCGGTCACACTCGCCGGCACTTATCAAGCTAAGTATTCTGATGGAACAACTTATAATCTCACAGCGGCTTGGCATCCTGATGACAAAGGAAGTCACACTATGATTCGACTATCATCAGCTGCTACCACTAAATTACCGGCTGGAAGCTGGACCTTGCTTGTTTCAAGTGTTGTAGATGAAGCAGGTAACTCCATTGCTGCTGGGACTGAAAGGTCATTTTCTCTCAATGAGTGGTCAAGACCAGTTATTAAAACAGTCTCTCCTTCTGGAACTCAAGTAACAGTAACCTTTAAGGAAAACAACACTGGTGTTAATGACCGTTTAGGAGACTCGGCTAAAACAACGACTCTTTACAAGGTCAATGGTGTTAATCCTTCAAGTGTTTCACTTACCACTGTCAGCACCAAAAATGACTCCGTTGTTCTAACTATGCCTTCCGGAACAACCTTGGGACCAGGGCCAAATGACGATAACTTGGTAATTGAAAATATGCAAGATGTTGGAGCAAACTACATTGATCCAAACCCAGCCTACCAGGCATTTTAGTAACTTAATTGGGCGGGCTTTAAGCCCGCCCAATATTAAATCTTTTCATCAATTGTTTGAGCCACTACTCCATTTCCGCCAACAATAAAGGCTTTTTGATAAGAATGACCACCTAGATAATTCTGGGTATAGAAGGTTAAATCATTTAAAGTTGAAAGCAAAACTGGCGAATTAAGTTTAGCTGCCAAAGGACCAGCTACTAAAGCATCAGGAAAGGTCATCCCAGAAGCAATAAAGACATAGGAAGGAGAAGAAAAAAAAGTTTCAGCTACTTTTGAGGCTGTTTCATAGCGGTTTATTCCTGAGATTCTTGAGACTTGATATCCCAATTGTTTTAAATTGTTTTCAACTAAAGACGAGATAACACCTTCACCGCCAATGATGATTATTTCACTTATCCCTAAAGACGAAAGAGTATTTTTAGTTATTTGAGGAACAATATCTTTTTTGCTAAAAAGAATAGGTATTTGCTCCTTAGCAGCATAACTTGAGATAGCTAAGGCATCAGGGAAATCTTCACCCGAAGTTAAAATAGCCTTTTTTGAACTTAAATTAATTTTTAAAGCAATTTGGGAAGAAGTTTCATATCTATCTTTTCCTTCAATTCTTTCTAGGCTTAATCCTTTTTCTTTTAAGCTATTCTCAACAGCTAAAGAAATTGCTCCTTCTCCTCCAATTAAGATAACTTTAAAAGCCTTTAAACGAATAATTTCATTTAAAATTTCTGTAGGAAGAGTATCTTTTTGAGTTAAAAGAATTGGTCCTCCTACTTGATAAGCTAAAGGACCAGCTGAAAGAGCGTCAGGAAAGTTTTGGCCGCTGGCTAAAATAATACTATTTGAATATAACCAGCCATCTTGAGAAACGCGAATTGAAGTTAAATATCGGTTTCTCCCTGCTAAGCGTTCTAATTTCAAAGAAGCTAAGGTTCGAGCTGCATTAATACGACCATACCCATATTTTTGGTTCCATTCATCATGCCCGCTGGGCAAATGCTCAGCATTTCTTTCAATAATTTCTTCAACTTGAGAAGGAGTTAAGTTAAGATTAGCTGAAACAAGAAGGGCTGCCAGCCCACTCACTTGAGCGGCGGCGACTGAAGTCCCACTAGCTTTAGCATAACTTGAATTTAGGTTGATACTTAAAATATTTTCACCAGGAGCAACAACATCTAAGCCATTACCATAATTGGAATAATCAGGAACAAGGTCATTTTCATCAGCTGCCCCAACACATATAACACCAGGGTAAGCTCCAGGGTAATAAACCCAACTATTTCCTTCATTTCCCGAAGCAGCAATAATGATACAGCCTTTTTTCAAGCCATAGTTAACTGCCAAATCAATTACAGCTGAGGGGTTATTTTCACCAAAACTTAAATTGATAATCTTAGCCCCATTATCAACAGCATAAACGAGTCCTTCAGCAACATCGGTATCATAAGCAGACCCCTCCTTATCCATTGTCTTAATGGGCATAATTTTCCCATTCCAAACAATCCCAGCTACACCCATTCCATTGTTCGTCTCAGCCGCAATAACGCCAGAAATCATTGTCCCATGACCATTGTCATCTTGAGGATTGTTGTTATTTCTATCAAAGTTCCAACCATTAACATCATCAACATAATCATTATTGTCGTCATCAATACCATTTCGAGGAATTTCTTGAACATTCGTCCATATTTTTCCTTTTAAATCAGGATGGTTTAAATCAACTCCAGTATCAATTACAGCAATGATTAATTCAGAATAACCTCTTTCAATTTCCCAAGCTGAGCTCATTTCCATTTTAGATAAAGCCCACTGGCTTCCATAATACTTATCGTTGGGAATTAAGCTAATCTTTCTTCTTTGATTTAATTCAACTAATTCTACCTGCGGGTTTACTTCTAAACTTCTTATTATTTCACCAAGCGAAACCCAATTTTTTAGCCAAACTTCATATAGACCAAAGACAGAGGGTTCAATCTTATCGAAAGGAACTTTATTTTTCTTTAAGAAATCAGAGACTTCTTTCCCTTTTTTTAGTTTAATTACAATCTTAGGGCTATTTTGCTTAAGAAAAGAGAAGTTATTTTGATAACAGTTATAAGCGGAATAAGTAATAATAAAAGTAAAAAAGAGGACACAAGTTACTAATTTCTTAACTTTTTCCCTTTTTTTAGTGCCATCCTGAAAATATCTCCAAAAAATCAGTTTATAAATCCTAAATCACCAATTTCAATTTTCCCTTGCTATCTTTTATTTGCAGGGCTAATGAGGAATTAACCATTCCAAAGTTAAGCGCACACTTTCTGAAACAGCAGATTCGCCACCTAAGACATAAATATTTTTAATGCTGTTTTTATATTTAGTGATATAGTTTTTAGCCAAATTAAAAACAGCAGTGGGGTAAACTAAAACCACTGGGGCACCGTTAAAAGTAGCGGCAACTGGAGCAGCACAAAGAGCATCAGGATAGTTTTCTCCAGTAGCAGCAAAAACATAAGTTGGATTAGAAAAATAACTACTCACAATTTTAGAAGAAGTCTCATACCGGTTCTTACCCCCAATTCGAACAGGACTATAACCATTACTCCTAAGCCAGTTTTCAACGCTACTTGAAACAACACCCGTTCCACCAACAATGATAGTATTGGTAATAGAAAGCTTCCTTAGTTGCTCCTTTATCTTATAAGGAATAGAGTACTTTTGAACTAAGAGAATTGGAATGCGATTTTTAGCTGCATAACTTGAAATGGCTAAGGCATCAGAAAAATTTTCACCTGTTGCAATAACTGCTTTCTTTAAAGGCGAGCCGATAGCTGAAGCAACCATCGCTGAAGTATAATAACGGTCGGCCCCACCAATTCGAGTAATATTAAATCCCTCACTTTTTAATTTATCTCGAACATTATTGGAAACAGCACCAGTTCCTCCAACAATAATAACTTCATTTGGCTCTAGTCTTTTAATTTCATTTAAAACAATCTCAGGTAAAAAGGATTTTCTCGTTAAAAGAATAGGAGAACCTTTATAAAAAGCAAGCGGAGCAGCACAAAGAGAATCAGGAAAATTTTCGCCAGTGGTTAAAACAACTTTATCAGCATAGGGAAAGGCTTTTTGAGAAAGCTTAATGGAAGTTAAATAACGGGTTAAGTCACCTAATCTATCAGTAACTTGCCCAATTAAAGAAGGGGGTGATGGGCTTAGAGAAATGTCTAAAGAGTAAGGAGATTTACTAAAGCCATAAATGCATCTAACTTCAAGATAATATTTCTTGCCTTCTTCAAGGTAATAAGTTAACCTTTCCTCAGTTGTTCCTCCACTAGTTGAAGAAGCAACAATTTCATCTCTTATCCCAGAGGAAGGAGCAAAATAAAGATAAAGATTGTAGTTGGTTCTTGAAGGAATGTTGCTTAACCTAGCGGTAAGGTAGCCAGAGACAGGAGCGGTAAAGGAATAAAAATCAGTATCACTTTGGTTTCCAATATAAGATGCGATTGAAGCACTCCCATTTATGATATCAATCTCATTAGCTTGGTTTGGAGTATCATTGGGTTCATAAGTATCTAAATAATATTCAGTAGCAGTGGAAAGAGAAAGGGCTTTCTTTAAATCAATTCTACCATAACCATACTCTAAATTAGGGAGAGTTGATGTCGGGCCACCATTAACTAAATCGCTTGAGTTAGCTGTTAATTCAATAATATTTTCAACTTGACCACGGCTGGCTGAAGGAAACTTAGATAGAATTAAGGCTGCTAAGCCAGCCACATGAGGGGAAGCCATTGAAGTCCCTGAAAGAAGAGTATAGGTTGATTCAACGGTAGCAGTAGTCGTATAAAAATAGGTACTTAAAATGTCCACTCCTGGAGCAACGACATCTAAGCTCCCCCCTTCTTCCATGTTCCCATACCCGTAATTGGAAAAATTAGCTCTACCTTCTACTTTGTTACTTCCAACTGTTGTTTCCTCAGTAGCTCCAACTGCAATCACGCCAGGATAGGCAGCTGGAAAACTAATTAAATTGGCTCCATCGTTCCCAGTTGCTGCGACAACCACACAATTTTTTTCAAGGGCATAGTTAGTAGCAGAGTGAAGAGTTTTAGAATAAAAATAACCACCAAGGCTAAGATTAATAACATTAGCTCCTTGATCAGCAGCGTAAACTATTCCATCTGCAACATCAAACCATTCCCCAGAACCATAGGCATCTAGAACTTTGACTGGCATAATCAAACAATTCCAGGCAACTCCAGCAATTCCAGTGGAATTGTTTGTTGCTGCTGCAGCAATACCAGCAACATGGGTCCCATGCCCATTATCATCAGTAGCATCACTATCCTTATTTGCAAAATCATAACCACCAATTACTTTAGCTGATAAATCAGGATGAGTCTTTAAAACACCTGTATCAACAACTGCAATCTTAACAGTATTTGAACCTTGAGTAACATCCCAACCCTCTGAAGCATTAACTCGAGATAAAGCCCATTGTTTTAAATAAAAAGGGTCATTAGGGACAATAAAAGCCTTGACTAGTCCATTTGTCTCAGCAAAATCAACTTTTGAGCTTGCTAAATATTTATCAATTAAATCACTGGCGGTGCCGCTGGTAAATTTAACTTTGTAAATTTTAAGAGCAGGAATTGTTTCTAAGACAGTAACCCCCAACTCACTATTCAATAGATTTATTTCTGATTGAGTTAAATTAGGCTTAAATTTTACAATAATTTCTTGAGAGAAACTTTTATCTGCACCTTGTGCAAAATAGCTGGGAAAAAAGAGGTGAAAAGGAATAAAAGCTAATAAAAATATTATCACTGATGCTGCAATAGGTTTAATGACTTTAATTGCTTTTCTCATTTTAGTGAATTATAACATAGCTTTTTTTCTTTTGCCAGCAAATCTAGACTAAAACTACTACACTGAAGGCTAAAGTTTAAAAATTTTTTAAATAAGTTTTCTTCAGTCTGCTCATCTTCCCTGTTTACTGCCCACTATTTCTTAGAGAGCCTGGAGGATGCTTTTAACATTATCAGATATTGCACCTTTGCCACCAATAATCAAAAGATTTTTAATTAATAAGCTATTCTCAACAAAATAATCTCTAGTGGGAGCAGGGACAGAATTTAACTTTACTAAAATAATGGGGGCTGGTCCTATCTTAGCCGCTAATGAAGCACTAACAAGTCCATCAGGGAAACTATCACCAGTTGAGACAAAAACCTTTCCTGATTCAGAAAGATTTTTAAAATATTCTTTAGCAATGTTTCGAGCTGTATCAAAGCGGTCAATACCCCAAATCCGCGTAGATTTTGGTAAGCGAGAGGCGACTTCTTTTGAAATAACTTCTTCTCCCCCAATAATAATGGTGCTCCTGACTTCCTCTTCTTCTAATTCTTTTTTAGTGCTTTCTGGAATTTCATTTTTTCTAACTAAAAGGATTGGAATCTGATTAAAAGCAGCGTAACTTGAAACAGCTAAAGCATCAGGGAAGTTCTCTCCACTTGCAATGAAAGCCAAATTAGTTTTTGAGCTTAAATCTCTTGCCACCAAAGAAGCAGTTTCATAGCGGTCTTTTCCTCCAATCCGCCTAACTAACATCCCCTTTGATTTAAGCTTTAATTCAACACCTTCAGAAATAGCCCCCTTCCCTCCTAAAATAATGACAGTATGAGGCTGAAGCCGGTTTATCTCTGATAAAGTTTCCTCCGGTAAATCTTGAGCACGAGAAAGAAGAAAAGGAGCATTATATTTAAAGGACAAAGTGGATCCAGTTAAGGCATCAGGGAAGTTTTCACCAGTAGCAATAAAGACAAAATCAGAAGATTCCCATCCTTGCCGGGAAACTTCAACAGCTGTTCCATACCGATTTTGACCAGATAAGCGAATGCAAGGGCGGAAACTAAACCAGGTACTTCTTAAGCCAAGCACTCTCTTAAAATCCTCCCCGCTCACTTCTTTGGTCCCTCTATCCCCCACAATTTTTAAGCTAATAACCCGGGGAGATGCTCCTATCTTAATTATTTGAAAACCAATTAAATTACCCGGGACACTAGTTTTAGGATTAGTATCAAGTTTAGCTTTTAGCTCATCGGGAGAATAAGAAACTGACCAAGAGTAATAAGATGAAGAAGAGCAGTATTCATCAGTAACCCTTCTCAAGTAAGAAAGAGCACTTCCACCCCAAACATTTTCATTGTTTTCGGTCTCACCTCCACAACAAGAAAAATATGCAGCTAAAATTGGTTTGTCATCAGAAACCATGATTTCGCCAGCGGTAGAATTAACAGCAACTTTAAAATTAGGAGCATTTCTCACTCCCACATAATACTGACAATCTGAAGTTGAACAAACATCAAAACCATCCTTTTTATGTCGACTTGAAGGGTTGAGCTTTTTTTCAATGGCATAAGTTCGAGCGGCAACAGCTAAAGCTTTTAAGCTTTCTTTAGGCCAGCTTTCTGGCTCTTCAGCAATCCCATAAAGGTACTGATTTAAAGGGAGCTCATTGATTGCCCAAAGCTTTTGAGAGCTTTGGGAAAATAAAATTTCGAGGTTTCCATAATAGTTTAAAGAAAGATTTCTTACTTTTATTGAATTGCCCAACTTAGGCTCTACTCTTAAACCATAAGAAGTATCCAAGGTTTTCCCGTCAGGTAAACTAATATAGTATATCCCTGAAGTATAAAAAAAGGTTGTAATTTCATTTAACCCTCCTCTGCCAATGAGTCTTTTCCCACTTGGTTCTAGCTCATATATCGAGTAAGAGCCATTCCCAATTACTTGGATTGGGTCATTGGTGCCAAGAATGCCAACCCTAATAGTTTGAGTTTCATCTACCTTAGAAAAAAGAA
This sequence comes from Candidatus Geothermocultor quzhuomuensis, assembly GCA_015711795.1. Lineage (GTDB taxonomy): Bacteria > Actinomycetota > Aquicultoria > Geothermocultorales > Geothermocultoraceae > Geothermocultor > Geothermocultor quzhuomuensis. The sequence goes on from JACVJC010000029.1 coordinate 11,421, forward strand.
TGCCTGTATAGTATTTCCTTAAAATATCTTTATAGTTATATCCTGCCTCAGCCATTCCCTTTGCCCCTGCCATACAAAGACCTACCCCATGACCGTATCCCCTGCCATTGATAGTAATACTCGTTTCTTGAGCCACTAAATTAAAAGAATTAAAAAAACTCGCCCAACCAAGAATTAAAATTAAGAAAAAAATTAAAAAAACTTTCCTTTTCATCTTCCCCCCAAACCCTTTGAAAAATCCATATTGCCTTAGAGTCTAGTTGCCTGCTTGCCGTGACTATGTTTAGATATTGGCAGGCGGGCCTGCCCGCCATCACTATGTTTAGTCGGAAACAAGCAAATCAAGGTCTAGGTTCAATGAATTTTGATTAGACCCTAGAATCTAATTTTTTCTGGTCATGTTCACTTGCCCCGCTTTTTTAGTAGTTTTCTAAGGTTTGCCTGAGAGAATCTGAAATAACACCAGATCCACCAATTATATATATCTTCTCAATACTTGAATGGTACTTACTTAAGTAATTTTGGGTTAAATTAACCAAGCTATAGGGAAAAGCCAACAATAAAGGGGCATTACCTTTTCGAGCTGCCAAAGGACCAGCTACTAAAGCATCAGGAAAGGTCATCCCAGAAGCAATAAAGACATAGGAAGGAGAAGAAAAAAAAGTTTCAGCTACTTTTGAGGCTGTTTCATAGCGGTTTATTCCTGAG
>JACVJC010000030.1 GCA_015711795.1 Candidatus Geothermocultor quzhuomuensis
CTGTGTGTTGTCATTAGCCTCACCATCCTTTGGTTATTAGAATATCCTAAAAATAAATATTAGTCAAGACTAAACTGGTGAGCAGAGAGCAGACCCGCTTACTTGCTGGCAGGTAACAGGATTAAGGATTAATAGAAAAGATTGGTAAAGGTTAAATTGGGAGAAAAAGGTCAAGCCCACCTGTCATCAGGCAAGCTAATTAGTCTGCTATTCTTGCTCTACCAACCTTCAGTTATCCAGTACTGCCTACTGGATTTGTGCTTTTGCGGTGGTCATTTCAATGATGGGCAAAATTATTTTTTTCTTACCAAAGAGTTCATCGATTAAATGTTGCGGAGCTGAGCGATATTTTAAAATGACTTCAATCGTGAGGGGGAGTTGAATACCAACCGGAACTTCAAAAAAATATTTCTCAGTCACAGTTTCCTTTGGTGGAATTCTCTTATCAGAAAGAATTTTTTCAGCAAACCAAACCTTCTCTGTTGGCTTCCCATTTTTATCACCTAAAATAGTATGGTAAATAACTGCCTTAGGGTCAATTTCTCCATCAGTATCTAATTTACCGGAATGATAAATCACCTTGCCATCAGCGCTAGTTACTTTGAAATCGAGCCATATTTGCCTTACCTCAGTAAGCCCAGTTGGTAAATAATGACCAGCTCCTTTATTTGTAACCTTTACTTGAACTTCGTTTTTCGCTCCCAGTGTTACCTTTGGGGAAGAAACTATTTCAAGCTGAGCAGCAGCCTTAAGTCTCTCTTCAGCTAACATTTGGTGAAGAGCCGAACCTAAAAGAGCAGTCACTACCGCATTTCCCCCAACAAATTCATGGGTATAAATATGAGGACGCATTGGACCAAACTGGCTAGCTTGGCCTGGATTTGGTTTGGTTACTCCGGGCCCAGGAGTCATATGGCAATCCTGACACTGAATCCCTTCCCTGGGATAAGGACCTTCTTTCCACTCAGTATAAGTTTTTTCTAAAGCCAAATTGTTTTCAGGATGGTTTACATTATGGCACATCCCGCAAAATTCTCCTTTAGTATGAAGCTCAGAATAAGCAGTGTCATGAACAGATATTGAATCTTTAAAAGGTCCCCTTTTTACAGGACCAGGTGAAGAAATAAAAGCACAATTACCAATCCCCTTAGAGCCAGAGATGGTATGACAAAAATCGCATTGAATTCCTTTTTTAGCAATTTCGCTAAGCTTAGAACCATCAAGAGGAGGAAACTCCCTTGACATTACCCCAATAGGTGTATGACAAAAAGCACAGTATTTATCAATCTTTCCATTAGTATCCCTACTGGCTACCGCTAACACCTTTTGAAAGACAGGGTCTTGATAGGAATTATTATGCATTGAGCCTTTCCACTGGTCATAAATAGTTCGGTGACACAAAAGGCAAAAATTATCAGGGTCGTTAAATTGGCTTGACTTAATAAAGGGAATTTCTTCTTCGCTGACTTTTTCCTTTTCAACCTCTAGCTTTTTAACTTTTGCCACTTTTTTTGAAGCACAAGATGAAAGACTAAAAATAAGAGTTAAAGTAAGAATAAAAAATCCTATACGATATAAATAAGGTTTGAACACTCTCTTCTCTTTTTTAATTATCTTAATTAAAAATAAAAATTTTTTTTAATCTTATCAATAATTTAAAAACCAGTCAATCGAAGTTTCTAGCTTGAGAAAAAAATCACAAAAATTTTTTTAAAAAAAGTTGACAAAATTGATTTTATAATATAAGATTATTTTTGTGAAAATTTGCACAAAAAAGGAGGGTTGTAAATGACAATAAAAGAACTGGTCAAAAACCTTACACCAGTTGAAGAGAGACAAGAGGAAGATGTCTGGTCAGCTGAAAAAATTGAAAAATTGCTTAAAGAACTTAATATCAAGAATTATCAGTTTGATTACGAATGCCGCGTTGTCATCCTTTTTAACCTTGATGACCTTTACAAAGTAATGATTCGCGCGGGCGTAAAGGAACTTTCAGAATCTTGCCGCCTCTCAATGAGCAAATTTGCCAAGAAAGTTTGCCTCGAAGTTGGTAGCTGGCAATTTGAAGCTGAAGATACCCGAAAAAGCTAATTAACTGATTTTTTAACCTCCTTTGGTGAGTAAAAAAGGTCCTGGCTTTCCCCTACTCTTTTAATTACCTCAAAAATTTTTTCCTTTGAGATTAGTTGCTCGTTAAATTCAATCACAAAAAGTTCTTCTTCAATTTGATAATGAGTATAGTTTACCCCCTCAAGCTCTTCCAAAGCCTTTTTAATCCTATCTGGTCAGCCACTTCAGACAATATTCCCTCTTTTTACCATCCCATCTACTTGAAAAAACAACTTCAATCAAACTAACCTCCTTTCCTTAAGAATTTCCCGCGCCTCAGCAACAATTTCAGTTAACTCTTCACAAGAGATTCCTGACTGCTCCGAAATAAACTCTAATGATTGAGATACTAAATCTTTAACCAGCATAAATTGGGCATTAGCTAATTTTTGTTGAGCATCAGGATTGATTGAACGCAAAATGGTAATTGGATAAAGCTTTTTCTTCTCAATTAGCCTTTCCAGCCCTTTCTTTCTCGGATACCTCCAACAAAGGATTTTCATCCCAACACAAGCACTATATTTTTGTGCTTCACTAGACGCTCTGGTGTTACAAATGAGCCACGCTTTTTCAAAATATATTCCCTTACCCATTCGATAAGATTCATTAATGTCAATCCAACGAGCATAAGTATAAAGAGCTTCCTTTAAATCAACATAAAGACCTGGTGAATTTCGATACTTGCATTCGGCAAAATAATGAAATACCTTGTTTCCTTCCATCTTACTAAAGACTATGTCAAGTTCGTGAAGAGCGCATTTACCTTTAACCTGCTGCCTTACTTGAGTAGAATATCCATATTCTCTAAGGATTTCACTAATATATGTCTCAAAAGAAAAACCAGCTGGTCCTAATCTCATAATTGCCCCTTTTAAATCATAAAGAGTTGCCAAACGAGGAGCTTCTTCTTTAAGGAACTCCAGAACCATATCAAAAACTTCCCTTGTCTTAATTCCATCATATAATCTTTTTTCGACTTTCCTGATGATTTGATTAGCCACTTCATCTCCAACACCTGAACGAAGGATAGTTCGGCGAATTTTTTCTGGATTAAACTCCTCTTTTTGACCTGAAGCTTTTACCACATACATTTTTTCTCTCCAAAAATGCTTAAAACTAGCCAAAACTATCCAAATTTTAAAACAGAAGCGACCTGAAGCAAACAAAAATTTTTGAAGTTTCGATATGAAACTGGAAAGTAATTTTTATTTAGCCCTTTAGCTATTCTTACTTAATATAGAAACCATCGCTGGATCCCTGCTGTGACAAATACATCCCAAGAGATAAGTCTTTCCCCATTCTCTCTTTTCTTTTTAAGAATTATCCGGAAAGACTTTTACAACTTCTTCCGTAAAAGGTATTTTTTTGCCTGAATCAGCTATAGCTTGCTCAACAGCCCTAACTAATCCGTAACAGCAAGGAACTTCCATATGGAGCACCTTAACACTTTTTATCTTATTAAGGGAAAATATCTCTTTTAGTTTTTCCTGATAAAACAAAATATCGTCAAGCTTGGGGCAACCAATAACTAAAACTTTTCCCTTTAAATACTCTTCATGGAAATTGGAATAAGCAAAGGGCACACAATCAGCCGTAACCAGCAAATCAGCTCCTTGAAAATAAGGAGCATTAACTGGAACTAAACTAAGCTGAATTGGCCAATGAGAAAGCCTTGACCTCAGATTTATTTGAGCTTTATTTTCAGCCCTCTTCTCTATTTTTTGCTTTTCTTCATCCTGAACCATTACTTGAGAACCGGGGCAAGAGAGATATTTTGCTTGAGAATGTTGAAAATGGAGATGCTTTTCAACAGCAGCTTCGTCAAATTTTTCAGCTTCTCTCTCTTCAATGGAAATAGCATTATTAGGGCAATGACCCAAACAAGCTCCCAAGCCATCACAGTATTTTTCGCTAATCAGACGAGCTTTCCCATCAATAATTTTAAGAGCTCCTTCAACGCATTCTGGAATGCATAAGCCACAACCATTACATTTTTCTTCATCAATGTGGACTATTTTCCTCACTACCATCTCATTCACCTCTCTCGGTAATCCTTTAAAAGTTCTCGGCATTTATCAGCAGCTGGACACCAATCTAAACAAGAAGGAGCGTTTTCAGCGAAAACCCAACTTTTACAAGACGGGCATCTCCTTTTTGTCTCATCGGAAAATATTTCAACTTCATAACCACATTTTCGGCAATTATAATATTTTGCCTCGAGATTCCTGATTGACCTTCCTTCGCATACCTTAACCATCCTCCTCACCCCCTTAAAATGTTTGTTCCATAACCTTCGATAAAATTAGCTTTAAACAAAATGTTTTCCCCCTTTTGCCAGCTCCTCAAGGGTTAATCCACTTAGGATTTTTTCAACCTCTTCTTGCACCTTTCGCCAACGCTTTTTAAGAAAACACTTAGAAAAATATGAACAAGGCTTATTGCTTAAAAAGCACTGATTAATAGCGAGCGGTCCTTGTAAAATTTCAACCACTTCCTTTACTGTAATCTTCTCAGTCTCTTTCTTTAAAGAGAAACCGCCATTGGCTCCTCGGTGGGCAGTAACCAGACCTTCCTCGGCTAACTTTCTAAAAATCTTATAGAGAAAATCTAAAGGAACTTCGATTTGAGCAGCTAAATCGGATAGAGAAAAAATTTCACCAATTGGTTTTTGAGCCATAAAAACCAAAGCTCTAATTCCATAATCAGTGTTTCTCCTAATAATTTCCATTAAAATCCTCCATTTTCTTAATACTGGACTATTTTAGTCCAGATTATTTTTCTTGTCAATAGTTTAGGGCTTGACAAACAAATTTTTTGTAGCTTGTGAAGTAAATTTAATAATTCTAAATCTCCGCCATACTTCTTACTTTCGCGCGAAAGTGAGAATGATTTTTGAGGTAAGGATTATAGTTTAAAACGCAGGTATTCAAGGATCTTTTGGGCTGCTCTTTTCCCATCATTAATACAGTCACCGACACCAAGACCCCGGTAAGCATTCCCTGCTAAATATAAACCAGGATATTGCTTGATTCTTTCTTCTATAAAAGCAATTCTTTCTCCATGACCTAAGGTATACTGAACCATTGAATTGCGCCAGCGATAAATCCGATAAATCATAGGCTCAACAGTCACTCCCATAATCTCCCTCAAATCTTCCCTAACCGCATTTAAAATAGCTTCATCACTCTCGTAAACGATTGTTTCTTCTTGAGCATTCCCCAAAAAGCATCTAATTAAAACATAACCTTCTGGTGCCCGTTCAGCAAACTTAGTTGAAGACCAGGTAACTGCTTTAACTCGCTTGTTTTCAGTCCTAGCTACTACTAAACCAAAACCATTTAGAGGGTGCTCAAAGCCATCCTTTTTAAAACCAAGTGAAACAGTAACACTTGAAGCAAAAGGTATCCTCAAAAGCATATCTGATACACCAACATCAATTTGACTCAATAATTTTGAAGTAATATATGAGGGAGCAGTTGCTACAATGCAGGCATCAGCTGGTATTTTTTCGCCACTCTCAAGAAAAAGGAAAAACCTTTTCTCCCCCGGACTAAAAATTATCTTTGACACCTCTTTCTCTGTTAAAAAAGTTTCCTTACCAATTCGCTCAACTAAGGTATTAGTCAGTTCCGACATACCTCCTTTAAATGTTCGAAAAATGGAAGCTTTCTTTTTTTCTTCCTTTGGTCTTCCCTTGCTAGCCTTTCTAGCTTCTCTCCTTCTCACCAGCATCCCCCGAAGAAGACTCCCATATTTTTTTTCCAACTCGAGTCCCCTTGGCCAACAAGTTTTAATGCTAATTGTTTCAGGGATGCAAGCATAAATGCTACCAAAAAGAGGTTCTGCAACAACTTCATAGATTTCTTCTCCAAAGCGCCGCTTGTAAAACTCACCTAAACTTATCTCAGTGCCTTGTTGCTTTAAAGGAGGAATAATTAACTCTAAAGCTGCTCTTATCTTTCCACGGAGGGAAAGTAAGGGGCAAAACATTAAAGAAGAAATCTTATCAGGGGCTAATCCAAGTAACCCTCTGGGAATTTCTTGTAATTTTCCTTTACTAAAGATAAAGGTTCGATGCATCTCTTCATTAGCACTAATAACTCTGTCTTCAATACCGAGTTCTTGAGCTAGTTCAAATGGGGCTGGTTTAAACATCTCGAAAGAGTCAGGGCCACCCTCAATAAGAAACCCATCAACTTTTTCGGTAAGAAAAACGCCACCAAGCTTCTTTTCTTTTTCAATTAGCAAGAGATCAATAGATAAATTTTCTTCTTTAATTCTCTTTTTAATTTCATAAGCGGCTGAAAGGCCTGTAATTCCTCCACCCACTATCACTACTTTCTTCATTCCAAACCATCCTTTCCTTGTCTGTTTTTTGAATTCCTTTCAATTCGCACACCAAAAATCTAAAACAAGCTTGCAAGCTAATTCTCTGACTCTCGCTATTGCTTTTAGTTTTCCCGATATTCCATCTACTACCTGCTGCTTTTTGGTCTGCTCTTTACTCAATCAGTTAACAGTTAGAAGCGAGTGGTTTAACAGTTCCTGTTATCCCCCCAGGCTGACAAAACAATATCCACTAAGGCTTTAATAAAAGTTGGAGAAAGATTAAGGCAAGCACAGCGATGAAAATTTAATCCCAAAGATTCAGCCTGCTGACGATAGATTATGTCAATATCGTATAAAGTTTCAACGTGGTCTGAAATAAAACCAAGAGGAATAAGTAAAACTTCCTTAAAGCCTTTTCGAGCAATTCTTTCAAGAACCATTGAAACATCGGGTTCTAACCACTCTCCCTGCCCCCCTCGGCTTTGATAAGCCAGGTGCCAAAAGGCAGGATTAATTATTTCGTGAATTTTTCCAACAGTCTCATCGTATTGCATTACATAGGGGTCCCCTTCCTCAACATACCTTTTTGGCAAACTGTGAGTGCTGAATAGAAACTGAACATTTTCTTGGAGTTCCGGAGAGAATTTTTTTAGCCCTTCCTTAATTTTTTCAACCCACGCTTCAATAAAGAGAGGATGAAGATACCAGTCTTTGATAAATCGAGAGCTAAGAGGGTTGCTCATTTTTTTCAGAACTTGCTCTACTTCTTGAAAATAAGCACCTGTAGTAATCCGAGAATAAAAGGGGGAAAGGGTTAAAACTATTAACTCCTTGATTCCAGCTTCAACTATCTCCCTAATTGCTTCCTCAATAAGAGGGTGCCAATAGCGCATCCCGATATAAACTTTAAATGTTTCCTTCGAGCTTTTATTAAGCTCGATTTCTAAAGTCTTAGCTTGTTGGCGGGTAATATTAAGGAATGGTGATTTTCCACCAATTACCCGATAACGCTCCTTTACCTTCTCTAATTGCTGCGAGGAAGGTTTAAGCCCACCCATTAAATTAGTGAGAAAAGGTTCAACCGCTTCCAGTGAATCTGGAGCTCCATAACCCACCAATAACACCCCCACCCAACTTCTTTGATTACATGTTTTCAGCAACCCAGTTCTCATCCCTCATCATTCTTGCTTATTTTAATCAATTTAGCAGCGAGGATAGAGTAGCGAGAATCGAGTAAAAACTAAACCTCCACTGACTTTATCAGTCCTGAAAGCATTCTCGCAATTTCTTCAACTCTCTCAGTTAAATCATTAACCTTGTCAATATACCCGAGGTCTTTAGAGAGAATAATGTAATACATAAGTTCATCTAGTGAAGCTTGAGAAATATTATAAAAGTTTTTCTTGTCTCTTTTCCCTCTCTTCCGAAAGCCCTCAGTAATATTAGCTGGTACAGAAATTGCCGCTCTTCTCATTTGCTGAACGAGTCCAAATCTCTCTTCATCAGGAAATTCTCTAGTTACTTTATAAACTTCAAGAGTCAACATGTAAGACTTCTTCCAAACTTCAAGTTTTCCGAAATCTTTTGGTTTTTCTAACACATGCTCCCCCTTCTCGATGTTCACTGCTTTCTGCTCACTACCTACGAGAATATTGATGTACTATTTCAACCAATGCTTGGACATTTTCAACTGGAGTTTTGGGCAAAACACCATGACCTAGATTAAAGATATGACCTGGACGACCAGCTGCTCGCTTAAGAATATCTTTAACTCGAATCTCGATTTCTTCAAAAGAAGCTAAAAGAACCGCCGGATCTAGGTTTCCTTGAATAGCAACATCATAACCAATTCTTCTCCAGGCAACATCAAGGTTAATCCGCCAGTCAATTCCAATAACATCACTACCAGCTCTTTTCATTAATTCAAGCAAGCCTGAAGTGCCGGTAGCAAAATGAATAACTGGAACCTTTCTCCCTAAGCCATCAATAACTTGCTTAGTATAAGGAAGAACATACTTCTCATAATCCCAAGGAGACAAGCACCCAACCCAAGAATCAAAAAGTTGAATAGCTTGAACCCCTGCTTTAATTTGGATTTTAAGATAATCTAAAACTATCTTTGCTATTTTTTCCATTAAAAGGTGATAAATCAAAGGCTCTCGATGCATAAGACTTTTAATAACAAGATAATCACGGGAATGACCACCCTCAACAATATAACTCGCTAAAGTGAAGGGGGCTCCCGAAAAACCAATTAAGGGAACTTTCCCATTTAACTCTTGCTGAATAAGGCGGATAGATTGAGCAACAAAAAAAACTCTCTCTTCGAGCTCGCTAATATTAAGAGCTTCAAGAGCTTCTTTTGAACGAACAGGGTTATGAATAATTGGACCTTTTCCTTCACGAAATTCAATCTCAATTCCAATAGCTTCAACTGGAACAAGAATGTCAGAAAACAAAATTGCGGCATCAAGCTCAAACTTGTTAATAGGCTGGAGAGTTATTTCTGTGGCAATCTCAGGAGTTTTACACATCTCTAAAAAGGAATGTTTTTTTCTGATGGCTCGGTATTCTCTCAAATACCGTCCAGCTTGCCTCATTAGCCAGATAGGAGTAACATCAACTTCTTTTCTAAGGCAAGCTTTAAGAAATCGATAATCTTTATCCAATAATTTTTCACCCTTTTCCTTGAAAAACTCTCGCTATTTTACCACAAAAGTCTATAAATTCTTTTTTGCTTTCCTTAGCGCATTGGAATAAGCATTAAAAGAAAAAGAATCAAAAAGGACAAATGTCACCTCTTTAATCTCTTGATTTTCCTTTAAAAAGTCAATTACCGCTTTAACTGCAACCTGTGATGCCTTTTCAACAGGGTAACCATAAGCACCAGTGCTAATTGAAGGGAAAGATATTGTTTTTATCCCTTTTTCTTTAGCTAGTTTTAAGCTATTAAGGTAACAATTCCTTAAAAGTTCTGGTTCTTTACTTTCACCCCCACGCCAAATGGGACCAACCGTATGAATAACATACTTAGCAGGGAGATTACCACCTGTAGTGATAACTGCTTGACCCGTGGGCAATCGCCCAATTTGAGCCACAATCTTCTTACACTCCTCTAAAATAGCAGGTCCACCCACTCGATGGATGGCTCCATCAACTCCTCCTCCCCCCATCAAGCTGCTATTAGCTGCATTTACAATAGCATCAGTTGCTTGCTTAGTAATATCGCCTTGAATTAGTGAAAGGGTTGCTTTCCCCACCTTTACACTTTCCATCTCAATTCCCCCTTAAAATTTATTTGTCTTAAAAAGAATTAAGAATACAAATTTACAACCCTTATTGAACAATCCTAAATTTTAAATTCAAATTTTTTTGTTTTGAATTTTGATTACCTGCCCATTGGCAGAGAAATTTAGATTTTTTGCTTTGGATTTGAGTTTTATGCTTTTTATTTCAATCTTTCTTTTCCTAATCCTTTATTTTCCCTCCCAGGGAATATTTTTCCTATCCTTGCCTACGATAGGCAAGCCACCAAAGGAGAATTTCTTAATGCTCTTCAGCTCTATCACACTTTTAAGGTAAATTTTTTAAGGTAAAATATTTCTCATCCTTGATTTTTTATCACTATTTTAACATTTAAATTTTTGTCTTATTAGTTTAAAAATTGTTAAAATCAATTTACCCAATTATCAGGAGGAGGTTTAAGATGAAATCATTGAGAGAATACCTTTGGTTTAATACCTCAAAAAAGAAAGAATTTATCAACATCACCCCTCAAGTTGAAGAAATAGTTAAGAAAAGTCGGGTCAAAGAAGGACTTTGTCTAGTTAACGCCATGCACATCACTGCCAGCGTTTTTATCAATGATGCTGAAAGCGGTTTACTCCAAGACTTTGAAAATTGGCTAGAAAATTTAGCTCCTCACGAACCTATTTCCCGCTACCGTCATAACTTAACTGGGGAAGATAACGGTGACGCCCACCTTAAAAGAACAATTATGGGAAGGGAAGTAGTTGTTGCCATTACCAATGGCAAACTTGATTTTGGCCCCTGGGAACAAATTTTTTATGGCGAATTTGATGGGCAGCGCCGTAAAAGGGTTCTCGTCAAGATTATCGGAGAATAAATGAGAAAACTAATAATTATAAGACATGGAGAAACACCCTGGAATAAAGAGAAAATATTTCGGGGAAGAGCCAATATTGAGTTAAGCTCTGAAGGGATTAAGCAAGCACAGTTACTCGCCAAAAGACTTGAGTCTTTCAAGATTAAAGTAATTTACACAAGCCCTTTAAAGAGAGCTAAAAAGACCGCTGAAATAATTGCTCAAGCTCAGAATATCCCTGTTAAAGTTGTTAATGAATTTATCGACATAAGCTATGGAAAATGGGAAGGTCTTTCCCTTAAAGAAGTGGAAAAGAAAGATAAAAAATTCTACCATAAATGGCTTACCCACCCTGAGCAAGTTAAATTTCCTCAAGGTGAGAATTTAAATGAGGTTAAAAAGCGAGTTCTCCCAGCCATCAATAAGATAATAGAGAAGAGTAAAGAAGAAGTCATTGCTATTGTTTCCCACCGTGTGGTCAATAAAATTATCATTTTGAGTCTTCTTGGTTTAAGCGAAGCCCATTTCTGGAAAATAAAGCATGATGTAGCAGCCTTTTCTGTCTTTTCAATAAAAGATAATCAAGCTACCCTGAATCTCCACAATGATTCTTGCCATTTAAGGGAAATGGGAGATGAGATTGATTTTTAGAAGTTTGGTAAAGATTACTCAAATAGCAAGTTGTCAAAAAGGTTAAAAGTGAATTTGACAAGAGAAAGACCCATTACTATCATTTATAACTTGTGTTAAAATTACTTAGTTAAAATTAGTAATTTTTCTCTTTCTAAAAAATTTTTAAAAACGCTCCGCGGTAGCTCAATGGTAGAGTGGGTGGCTGTTAACCACTAGGTTGCAGGTTCGAGTCCTGCCCGCGGAGCCAATTTGAACGATTTTTCAAACCTAAACAGGAAGGAACAAAGGAGGGTGATACTGGCTCACCGCCAGCAGTCGCCCTCGCAGT
>JACVJC010000031.1 GCA_015711795.1 Candidatus Geothermocultor quzhuomuensis
GACTCGTCATTTAAACCCAGATTCAAAACTGTATCCATCATTCCAGGCATAGAAAAAGGTGCTTCCGAACGAACAGAAACTAAAAGAGGGTCATTGGAGTCTCCCAGTTTTTTGCCTAGCTTTTCTTCTAAATTTCTTAAGTGTTGGTCAACCTCTTCATCTAAACCATCTGGAAATTTTTTTTGAGCTGAGTATTCGATACAAGCTTGACAGGTGATAGTAAAGCCGGGAGGTACTGGTAGTTTTAGTCTGGTCATCTCCGCTAAATTTGCACCCTTTCCTCCTAAAACATATTTCATTTGCGCATTTCCTTCTTCAAAAGCATAGACATATTTCTTCATCTCAATCCTCCCTGCGAATAATTTTGAGAATTTCATCAGCCGTTTCTTCAATTGCTTTCTGGGAAACATCAATTACCGCGCAACCAATCTTTTTGAAAATTTCGCTAGCGTAAGATAACTCTTTAGTTATTTCTCGAAGAGTTGCATAATGATAATAATTTGAAGGTAGCCCAAAAGCTTCAATTCTCTTTCCTCTAATCCTTAAAAGCCTATTTGTACTAATCATCAAGCCAATTATCTTCTTCTTTGGTATCTCAAAAAGTTTCTTAGGAAGTTCAATGTTATATATTATCGGAACATTAGCAACTTTAAAACCTTGATTAGCTAAATAAATGGCTAAGGGGGTTTTTGAAGTCCTTGAAACACCGAGTAAAATAATATCTGCTTCGTCAAGTCCTTCAGGATTTTTCCCATCATCATGGCGAATAGTAAATTCAAGAGCTTCCACTCTTTTAAAGTAATCCTGGTCCATCTCCCTTAGAATACCAGGTCGATAACGAGGAGGGTTTTCAGCAACCACTTCTAAAGTTTGAATGGCTTTTCCTAAAATATCAACCCGTGGGATGGAATTTTCATCAGCTACTTTTTCTAGCTTTCTCTTTAAAGACTGGTCAACTATGGTATAAAAAATAATCCCTGGCTCTTTCTTCACTTTTTCCAAGGCTTCATCCAATTTTTCTTCATTGATAATTTTACTAATCTTTAAGGTTTCAAACTTGTCCTTGAACTGAATTGCAGCTGCTCTAAAAACGCGTTCAGCTGTTTCTCCAGTCCCATCAGAAAAAAGATAAACAATTGACTTCATCTCAAATTAAAAAACAATTTTAGAAAAATCAGCTACCTTTTTGAAGAAAGTCACAGCTTTATTTAACAAAGATAGCCTATTTTTTCTTAATTCTTCATCTTCTGACATCACTAAAATTTTATCAAAAAAAAGGTCAATTGTTGGTTTTAAACCTGCCATTATCTTAAGGATACTTAAAAATTCATCATTTTCAAAAAACGGTTTGGCTTTTTCTTCAGCTTGGACCAAAGCTGAATAAAAATCTTTCTCCTCTTTTTCAATAAGTTTTTCTGAGTTAACAGCATCTCCTAACTCTGGAGAGGAAAGATTGTGGCATCGAGTAAAAGCAATTAAAAGGTCCTCAAATTGAGGCTGAGGATGAAACTTAACTATTGCTTCCACTTTTCGCTTAATACTTACTAAATTATTTATTTTATCAAAGAGAACCGCCTCAATGATATCATAGTTAACTTCCTTTTTTGAAAAGTATCTTCGAGCTCGGGCTTTAAAAAAATCAATTAAATCCTGAAAAGTTTCTTCTTCCTCTCTAAGTCCTTCAATTTTTCGGTATAAAGATAAAGATATTCTTAAGGTTTCCTCAAATGGAAAAGCAAGCTCCTTGTCGAAAATTATTGAGATAACCCCTTGCCCCTGTCTTCTCAAGGAAAAAGGGTCCTCAGAACCGCTAGGGATGAGACCAACTAAAAAATAACCAACAATGGTATCAATTTTATCAGCAATGCTAACTAATTGACCAGGGAGGGATGAAGGCAACTCATCACCAGGAAAACGAGGTAAGTAGTGCTCAAAAATTGCTTGGGCAACAGTTTTAAGTTCCCCAGAAAGAAGGGCATACTCACGACCCATTACCCCTTGAAGTTCAGGAAATTCAAAGACCATCTCGGTTAAAAGGTCAGCTTTAGCTAAATAAGCTGCTCTTTCAGCGGTAGAAATAATATCAGGTGGAAGACCTAAAAACTGGCTAATCTCTCGAACCAGTTCAATTGTTCTTAAGGTTTTCTCATAAAGATTACCTAATTTTTGCTGAAAAACAACGTCTTTTAAATTTTCCACTCTCTTCTCTAAAGGTATTTTTTGGTCTTCCTGATAGAAAAATTGACTATCCGCTAAGCGGGCTCGAATTACTCTCTCATTTCCCTCCCTAATTAAATCTGAAGAAGAAGGATCGCCATTTTGAATAATAATAAAATAAGGAAGAAGCTCCCCTTTATCATCCTCGACAGGAAAATAGCGTTGATGAGATTCCATTACGGTAATAGGTATCTCTCGAGGAAGCTGAACATAAGAAGGGGGGAAGCTGCCTAAGATAGCGTGGGGATATTCAACTAAATTAACAACTTCATTGATGACATCAAGATGAATAAGAGCCTTTCCAATATCTTTTGTCACCATATTTAGCTCATCGACTATCATTTTCCGCCTTTCACCTTGATCAATAATTACCTTTGATTTTTCTAAAACTTTAAGGTAATCATTAGCCGTTAGAACTTCCCACGGACCAGGAGCTAGAAAGCGGTGTCCATAGGTAAAACGACTTGTTTTCAAGCCATCAATTTCAAATTCGATAAGTTCATCACCGTAAAGAGCCAAGAGCCAGCGAATAGGGCGAATGAAACGCAAATTTCCTTCCCCCCACCGCATTGTCTTGGGAAAGTTAATTGATTTAACCAGGCAACTTAAGTATTCTGGTAAAACATCCTTAGTTTTCTTCCCTTTAATATGTTTGACCGCATAAACATATTCACCTTGCTCATTTTCTTTAACTATTAAATCACTAAGAGCAACACCTTGAGCTTTAGCAAAACCTATGGCAGCCGCTGTTGGCTCACCATTTCCAGTGAAGGCAGCCTTTCGAGGTGGTCCTTTCACTTCAATTACTTCTTCCTTCTGCTCTTCAGCCAGTCCCCGAACGATTAAGGCTAAGCGGCGAGGGGTGCCATAAGCTTCTAGCGAATCGAAGGAAAGGCGATAGAAATCAAGATTTCTTCCCTCTTCTTTTAACTGATTTAAAGCGATATCAACACAAGAAGCTGGCATTTCTTCTGTTCCAATCTCGAAAACTAAGTTTTTTGGCATTAAGAATTCTCCTTAAGAAGGGGATAGCCTTTCTCTTCTCTTTGAGCCAGATAAGCCAGGGCAACTGCTTTTGCCAATCCTCTAACCCGCCCAATGTAATTTGCCCGCTCAGCCACGCTAATAGCTCCTCTAGCATCGAGAAGATTGAAAGTGTGAGATGACTTTAATAAGTGGTCAAAGGCGGGTAAAATTAGTTTCTTTTCTAAAAGACGCTTGCATTCAGCTTCAACCTTGTTGAAATACTCGAGGAGAAAATCAACATTTGCCTCTTGAAAATTATAATAAGACCACTCAACTTCACCTTGACGATGAATTTCACCATAGGTGATGTTGGAAGTCCATTCGAGATCAAAAACAGTCTCTTTTTCCTGAATAAAGAGGGCAATTCGCTCAAGACCATAAGTCAGTTCCACTGAGATTGGCTTTAAATCAATCCCTCCTATCTGCTGAAAGTAAGTAAACTGAGTAATTTCCATTCCATCAAGCCAAACTTCCCAGCCTAAACCCCAAGCACCCAAAGTTGGTGATTCCCAGTCATCTTCAATAAAACGAATATCGTGTTTCTTAGGGTCAATCCCTAAATTAACTAAACTATTAAGATACACATCCTGAACATCATCGGGTGAAGGTTTTAAAATGACTTGATATTGATAATAATGCTGGAGCCGATTTGGGTTTTCCCCATACCTTCCATCAGTTGGTCTTCTTGAAGGCTCTACATAGGCAACCTTCCAGGGCTCAGGGCCGAGGCATCTCAAGAAGGTGTGAGGGTTAAAAGTGCCCGCCCCTACTTCTAAATCGTAAGGTTGAGCTATCAAGCAACCGTATTCTGACCAAAAACTTGCTAGATTTAAAATGATTTCCTGGAAATTCAAAAAAGCCTTCCCTTTCTCTCAACCAGTCCGATGAATCAGGTAAAACAGGCTTTAAATAATAACTGACCTCTTAGTTTGAATAAATATAAATCCTATCAGAACAGCGTCATTAATGTCAAACCCGAAAGAAAAACGGACTGAAGTCTGAGACGCTGAAGGCTGAAGCTGAAACTTTACTTGTTGGACGTCACTGGTGACTAGCCGATCGTGACTCGAGGCTGGTTAACTAAAACTTTTTAAATTAATCTACTGTCAAAACATTACATTGAACTGCTGTGTTCTAATGTTCTTAAGAATTTGAGAATAGTTTATTATTAATTGCTGAAGTCAAAACATTTGCCGTTCGAGCGTTTATTTTCGCACTTCAGGAGCTTGCTTGGTTCTGATGCCGAAGTACATAAGTAAAAATCATTACATTTTTAATATTACATATAAATGTATATAAATGAGATAAAAGAACTGTTATCGGATAACTCCAAATATGTCTAATATACCACCTATAATCAAAAGAACACCAAGGGCAAAAGGGGTATAAAAAAACCAACCAATTTTCTTGGCTATCTAGTCATTAGCGATCTGTAATCCTATACCTCCAAAAATACATAAAATTCCTCTCATAAACTAAACCTCACTTTTTAAATTCAAACCAATTTTAACTAGAAATTTTTATAAGAGGAAACAATAAATGCTGTTAAAGACCTGATGTTTTAAGAATCTATTAAATTCGACCTTTTCCCCCACACAAAGTGCAAGTACTCGATCTTCCATGCTCAATATTACCGTATCTTTGTGCGATAAGAACTCTTCCACTCCCATTGCAACGTGGACAAATACGACCAACATTCACTGTTGGCTTTTTTAATGCCTCACTTAGTTCTTGAGACGTTTGGAAAGCAGCGTTAGCGTAATCCTCGGCGGTTCTTGTGTCATTACTTGGTGCCTTACCAAAAAGAGCTTGTTGGTCAATACAATCTAATTTCTTTGCTAACGCGAGTGCTTTTGTGCTTTGATCCGGTGCCGTATCTGCTAGTACAGCAAAGATTGATTCAGCTTCTCTATACTTGCCAGATTTTTTTAATTCCATCGCCTGCTGAAAAAGCCTACTCCATTCAGACACTTATTCTCACCTCCTTCCTTCTACTATAACTGAAAGTTAGGGGTCAAACCCTAAAACCTATCTTGAACAGCCAAAAGAAAACCTTAATTTAAAATTCTATTCTGAAAAGCAATTAAGAATTTGAGAGTAAGGTCTCAAATTTGCTGGTAAATGAGGGTGTTGGGGTCTGACCCTACCCTCTATTATTGCTTCAACAAACTGTCAATTTGAGTTTGGAGTGAATCAGAAACAGCTCCTGTTCCACCTAAGATAAAGAGTTCTTTAATGCTTGATTTTTTCTCTGTTAATAAGTTTTTGGTAGCAAGAGAAGAATCAAGGCTTAATGGTTCAACTAAAAGTAATTGGGCACCTACTTTTGCTCCATAAGCTCCACCTGCTAAGGCATCAGGGAAAGCTTTACCAGTAGCAATTAGAACTTTGTCAAAAGTTATTCCTTCTTGAAAAGCATAGTTAGCTATTTCTTTAGCTGTTTCGTATCTGTTTTGTCCATAGATTCTCATTGGAGAAGGAAGTTGTGTGTAAACTTCATTTGAAATAACAGCTGTTCCACCAACCACAATCGTTTGAGTAATTCCTAGAGTGCTTAAAGCATTTTGAGTAACGCTTGGGATAGAGTCTTTTTTAACTAATAAAATAGGAATGTTCTTATATCCTGCTAATGATGAAATAGCCAGAGCATCAGGATAGTTTAAACAAGTAGCAATAATTGCTTTGCTTGTAGGAAGTGAGCCTAGTTTTTCCTTTAGCTTTAAGGCAATACCCGCTGCTGTTTCATATCTATTTTTACCTGATATTCTTTCTATTGAAGTAACTTTAGTTTTGCTCTTTATTTCATCTTCAACTTTAGATGAAACTGCAGCATAACCACCCAAAATAACAGCTTTAGTAGCTCCTAATCTATTGATTTCATCCTTAACGGCATCAATTAAATAGCTTGGGTGAGTCAATAAAATGGGAGCATCGTAAGCTTTAGCTAATGGACTGCCAGCTAAGGCATCCGGAAAACTATTACCAGTGGCAATAATTACGGTATTAGACCCACTAGGCCATCCCTTTTTGCTAATTTCACAAGCCGTCTTAAAACGATTGTCTCCATAAAGTCTTGAAATCCCACCAGCACTTGTTATGGAGGAACCACCTCCATCTCCACCAGTTCCTTCTCCAACTTGAGCACTCGTTGCCTGGTTGCAATAACTTTGCAAAGCTGAAATATAAGCAGCTTGTGCCCAAGTCAAAGGATAGCCTCTACCAAGAATATTAGCTTCAAAGCAAGCACTTACTTTATCGGTTTCTGATGTAGAATCATAAGGATTTAGCGTGCATATTGTCTCTAAAACATAATCTAAATGAGTCTTTGATGCTTCATAAGCAACATCAAGAGGCAGTTTTGCCCGATCTAAGTTACTCGTTGTGGGTGCTATATAATGGTATGTCATTGATAACAAATCCTTAGCCCAAAACTCAGTTCCATCAGGAATGCGTTTAAAATCAGCAGGTAATGGTTTTTGGCTTTTATCAACGACCCCTCTTAGATTTTTTGTTATCCAGTTATCATATGTAGAATTAATTTGACTTACGAGAGAAGGATTTGAGTTCAGTGCACTTAAAATAGGCACAGGGAATAAAGTTGGCTGCATTCCAATACCACAATCTGGAGGATTCATTTGGTGATCTAAATATATCCTATCCCACAAGTATTTATTATTACTATTCCAGAAATAATCAGATATCCCTATTTCGATATCTTTAGCAGTGCCATTCCAATTCTCAGATTTTCCCAAGATAGTTGCAATGTCAGATGCAATTCGAAGTGCTGAAATCGCTGAGAAATTGGTCCATAAACTTGTATTATTCTTATCATAAGCTTCATCAAGATCACAATTTGATTTAATTATCTTTCCATTTACCGTGGATTGGGTATCACTTGCGACAAAATTTACTGCTTTCTTTATGGTATCCCAATAGTTTGATAAAAAGGTCTTTTTGTTTTCACTGTTTATCAGTGAGTAATGTAAATACATCCCTTGAATTACTATAGATTGCTGGTCGCTTTCATAAGCAGGACCTACGGGCAAATCTTCAATAGGTGTTATAATCCTATCCCCATTAACACCATAGCATTGGCGCCATAAACCATTGGTTTCTTGACAATTCTTTATAAACTCATAAAACTTCTCAGCTTCCCAATGTTTCCCCAGCAAATCAAAAGCCATCGCAACAAAAGAGCCATCTCGAGGCCAAATAAAGTTATATTCAGGTTGAACTGCCAAACTAGCTGGAATAGCACCATTCTTTTCATTGAAATTCATCCTCATAGTCATTGCTGCGCGCTTGTAAGTTCTTAGCCACTTATTGAAAGTTTCAGTTGAAAGTGAAGCTGGCTTAGTAGGAATCTTTATACTACTTAACCAGCTTTGCCACCATTTATTGGTTTCATCTTTGGCAATATTATACTTGTACCTGTATTTATTAATTATTTGTTGAGCATCATAAGTGTTTTTACCTG
Source organism: Candidatus Geothermocultor quzhuomuensis (assembly GCA_015711795.1). Lineage (GTDB taxonomy): Bacteria > Actinomycetota > Aquicultoria > Geothermocultorales > Geothermocultoraceae > Geothermocultor > Geothermocultor quzhuomuensis. The sequence goes on from JACVJC010000031.1 coordinate 7,721, forward strand.
CTGCTATGAAAACTGTAATTTCCTTTGAATCTCCTGGATTAATTAAGCCGAGATCCCATTCGAGAACACCCGCAGGATCATTGCCTTGTATCGTCACTTGTTTACCCACTGGATTTAAAGGCGAACTAAAAACATCACCTCTCCGACCAACATTGCCATAGGAAGGGAAACCTAAATCTGAGCTCAGACATAACGCAAGTGATGTTGTACCCTGAAAAGACCACGTAATGGAATCAGAATTAAGAGTAACTGTGTTATTTTCGCCTGGCCATGACCACTGTGGGGTAAGGCTTGGTGGGGTAAGGCTTAGGCCAATGCTCCAATAGTGACCGTCGAATTCTTTTAGTAAATCTCGCTTGGCTTCATTCAAATCAAAACCCCCGTAATATCTAAACTTGAAATTACGCGATGAATTTCCAACATTTTTAACCGTAAAGTGCCTTACTAACATGCCCGTGTCATCAGCGACACTGTTTTCTTTTAAAACAAAGCTCTCCTCGTTTACTTCAAACTTATTCTTCTCATTTTTATAAATATGATTCAAAACTGGAGACTCTGAACCTAACCACTTTAAGGTATGACTAATATAACTTGTATCATTAAGCCAATTGACCTCATTATTTACTACAACTCCACCAAAAGAGCCCATACTTGGTTCATCAGGCTCAACTATCCACATCCCGTTTTCATAACGAGCATCTTTGGTGTGATAATTTATATGCTCCCATAGACCGACATAAGGATAAAATAGATAACAAAGTGTACCTCGACTGTCAAAAGTTGCCCCTAAATTATAACTATTACTAAGCATTGCAAATGCTGGTGACCATCCAAAAACTTCACCGCCATAAGCAGTAGCCTTTGTAACCTTGAATTTCTGTGAGTCTTTATAATCCCAAACCGCAACTTCAACGATACACTCAACCTCATTACTAAATACACTCTCTACTAGGCCAAATATTTCCTTTGTCGTAGGAGCATTTGTATAAAATATCACATCTTTGGATTCTTGACTATTTAAGTAAATATTCTGGGAAGGAACATTTTTAATCAACTTAGGTCCTAATAATTCAGATTTGAAAATAGAGCAGCTAACAGGAAAACTTCCGCCAGTGCTCCCGTTATTGGTAATTTGTGCTATGACTGCGAATGGAACGCCGACATTTCTTTTACCAATTGTATTTTTAATTTTGATTGTTATAGAAGGGAGGAAACTTATTTCTCCATCAGGGTATGGTTGGGGGTCAGCCTTGTTTCCTTGATTGTCCTCAGCTTCCACGTAGTAGCAAATCTTATGGCCAACGGTGAATGGCCCAACCTTAGCTGAATAGGTATTTCCAGAAACAAGACCCATAGACTGGTAAGCATATCCCCACCCTATGTCATTAACATCATCATAAGCCAACTTAATGCTTTTTAGTCCTGAGCTTGGTGAAGGGTCTGTGACATCAGCTTGTACCTTTAAGTATAAACCATCCTGGGTAGCAATAACGTTAGAGATAGTGGGTTTGTTGTTTTCATGTAAATCGAGTTCAAAGGAGTATTCAACTATTGTGTCTTTAGATATATACTTTATTAAGCTCTTGTTGTAAGTTATTTTGGTATCAGGGTCTTCCCACTTGATTTTAACAGTGTGCTCCATCTCTCCTTGGACTTCTTTGTTGTTAGTTTTAACTGTAGTGCCATAACCACCTAGACTTACGTAGCCCCAAAGGCTCCCGTCAATATAGATATAAACATAAGGGTAGGTATCATCATCATTGTTCTTTACCGTGACATAGAGATAGCCTTTAGAAGCAACTATCACCTTTTCTCCATCAGGGTATGGTTGGGGGTCAGCCTTGTTTCCTTGATTGTCCTCAGCTTCCACGTGGTAGCGAATCTTATGGCCAACGGTGAATGGCCCAACCTTAGCTGAATAGGTATTTCCAGAAACAAGACCCATAGACTGGTAAGCATATCCCCCCCCTATGTCATTAACATCATCATAAGCCAACTTAATGCTTTTTAGTCCTGAGCTTGGTGAAGGGTCTGTGACATCAGCTTGTACCTTTAAGTATAAACCATCCTGGGTAGCAATAACGTT
>JACVJC010000032.1 GCA_015711795.1 Candidatus Geothermocultor quzhuomuensis
AAATCAAATTATCTATCAGCTTTCACTGAGGCTGATTTTGAGCGCTACTGTGAAAACATTGTCAAAAATAGCTGGGTTTATACCGCTGCAGACTTTAGCTCTGGTAATTCAGCATATCCGATGGGCAGTGCTTACAAGGCTCACACCATCCTATACGCAATGGGGACAACCCAGCATACCCATGGCTCCCAAAATATCAAGAACTATGCTAATGCTCAAATTCTCTTGGGTAATATGGGGCGAGCTGGTGGTGGTGTCAATGCCTTGAGAGGGATTGGAAATGTTCAGGGCTCAACCGATATGGGCCTTCTCAAACATTTGCTCCCTGGTTACCAGGGACCACGGGGGAATGATGACTACACCACCTATATGGGCAAACTCTTTGGTAATAGCACACTAAGTGCAGGTCTTCAGCAAAGAGGATTTATCAATATGACCTATGCTTTCTTCTCCGCTTCACCTTTAAGCGCAGTATGTGGAAGCACTCCTTCTAATAGCGCGGCTTCTGGTTTGTTCGAGAACTGGCCCAAGCTGGTTGGTTATGACCATCGGACAATGTTTGTTCAGATGTCTTCGGCTAATCCTACTTACACTACAGCTTCGAGACCCAAAATTAAAGCCTTGGTTGCTTGGGGTCAAAATCCGGCTCAAACCGAAGGTAATGCTGGAGTTATCAGAAAAGGGATTGAGGATGTTGAACTCTTAGTGGTTGTTGATATGTTTGCTTCGGAAACAGCAAGCGCTGTTCCCAGGAAAAACTACCGGACAATTAATGTCGGTGGGGTTTCAGCCAACATCTCTACCATCCTTTTACCGGCGGCTTCCTTTGCTGAAAAGTGTGGAACTTATACTAATTCTGCCCGGGTCCTCCAGTGGAAGTGGCAAGTAGCTCCACCTAAGGGAAATTCCAAAACTGATATGGAAATTCTAGCGATGCTTGCTTATCAATTGACTCAGAATAACGCTCTTTCAGTTAACAGTTGGAATACACTTTGGAGAGACCCTTACTTTACTTATCACGATGCGGCTGGAAACACCACAGCGGTTAACAGTCCATTTACTGATTGGAACAACACTCATTACCAAGCTGATATGGCAAGAACCTCAGGAGCAACTGGAAACCGGGGCATTGGCTATGCTGAGAAGGTCTACCAGGAGTTTACAAGCCCACGAACTAGCGGAGGAACCCTCTGGATTTATGAGGAAGCTTGGGCAAATGCACCTTCCTTTGGTTATGCTTCTGCTTCTGTTCCTTCAGCTTTAGTTGTTGGCGTTCCTGGTGTTGTTAATTCCACCTACAATCGTTCCCAATGCCGTAGTACTGACGACCCAACTAGTGCCGGTATCTATCTCAATTGGGGCTGGGCATGGCTCTTTAACCGCCGAGTCTTTTACAACCGCGGTTTCATGGGAAGCTACGACAATAAGGACTTAGTTGTTACTCCAGACAAAGTGGCACAGCTCTTTGCTCATGCCAGTACTTCTGTGAGAAGGTATGCTAACACTTACCGGACCAATGCAACTCTTTCAGATAGCAGTACTGGATTCCCAGCTCACCGAGAGCCCCATGAGACGCCAAGAGAAGACTTAAAGGCGACTTACGGCACGGTTGGTAATCCTTCTCTTGTTTCAGCCGGAGCAGCTAGTGCTTATCCTTACATCCTAACGACCATTCGCTATGTTGACCACTATCAAGGTGGACCAATGAGTCGAAATGTTCCTTATCTTGTTGAGCTAACACCTGAGCCAATCTTAGAAATTAACTCTTACGATGCTGGTAATGAAGGTATTGCTGATGGAGATCAAGTCTATGTCAGGACAATTCGTTCCAAGTATGCGGCTGAGACTCTTGGTATATCTGACCCTTATCTGACCAGTGCCGGCTGGGTTGGACCATTTAGAGCAAGAATCATTGGAACCAAGAGTAAGCAGCGAGTAGCTCAAGGTTGTATCGCCATTCCTTTCCACTGGGGTTCGGCTGGTTACAATCGAGGTCCCGCTGCTAACTTGTTGACCAATGATGCTCAGGATAAGAACACCCAAATGCCAGAGACAAAATCTTGTCTCTGTGAAATAACCAAGACGCCATAAGGAGGTGAGGAAAAGTGGCTCAGTATGCAGTTATTAATGAATATGATAGGTGCATTAAGTGTCGAGGTTGCATGGTTGCTTGCCAGCGGAACTTCATTAATAGTTCTCTTGGTTTGTCTTTAGTGGCTAATGGGACAGCTGACCGAGTAACTTATGAGGATGTTAAGGTAGTTAAATCTCAAAAGAATGTTGATTTTGCTCCCTTTTTGAACTACAACTGCTGGCACTGCTCCAATCCTCCTTGTGCAGCGGCTTGCCCTTTTTCAGCTATTCAAAAGAAGCTGACGGGAGAGGTGGTTGTCGACTTTGGTTCCTGCAATCCAATAAAGTGTCTAGCTTATAGCCCTAATCCGGGTAGGTATCCTTGTAATAATGCATGCAATCTGGGTGGTTACCCTAAGATTGGTTTGGGAAATGGTGTTAACCGAAAGGCTTATAAGTGCGATATGTGCTATAATCGCCGTTTATCAATTGTTGATACCGTCGGTAGTGATGTTGTTGGTATTGACTTGATGGTTGATAAGTGCACTTTCGGAAGCTACAACCAAGAGGTGAAGAATGCCATTACTACCAACAGCTCTTCTGATTACAAGGTGACTGCTTGCACTTTGGCTTGCCCCAATGGGGCAATTAAGTTTGGCTACAAAGATGATGTAGCGAGTTACGCTAATGAGAAGGGATATGCTGGTTATTTGGGAAATGGTAATTGGTATTGGATGGGAAGGGTGGGTGCTAGTGCTCCTCACGCTGACCCACTCACTGAAGACCACCTTATTCCCCTTTCTGAGCGGCTTCTTTATAGCCCAGTGGGCAAGAAACTAGCTTTACCAGCTTTGCTTTTAGCTGGAATCTATGGCATTTACCGTCGGCGGATTGAAGTCAGTGAGGGGAAGTAGTGCAAAAGTAAAAAAGGACCCTCTTCCTGAGGGGAGGGGGTCCTTTTTTTATCTAACATACGGGAGGTAAAGTATCTTTGAGTTTGAGGGGACTTTTTGAGAAATTCGGTGTTCTTTTATTTCTTTTTCTCTTTTTGATTTTTGTTTTGGGACAGGGCTCCCAAGAGACTTATTTATTTGCTCTTTCTTCCTCCTTTTTCTGGACACTCATTTTCTGGCTTACCTTTTCCTTTTTGCAAAAAAAGCTGAAAGAGCAATTAATTCAAGCTAAATTAAAGAAAAAGGAAAGTGTTTTCTCCTCCCTTTTATTGGGTTTAATTGGAGGTCTTTTTTTCCCTTTAGTCTTTTACCATCAGTATTCTTATGCTCCTCCCCTTTCCAATCTTATTTTTTTTATCTCTACTGTTCCCTTTTGGACTTTTCTTTTTGCCTTTTTAGGGAAGATTCTATTTTTAAAAGGCTTTGGAGAAAGTTTTAAAGAGAGAGATTTGTTTTGGAGGGGTTTAGCTGTTTTCTTTGGGCTTATTGGTATTGTAATGATTCTTTCTAATCTTGAGAAGCCTAGTTCTTTTGCCCCTTTAGTACGCTACCTTAATTGGGAATGGTTATCTTTGCTAGCCGCTATATTATTTGGTTTTTTCGTCTGGAGAGTTTCAAAGTTAAAAGAGAATTCTTTACTCTTAATAGTTGGTTTCTTAAGCAGTGGCTTTATCATTTCAATTCTTTTTTCTTTAAATAGAGGTTCTTTTAATTTCCTTTTTCTATTTTCTTTTCCCAGTCTCTTGACTGGCTTAACTTTATTCTTTTTTCTTTTAATTTACTTAAATCTTTTAGGAAAGGAAGAGGCTCTTTCTGCTTCTTATTTTTTCTTTTTTCTCTCTCCTCTTTTAGTTCTTATGTCTTTTCTTGAACGCCTTAAGTCAACTTTTCTTCCTAATCCCATTGTCTTTAAACCTTTTTATGGTGGCTTAGCCCTTCTTATAGTGGGGTTTTACTTAGTTCATCAAGGAAAATTTCATCAGGGCAATTTTAAAGCTATCCTTTTTTTCCTTGGCTTTCTTGTCCTTTTTTTCTCGTTTGTCATTGGATTTTTACCAGCTAGGGAGTATCATCTTTACGGAAAGCTTGAGAGTGGTAAACCCTATCAAGCAAGTTGGAGAAGCATTGGATTTGAATTTATCCCAATTTACCTCCTTATTTTAGCTGGTATTTTAATTATTGGGTTTTCTTTTGCTCATCCTAAGGAGATTTTTAAAGGCTTTCTTGTTTTCTTTTCTTTGGGAATTTCCCTTTATCTTTCAGGAAACACCCGTCTTTATAATTGGTTTTCTTTTTTGCCTTTGGAGGTATCTCACTCATTTGGCACTGAGTATGTTTATTTATCGGAAAAAGGAGTTGAAAATCCTTACTTTTTGGGAATACTTGGCTTGATTGGTCTTTCTATCCTCACTAGTTTGGTTTATATTGCCAAGGAGCCGAGGGGGAGATGAGCTTGAAAAATTCTAAGGACAAAATACTAAACAAGCACAAATTACCAAAATTCAAAGGTTCAAAATAAAAAATGGCTTAACCTTTAGAGATTAGGATTTTGGATTTACAAGTTTCCCTTTGGAGATTATAATTTAAGAACTACGCTCAAATGATAATAAACTAGGAGGTAGAAGAAGTGAGCGATTATTCGTATCAAGGTTATTTACTTACAAAAAATCCTTTTAAGTGGGAGAGGAGATTATATCCTCCTTATGATAACCGAGTGGAGCCTTCTCTTTCCAAATTTGTTTACCAAAGAGAAATCAACTTCATTCTTTATCAAATTGAGAAAGCGTTAAAAGAGCATAAGGATCAGGCTCTTTGGTTTTGGTATCCTAAAGAGGCTGGTTTATTTTATGAAATTGATTTTTACAGTGCTTTTTTCCGTTCTCTTTCACTTTTAGAGAAGCCTCGCTTTTATCTTTCTGATGTTCTTCTTCCCCATATCGTAGAAAGCCCCCTTCATGGTCTTTATCGTCTTTCAGTCTTACGCATAACTAGGGATGCTTTTCGTCAAGCCTTTTATAGTTTCTTTTTCCGTCAACTAGAGCAGCTTTCTCAAGCTGGACAGCTAACTCAAGTTTTTCCTGAAGGAGAGAGAATTTTAGCTTTACCCAGTGGAGAAAGAGAAAATTTCCTAGACGAGATATTTTTCTATCAAGAGGAGAGTCAGAAGGAAAGAGGAGAAGAGGAAAAGATAGAGGTTGAGGAAAAAGAAGAAGAAAAAGAGGAGAAAAAAGAGTTAAAAGAGAAAATTCTTGAGTTTTTAGAGCGTTTATTTGAAAGTCAAAAGGTAGGAGAAGCAGTTAAGCACGCTTTTCAAAGAGTTATAATTAGGAAAAGCTGGGACGAGGCTCTTGTTTCTCTTCAAGAAGACCCAGTGATAAATCCAGAAGCAACATTAGTTGGTTGGATTAATTTTTTAAATTTTAATTATGATAAAGTTATTTTTTTCTTTGACCAAATGGAGAAACTAATAGAGTTTGATGATGATTTACAAGCCAGTTTAATAGGTAGCATTTCCCAAGTTCAGTTTCTCCTGAAAGGGAAATCGCTTTTTCTCTTTTTTGCCAGTGGAAGGGAAAGAGAAAACCTATTTCCTTTTGTTAGGGGAAAGGAGCTTGAGATAAATTTTTGGCCAATTTTTCAATCGGAAGAAATATCTAACTTTGAAGGAGCAAAAGAAGCAGTCATTAGTTTTTTAAATCGCGACCCCTATCGAGATGAGAGAAAAGAAGGGTTGGAAGGAAAAGAAAGGACTTTTCCCTTTACCCAAGAAGCCTTGTTTCAGATTTATCAGGCTTCAGAAGGAAATTTTCTAAACTTTCTGGAGAAGGTAGGCGAGGTTTTAGAAAAGGGGAGAGAGAGAAACTTTTCACCAATAGACACCAAGCTGATTTCAGAAATCTTAAAATAGCTAAAGATAGACCTGAGTGTGGTGTGGGCAGAAATTAAATCAAAATCTTAAACAGGGGGTTAACTCATTAACTCATAGAGATTAGATTTGGGATGATTTATATTCACAAACTGGAGTTACGATTGGGGAAATGAGGTGGTATGATTAAAAAATGATTAAGTGGCGTTTTTCCCTCATTATTATCATAATTGTTTTTATTGTTGGGGTTGCATTCTTTTATTATTTTTACTGGCATTATGCTCCTTCCCGTTTGTCTTTTCCATCAACTAAGTCTTTTCAACTTGAGAATCTTTTAAAATTTGCTCAGCAAGAAGAGGAAAGAGGAAATCTAATTGATGCCCAAAAACTATTATTAAAAGCTTTGGAAATTGACCCTCAAAACAAAGAAGTCAAGAAAGCTCTTGGAAGAGTTGAGAAAGCAATTAAAAAAATATATAAACCTCCTTTAGCCAAGAAGAAAGCCACACCTACTTCCCCCTTCCCTAAAGGGATACCTCCACTCACCACTGGTTTACCTGGAACAACTTTAGCTATTCCGACAACTGCTCCTTTAACTCCCTCAGCTGGTGGCTCTTCACCATCAACTTTGGTCGATTTAACCTCTTATGTCCCTGAGGTTATTCCTGGTTATGAACGGACTTCTTTAACCTCTAGAGAAGGAGGGGTTTTTGCCAGTTTTATTCCTTTAGTTGAAGGAGAGGTATATAATGCTTTGATTTCTATCTGGCAGCATCAAAGTTCAGCAGCGGCTGAGAAATTCATTACCAATGTTAGTAAAGTCTTATTCCCTGACGATTCAGATGATTTTACTTATAAAGGCTATAAAGCTTATTTTGGGACTAATCGGGAAAGGGATGAAGCTACTTATGTATGGGTAGCAGGTTCCCTTACTTTTGAGCTTCACGCAACTGGAAGGTTGGGAAAACCGGTTAACCTTCGAGATGATTTAGAAAATATTGCAAAATGGGTACCATTATGAGCCATTTTTCCGTTAAAATAAAACAAAGAAAATTTTTAATTGCTCTTTTTGTAACTTTATTATTTATTATTTTTATTTTTCCAGTTAAAGCAGAATATGGCCGCTTAACTCGCTGTTTTTACGGTGAAGTTTTAAGGAAAGATATTCAAATTAAAATTGTTCCTTGGTGGCTGAGGGGAAGATACAAGGTTAATGAAGATAAAGCTCTTTGTGCCCAACATCGGCAAGCTGAGATAATTTATTTTACTTATAAGGAGGCTAAGGAGAAAGGTGAGGAAGACAAAGCAAGGGAAGCGCTGGAAACTCTTTCCCAGTTTGTTAAAAAGGGTTGGAAACCTAAACCTCATCCCAAAGCGAAGGTTTTACCGATATCACCAAGCGGAGAAAAACCTTTGTCATCCGTGCCAGGGCGAGCTAGCTCAGGAGGAAGGGAATCATCAACTAAAAAGGCAACACCCTCAGCAACTGAGCCTGGTGAGACTCCTTCTCCAAGTTTACCTGAAAGTTTTCCAGGTGGCGGAAGTTCATCCGGGGGTAGTTTGCAAGAAGGACCTTACGGAGGAAACCTTCTTGACCTTTTACCCTCTCAAATGGAGGGATATGAAATTTTTGCTGAAAACGAGTTTCCTCTTCAAGCTTATCGGCTCTTTTGGCCTATTGAGAAAGGTGAGATCATTCTCATCGGTTTATATGTTGAGCGGACTGATGATGCAACCTATTTACTTAAAATTAAGGAAGCTAAAGAAGACTATAGTGTTGACTGGCAGGAAGTTAGAGTTGGGGGTAGAGGAGGCTACTGGGGGCATAATGGTTACCAATCAGCTCTCCTTCTCTGGCGGAAAGGTGACTTAGTTTTTTATGTTGAGATTGGAGCCAAGAGCAATATAGCAAGTTATCGCGATAAACAAATTGAGATTGGGGAGGAAATTTGAACTTAAAAAGGAGGCTATTTTTATTAATTATAGCTGTTCTAGCTTTTTTAGTCCTATCTTTTCCCATTGTGAGTTGGGCAACAACCTGGGCTGGGAAAGTAAATTATTCCAGTAATGGTGGTGATACTCCTCTTTCTTTGAGTATCGATAAATCCAGCAACTTTTACTTAGCTTATCAGGAAGGAAAAGGAAATAGTGCCGAAATTTATGTCAAGCGATTTTCCTGGTCTGCCCAGAGCTGGGAAAGCTCAGTTAACCTTTCTAATACATCTAACACTCCTTCGAATTATTCTTGTATTTTTTCAGATCCTTTAGGTAAAACCCACCTCTTTTGGGTGGAAACCTTAATCATTGATTCTAACCCTTATTGGAGAATTTATCATCGGGAAACAACTAATGGTGCTTTTTGGTCTCCTTCAGAGGAAGTTTTTTTTAGTGCTTCACCAACAAGCCATTTAGTAGGAACATCTGACCCAAGTGGTAAACTTTTTTTAACCTTTACTAACAACTCTAATGTCAAGTTAGCTATTTACCAGGCTTCGACTTGGAGCACGACCGATGTTCCTAATGGTGATCTTTCCCCTTACTCTTCGTTTTCACCAGCTATTGCTTCTGATGCTTCTGATACAGCTTATTTGGTATGGCGATATTTTAAATATGATGGCGTAAACTACGATGAGAGGGTCAGGTTTATTAAATACTCGAGTGGTTCCTTTTCTAACCTCCAGAGCCTTGAACAAAATATTTCTGGAAACAATCCTTTAGCTCTTGATGAGGAGTATGTCCCTTCAACCATTGCTCATGATAGAAAGGGAAAAATTTATGCAGCTTGGCAGACTCAAAAAGAGATATATTCCTGTTCTTCATCTGATGGTGGAGCTACCTGGTCAAACAGAGAAAATCTTTCCAGCTCTCCATCAGTGGATTCTTACTATCCTAAACTTTCTTCAGACCGTATTGGGCGAATTCTCTTTGTCTGGGTTGAAAATACCAATGTTTATTTAAAGACTTACTACTCTAGCAAATGGAGTACGGTGGAAAATGTCTCTGAGGGAGCTATAAGCTCCCTCTGGCCAGCTCTTGGAACTGATAGGGATGCCAATCCTGTTATTAGCTGGCAGGAAGGGGACAATTTATATCACAATCGGGGAATTGACGACCATGTGATTATCTATGAGACTAGCTT
>JACVJC010000033.1 GCA_015711795.1 Candidatus Geothermocultor quzhuomuensis
CCAAAGGGGTTTGGGGAAAAGGATTTTCCCCAAGCTCTTGGGGTAACAGCCCCGCTATTAGCGGGGCGCCATAGGGGCAGAGCCCCTTTGGAAGCGTAGCGAGTTCGTCCGAAAGGACAACCGCGAAGCTTGGTCGCGGGTTCGAGTCCCGTTTCCCGCTCCAAGTTAAAAGGTTGCGCTCGTAGCTCAGTTGGATAGAGCATCGGACTTCTAATCCGAGGGTCGTCCGTTCGAATCGGACCGAGCGCGCCACAAAAAAATTAACTATTCACAATTTAATAATGTAAGGTAAAGGAATGGGGGAACAGATTACAAAAAGTGAGATATTTATCAAAAATCAAAGCTAGATAGCATAGAGATAATTAAGATAGTGACAATTAAATAAAATTGTAAAGATTAAAATAGTTTAGTATTAATTTTTCGTCGTAAATTTTTAATTGCTTTTGTGGTGACCGTAGCTCAATTGGTAAGAGCATTGGACTGTGGATCCAATGGTTGGGGGTTCAAGTCCCCTCGGTCACCCCAAACCTCTGATTTCATCAGACCCAAGAGTCGAGAATTGAAATTCGAGATTTGAACAATTTTTGACATCGATTTTCGAAACATAGTTATTATTAATTTATCTTTACCAATTTTGCCCTTGTAGCTCAGTTGGATAGAGCGTCGGACTTCGAATCCGCAGGTCGCCCGTTCGAGTCGGGCCAAGGGCGCCACCAAATAATTAACAATTCACAATTAATAATACAAAGGATAGAGAGGGGAAGATAGATTAAAAAGAGAAAGATTCATTAAAGAAATCAATTAACAATTAAATTAATTGTTGCCAAAAATTTGCTATTGAATTTAAATACTGGTTAAAATCTCTTAAAAGAATTAAAAATCACCATTAAAAGTTGATTAAAAGATTGTATCAAGACAATTAAAATTTTATTATTAATTTTTCATTATAAATTGTTTAACTGCTTTTTGGGTCGTTAGCTTAGTTGGTAGAGCAGGGGACTCTTAATCCCAAGGTCGTAGGTTCGAATCCTACACGACCCACCAGTCCCGCTAGAGGTGGGCCTCTATTTGTTATTTACTATTTACGAGTTTTTTCTCCTAACCAAACCCTAGCACCAAACAATATATCTTCTTAACTGTCATACTTATTGTGGTATAACTGCTATGACCATATGGAGGTAAAAGAAATGGGAGAAAAAGTTAAAATTACAGTTACTGTTGGACGAAACCTGGTCAAAGAGCTAGATTTAAAAGCAAAAGCTCGCTAGTTAAGCCGAGGTGCTTTAGTTGAAGAAGCAATAAAGCTCTTAAAGAAAAAGAGGTAAGAAGATTTGTTAAAGTACGGTTACCAGGCTATGGCTGATGAAAACTTAAAAGTGGCTGAGGAAATGCTCCGCTATGGAAGTGAAGCAATTTAAGAAAAGTAGCCTAAGTTGCCCGAAAACGCGGAGAAATATGACTGGTGAATTTCAATCCTGGAAGCGAGCAAAAGGGAATTCGCCCGGCTCTTGTTGTTAAAAATGATATAGCAAGAGATGTCACGCTGGCACAATAAAATTAAACTTAAAAATAAGCGAGTTTTAAAATAATGTTGAATTTCCTAAAAGAGACCCCACTCACAATATATGCAGCAATAGTTGCAACTGTAAGTTTAGCTTAGCATATTTATGTAGGCTTAAGAGACAGAGCACGGATAGTTTTGAAATTCCAAAAAGACATAGAAATATTCTCACCAAGTCCAATTCCCCGATACAAGCCAAATACTCTTTAATATGTTCTTACTGTAATTGAGCAATCCTTGTTAGACTTTAACAACATTCAATATGTTTGGGCACAAGATGGAACAGGCAAAATCTAGAAAAAATATATCCATAAATTCCCAACCTTTAGGAAGTTCTTCTCAAGAGGGATTAAATCTTAATAAGCTTGGTTTGGAGTTGTTTGATAGTTTTGAAGCGGGTGTCGGCAGTTACTAAAGTGAGTTGGTTTTCAATGGCAGTAGCGGCAATGAGGCAGTCATCAGTAGTTAGGCTTTCTCCAGATATAGCATACTCGGAAGCTAAGTCACCAGCTAGTTCCGCAGTCGAGCGTGTGGCGGAGAGGCACTCAACAGCTTTAAGGTATTCTCGAATTTTCTTATCTTTTTTTGTTTTTCTTGACCTCTGCAATAATTCGGCAAGATTAATCACCGATAAATAAACATCAGCTTTGCTAATTATTTTCTCTGCAGTTTGCCGAGCTTTAACGATTTGGGGGCGCTGGTCATTATTGAAAAAGCATATCCAGATGTTAGTATCGAGTAAATAACCGTTTTTCATACTTTTTTCTTGGTTTCTGCACTTCTTAGCTTTCTAACATAGTTAACAGGGTCAGCCCATTCGGGATAGTCATTGATGTCAATGGTTCCAGCAGCATCCAGGAGACGTTTCTTTGCCTCTTGCTTTAGTTTTTCATCAATAGCTTCCTGAACAAACCGTGAATACTTTCGCCTGGGCACGAACTTTTTCAGTTTCTCAAGGAGTTCTGCCGGAAGCGAAAAGTTTGTACGGACAACGCTTCTTTTCATAAAACCCACCTATGGAGTAAGTATAACATAATTACATTAATTAGTGTAACTAATTTTCACACAATTTCAATGATTTTTATTAATTTTGCTATCTTCTCCAAAAAGTAAGTCACAACAATTATTTTTCATTGTCGCTTTCTCGAGAAAGTGACAATAAGATTTCTTCCCTCATCTTTGTAACAACCAGCTTAATTTTGGCATTAGACATTGAGTAACATGAGAAGAACGTTACCAACCTTAGTAGCATTTGAACGTTAAAACACCAAGAAATTTAATCAATTAATAAATACTCGATTTTTCTTTTGAGGAGACGGAGGGCTTTGCCCCGGTGGCTTATTTTGTTTTTTTCTTGAAGGGAAAATTGAGCTAAAGTCCTTTCATAGCCAAGAGGAATAAAAATGGGGTCATAACCAAAACCTTTTTCTCCTTTTGGTTCAAAACCAATGTGTCCCTCGCAAAGCCCTTCGGCAGTTACAATTTCACCATCGGGAATCACAAAGGCAGCAACACAACGAAAACGAGCAGTTCTTTCAGGGAAAGGCACTCCTTTTAATTTTTCCAAAACTTTCTTGATATTTTTTTCATCGTTCGATTCTGGTTCGCTATATCGGGAAGAATAAATGCCAGGTTCTCCTCCTAAAGCATCAACTTCTAGTCCTGAGTCATCAGAAATAGTTGGTAAATTGAAATACCTAGCAAACGTTTTCCCTTTTAAGATAGCATTTTCTTCAAAAGTTTTTCCTACTTCTTCAATTTCAAGCCACCTATCAAGTTCCCTAAAAGTTATCCACTTAACGAAACTAAAATTGAGAATTTCTTTTATTTCTTTTATCTTTCCCTCATTTTTAGTTCCGATAAAAATTTCTTTCATTTTTAACTTTTACTCAGGAAAATTTTCGTTAATGACTGCTTTTTGGATTGAGATAAGTTCTTCTATTCCCTTCTTCGATAGCTTTAAAAGAGAATCAAGCTCATCAAAACTAAAAGAACGTCTTTCCCCTGTTCCTTGAATTTCAACTATCTGACCGCTTTCAGTCATTACTACATTCATATCTACTTCAGCTATGGAATCTTCTTCGTAGCAAAGGTCAAGTAAAAATTGGTCATTGCAAATACCGACACTAACAGCCGCAATGTATTCTTTGATAGGAAAAGTTGCTATTTTGCCCAAACTGTAAATTAGCTTTAAGGCATCGTATAAAGCAACAAAGGAACCAGTAATAGCTGCTGTTCTTGTCCCTCCATCAGCTTGAATAACATCACAGTCAATGGTAATAGCTAATTCACCGAGAGCATTTAAGTCAACAACAGCTCTTAAAGAACGGCCAATTAATCTTTGAATCTCATGAGTTCTTCCGCTTAAACGCCCTAAAATAGCTTCTCGAGGAGTTCTAATAGCTGTTGAACGAGGTAACATCGAGTATTCAGCGGTTACCCATCCCTGTCCAGTTCCTCTTAAAAAAGAAGGTACTCTTTCTTCGACTGAAGCAGTGCAAACAACCCAAGTTTTCCCTACCTTAATAAGAACTGAACCCTCGGCAGTTTCAAGATAACCTCGCTTTATTGTGATTTTCCTTAATTGGTCAGGCTTCCTCCTGTCTTTTCTCTTCATTTAACCTTATACCTCTACTCTTAAGTTTTCCTCTGCTAAAATAATTCTTTTTCTAAAAGACCTTTTAGCCTCATTTAAAATACGCTTTTGATCAAAGGTAGGCCAAAAGTGAGTTAAAATAAGCATCTCTACATTAGCCAAAGAAGCGAGTTTTCCCGCTTCTAATCCACTTAAGTGCATATTTTTAACCTTGGATTTTTCATAAAATGTCGCTTCACAAATAAAAACATTAGCTCCTTGAGCAAATTTAGCTAAATTTTCATCATAAGAAAGATCACCAGAATAGACTAATTTTTTCCCTTTTTTTCCTTCCACTGATACAGCGTAAGTCGGAATGGGATGAGGAACCTTTAAAAAATCTATATTGAAATTTCCCACTTTAATCTTTCCTTCCTTTATCTCCTCAAATAAAAAAACATTTTTAATCCTTTCTCTAAAATTTTCTGAAATTAGCTGGAGAATATAACTTTCCCCACCTTCAGGAACTAAAACACGAAGAGGCAACCTTCCAAGTGAAGGGTTATACTGCAAACAATACCTCAACGGATAAATATCGAGAAAATGGTCAGTATGAAGATGGGAAACAATTAGCCGTTCAAGCAAAAATGGGTTATGCCAGCGAAATAAATTGCTCAGTGTCCCGGTACCAATATCAATTAAAATAGCCCCTAAGCCCTCCCGAACCAAATAGCCACTACAGGCACCTTTGTATTTAGGATAAGCGGCTTTAGAACCTAAAATTATTATTTCCATATTGGATTTAGCCTTTAACTCCCTCTCGACTTAAAGAAACTTTCTCGACTGTAGTAATCTCTTTACCTAAAAATTTTTTCCCCAACTCTAAAAATAGTTTAATATCACCAGTTGAAAGAAAGCGATAAAATGGAGGTGAATTTTCTTCCCTCATTATTTCTTTCCTTTCTATCAGCTCTTTTAGTTCTTTTGCTGTCTCAGCTGCTGAGCTAATTAATTTAACACTACTACCCATAATTTCTTGAATTAACCCTGAAAGTAAAGGATAATGGGTGCAACCTAAAATTAAAGTATCAACACCTGCTTCTTTAAGAGATTGAAGATAAATTTCCCCAATTTTTTTAATTTTCATTCCAGTTGTTTCGCCTCGCTCAACAAACTCAACAAATTCTGGGCAAGCATTAGAATAAACCTTGATGCCAGCGTCGAGTGTCTTAATTACTCTTTGATAAGCTCCACTATTAATTGTTCCAACTGTACCAATTACTCCAACCTTCTTATTTCTAGTTGAAAGGACAGCCCCTCTAGCCCCTGGTTCAATTACCCCAATGATTGGTAATTTAAATTTACTTTGTGCTTCATATAGGCCAGCTGCTGTGCCTGTATTGCAAGCAATTACGATTGATTTTACGTCTTCGTTTAAGAGAAAATCGATAATTTCAAAAACAAATTTTCTAACATCATTTAAATCTTTAGAACCGTAAGGGCAACGCAAAGTATCCCCAAAATAAATAATATTTTCATTGGGGAGGAAATTAATAACCTCACGAACAACTGTTAGCCCCCCAACACCTGAATCAAAAATCCCGATTGGACGATTATCCACTTTCTCTTGACTCACCCACCTGTCTTAATTAGCTTTAAGAAGGATAGATGAAAAGGAAACTTTAGTCAATTAGCTTCACAAATTTTCTATCACTCGCTCAAACTTTCCTCATATAATCTCATATAATATAATTTATTTAATGAAAACCAAAAGTAATAGTAGCAAATTTCGAATAATTCATTCATCTGATATCCATGCTGGTTGCCCAGAATTTCAGCTATCTTCATTAAAAGAATTTGTTTTAAGGGTTAATAAAATTAAACCTGATTTAGTGATTATAGCTGGTGACTTAACTGGAAGCGGCTATCGCGATGAATTCGTCACAGCTTTTGAATTTATCGATAAAATTGAATCACCTTGTTTAACTGTTCCTGGCAATCATGATGCTCGAAATGTTGGTTTTTTGCACTTTGAAGCTTTCTTTGGACCTCGCTTTAAATCTTATCGCTGTTCTTTCGAAAAAGAAAGGCAGGCTTTTTTAAAGGCAACTGGATGTACAATTGTAGGCGCTGACAGCTCAAATCCTGACATTGATGATGGTTTGGTTGGTTTTCACCGCTACCGATGGATTAAAGAGCAATACCAACATCCTAATGATATAAAAATCTTTGTCCTCCACCACCACCTCGTTGGAGTCCCAGGGACAGGCAAAGAACGAAACATCGTTTGGGATGCTGGTGATCTCCTTTATGTTCTTGATGAAATTGGAGTTAATCTCATCCTCAGTGGCCATAGGCATGTTCCTTTTTTTTGGGACTTAAATGGTATTCTCGTTGCTAATAGCGGAACCCTTTCAACTAAACGATTACGAGGCTTTACTCCTTCTTCCTTTAATGAAATTGAAATCGACAAAGATAAAATTAAAATTTATCTTCACTATTCTGATAAATTAAAAGAACTAGCTGTCATCTTTAATCGAGAAGTTAAATCTAAAAAAGGCAAAAGATTAATAATTACCCGAGAGTTTTTGGAAAGAAATGGCTTACTGAAATGGCTTACTTAAAGAATAAATCATTCTAGAACTGTTTAGCTACATGGCTAGATAAGTCCACGGTAGCGAATTTGTGGTAAAATTTTATCTTTAACTTCTCTCTCAACCAAAAGTTTTTCAATCTGCTCGTCAAGAAGACGAAGACGTCTACTCATCATTTCAAGTAATTGAGCAGCTATTTCTGGAAAAGTCTTTAAGCTTGTTTTGATTGTCTGACGGTCAAAAACTATTAGTCTTGTCTCCCCCTCAGCTTCAACCGTCGCTGAACGAGGCAAATCGTCAAAGATAGCCATTTCTCCAAAGAAATCACCTTTTTTAAGGGTAGCAATAATTTTTTTACCTTGCTCAGTTTCCCTGATTACTTTAACCTTCCCTGATTGAATAAGGTACATTTCATGGCCAATATCCCCCTGACGAAAGATAACCTCTCCATCTTTAAAGACCCGACCAAATTGTTTGTACAATTTTTCAAGGCGCAATCTATTCCCTCCACTTTTCCTAAGATTACTACCTCTTGTATTTTGTGAATAGCCTTAAGCAAGTCCCAATTATTACTCTCTAATAATTGGGACACCACAGTTCGTAAAAGCTTTGTGGATGAGCGCAAGCTGGACAAATTTGAGGTGCTTCTTCTCCTTCGTGAATATAGCCGCAATTACGACATTTCCACTTGACAACTTTATCTTTCTTAAAGACCTTTCCTTGTTCGATATTTTCTAATAAAGCTTTGTAGCGTTTTTCATGTTCTTCCTCAACTTCAGCAACTTCCTTGAAAAAATCAGCTATTTCTTGATAGCCTTCTTCCCTAGCTTCTTTTTCAAACTGAGGATACATTTGACTCCACTCATAATTTTCTCCCTCAATGGCTGCTTTTAAATTAGCTCTGGTGTCTCCGATCCCCTGAAGAAATTTAAGGATTCTCTTAGCATGCTCCTTTTCATTATCTGCTGTCTCATAAAAGATTCCAGCAATTTGCTCATAACCTTCTTTTCTTGCAACACTAGCAAAATAAGTATATTTGTTTCTTGCTTGAGACTCCCCAGCAAATGCTTTCCATAAATTCTCCTCAGTCCTACTCATTCTTTATCCCCCTTTCAGAAAACTTAAATCCTATTTTATCTTTCTATGTTTACACTCGCAAGTTATTTGAGTGATTACTTAAATATCTCATTTAGTTCTGTTTTAACAGTATCAGAGATAGCTCCTGTTCCCCCTAAGATAAAGATGTTTTGAATGGTTAGTTTGTTTTGAGTGATGAA
>JACVJC010000034.1 GCA_015711795.1 Candidatus Geothermocultor quzhuomuensis
TGATGCTGTTTTATTACCGATTTATGGAGATAAGGTTAAAGATGAAAAGGCTATAGGTATCATAAGGGAAGTTTTTCCTGATAGGAAAGTTGTTCCTATAAATTCAATTCCACTTATTATGCAACATGGTTCTATTCATTGCATTACAATGCAATTTCCTCAAGGGATTTTAAGTATTTAAGATAGTTTTGCTTTATATTTTCGATAGAAAATTCTTTTACTTTTTCTTTGCCTTTTTGTTTCAACTTTTCAACTATATCTTTGTTTTCAAGTAAAAAAGATATTTTTTCTGCTATATCTAATGGGTTTTCTGGTTTACAATAAATAGCACTATCCTTATATATTTCTTTAAAGACTTCTATATCCGAAAGAATTACAGGGCAACCAGTTGACATTGCTTCAAGTGGAGGAAGTCCAAAACCTTCATAAAAAGAAGGTAAAACAAGCATTTTTGCATTTTTGTAAACAAAAAATAGTTCCTCATCACTCAATATTCCAGTAAATATTACCTTTGAAGATATTCTTTTCTTATTTAAAATTTTTTCCTTCCATGCCGAGTTCAATAATCTTCTCAACTAAGTCAGGAAATTCAATACCAGCTGCTCTTGCCTCTTTTGGGAAAAGACTATTTTTGGTCAAGCCAGGGATGCTATTAACTTCGGAAACTAAGATCTTTTCACCTCTCAAAAACATATCTACTCTTGCGAAACCTCGACAGCCAAGAGCTCGATAAGCTCTGAGAGCAAGCTTTTTAATCTCTCTTGTCTTCTCATCACTTAAAGGGGCTGGAGTTATCTCCTCAGCTAAACCAGGAGTGTATTTAGCTTCATAATCAAAAAATTTTTTCTTGGGAATAATCTCCACTAGTGGTAATGGATAAGGGTCTTTATTTCCAAGAATACCACATTGGACTTCCCTTCCTTCGATGTACTCCTCTGCTAAAGCAATGTCATCATATTGAAAAGCAACTTTAAAACTCTTATCGATTTCATCTTGATTTTGAGCGATACTAACTCCTACACTGGAGCCTTGGGCAACTGGTTTGATAACAACTGGTAGCCCTAGCTCCTTAGTAATCTTTGAACTAAGAAAAAATGAGTTTTGTTTCCAGTCGCCTTCTTCAACAGCAATAAAAGAAGGAATTGGAATTTTTTCTTGAAGAAATATTTTCTTGCTAAAAAGCTTATTTAAGCACAAAGCACTGGCAAGAACCCCTGAGCCAGTATAAGGAATTCCCAATAGCTCAAGTAGTCCTTGGATTGTCCCATCTTCGCCTGGTCTTCCATGCAAAGCAATAAAGACAATGTCTGGTTTGATTTTTCTTAAGTTATCGACAATCCTTTGGTCAAGCTCAACTTGGAAAACTTTATGGCCTTTAGCTAATAAAGCTTCAGATACTGCTTCCCCAGACAAAAATGAAATTTCTTTCTCGGTCGAATAACCACCGACCAAGACAACAACCTTTTTAGAGATCACCTTCTGCCCTACGCTGTTTCACCTTTTTCAAGCTCTAGCCTTTCAAGAGCCTGCCTTACTTCCTTCAAACCTTTCTTAACTCTTCTTTCTTCACCTTCAATAAGCCCCTCAAGCCTTCGACTCGCCTCTTCCAAGCTCTTTCTTGCCTGCTCAATTAGATCTCCGGCTGTAACCTTTAAACTACCTGCATAATTAACAATGCGGCGGCGAGTCTCTCTCCCGGCTGAAGGAGCAAAAATCAACCCTAAAACTGAACCTAAAATTAACCCTGTTAAGATGCCCCAACCAAACTCAACATAACTGAACTTCTCTTCGCTCAAGTTTCTCCCCCCTTTAAAGTTTTCCAGCGTTCATCTAATAGTATATATATTAAACTTACAATAGCAAAGATAACCATAGTGGCAGCTGCAATAACTCCTGAATCATTAAAAAGGAATGCAACGATCGAACCAAAAGCTATCCCTTTAAAGCCAGCGATCAAAAGAGGATAAGAAGAAGTCACTTTTTCCAACAGACCAACCGGCCTTATCATAAGAATAGGAAAAATTATTATGACTGTCAAAAGAATGTAGCTCCAAGCTGTCCAGCGCAAAAGCTTTAAATTCATCGCTAACTTTCGATAAATCAAGTTAAGCAAGACTTTACTTCCCTGATATTTAACTAAAAGAGTGGTTTTGCTAACATGAGAAGGCATAAAAATTATACTAGTTACTAGGAGTAAGAAAAGAGCAACTAAAAGGGAAAGAATGAAATAAAAAAAATATCTTTTCTTCATCCCTCCTCCAGCCAAAAAAAGGTAGGTGAGAAAATATGTCGCTACAACTGTAATAGTTCCTCCAACATTTGCCCCAAACCCTGGATAGCCAACCAAAATCGCCAAAAAAGGGAATAACAAAATAATTAACCTTTTAGCTAACGATAACTTAATTCCTCTTAAATGAAAAATTCCTAGGCTTCCAACTATGCTTGAACCAACCAAGGCTCCCATATATTCATTGCCCAAGCCATAATATCGCGCCCCAATGGTTGACGAATAACCAAAAATAGCTTTCTGCATCAAAGGAGAACCCAAAATGATATCAATGGAAAGAGCAAGGGAAGTAAGAAGGGAAATGTAAGTAACTGGTCCTATTACTTTCCTCTTCAACAAAAAGGCAAGACAAGAAATAAGAAAAGAAATTACCAAGATAAGAAAGATAAATAGCCAAACAGAGTTAGTTGGAAAAAGAGTGACTAAGAGAAAGGTAAGAGGAAAGGTTAAAATCCAAAGAATCACCAACTGAGAAATTCTCGAGAAGAAAAAAGGTGTAGGGAAAATAGTCAAGAGGGTCGATAAAATTAAAGTAATAATAACTAAGGCAATGTATCCTTTTAAAAGGGGAACCCTTAACTCTTCAGTAAAAGCAATTTGCTTATAAAGAAAGAGAAATTCGTCAAAAAATCCTTTCCTCTCTTGAGCCTTAAGAGGATATCCAATTAAAAAAGGGGGTGGGTCAAGACCTAAAAAAGAAAGAATAGTTGGAGCTACATCGACATTGCTGACTAGCCCTAGTCTTTTTGTCGTCTCGGAAATTAAGAGAGACTTAGAAAACGAGCCTCCCCAAAGAATAATTGGGGTTAAGTTGCTTCCTCTTTGGAGTGCCCCCTGAGAAGGAGCTGGGGAAAGAATTATAACTAAAGTGTCTTTTTGATTTAAAGTAGAAAGGAGATCAGTAACAAATTGACCAATCCTCAAAATTGCTTGGATTTTTTCACTTTTTAGAACTTGGTCCCAAAGAGTTAAACGAAGGTTCTCGATTCGAGAAGTATCTCCTGTTTCAATCACAATTACATCAGCTTTTTTAAGCATTTTCTTGCTTTCACTCAACAAAACCTTAAAGTTTGTTCTCAAGCTCCCAGGAAAAGTTTTGTCTTTAAGCCAAAACTTTTTAGAAACATCACCTAAGAAAACTCGACCAGTATGATCCATCCCAATTAAAGCAACCTCTCGATGATAAGAAATCTTAGAGTTACTTAGCGAATCAGCATTCCCAAGAACAGCCACTTTTAGTCCGTGCTTTTTCAAAATATCTCCTAAGAGACCAGGAGAAGCTTGCATTTGATTTTCAAGGTTTTCTCGAGAAATAGGAGCAACTTGAAGATTAACAACACCCTGAGAAGGTGCCTTTAGATGAGTTCGTTGGAAGTATGCTTGAGAGGCAAAAACTTCCTCATCTTGAAAGAACTCACTCGAGTTTAGAGCTATTCCACGAAAAGATTTAGCACTCGCCCTTGAGCCAGCACCAATAGAAAGGTAAGCACTGGCTGAATCATAAGAGGAGGCTGTTCTAGTATTTAACAATCCAATGGAAGATTCTTTAGCAAGCTGTTTAATGTGGTCTGAAAAGAGTAGTTCGTCAGGGGTTACCCGATTAACGATTATTAAAATTACCTTTCTGGATTTTTCTTGTAAAAGAGGTTTTTCTGCAAAAGCTCGCTCAGGCAAAAGGAAGAAGAGAAGAAAAAGAGAAAAAAGTAACTTTATGCCTAATCTCTTCGCCAAATCATCCCCCTAAGATTTATTCCTGTCCTCACTAAGTAAAAGCTGAGAAATTCTTTCAAAGTCTTTTAGATTTTTAAAAGTAATTTCAATCTTTCCCCTTTTAGAACCCATCTTGACTCTAACTCTTGCCGAGAGAGACTCACTTAGCATCTTAGAGAATGACTGAAAAACTTCAGGTTGAGGAGGTTTTTGATAAGGTTTAGGAATAATTTGCCAAATTTTGACAAGACTTTCAGTTTGACGAACTGTTAAGCCCTCAGTAATTATTCTCTCAGCCAGCTTTACCTGCTTTGACTCTTCAGACAAAGAAAGAAGAGCACGGGCGTGACCCGAAGAAAGCTTTCCATCAATGATAAGCTGTTTAATGCTTTGAGGAAGGGCCAAAATTCTCAAGGCATTGGTGATAGTGGCTCTTCCTTTCCCAACCTTTTCCGCCAACTCCTCCTGAGTTAAATTGAACTTCTCCAATAACTGCCGATAGGCTTCAGCTTCCTCGACCGCGTTTAAATCTTCTCGTTGTAAGTTTTCGATTAAAGCAATCTCTAAGGACTCGCTATCTGATGATTTTTTTATAACAGCTGGCACCACTTTCAACCCTGCTTCTTTAGCTGCTTTAAGGCGCCTCTCGCCAGCTACTACTTCATAAGAAGCCCCCTTTGGACGAACGACAATAGGCTGGATTACTCCGAACTCCTTGATTGAAGAAACAAGCTCCTGAAATGTCTCTTGGTCAAAGTGCTTTCGAGGTTGATTGGGGTTAAATTCAATTTCATTAATGGGAATTTCCTCAATCCTAACCTTCTTAGTCTCAGCGACAGAAGGTATTAAAGCACTTAACCCTTTACCCAGACCTCCCTTAGCCACGCGCAATCACTTCCCTTGCTAATTTTTGGTAAGCTACTGCTCCTTTCGAGTTTGCATCGTAAAAGATAATAGGCTGTCCAAAACTAGGGGCTTCGCTTAGCCGGACCGTTCTAGGAATGATTGTTTTATAAACCTTTTCACCAAAATAATCAATAACTTCCTTGACTACCTGGTGCGATAGCTTGGTTCGAGAATCATGCATTGTCATCAAAACCCCAGCTATTTCAAGGTCAGGATTAAGGTTAGTTTTAATAAGTCTAATGGTATCCATTAATTTTCCCAACCCCTCAAGAGCATAATACTCACACTGAATAGGGATAATGACCTCATCTGCGGCCGTTAAGGCATTGATAGTCAATAAGCCAAGGGAAGGAGGGCAATCAACGACAAGATAGTCATATTCACCCTTAATTGGCTCAAGAATTCTTTTTAATCTTGATTCACGAGAAAGAACTGAAACTAATTCAATTTCAGCCCCTGCTAGTTGGATGGTAGCCGGCACGATATCAAGTCCTTTAATTTGGGAAGCTTCAATAACTTCTTCAAGTGGTTTCTGGCCAAGGAGGGCATTATAAATACAACTTTCTCTTTTCTTTTGGTTTAAACCAATCCCACTAGTAGCATTTCCTTGAGGGTCAAGGTCAACAAGGAGAATTTTCTTTCTCTTTAAAGCTAAACAAGCGCATAAGTTAACCGCTGTAGTACTCTTGCCAACTCCACCTTTTTGATTAACTATGGCAACTATCTTTCCCATCTTACCCTTAAGCTCTCTTTAATCCTCTTTTAATACTCCTATCTTTAAAACACATAATTAAATTTGCATATATCTTTTATATCTTTAGTATCCCTTTTACCTTTAAGGGATCTAAAGCTAATTTCACTTTAATGGCACCACAATAGTATATCAAATTTCAAAGAGGGGTTAAAATTTCCCAAGTGGCCTTTTAGTAGGAATCCCTGGTCTACGTGGAAACTTAGGTGGTGTTTCAGTCACTTTCCTTATCACTGCCAATCTTCTTTCCTCCTTGCAGAAAGGCAATTTAAAATTAGCCATCCCGTCGATCTCCCCGCCTAGAATCTTAAGTGCTTTTAATGCTTCAAGTAATTCGGATTCAAGCTTTTCGCCTTTCTGGATTATCAGATACCCTCCGACCTTAAGCAAAGGGAGAGCATATTCTAGCAAAACAGAAAGACGAGCTACCCCTTTCCCAAACGATAAATCGAATTTACCTCTTAATTTCTGGCCTAAAACTTCTACTCTTGCCCAGCTTACTTCAATATTGGTTAAGTTAAGTTTCCAGCATAACTCATTAAGAAAAAGGGTTTTCTTCCTGCTAGAATCATTTAAAGTTATGATAAGAGATGGTTCTGCTATCTTAATTGGTAAACCAGGGAACCCAGCCCCTGAGCCAATATCAATAGCCCTTTGTCCCTGGCTTATCTTATTGCTTTTAAAGTAGGCAAGCGAACCTAGGAAGCCCTCAATTATTATTTCTTCTTGAGATTGATAGCCAACTAAATTAAATTTTTGGTTCCACTTCTGAAGCTCTTCTAGATAAAATAAAAACTGGTCAATCTGGCTATCAGTTAAGTCTATACCAACTTGATGACTTCCTTTAATTAAAACCTCAACCCAAGGTTGCTTTTTCAAGTTGCTTCTCCCGATTAAATTGCTCAATATAAACCATCAAAACAGCAATGTCAGCAGGGGAAACGCCTGCAATGCGAGAAGCCTGCCCAATGGAGCGAGGACGAACCCGAGCTAGTTTTTCTCGGGCTAAATAAGAAAGGTTAGGCAATTCTTGATAGTTTATTTCCGAAGGAATTATCTTCCTTTCTAGCTTCTTAAATTGATTGATTTGCTCATCTTGTCGCCGCAAATAACCTTCATACTTTATCTCAACCTCTATTTGTTTTTTTATTTCAATAGGAAGTTCTCCAAGTTCTTTGTCCAAATAGCTCAACTTCTCGATATTAATTTCCGGCCGACGAAGTAAATCTGCAAGTTTAGTTGGTTGTTTGATAGGAAGTGTTCCCATTCTAATTAAAAGTTTATTAGTTTCATCGGTAGGGAAAATGGTTTTGCTTTTTAACCTTTCAACCTGAAAAATACTGGTTTTTCTCTTCCTCTCCACCTGAGCGTAGCGTTCCTCACTAATTAAACCCAGGCGATAGCCAATTGGGCTTAATCTTAAGTCTGCGTTGTCTGAACGCAAAAGGAGTCGATACTCTGCCCTTGAAGTAAACATCCGGTATGGCTCATCTACCCCTTT
>JACVJC010000035.1 GCA_015711795.1 Candidatus Geothermocultor quzhuomuensis
AACACCAACTGGACAATTTCAGTTGAGGATTTTATTAGTAAAATCAGATAGAAAGTCATAGTAGTTGTTAGGTTTAACTAAAAAAGAAAATGTTACATGAAATATGACTTGGTCTTCAAGTCTATCGAAAATGTTTATTAAATTTGCTTTTCTCACCTTCTTATATTAGGAAAGTGAGAAAAGCTTAGGTAAGATGCTCTTTCCTTCAGCCCTCAGCTCTTATTTTTAAATTTTGATTTGCCTGCCCGCCATCGCTATGCTCAGGCTCCCGCCTGCCTAAGCCTACCCTTAGAGAGATTGGTGATTAAGTCCGAGTTTGTTCTATCAGTCTTAATTGACTGATAATTATGGATTTGGCTTAGCGGGCAGGAAGCAGACGGGTCAGGGTTCTTACCCCTATTCGTGACTTGCCACTCGTTACTTGCCAATTTCTTAGGGTCAAGCGCAAGGTCAAGGTCTAGTTTTAAGTTCTTGGCTTCAGGTTTTTCCTTGCTACCTGCTTGCGGCAGGCGAGCTATTTGGATTTTTTATTTTTGACTTTCCCTCACTCCTCGCTACTTGCCTGTCAGCTTGTCAGCCTGCAAGCTTGCCAACTAATTCTTTGCTCTTCACTGCTCCCTACTAACTATCTCTTATAACCCTCACCTTGACACTCCCCCAAAGGAAGAGGGTGAAAACGACGCCACGATTGACGTTTCAACTTCAGCCCTCAAGTCTTCAGTCTGTGGTCTACCGTTTACAGTCTACCGTCTGCTTAGGGTTAGCCAGCGCCTCCCCCACCACCTCCGCCACCTCCTCCACCGCCTCCAGAGAAGCCTCCACCTCCACCGCTAGCGGAGCTCATTGCGCTTGAGGCAATGGAAACCATCGAGCTAAAACTAGTAGAAAGTGAATCAAAACTAGCTAAACCGGAAATGCCCCGAGAAGACTCAAACCAAGAAGGTCCCCGATAAGCACTAACCGTACCTGACTCCACTTGTTGACTGGGAAGAACCACTTTTAATTGCTCAATAACCTTTTCAGCCACACCCAAAGCCACAGCGTAAACAAGATAATGCTCCCAAATTATCATTGAGCTTGGCAAGGCAATTTTAAGGTTAGAAAAGTCCAAAAGAAACTGTTTAAAAGCCCTCCATTTTTCAAACTCTTCAGCCGCTTTAGGCGAACGGCGCTTTAAAGGAAAAGAAAAAATTGCTTGCAAAACACCAGAAGCTAGAACAAAAAAGCCCAAAGCATTACCAACTGCAATTAGAATTATAAATCCGAAAACAGCAATAACTATTCCAACAGCTGCATTTATCCACACTGCCGTTAAACTTTGCTTTTCAATGAAACCCAAAAGTTCAGCTTCGCTTTTAATACTGCTCTCCCAGCTCTGGTAAGATTCCTGAAATCTCTCTGGATGAGTCTTGGCATAATTTTGAATTGACTCCATTGAAGAAAATTTGCCTGTCCCAACCTGATTGAAAATTAAATGGAGCTGCAGCTTCTCAAAATCAGTCAGTCCAACTTCTTGCTCAGGCTTCATTCGCCTGAAAGTGTAATCGTACTTCTCTTTAGTGCCAAAGAGGCCTATTTTTTCTTTCTTTGTTTCTGTTATCTTAATAAACCCTCTTCGAGCAAGGTCCATAATGACAGCGACAAAATCATTAGAGGTAATTTTGCCCATTCTCATTAAATAACCAGCTAAAGCTGGAGAATATTTAGCGGGTAGCTCCCGATAATACTCTCCAACAAACCTAGTATTATATTCCCGACCATATTTTTGCCAAAGGTAAAACCAAATACCCCAGCCAAATAAAGGCAAAAGACCCCCAGCTAAGATAATAAATCGGTAAAACAGCCGTTTAAAGTTAGCCTCATCTGCCCATCTCTTTTCTTCAGCAAGAATTTGATTAAGGCGCTTTCCGCTAACTTTCTTGGCTTCAGGAACAATAGAAGGAGGAAAAACAATTCTTCCTTCAACAAAAGTTTTTGCAGGAAGTTTATCAACGGTAAATCTAATGGTTTGTGCGTCAACAATTTCAACTAGTCCATTAAGTGGACCGTGTCCCCAAGCTTTAATATTTTCTTTTAAAGCACCACTCGGTAAATAAACTTCAACTTCAACCCTGTTAAATCCCTTTTCCCATTCATCGCCAATAAACTTCCAGTAAAGCTCCGCCACATCATCATATGATTTAACCACCCCAACAATTAAGTAGCTAATAGTGAAGGTACGCTTCTCATTAGAAGCTGAATAAAACCACTTAGCATAAACTTTATCGGGATAGTTTACAACATAAAAAGTTCCAGGGGTTTCTCCAGAAACAAGAGAGGAAAAAGGTTTACCACCTTCACTAATAGCAAAATTTCTAATGTCATCGCAGCCTGACTTATAAACCTTATAATCTGCCCAGTGGAAATCTCCCCTAAAATTATAGGTTCTGTTCTCTACAATGGTTATTGAACCGTCAGTGTTAACCCAAGCTTTAATTAGAACTTTAGAAAAACTATAATCTTTTGCCCAAACCTTAGATGGAAACAAAGCGAGAAATAAAAGAACAAAAACTAGAAAAAATCCCCAACTTCTCCAGGAAATATCCGAGGTTTTATTAAACTTATCTTGGACAGGACTCATAGCAATATATTAATTTCTCACCCCCTCTTTGTCATCTTTTTTATTTAACTTTTTCTTTGAATTTTCCTTCAATAAACATCTAAAATAGCTTATCATAAGGGTGTAGATTACAATGTTTAAGAAAGTTCAGCTCACAACATTAAGGAAAATTAGTCAAATCTTTTTTTTGGTTTTGGTTTTCTATCTAACTTATTTTGCTTTTCAAACACCAACTGCAATTTGCTGGCTCTGTCCTCTTTGGCACCTCCAATATCCACTGGTTTCTAAAGGAACTAGTCTGAGCCTTTTCATTGGAGTCGGCTGGCGCCCTCCAGAAGTTTCTTTTTTTTGGCTCTTGGGTGGGTTTGTTCTCTTAGGGTTAATTTTAGGGCGTTTATTTTGTAGCTGGGTTTGCCCCTTTGGAACATTATTAGAAAGGGTTGAATTGAATTCCATTTTAAAAAAACCTTTTGAGATTAAATTTTTTCACCCCTACCTTAAATATCTTGTCCTTGTCGGAACTTTAATTCTTGCTTTTATTTATGGGGAAGCTCTTTTTTGCCTAATTTGTCCAGCTGGAGCAATTTTTAAGGGTTTGACTAATATAGTTATTTTCTGGGCTTTAATTATTTTTGCTCTAGCCCTAGCTTTAGTTTTCTTTTTTGGATGGAAAGCCTGGTGCAAATATCTCTGCCCACTCGGAGGTTTTCTGGCTCTCCTTTCCCTAGGTCAGGTTTTTCGAATTAAAATTACCTCTAAGAAATGCAATAATTGCCTAAAATGCGATAAGGTTTGCCCTGTTGAGGTAAAAGTTTCCACTTATATAAAGGAAGATGAGATTAAAGACCCTGAATGCATTATGTGCATGGCTTGTGTCGATAGTTGTCCGAAGAAGGCGCTAAGTTTCCCTTAGATTGGTTGTTAGTTTAAAATTAAATAGGGGCTGGGGATATGAAAATGGGCTATTGGCAAAAGAAAATAACGAGGAGAGAGTTTGGAAAGATAATTTTGAGTGGAGCTATTTATTCCGGGCTAGCTGCACTTGGTTTAAAGATTTCAGGCTGTACTCGAGGAAAAGCCTCAGTAAAAATTCCAGGAAGAGAGGCAAAATATTATCACCAATTAAAAGATAAGATTGTTCAATGTACCCTTTGTCCAAATACTTGTGTTATTGCCAATTGGGAGCGAGCTCCTTGTTTGGTGAGAGAAAACCGAGATGGAAAGCTTTTCACCCTTGCTCATAGCAATCCCTGTGCTGTTCATGTTGACCCAATTGAAAAAAAGCCCCTTTTTCATGTTCTCCCAGGTTCTACTGCTTTCTCTCTGGCAACGGCTGGATGTAATTTCCATTGTAAAAACTGCCAAAATTGGCAAATTTCCCAATATCCCCCTGAAGAAACGGAAAATTTAGACTTTCCGCCTAAAAGAATTGTTGAAGAAGCCCTCGCCAGAGGTTCACCTATTATCGCCTATACTTACTCAGAACCAGTTATTTTTTACGAATATATGTTTGAGACTGCTCAACTTGCCAACCAAAAAGGCCTAATCAATATATTCCATTCCAATGGCTATATCAAGAAAAAACCCCTTAAAAAGCTATGTTGTTATCTTCAGGCAGCTAATATCGATTTAAAGGGAATTACTCCTCAGTTTTATGATGAAGTTTGTTTTGGAGAACTAAAACCAGTTCAAGATGCTTTAATTACCTTAAAAGAAGAAGGAACCCATGTAGAAATCACAAATTTAATTATCCCCACCCTTAATGATAGCGAAAGTCAAATTAAAAAGCTTTGTTCTTGGGTTTATCAAAATCTCGGTTCAGAAATACCTCTTCACTTCTCAAGATTTTATCCCGAATATAGGTTAAAAAATCTTCCCTTAACACCTCTAGAAACCTTAGAGAAAGCCCGAAACATTGCTTTAGAGAAAGGTCACAAATTCGTTTACATTGGAAATGTCCCAGGTCATGAAGGTGAAAACACTTACTGCCCAAACTGTCAAAAAACCCTTATTAAAAGATTTGGCTACCAAATTTTAGAAAACAATCTAATTAAGGGAAAATGCAAATTCTGTGGTCAAATAATCCCTGGAATTTGGAAAACTTAAATTGGAGAAAGCTATGGAAAAAATAACTAGAAGAGAATTTAATAAAAAACTAGCAAAGAGTTTTCTCTACTCTATCCTAGTTTTTTTTGGACTTGCTTCGCTTCCAGAAATTAACCGAGGGGATTTTAAAGCTAAGTGTCCGCGAGATTATTACTGTTTAAAAAGGTGCCCTTTTAATGCTATTAGCTTAGACCAAGACGGTTTTCCTCTAATCAGTAAGAAAAAATGTGTTGCCTGGGTTAAAGAGGTCAACAAGTATAAATGGCCAAAGTGTGGTCTTTGTTTAAAGGGCTGTCCTACCCGAGCCCTAGAAGCTCTAAAGTAACCTCTTGAGAAGAGTAAAATTTTCCCAAAAAAATTTTAAAAATATCTCTAAAGTTTTTTTAATTTTTGCCGATATAAAAAATGAAAAACTTAATACAGTTTTTCTACTAGGCTTTCTATGGCGCCCCTCCGATAGAAAGCCTAGTCCTTTTTTAGTGAAGTTTTTAATAGATAGCTTCTCCCTTCTTTTTAATTAAAATGCTATAAAATGTTACCATGAGAAAAGAACTAATTTTCGCCTTCTTTGTTTTGGGATTAACTAGTATCATCAGCCAAATTGTTCTCTTTCGAGAACTTCTTGTTTCTTTCTATGGAAATGAACTTGTCATTGGAACCCTCTTTGCTTCTTGGCTCTTTTGGGTAGGTTTTGGAAGCTGGGGATTAGGGAAAATTGCGGATAAAATTTCATCTCCAATAAAAAAATTTATTTTTCTTCAAAGTATTCTCGCCCTTGTTCTCCCTCTTGAAATCTTTCTTATAAGAAGTACCAATAATCTCTACCAGTTTACTTTAGGAGAAATTGTTGACTACTGGACTATTTTTTACTCAGTTTTTTTTCTCCTTGCTCCTCTTGGTTTAATTTTAGGCTTCCAATTTACTTTAGGGAGTAAAATCTTTTCTCTTAAAGAGAAAGGGAAACCAAAAATAGCAGCTGAAACTGGTGGAGTTTATTTTTGGGAATCCTTTGGTTCAATTATTGGGGCAATTTTCTTCACTTATCTTTTGGTTTTCCTTTTTAATCCCTTCCAAATTGCTCTTGCCCTTTCTACCCTTAATTTTCTGAGTGCTTTTATTCTTGCTCTTTTTGGTTTAAAAAATTGGAAATATAAAGTCTCCTTGGGTTGTTTGTTTTTTCTTTCTCTTATCTCTTTTTCCATCTTTGCTCACCAGTTAAATCAATCCTCGAATCTTTTGCGCTGGAGAGGTTGGAAACTTATAACTTCAGCTGATTCAATTTACGGAAATATTTCAATCGTTAAAATGAAGAAAAACTTTAGCCTCTTTCAAAGTGGCCTTCTCTCATTCACCACTCAAGATACATTCTCTAGCGAAGAAGCAGCTCACTATGCTCTTTTGGAAAACCCCTCCCCTAAAAAAATCCTTTTAATTGGAGGAGGAGTTAGCGGGGCAATCAAAGAAATCTTGAAACACCCTGTAAAGAAAATTATTTATGTTGAACTCGACCCTCTTTTAGTCAAAATAAGTCAAAGATACCTTCCGGTAAAAGATAAGGAAGCTTTAGAAAATCTCAAGGTTAAGATAGTATTTCAAGATGGGAGACACTTTGTTAAAAAAACCTCAGAAAAGTTTGACACCATAATCATTAACTTACCTGATCCTTATACTGCCCAACTTAATCGCTTTTACACCGAAGAATTTTTTAAAGAAATCAAAAAAATCCTAACTCAAAAGGGAATTTTCAGCATAAAGCTTTCGTCTTCCCAAGAATACCTAGGGAAAGAAATGAAAAATTACAATGCTAGTCTTTTGATAACCTTAAAACGAGTCTTCCCCGGTCTTGCTATAATCCCTGGTGAAAATATTTATTTTTTTGCTTCAATTGATAAAAACATTCCCACCGAAGACCCTGAACTTTTGGCTCACCGTTTAATCAGAAGAAAAATCCAAACCCGTTATGTTACCCCTGTTTTTCTCCGCTACAAGATGAGCTCAGAAAGGTTAAACTATATTCATAAACAACTTGGATTAAAAAATTTAGAACCCAATCGAGACTTTTCCCCCATTTCTTTTTACTATGATAATGTCCTCTGGAGCGCTAAATTTAATCCCTTTTTTCGCCAAATACTAACAACTTTCTCGAGAATTAGTTTCTTTTGGATTCTTTTCTCTGTTTTTTTTCTTCTCATTATCGGTTTTGCTTTTCGAACTCGGTTTTCACAAGAATTTCCCATCTTATCTCTAATTTGGATAACAGGTTTAGCTGGAATGGTCGTAGAAATCATCCTCATCTACTCTTTCCAAGTTTTTTATGGATATAGTTTAACC
>JACVJC010000036.1 GCA_015711795.1 Candidatus Geothermocultor quzhuomuensis
TAAAGGGTCAAGCAGTAAGTGAAAATATAAAGATAATAGAAGCAAGAATGGAAAAAGAAAGCAAATTAAAAAGAGAAGTAGAAAATATAAAGAGGATAATAAATAAAAATTGAAGGTTTGACCCTATTTTACTGTTTTACTCAAGGTAATCTTTTAGTTTGCCACTTCTACTGGGGTGCTGAAGTTTTCTAATGGTTTTTGATTCTATTTGCCTAATGCGTTCCCGAGTTACACCAAAAACCCGTCCCACTTCCTCTAAAGTTCTGGGGTGTCCATCAAGAAGGCCAAAACGAAGCTCAATAACCCTTCTTTCTCTGTCATTTAGTTGATTTAGCACTTTCTTTAAGTCTTCCCGCAAAAGAGTACCAGAAGCACTTTCAACTGGCGATTCAATACTTTCGTCCTCAACAAAATCACCAAGCTGACTATCCTCTTCTTCACCGATTGGTGTTTCTAGCGAAACAGGTTCTTGGGAAATCCTTAAGATTTCTCGAACTTTATCAGAGGATAAATACATTTCCTCAGCAATTTCTTCAGGAAATGGCTCTCGACCCAATTCTTGAAGAAGCTGCCGCTGAATTCGAGCGAGCTTATTAATTGTTTCAACCATATGAACAGGAATTCTAATAGTTCGAGCCTGATCAGCAATGGCACGAGTAATAGCTTGCCTTATCCACCAAGTAGCGTAAGTAGAAAATTTGTAACCTTTTCGATAATCAAACTTTTCAACTGCTCTAATTAACCCAAGGTTTCCTTCCTGAATAAGGTCAAGAAAGAGCAAGCCTCTCCCCACATACTTCTTGGCAATACTCACAACTAACCTCAGGTTTGCTTCAACTAGCTTCTTTTTGGCAGCCTTTCCAGCCTCTTTTATCTTTTCTAGCTCCTCTCTTTGAGCTGGTAAGAGATTTGGCTCGTTCAGCAAATTACTAGCTTTTTCTCCCTCCTCAATTTTCTTAGCTAGTTCGACTTCCTCAGCAGCTGTTAGCAAAGGAACCTTACCAATTTCTTTGAGATACATTCTGACTGGGTCAGCTGTCGATACTTTTGCTACTGCAATACTATCCTTTTCCCTCTCTTTCCCCTTCTCAATCAAACTTGGATCTGGATGTTCATCAATTTTTATTCCCTGACTTAAAAAGTAAGAGTAAATTCCGTCTATTTCCTCAGTTGAAAGTTCGACATTTTGTAAGGCATCAGCAATTTCATCTGTGCCGAGGAAGCTCTTTTCTTTTCCTTTTTCAACTAGTTTTTTCACTTCTTCCATCTGAACAATTTTATTTAAATTGGCATCCAATTTAATCACCCTACCTTTATCTATTAATTATCTACATTTGTAAATTTCTTTTAATAGCCTCAAGATGGATGATTTCTTCAAAAAGGGAATCAACTCTTTCCCTATCTTTAAAAGGATTTAACCCCTCCAGCTCTTTTTTTAGTTTTTTAATTTGACTTTTAAGAAAATACTCCTTCATCTTAAAGAGAAGGCTTTTAGCATATTCTTCTATATTATCGGCAATTATCTCTTCTAACATTAGTCTGCTTATAGCTTTTTGTAAATTTTCTTCATTTAACTTTGAAAGCTCTTCTACAGCTCTAGAAAAAGAACCCCTCTTAAATAATTCTTTCCAGTGAGAAAAGATACTTTGATAAATTAACTGGGTAAAATAATCTTCTTTAAGTTCCTGATTGATAAGAGGAGTAACTTCTTCCACTTGTAAGAGAATTTTTAAAATTTCCTTTTCTCTCTTTGCTTGAGCAGCTAATTCAGGATCATCAACAAATTCCGTAAAGAGAATTTTGCGCTCCTCAATATTTTTCTTATTATACCTCACTCTCCTTTTAAATTCTAGTCTTAAAAATTCTTCAGAGACAGGAATTTTATCTAAAAGCCACTTTAAATATTCCTCTTGAGCAATTTTATTGGGTAAAGCAATCACAACTTCAATTAAATCGCTAACTGCTTTAATCCTTCCTTCAGGTAAGTTGAGATTATGCTTGTTTATGCGCTGATTTAAAACAAACTCGATTAAAGGAATTGCCTTTTTAATTATTCTTTCAAACTCATCTTTCCCTTTTTGAGATATGAAATCAGCTGGGTCAAGGCCTTGAGGGAGGAGAACAACCAAAATTTGAGACTTAGATTCACCTAAAAGTTCGAGTCCCCTTTCAGCAGCGGTTAATCCAGCTGTATCTGAATCAAAAGCCAAAATAACTCTTTCAGTAAATCGGGAGAGAGTTCTTAAGTGTTCAGCTGTAAAGGCTGTTCCCAAGGTTGCAACGACATTTTTTATCCCTTCTTTAAACAAAGAAATGGCATCGGTATAACCTTCGACCACGATAACCTCATTTTCTTTAACTATTTCATTTTTAGCTAAATATAAAGCGTAAAGCGTTGAGCCTTTATGATAAATGAGCGTCTCCGGTGAATTAATATACTTTGCTTCCTCTTCCTTTAAGGCTCTTCCTCCAAATGCCACTACTCTCCCCCGAATATCAGTTATGGGGAAAATAATCCTTTCTCTAAATCTGTCGTAATATCCCCTTTCTCCCTGAATTGAAAGACCAGCTTCAACTAATTCTTGTGGAGTAAACCTTTTCTTTAGTAAGACTTTGGTTAAATTGTCCCAGCCAGAAGGAGCATAACCAATTTGAAAAAGGTCAATAATGTTATCTTCAAAACCTCTCTTTTTCAAATAATTTAATGCTACTTCACCCTCTTTGGTTTGCCTGAGAGAGTAACGGTAAAAGTTTACTGCTTCCTGATGAGCTAATTGAAGTCTCTCTTTTTTAGAAGTTTTCCCTTCCCTTTCTTTCTCAAACTTGAGTTGATAACCTACTCTATCAGCTAAAATCTTGACTGCTTCAGGAAACTCAACCTTTTCCATTTCCATGATGAAAGAAAAAATATTCCCTCCCCTGTCACATCCAAAACAATGATAAAGCTGTTTGGCAGGATCAACATAAAAAGAGGGTGTCTTTTCTTTGTGGAAAGGGCAGAGACCTGAATAAGAACGGCCAGACTTTTTTAAAGTAACATATTCAGAGATAATTTCAACAAGATTATTTCTTTCCATTACTTCATTAATGTCTTCGTCCCTAATGAAGCCCATAACCCCTTCTCTTCCTTTTCACTTCTCTTTTATATATATAAAGATTAGCAACCACCAATAACTTTTTTATTTTCGCTTTTGACTTCACCCTCACCTTAATCCTCCCCCAGAAGTCTGCCTGCAGTAAGCAAGAGGAACTGCTATCTACTATCTGTTACTTAATCACTATTTACCTGCTCTTTGGTTTATCAAAGCATCCATGGCCGGGGTAAGAATAAATCTTCAAATTTTTTTAAGGCATATCGGTCAGTCATTCCAGCCACATAGTCACAAACTTTAATTGGCAACTCTTCCTTTCGATGGGGGGAAAATTCTCTTGGCAATTCTTGAGGGTACTCTAAATAATAAAAGAAAAGCGACTCCAAGACCTTTTTTGCTTTCTCGTCTTCCAGCTTTGCTTGAGAGTCAATGTAAACAGTTTTAAATAAAAAATCTCTTAAATCTTCCATCGCCCTCTTAACAGGCTCACTCATCTTAATATCCTCACTAGTTTTGCTCGTCTCTATTACATCGCAAACCATCTTATTTATCCGTGCACTGTGCCTTTCGCCTAAAATTTTAATCGGCGCTTTGGGTAAATCGCTTTCAGAAATAATATTAGCTCTCAAAGCATCGTCAATATCGTGATTGATGTAAGCAATACGATCAGCCAGCTTTACAATTTGACCTTCAAGAGTTGCAACCATACCTTTTCCAGTATGATTAAGAATTCCATCCTTTACTTCCCAGGTTAAATTAAGCCCCTTGCCATCATACTCAATCACTTCAACCACTCTTACACTCTGGACATTGTGTTCAAAAGTGTCAGGGAGTTCAGGATAATCTTTCCTTATCTTTTTAAAGCAATTAGTTAAAGCTTCTTCCCCAATGTGACCAAAAGGGGTATGACCTAAATCATGACCTAAGGCAATTGCCTCAGTTAAATCTTCATTTAAATTTAAGGCTCGAGCAATGGTTCTTGAAATCTGAGAAACTTCAAGAGTATGGGTAAGCCTAGTTCGATAATGGTCACCCTCAGGTGCGAGAAAAACTTGAGTTTTATGCATTAACCTCCGAAAGGATTTTGAATGAATAATCCGATCTCGGTCTCGCTGAAAAGCTGTTCTAACCTCGCAAGGTTCTTCCTTTCTCTCCCTCCCCTTTGTCTCTGAACTCAACTTTGCTCTTGGAGAAAGGTTTTCTCTCTCTTTTTTTTCAATTAGTTCTCTAATGCTCATCACTGGTTGTTAGTTCCAACTTCAGCTCTTCAGACTTGAGTTTGCTTCCTGTTGTCCGCTAACTGCTATTTGCTACTTGTTCCTACCTGTCTCTCTCTACCTGGCCAATGGCTGCTTGAGCTGCTGCCAGTCGGGCAAGAGGAACGCGATAAGGTGAGCAACTAACATAATCAAGACCAATTTCGTGCAAGATTTTTACTGACTCGGGGTCACCACCATGCTCACCACAGATGCCTAATTTTAAATTGGGATTAGTTGATCGGCCTAACTTACAAGCCATATCAATTAATTTAACTACTCCAGGATCAAGGGTTTCGAAAGGATTTTTAGCTAAGATTTTCCTGTCTAAGTAACGGGGTAAAAACTTAGATTCAATGTCGTCACGAGAAAAACCAAAGGTAGTTTGAGTTAAATCATTAGTTCCAAAGGAAAAAAAGTCAGCAGCTTGAGCAATTTCATCAGCCGTTACAGCCGCCCGAGGTAGCTCTATCATCGTCCCAATTTTATATTCCAGATTTTGATTGTATTTTTTTAAAACTTCCTGGCAAACATCTTCTATTTCTTTCCTTAATACCTTAAGTTCTTCAACCAAAGCAACAAGGGGAATCATTATCTCAACCTTAGGCTCTCCACCTGATTTTTTAACCTCACAAGCTGCTTCCATAATTGCTCTCACTTGCATCTTATAAATTTCGGGATTAGTTATGCCAAGACGACAACCTCTCAAGCCAAGCATAGGATTAGCCTCTGACATCCGATGAACCGCACTAAGGAGCTTTCTTTTCTTCTCAATTTCCTCGCTTTGAGCACCAGTTAATTCCAAGCGGGTAAGTTCAACTTCAAGCTCGACTTGACTGGGTAAAAACTCATGAAGAGGCGGGTCAAGAAGTCGAATCGTCACTGGTAAGCCATTCATCGATTTAAAAATGCCGATAAAATCTCTCCTCTGGACTTCAAGGAGTTTTTCCAAAGCTTCTTGAACTTTTTCTCCCTCTTCTAAAATCATATCTTGGACAATTGGGAGTCTCTCACCTAAAAACATATGTTCGGTTCGGCACAAGCCAATTCCTTCAGCCCCAAACTCCCGCGCCTTAGCTGCGTCTTTGGGAGTATCAGCATTAGTTCTTACCCCTAACTTACGAAATGAGTCAGCCCAGGAGAGAATAGTTTTTAGCTCAGGGGTAGGTGTTGGAGCAACTAATGGTACTTCTCCCAAAACAACTCTCCCTGTTGTGCCATCGATAGTAATAATATCCCCTTCTTTAATTACCTTATCACCAACTCGACACTCTCTCTTTTCCATATCAATCTTTAAAGCCTCAGCACCACAAACACAAGGTTTACCCATCCCTCGAGCAACCACAGCGGCGTGCGAAGTTTTGCCACCATGACTAGTTAATATCCCTTGAGAAGCAATCATCCCATGAAGGTCATCAGGGGTGGTTTCCCAACGAACCAATATCACTTTTTCCCCCGCATTACCCCTCATTTCAGCAGTATCAGCATCAAAGACAACCTTCCCAACTGCTGCCCCTGGAGAAGCATTTAGCCCTGTTGTTAAAACTTCAATTGAAGCATTGGGGTCAAGTTGGGGATGCAAAAGCTGGTCAAGTTGCTCAGGATTAATTCGCAAAACAGCTTCCTTTTCATCGATTAAACCTTCTTTAACCATATCCACCGCAATCTTTAAAGCACTAGCAGCTGTGCGCTTGCCAATTCTCGTTTGAAGAATCCAAAGTTTACCTTTCTCAATTGTAAATTCAATATCACACATATCTTTGTAGTGTTTCTCTAAAATCTCCATAATCTTAAAAAGCTCTTGAGCGACTTCAGGCATTTCATCAGAGAGTTGAGTGAGGGGTTTGGTATTGCGAATACCAGCCACCACATCTTCTCCTTGGGCATTAGTTAAATAATCCCCATAAGGAATCTTTTCCCCCGTTGCGGCGTCTCGGGTAAAAGCAACCCCTGTCGCTGAATCATCGCCTTTATTACCAAAAACCATTGCTTGAACATTAACTGCTGTCCCTAAGTCATCAGGAATTTTATAAAGACGACGATAATCAACTGCCCTTTTATTGTTCCAAGACTCAAAAACAGCCGCTATTGCCAACCTCAACTGTTCTTTAGGGTCAGAAGGAAAATCTTTTCCCGTCTGCTCCTTAACAATTTTCTTAAAAGTTTCAACTACTTCTTTAAGGTCATTAGCAGTAAGTTCCGTATCTAACTTTACCCTCTTATAAGCCTTTACTTCCTTAAGAGCTTCTTCAAATAAGTTACCTTCAACTTTCAAAACTACTTTCCCAAACATCTGGATAAAGCGGCGATAAGAATCGTATGCAAATCTCTCATCATTGGTT
>JACVJC010000037.1 GCA_015711795.1 Candidatus Geothermocultor quzhuomuensis
CGAAAAAAAGTGAAAGACAAGCATAATACCAGGAAAATCTCACTTCCCCTGCCATATAGGAAAGGGAATAAATCTGAACGAGAAGGGAAATAAAAGAAACAACAACTAACATCAGGCAAGAAAGTGAATCAACAAGTGTTCCAAAGGGGAATCTGGTCTCATAAAAGGATAACCAATAAAAATGAGAAGCAAGAGAAACACCCCGAGTATATTGGTAAAAAATCCAAAAAGAAAGAATAAGAGAAAGACTGATAGCAAGAATAGCGATATAAGCTCCTTTGCCCTGAAGCCTTTTACCAAAAAAGATTAAGATGATAAATGCAAGTAGGGGGAAACCTGGAACAAGCCAGGGACTTGCTAATGAAAAATTCATTTTAAACACCCCCTACCACTTCAATAAATTCACCTCATCAATTTGAGTAGTTTCCCGACTACGATAAATACAAAGAACAATTGCTAGCCCTAATCCAATTTCTGCAGCCGTTACTACCATAACAAAAATAGCAAAAATCTGCCCCCGAATTGTTATTGGAGTAATGTATTTAGAAAAGGAAATTAAGCTAAGATTAACTGCATTGGTCATTAATTCGAGAAACATCATAATAGCAATGATGTTTCGCTTTGATAAAGCACCAAAAAGACCGATGCAAAAGAGAATTGCCCCCAAAGTTAAAAAGTGATTTAAGGTAATCATTCTTCTTCCCTCCTAGCTAGCCAAATTGCTCCAATTAAAGCGACTAAAAGCACCAGTGAAGCTATTTCGAAAGGAAGAGCATATTGTGTAAAGAGAAAATTAGCTAGGTTTTGAAGGGTATGAGAAGTTTCACCAACCACTATTTTCCAAGAAGTTAAATTGAGTGAGAAAAGAGATAAAAACAAGAGAGATATGGCAACGATAAAACCAACCACGCTTTGTGAGTGAAAAATCTTCGCTTCTTTTTTAAATCGGCCTGTCGTTAACATAATGACAAAGAGGAGAAGAACAGTTAAGGCACCAGCATAAACAAAAATTTGCATAGCAGCTAAAAACTCTGCATTTAAAAGAACATAAATGCCAGCTGTCCCTAAAAGAACAACTAAAAGAAAAAGAGCATTGTAAAATAAACTTCGAGAAATTACCATCATCAATGCTGAACCAATAATCAATGTTGAAAATAAGTAAAAGGCAACTTGAAAAACCCCTTCAGCCACTTTACCTCCTTTAAGTGATAAATAGATTTTTAGTTATTGCTCCAATCGTTTTGATAAACGGACCAGGATAAATTCCAAGTAAAAGAATACCAAAAACAGTTAATTGTAAAGCTACCCTTGAAGGCAAGGAAATCAAAATTGGCTCTTTGCTTACCGGAGGAACAATGTATATTTGCTTAACTACCATTAAGTAATAATAAAGTGAAATGGCTGTATTGATTAAAGCTACAGCAACTAGCCAATAGAGTTTTTGAAGTGCAACAGAAGCAAAAATATAAAACTTAGCTACAAATCCAGCAAAAAGAGGCATCCCGGCTAAAGAAAGAAGCGAAATCGTTAAGGCTAAAGCCAAAGTCGGCGATCTTTGAGATAAACCCGCGAAATCTTTGATTTCTTCGCTACCAGTCTGACTAGCAAAAACAGTAACAGCAGCAAAAGCACAGATGTTGGTAAAGGTATAAGCCAAAAGATAATAAAGAGTTCCCGAAATTCCAAAAGCTGATAAAGCAGCTATCCCCATTAACACATATCCTGCTTGAGCAATACTTGAATAAGCAAGCATTCGTTTAATATTAGTCTGAACTAAGGCGACCAAATTACCAAGAGTCATCGAAAGGACAGCTAAAAGAGGAAGAAGAATCGACCAAAAATTTTGGGCTACTGCTAATGCTCCCAAAAATATCCTGATAGTTATAGCAAAAGCAGCTGCTTTTGAACCAACTGACATAAAAGCTGCAACCGGGGTTGGTGCTCCTTCATAAGCATCAGGAACCCACATATGAAAAGGAACAAGAGCTATTTTGAAGCCAAAGCCGGCCACAAGAAAAATAAGGCTTAGAAGAAAAGCTGGTTCAGAAAAAGTGCGAGGAAGAATTGAAGCTATTTCTGAAAATCTGGTTGCACCAGTTAGCCCATATATTAAAGCTAGACCAAAAAGCAAAACATCGGAAGAAATGACCCCAAGAATAAGATATTTAAGACCTGCCTCGCTTGATTTTAAGTCACCCTTAGAAAAAGCTACTAATGCGTAAAAACTTAAACTTGTTAACTCAAGTGAGATATACATAGAAACTAATTCTCCAGCTGAAGCCATCAGCATTATCCCTAAAGTAGCAAAGAGAATGAAGGAATAATATTCACTCCGAAAATTACTCTTTCTTGCCCAGTCGTTTGAGATTAAAATAATCAGACTTGCTGCAACAATAAAAGTCACCCTGAAAAACTTAGCCATTGAATCGCGAAAAAACATTTGAGTAATTAGGGAGTTAGAATTAGACGAGAAAGGGAGAAAAATAGTCACCAGAGCTAAGACAAGCGCTATTAAGGCAAGAGAAAAGAAATAATTCTTTTTTGAAGAGAACAAGTCTAAAATAAGAATTATGCAAGCAAAGGCAAGTATAACCATTTCAGGTAAGAATGATAAATAACCCACTTAGATAATCCCTCCTCCTACTTTAGTTATTAAAGGGACAATACCCAAATTAATGAGATGGGAAATGAGAGAAGGAAAAAGACCAAAAAGAATTAAAACAAAAGCTAAAATTGTTAAAGCTGCTATTTCCAAAGGTTTTGCATCGGTTAAGTGTTCAAACTTAGAATTAATTGGGCCAAAGAAAACGCGGCGGGCAACTCTTAAAACATACCCAGCTGTAATAGCACTCCCCAAAACTGCAAAAATAGGGATAATGGGGTACTCCTTAAAAACTCCGACGAAGACTAAAAATTCTGCTATAAAACCACTTGTTCCAGGTAGCCCTAGAGAAGTAAGTCCAGCTAAGACAAAAATACTTGCAACAAAAGGCATTCGACTGGCAAAACCTCCCATCTCAGCAATTTGGCGAGTATGAGAGCGCTCATAAACAATTCCTACTAAAGCAAAGAAAGCACCTGTCATAATACCATGGGAAAACATTTGAAAAAGAGCCCCATTCAAGCCAGTGCTATTTAGAGTTGTTAAGCCAAGCAAAACAATCCCCATATGGCTAACGCTAGAATAGGCAATGACATATTTAAAATCTTCTTGAGCCATAGCTATCAGAGCACCATAAACAACATTGATAATAGCTAAAATAGCGACGAATGGAACCCAGAATTGAGCTCCAATAGGAAAAAGGCTAATAGCAACTCGGATAATTCCATAAGCACCTAACTTCATCAAAACACCAGCATGAAGCATACTCCCAGCTGTTGGTGCCGTTGAATGACCAATCGGAGACCAGGTGTGAAGTGGCCACATCCCCGCTAAAACTCCAAAGCCAAGACAAAGTAAGGGGAAAAGTGCTCTTTGAAATCCTAAAGAATAGTTTTCCCTTGAAAGAGCCACCAAATCAAAGGTCCCTGAAAAAGTATAAATAATTAAAATTCCAATTAAGATAAAAACGCTTGCCACTAAAAGTTGCAAGGTCAACTTTAAAGCTCCGTATTCTTTGGGGCCACTACCCCAAATTCCTATCAATAAATACATAGGCAAAACAGCCAATTCATAAAAGAAGAAAAAGAAAAACAAGTTAAGGGAAGAAAAGACACCAAAAACACCGGATACTAGTAAAAGGAGCCAGATGAAAAATTCCTTAGGTCGAGGCTTAATCTCCCAAGATATTAGTACAGCTGTAAAAATGATTATCCCAGTTAAAAGAACCATCGGTAAGCTAATTCCATCAACTCCTAAGGAATAAGAAATCCCTAAAGATTTAATCCAGACGATTTTTTCTAAAAATTGAAAGCCACCTTGGTTCCGATCATAGAGAAAACAAATGATAACAGAACAAACTAAAGAAATTAAAGAAGCTATTAGGGCAATTAGTTTAATGACTAATTTCTTTCTTGGGTTGATAGCTAAAATAATTAATGCCCCAACAAACGGAGAAAGAATAATAGTTGAAAGAAATGGAAAATTCACAGATTACCTCCTGAAATTAAAAACAAATAAAAAAAGATAATAATAATAGCTGAAAAAATAACTAAAGCATAATTTTGAAGTTCTCCTGTTTGAAGATATCTTAATCGCTTCCCAACCTGCATGGTTAACCATGCCAATCCATTTACTCCTCTATCAACTACTTTCTGATCAAACCAAGCTAAAAAAGATGAAAATCCCAAAATAACTTGATTAGCTAGATACTGATAAAAATCATCTAAGTAGTATTTGTTTGCCACTATTTGATAAAACCGACCAAAGACGGTAATCGCCTTTTGTTCTAAAACCTTTTTCTTCAAATAAACTACCCAAGAAAAATAAATCCCCAAAAGAGCAAAAGAACATGACAAAACCATTATGCCCAAGTTGATTTGAGCTTCATGTTTGTCTCCCATAAAAGTGAAAAAGTTATGAGCTAAAAAGGGATGGCTAACCCAACCAGCTACCACAGCTAATATTCCTAAGATAATAAGAGGGATGGTCATTTGTAAAGGAGATTCATGGACTTTTTTCTTCTTTTCTTTACCAAAGAAAACT
The DNA here is from genome assembly GCA_015711795.1 of Candidatus Geothermocultor quzhuomuensis. GTDB lineage: Bacteria > Actinomycetota > Aquicultoria > Geothermocultorales > Geothermocultoraceae > Geothermocultor > Geothermocultor quzhuomuensis. The sequence goes on from JACVJC010000037.1 coordinate 4,646, forward strand.
AAGAAGCAAAGTCTTCCCATATATAAGGAGGTTAGAAAAGCAACAAATAAAGCAATCAAAAAGATGAGGTAGTTATGGGAATGAAAGGCAGCAGTTATTATCTCATCTTTAGAGAAGAATCCAGCTAAAGGAGGAATGCCAGATAAAGATAAGGCACCTAAGATAAA
>MU158510.1:0-672 GCA_015711795.1 Candidatus Geothermocultor quzhuomuensis
CTTGGAATCTTAGTATGAATACCTTCCACATAAGGTGAAAGAAGAAAAAAGTCGTTTGCTAAAATGTTAATTCTAATCACCTCGTAAAGGCAATTCTCAGATAAAATCTCACAATCGTTATCTAAAAGGAGAATATAATCATAACCGCCTTTCCCCATTATAGCGTCAAGTGCCTGGTTGCAACCATGAGAAACGCCCGTATTTGTTTCATTGAAAATTAAATGGATATTTTTCTTTTTTTTCTCTAACTCTTTAAGGTAATCTACTGTTCCATCTGTGGAGCCTTGATCTACAATGTAATGGTCATAATGAGTACGTTTAAAACACTTTTCCATAGATTCAAACATACGCTGTGTATACTCCAATCGATTCCAAGTTAAAGTGATAATCGCAACTTTCTTGTGTTTTGCTAAAACAGAAGCTCGTGCCTCCAAGTAATGGTCACGAACGTAGCTCTGGGTTATTGACTCTTCTCTATCAATCGCTTCAAAGAGAATTTCAGGTATATATACCCCTATATGACCATTATCAAGCATGGTAAGCCACAAGTCCCAATCGAGCAATCCTTTTAACCTCACATCAAATCCTGGAAAGTGTTCTCTTCGCATCAAAGAAATGGCGGAAATGTAATTGCTCTCTCTTAAAGCCTCAGGGTCAAAAGGGCGAGATTTA
>MU158510.1:682-3286 GCA_015711795.1 Candidatus Geothermocultor quzhuomuensis
AGTGGTTCCCTCCAACTTCCTTCTCTAACTCTGGTAATGAAGTCACAATAAGCATAAGAAGCTTCTGGATGCTCTTCTAAGGCTTTTAACTCCTTTTCCACAAGGAAAGGATAGAGAACAACATCAGATTCGGTAAAGAGTAAAAATTCCCCTGAAGAAGCTTCAGCTCCTAGATTTCGGGCATAACCTGCGCCTCTATTTTCTTGCCTTACAACTTTTACTTTTCTATTTTTTTTAAACTGACTTAAATATTCAGGTGTTTCATCTGTTGATCCATCATCAACGACTATGAGCTCAATGTTTTTATATGTCTGATTTAAAACACTTTCCACAGCTTCAGGTAAAGTTTTTATAGAATTATAAGTAGGAAGAACAATGCTTACCTTTTTCTTATCCTCACCCTTCATTTAACCTCTCCCATTTCTTTTAAAGTTGCTTCAAGCCAGGGTTTATAAGCTGGGTCATCGGAGTATTTAAGTTTGCAAATATCAAGATAGCCATATTTTTTATTTATTTTCACTCCTGTAGCGTGATAAACAACTACATTTCTAATAATACCTACATGGTAACCGTTTTGAAGACACCGGTTGACAAAATCGCCATCCTCAGCAAAGAAAATCCTCCCCGGTATTTGAAGAAAGTTTCCAATTTTATTAATTACCTCTCGAGAAGTAATAGTGCACCAACCACCTGTAGGTCCATGCTCAATAACAACGCCATCTCCATAGTCAACTATCTGGTAATAATAAAGAGGGGGTTTAGCTCCATCTGTATATTCATCTTGCACTACATTTGCTCCTAAATAACCTGCTCGGGGAAGCTTCTTAAAAGCTCTAATCATCTCTTTCAACCAGCCCTTGGGTACTTTCAAAACATCGTCGTCCATTTCTATTAAATAAAAGCCTTTAGCCAGTTTCACTGTCTCTGCAACTGCATTCACCCCAATGTTTTTCTCACTGTGCACCGGTTTTACCTGTGAATTCTTCTCAGCCAGCTCATCTAAATACTCTTTGGTTCCGTCTTCTGAGGCATTATTCCAAACAATGAGTTCGTAATCCACTCCCTCTGTATTTGTAAGAATTGAGGTTAAACACTCCTTAAGCATTCTTAATCTGTTATATGTAACTACCAATATACTTGCTTCTGGTACACTACTCACCAGCACTCCTCCCCAAAACTTCCTCAAAAACTTGGAGAAACTTTTGAGCTCCCCTTTCTAAGAGATAATTTTTATTTACAAAGTCATAAAGAGCTTCTCCTCTCTCTTTTCGGTATGCTTCATCTTCAATCAACTTGCTTAAAGCTTTCACCCATTCTTCCCTTTCCTTAGCTAGGAATATAGGTGCGCCTTCACCTTTTAAATCTTCATAAGGAGTAATGGGAGATGCAACAACGGGAATTTTCTTCATCCCATACTCCAAGGCAAGTGAGGGAGATTTGCACTGATTAAAAAGGCATTCTTCAAGTGGGGCGATTCCAACATCGATGAAATCTAAGTATTCTAGATAGGAAGGATAAGCTTTAAACTCTCGAATTATTTTTCGCTCTGGAGGAAGAGCGATAAATTGGGGGTCTTCTCCAAAAAAGGCAAAGTATAGATTTTCAAATTTAGAAGATAACTCTTCTAAAACACTTTTCACCTGTTTTAAAGAGTGGTAATTGGCGGGGTGTCCAATCCAGCCTAAAACCACCGCTTCTTGAGACAACCCTAAATCCCTTTTCTTTTCTTCCCGTTTTCCATTTTTCCAAAATCCAGGATAAAGATAGTTTGGTATCACTGAAATCTTCTCATTATAGCTTTTTAACTCTAGAGCCAGTTTCTGTGTGGGAGCTAAAATATAATCTGCGCCGCTTAAAACTAGTTGCAAAAAGGGTCTTAGGGAAGAGAAAAAGCCAAAGGATGGATGATAAGGCGGTGGTTCAGGATAGTAATCCATATCAAATATTACTTTCTTTCCCTGATTCCTTAAAAACATGAGCAAATCGAAAAATCCTCTATCAGCAAATCTTTGAAAGATAAAGATATCCCCATCTGCAAAATATTGAGGATGAAGGGTAGCAGTGAGGTGGAATTCAAACCCATTTTTAACGCGGCTTTTAAAAAATTTAAATGGTTGGATAATACGATAATAAGCGCTTGCTGTGGTATCGAAAACAAACATATAAACTTTTACATTGCGCTTCTGACTCTCCTTCGCCATCTTCACAATTAGTAACTTAAATTACTTTTTAATTTTAAATTTTAACAAAGATTAAGAGAAAGTCTAGCGAAAAGGAATAGGGGAGTTTATGAAGCACTGTTTCAGTAGGTTTGCTATTCTCCTGCATTTTCCCGGATTGAGAGAGCTCCTTTATAACTGGGGCTAACTTTATTGCTTCTGGTCTAGTTCCAAATAAAAAGAGAGCATTTTTCATAGCTCATCATTATCTCTAAGAGCATGAGTTAAAGTAAACCCTAAAACTTACACTTTAAAGTAAAGATTTCTCACTTTGCTGTTTAGGCCGGAGGTGGCATGGGAGGAGCGATGGCGGGGACAAGTCCTTGAGCAATTTTTTGATACCACTTCATCATAAGACGCTGGAAGTTGAGTTGAAAGTTCATCT